>SIAD01000021.1 GCA_009691915.1 Phycisphaerales bacterium
TGGATCGAGTAGCCGGGTAGGCCCTCAAAATCCATTCAGTAGCTCTACCTCCATGTGTTGCTCACCGAGGCTAGTCCCAAAACTATTTCGAGGAGAACGAGATATCTCCGGTTATGATTGCACTGTAAGCCCTCCCCACAGGTCATGCCAGAACTTTTCAACGTTCACGGCTTCGGTCCTCCAGAGGGTTTTACCCCTCCTTCAACCTGCCCATGGGTAGATCAACCGGTTTCGCGCCTACCCCATTCGACTTCACGCCCTTGTCAGACTCGGTTTCCCTGCGGCTGCGCGGCGGTACCGCTTAGCCTTGCCGAATAGAGTAACTCGCCAGCTCATTATGCAAAAGGCACGCCACAAGCCTTACGGCCCGTGACCGCTGTGTAAGCACACGGTTTCAGGTGCTTTTTACTCCCCTTATCGGGGATCTTTTCACCGTTCAGTCGCCTTACTGGTTCACTATCGGTCGTCGAGGAGTACTCAGGCTTGGAGGGTGGTCCCCCCATGTTCAGGCGAGGTTTCACGAGCCTCACCTTACTCAAGGCCATTCACAGTCGTGGTACTACAGGACTATCACCCTCTGCGGTACGCCTTTCCAGGCATTTCGCACCACTTCTGTTTAGATCCGCGTTCGCTCGGCGCTACTTGCGGAGTCGCAATTGCTTTCCTTTCCTACAGCTACTGAGATGTTTCAGTTCGCTGCGTTCGCTCCACACACCCTATTCATTCAGGTGTGGGTAACCCTTGCGGGTTGGGTTGCCCCATTCGGAGATCCTAGGATCGGTGCTTGGTTACCAGCTCCCCTAGGCTTATCGCAGGTTCCTGCGTCCTTCATCGCCTCTCGACGCCAAGGCATCCACCGTGTGCCCTTTCTAGCTTGGCCACGTCTACCTGACCCCGGCTTGCACCGGCTTCGGGTTGACGCAACCAGCCTTCAGGCTGCTCATTCAAACGATACAAAACTTGATTCTAAAACTCGAGATGAATTCTTGACTCGTTTACACTTGCTTGCCGAAACGACTGGAAATCCAGCTGTTTCGACACGCGACATCTGATCCTCAGTTGTCAAAGAACAGGCCGAAGCCTGCCACGCAGTCAAAGACTGGCGCGGATCGGCAAGTGTAGCGAACCCCCTAGTACTGTCAAGGGCACGCCTCTATCCCCGACCTAAGTGTGGGAAAACGCGCTCTTTCAGGTCCCGAGGCCCGGAGATCCCGGAGCTCCGGACTTCCCCGAGCCGGGCGTCCCTGAGGGGTTTCCGTCCCGGCCACCCCTGGTCCCGCCTTCGGCTCCCTTGGCCCTGTCGAGAAAGCTGGCCTCAAGCTCGATGCGTTCTGGCGAGGCACTGTCCTGATCAACACGGCGATACTCGCGCACGGCCCGCCCGGCGGCGTCGGTGCGCTCAAGGACGACAATGGTGCTGCGTCGCGCATTGCGCTCCGTGTCCCTCGCGATGTCGTTAAAGATGTCGACGATGAACCACGGCGTGTGGAACGCCCCCGCAGCTGCGTCGGACGCGTCGGACTTGCCGACGGGATCGCCCGGCGCACAGGTCGCGACCTGGCGATCGACCTGTCCATCGACAAATCGGTAGAGCTCAATCGTCGCGCGCCGTGCGCTCGATGCGCCGTCCGATCCCGAGGCCCGCAGGACGAAGAACTTCGTCGGGTCCGGAATGGTTGTCGCGGGACCCCACTCGGAGGTCGCGGTGGAAATCGTGAATGACTCAGCCTGCTGCTGCTGTTCTGCGACGAGCAGGGACTTGTGGCTGAAGAATGGGTTGTAGGACTGAGCCACCGCGCGGTAGCGGTATGTCGATCCGGGCGCGACAGTCCAGTCGTGAGTCCACGCGAGGACCGAGTCGATCGCCGCAAACTTGGGTTGTGGAATCCCGGGATTGGCGACGGGCCGCTCGGGAGTTGGGGCGGTCGGATATTCCTTTACGAACGCCGCTTCTTCCTTGGCAAGATCGCGCTCGGCCGCGCGCACCTGTTTGGTCATTCGCATGCGCGCGAGTCTGGAGTTCTCGTCGTCTGCGTTGTTGCCCTGTTGGTTGTTGCGCCCCTGCATCCCACCGCCACCGCCGAGCCCGCTGCCGCCGCCCTCGCCACTTCCCTTGCCAGAGCCATCGTCGCCCCCGCCAGACGGCCCACCGAATCCGCCTCCGGCTGATCCGCCCGCGCCCGAAGATGGCGGATCCAGCGGACCGCCGAGCTTCTCGAGCTGAACGCGCAACCGCTCGAGCGCACGCTGGCGCAACTCAACCTTCTTCTGCGCTGCTCGCTTGGCCTTTTCGGCATCGGTCGATACCCCCGCCGCCGCAGGCACCTCTGCGTCCGACGCGCTCCCCGGGGCAATGAACTTGTCGCCCTTGACTGGCAGGAACTGCGGTTCGAGCAGTTCCAGTTGCGCGTCATACTCGGCGAGGTTTGTAAACATTGTTTCGCGTGTACTCGCATCCGCCTTCCCCACAACGATGTCCGCGCGCCACGAGTCCTGCCCAGGAACCGGGGCCACCTCGGATGCCGCTGACCATGTGCCGTCCGCATGGCGCTCCTGCCGCTCGAAGACGACATCGACGACATAGAGCGTGTCGTTGAACCACGGAGCCGGAATCGGTGCGCGTTGCGGGTTCGATGTGCGATCCTCCCGGCGAAGTTCGTCGCGAAGCGCCGCGAGATCAAGCCTGATCCACGGGGTTGCCCAGGTGATGTCGCGCGGAGCCCCCTCGGGGAACCGTGCCGCTAGGCTGGGATTCTGTTCGAGAAGCTCCTTGTCAAGCGCATCCGCGGTAAGCGCATCGGTCGTGACGACGACCCCCTCAACGATGGCTTGGGCGAACCGCGGCTCGTGATACCACTCGTCCGCCTGAATGCCGTGGAGCGCTATCCCCTCGCCCAGCGGAGGCTGGTTCCTTGCAAGGGAAGTCGCTGGGGACACCGGCTCGACGATCTTGGCCGCGAGCGAGTCTGTCCCCGAGACCTTCGACGCCTCGGGGAGCTCAACTCCCGCCTCACCGTCGAGCTTTCGGTTGAGGGCCGCGGTGCGCTTCGAGAGTTGCGTGCCCACTTCAGAGAGCGTGAGTTCAGATCCGCCGACATCCACGGTGACTTGCACGAAGATGGTCTCCCACACGACGATTCCCGCAAGTGCGACCCCGGTCGCGCAGAGGAGGAACTTCTCGCAGTTCTGTTCGATGAAAGAGATCTTCCGCGACGCCATTCAGTTCTCCTGCGAGGGCGCTGCGCCCCCCCCGGGGGTTATCCCTGCCAGTTGACCCGTGGTCTTGAGCTGCGCACGAACCTCGTCGGGCATCAGCGGCCCGGTCCACTCGCGCAGCCATGCCGATTCGAGTGTCAGTGTCACGATCGACACCGGTCGGTCACCGTAAAAAAATCCATCGGCGAGGCCCGCAAAGGCGTCGGTCGGGAGGATCTCAATAGTGGTGATCGCAATGAAGTTCTGTTTCGCAAGGGCATCGGCGACGCGCGGTATCTGCTCAGTCTCGATGACCAGTTCCACGACGGCCCGAGAGACATCGTAGAGCTGATTGGTCGCCCAGCCCTTGAGCGATGATGCGTAGTTGCTGGTGGAAACCAACTGAGTTGGGTCAATCGGCATTCCGTCGCCACCGGCACCATCAGTCGTCGCCGCGGTCGTGGTGGGGCTTCCGTCTGACCCTCCGTCGGAACTTCCAGCGTCGGTCGATGCGCCGTCATCGCCGCCCCCGCTCGTCGGAGCACTAGGCTCACCCGCCACGACGACGCCAGCAACGGCACCGAGGCTTCGGATTGAGAGCACCCGTTTCACTGGATTCTTGGTCACACTCGGCTCGGTGTTCAGCGCACGGCACGCGAGCAGTATGTCCTCCACTATCCAGTAGCGGGACTGCAGGTTCCAGAGCTTGGCAATCCCCAACTTCAGCGAACTCGGATCGAAGCCCTCCTTGAAGGTGCCGACATCCTCACCGGAGGCGTAGATCCGTATCCCGTCCGCAGCTTCCGCGTAGAGCGCAACCCGGTATGCGGCGAGTTGGTCCGTGAGCTGGCGGCGTTCGACATCGGTGAGCGCAGCATCCGGGGCCTTCTTGAGGTCAGACTGCACGAACCGCACATGCCGACGCTGCAACTTGAGCGTGATGTCCTCCTCGGCGGGCGGAAGACCAGCTCCGAGCTTGTTGACGAGCAGATCCTCGTAGGCCATGGCGAGTTTCGCAACGAGATCTAGGTGAATCTCCTGGCGCTTGGGATCCTTCGCCGGAAGACGCAGGTTGACAAGCGGCGTGTGCACCCCCTGATTGTGCGCGACCGCGTTGGCGCGTACCTGTGCTGAGTCGTTCGCGCCGCTGCCCATGCGAGCCTTCACCGCCGCGAGGAGTTTGCGATTGACGACTGTCGACGCCGTCACCGGCGCCTTGCCGGGGACAGTGATCGTGACCGAGGTCGACTCGAGCCCACGGAACTCATTGAGCTTGCTGCCGTATCCCTTCGCCTCTTCCTTGACGGCTGCGAGCATCTCTCCGCTCAGGATGATCCCTGCGGTGACGGCGCCGACTGACACGACCCCCATCCCGACGAGGAGGATGTGAGCCTTGATCCAGATCGCGGCCCTGGTGAGCGACTCCGAGGAGGCGCTCCTTGAAGACTCAGATCCAGCGTCATGCCGCTGCGAATCGCCTTTGGGCTTCCGTTTCAACAGGGACTTGATGTCGAAATTCAGTTTCATGGGATGCAGGTCAGTTGGATTCGCCGTTTGAAGTGTCGCCAGTGGCCTCGGTGCCAGTCTCCGTCCCCGGGGGATTGCGCAAAGTGACGGTGAAGGTCAGCGTCCCCTCGAACTGGGTGTCATCCTTGCCGATCAACGATGGGGGCACGGGCAGCGGAGCATCTTTGGCAAGATCGAGTACCGGAAGTTTCTCGTCGGCACCGGCAACCTGGGTCCGCTGCCTCTTCCTGCGGCCTCCAGTCGATGTGGCGTCATCGGTACCCGTATCGGGCCCGCCTGGCACGGCGTCGTTCGACTCTCCTCCGGCACCGCCGAGCGTTCCACCGGAACCCGGGCCTGCGACCGTCCCAGTGTGCTCCTTGCGTCCCTTGAATCCTGCGCCGCCGAAGCTCGCTCCCTGACCTGCCCCTGATCCGACCGTGCTGGGCGCGCCTCCCGACGACGAGTTCGAATTGCCTTGCGTCGGCGCGGTGGGCTCCTCCCGTTTGCCCGCGGTGATCCTTGTCCAATTCGGGACGACCAGCGTCTCTTCCTCGATGATGTAGGGCACTTCGGGACGGTCCTTGTTGCGACGCAGCCAACCAAGGACACCGTCGTCGGCGTTGATGTGCCTGTCGGGCTCCGACTTCGTCAGGAGCACCCGGACCGACACCTCGATCTGGCGCTTGTTGGTCGCGGCATCGAACTTCGGTTTGCCCGAAAAGGACTGGAGTTGCACGAGATTGCGCTCCTTGGCCGGGATCGCCATGATCTTCGCGGCGTCTCCGCTGAGCTCGTCGGCCTTTGGCTTGGCTGCCGCCAAGGCCGAGTATGCGTCATTGACGAGGTGCGGCCAGACCTTTCGATCGTCCAGCAGGCTTGTGATGTTGCTCGTCACGAAATCGTCGGCGACGCGCTGAGCCTTCTCGAGTTCCCCGACGAGTGCCCGCGCCTCGTCGACGACCACATCGGCCTCGGCGGCGCCTTCGGCGATCGCCTCCACCTGCCACTGGGCAATGAAGACCCGCAGGAACATCATGAGTGCGCAGAGGCAGAGGATCGCGGCGGTCGCCGCAAACCACGGCGCCTTCGCCTTCCACACTTTGTCTCTTACACGCGCAATCGGTGCCAGGTTGATCTGGACGCGCGCCAAGCCAAGCCCCTGCAGGGCGAGTCCGTAGGCCGGCAGCAGATTGATCGAATGAGCTGCGAAGTCCACCGGATCCGGTCCGTCCAGTTCCAGACGCTTGAACTCCTCGAGCCGCTTGAGATCGAGCTTGAGGTCCCCGGCGATCTTTGTGCGAAGCCCGGAGATTTTCAGTGTCGAGCCCACCCCGAATGCCGAGTGAATCTCGACTCCCTCGTTCGCGTCCTGATAGAACTCCCGTGACCGACCGATCTCATCGACAAGCTGGGCAGTCACGCCGCGCATCGCGGTCGTTCGCGCCCGCAGGAGTTCTTCGCGCGGGGTCCGGTCGAGCTTGATCTTCTCGGCTTTGGCGTAGTTGACCCCCTGCTTCGTGAATGTGTCCGCGATCGCGCTCGTGAAGTGCGATCCGCCGACTGGGAAGGTGCGGATCCAACAGCGGCCGCGGTCCATGACCACGAAGTCTGACGAGGCGGTCCCGATGTCGATGCAGGTGATCGCCTTGGACTCCGTAGTGAGCGACATGTCGTAAGTAACCGCGTTGAAGACCGCGATGGGGCTGAGCGTGAGCGCATCTGGTTCGATCCCGCACTCGGAGTAGAGCAACAGCAACTCGCGCAGGCGGTCCTTTGTTGCGGCAAAAATCCCGATGCCGCATTGGCCGGTGTCATCGGCCGGGAGCACATGACTATCCCATTCGACATCCTCCATCGGAAACGGAATCTGCTGCTTGGCCTCGTACTCGACCATGCGCTTGATCGACTTCGGATCGACTCCGGGAAGCGTGGTGAACCGCGCAAACCCCGCGTTTCCGGGGAGACTCATCACGATGGGATCGGCGCCGAGCCTCTCGGCGTACTGTTGAACGAAGGTCGCGAGCGTCACGCGCACCATCCCCGACTGGTCCTCAACGGCACTATCGGTAAGGACGCGCTGATGCGGGATGACGGTGAAGTCAGTGACCGCGACTCCGTCGCCCTGAACCACGAGCCGCATGGCCTTCAGCGCAAACTGTCCGACTTCAATTCCCCACGCGGCCTTCTGTGATGCCATGGCTGTGGTCGCTCTCCTGAGGGGTCGTGGGGACGGCTCGCCCAGAAGGGGCGAGTCCGTGAATATACGCGCTCGGGGCGCATGAGATGCGATACGCTACCGCGCCATGTCTCAGGAAACGTCACAGGTTGGTCACGATGATTCACACCCCAGCGGCGGCGACGCTCAAGGCGACATCAGCGCGGCGTTGAATGCCGAAATCGAGTCCGCCCTCGGCGGGCTGACCATGGACGACATTCTGGGAGCTACCGGCACTCCCCGGCCATCGGCGCGCAGTGCGCAGGCCAATGCCATTCGCCGGACTTCAGGGGGCCGCCAGTTACGGACCGGAAAGGTGATGGAAGTCCGCGGGAAAGATGTGCTGGTCGAGTTTGGCCCCAAGAGTCAGGGGCTCTGCCCCGCCTCCCACTTCGAAACGCAACCCGAGCCCGGCGTCGAGATTGAGTTTGTCGTAGAGCGGCTTGACCCGTTCGAGGGGATGCTGATTCTCGCCCGTGAGGGGATGACAACAAAGGCCCAGTGGGGCGATCTGCGCGTCGGCCAGATAGTCGAAGCTCGATGCGTGGGAATGAATGCGGGCGGCCTCGACATGGAGGTCGCACACCATCACGCGTTCATGCCTGCGGGGCAGGTCGACCTCCGCCACCTCGAGGACATCTCGATCTTTCTCGGACAGAAGATGACCTGCGAGATCGTCGAGCTGCGTCGCACGCGAGAGCGCATGTTGCTGAGTCGGCGCCGCTACCTCGAACGCGAACGCGCGGAGAAGCGTGCCTCGCTCATCAAGGAGCTCGAAGTCGGGCAGCAGCGGACGGCGACGATCGTCAGCCTTCAGCCGTTCGGAGCGTTCGCTGACATCGGTGGCGTCGACGGACTCATCCCCATCAGCGAACTGGCTCATCACATGATCAAGGAGCCGTCGGAGGCCGTCACGGTCGGCGACGCGGTCGAAGTCCGAGTGATCCGTGTCGATCGGGACGCCACGCCTGTGCGCATCACACTGAGCCGCAAGCGGGTGATGGCGGATCCAGTCATCACGGCGATCAAGGAGATCGAGGTCGGCGCGGAGGTCTCGGGAGTCGTGCGTCGATTCATGGATTTCGGCGCGTTCGTCGAGATCGCCCCCGGAGTCGAGGGACTCGTGCATATCTCGGAAATCTCGCATGATCGCCTGCCGAGCCCCGACCGCGCACTCCGCATCGGCGAAGCGGTGCAGGTGAAGGTGCTGGCAGTTGATGCTGATCGGCGCAAGATCAGTCTTTCGATCAAGGCCCTGAAGGAAGCTCCCGTGCGAGTTCACGCACCGGCCAACGCGCATGGCCGATCTGGGCGCGGTGGCCGCGAACGCGAAGAAGTGCAGCCCCGTGACGCGGATCCCGATATACGCAGACTGCTGGCCCGATTCGGCGGTGCCAAGGATCTCAAGGGCGGGCTGGGTTAGCTGGGACTGTCGGTCGCCGGTGGCGCGTCCATCCAGAGATCTCCAAGATCCGGTCCATCGACTGTGCGCCGCAACAGCAGGTAGGTACGCGTTGCGAGCGACACCGCCGTTGACAGCACCGCCGCACCGATCATAAGTCTTAGAACGGTGCGCCAGAGATCAAGAAGACCGACTGCGGCCGTATCGGTCGCACCCAACGATGCGGCCTCGGGTGCGCGAGCTGGAGTGAGAAACTCCAGTGTGCCCGCCGCCGAGAGCGCCTGCTCCGAGAGCCCCGACGAAAGCGCGCTCATTGCGACATGCCAGATCGCCGTCGCGGTGGCGTCGAAGACGACCGATGCGAGGCACAGTGCGACGAGGCTCACGACTACGAACCACAGGTAGTGAAACGGTCGTGCGAGCATGTAGGCACCGGCGCGCTGTGCGCTCTCGACCCCATCACAGCCATCGCAAGCGACCGCTGGGGCGAGCATCGGGAATCCGAAGATCACCGCCGCCCATGCGACAACCGCGAGCGCGGCCAACGCGAGCCACAGCCCTCCGAGCGCGGCGGCGATCACATTGAAGAGCGGGATATTGAAGAGCGCGCCGGCCACGAAGAGCACGCACCAGAGCGCACCGCCGATGGCGCCGCCCATCGCCGGTGCGGTAATCAGCGCAATGCGGCGACTCCTGAGAAACGCGCGGGCCTGGGCAATGGTCCATGAGTGTCCGGCAAGATCACCCGCAAAGAGTCGCGCCAGCACACCAGCACCAAGCGAAAAGATCGATGACCCAACGAGCACGAAGCAGACCGTGAACCACGGCTCGGCCATCCATGATGCTCTGGGTGCATGCCAAGCCGCGGCAACCAGGCCCGCGAGCGCGGCGCTCGGATCGGCAGCCGCCGTCGCGCGGATGCACTCATAGAAGCCGCTGCGGATTGCCTGGGAGAGCGGCTCAAACGCCATCGGCGCAGCGAACGCGTCCCACACGCGACCCGCCCCCATGATCAGGAGAAGCGTGATGAATGCGATGGCTAGCCGCGAAGGCCGGAGGGCGGGATGAATCGCACGCAGGAGTTCGAGCCACGGGTGCACCGCCACAAAGTCGACGCTGTCTACCCGGACAACCCGCCGTGGCGCACCGGTGCGTTGTCCCCCGTCGATGCCTGTGGCCGCGTGTGGATCGCTCACGCGCGCATCATGCCAGAAAGCTGCGGCTCGTGTGCGGGATTATGGCGTACGCGGTTCTCGATCGCGCCAGCGCACACCGCGCGACTTGTATGATCGCCCTGAGATGCGTGGCGAACTGGCTCCCGTGCTTGAGCGGCTTCGCGCCCAGGAACGCGAGTCCATTGACCGACTCTTTGAATTCCTGAGGATCCCCAGCGTCAGCGCCGATCCCGCATTCAACGAGGATGTGCTGCGCGCGGCCCAGTGGTGCTGCGGACAATTCCGAGAGAGCGGGTTGAACGCGCAGGTGATGCCGACACGGGGTCATCCCATGGTCGTCGCCACCCACGAAGGTCCAGAGGGCTATGAGGGACCGCGGTTCCTGTACTACGGTCACTATGACGTGCAGCCGGCCGATCCCATCGAACTGTGGAAGAGCGGGCCGTTTGATCCGGTGCTGATGGACGGGCCGCGTGGAAAGCGAATCGTTGCGCGCGGTGCCGTCGATGACAAGGGGCAAGTTGTGGGGATCATGGAGGCGATGCGGGCTTGGATCAAGGTTCATGGGACCCTGCCCTGCGCGGTGACGGTGCTCCTAGAGGGCGAGGAAGAGTGCGGCAGCGTGAGCCTTGAGCCGTTCCTTCGCGAGAACACGGCACTTCTGAAAGCCGATGCGTGCGTGGTCTCGGATACGGGCATGTGGGACATCGACACTCCCGCCGTGACCACCAGCCTCCGTGGTCTCGTCTACATGGAAGTCACGATCGACGGGCCGGACAAGGATCTCCACTCGGGGCTCTATGGCGGTGCCGTCCCCAACCCGATCAACACACTCGCCTCAATCATTGCACAACTGCACGACGCCGATCGGCGGGTGACCCTTCCGGGCTTCTACGACGCCGTTGTCGAGGTCTCCAAGAGTGTGCGTGAACAGTGGCGCGCGATGGGTTTCGACGAGGCGGAGTTTCTTGGTGGCGCAGGACTTTCGGCGGGATATGGTGAGATTGGGCGCACCACGATCGAGCGGACTTGGAGCCGACCGACCTGCGATGTGAACGGGATCTTCGGCGGATACATGGGCAAGGGAGCGAAGACCGTGATCGCTGCCCGTGCGACCGCGAAGGTGTCCTTCCGTCTCGTGGCGAAGCAGGATCCCCAAGCGATCGCCGAGTCGTTTCGCGCCTTCGTGAACGCACGACTGCCCGTGGGATGCACCGCCACATTTCAGGACTTCGGCACAAATCCAGCGTTTCATGTGGAAGCAGGCTCCCCCTACCTCGCTGCCGCCGAGCGCGCGCTCGCGCAGGTCTACAGCAAGCCGCCGATGCTGATCGGCTCCGGCGGAAGCATCCCGGCGGTCGGCGCGATCCACCGCATCCTCGGCGCCCCGGCACTGCTGGTGGGGTTCGGCCTCGATGATGACTGCGTTCACTCACCCAACGAGAAGTTCGAACTCGAGTGCTTCCTGGGCACTCAACGCAGCCACGCAGCGATGCTCGCGGAGTTCGGAAGGATGCGGCGGTGATGGACCCAGCCGCGTGAGTGCCCCAGTTCCCGCGGTTACGAGTCACATCGCCATCGCGCTCCTTGGCTCTGCGGTGGCCGTCGCCTCGGCGAATTTTGCGCGAGCGCAGAGTGTCGCCATCACGCTGGAACACTTCGGTGTCGGTGACCATGTCCGCCCCGGCGACGTGATCGGCATCCAACTCGCACTCACTGCTGAACTCGACGCGCCGACGCCGGTCGAAGTGGCGTGGGAGCTCCCTGACGGCAACGGTGACATCGCCCAAGTGACCAGACGCATAGTGCTGAGCCCAGGAGAGCCGGAGACAGTCTGGCTGTACGCGCGAATCCCGCCAAGGGTCCCCGCGTCAAACGCGCTCGATGAAGTCACCGTCGTCCGACTCTTCGAGGAACGCAACGGCGCACGGGTCAGGCTGATCGGATCGGCGCGGCTCTCGGGGTCGAGCAGCACGACTCCGACAACCGCCGTCGACTGTGAGGACGACCTCATCGGTGTGATCGGCAACGGGCGCATGGGACTCGATGTGTTCGCGACCCCGCGGCCGGGAACTTCTTCCATTCCATCGATGAACTCGCTGACGCGGATCGCCCGCGGGATCCGCGTCGAGGACCTCCCCGACTCGTGGGAGGGTCTCTCGCCGTTCCAGACGATCATCTGGACTCAGGAGAACCCGCAGGCGCTCTCGCGCGATCTCGCCGACGCACTGCGCCAGTGGATCTACCGCGGGGGAGCGCTGGTCATTGTCCTCCCCGAGGCGGCCGAGCCGTGGGGAGTGCTCTCGAAGGCCACGCATCCGCTGAGCGATCTGATGCCAAAGTGGAAGGCCGAGCGAATCGACGCGGTGCCCGTGCGCACGATCCTCCCCATCCTGAGCAAGTCCGACACGCTTCTGAACGCGCGAGCCACAGTGCCAGTTGTGATCTTCCGCGATCCCCGATCAGACCGCGCCTACGAACCATTCATCTTCATGCCGACACCGCGCGACGCGCGAACCGGCCTCGCGGCGCCGCGCACGGACTCGCTTGATGGACAGGTCGTCGGTATCTCGCGGACCTACGGCCACGGGCGAGTCACCATA
Organism: Phycisphaerales bacterium; assembly: GCA_009691915.1. Lineage (GTDB taxonomy): Bacteria > Planctomycetota > Phycisphaerae > Phycisphaerales > SM1A02 > F1-60-MAGs104. Next base: position 12,100 of record SIAD01000021.1, read on the forward strand.
CTGGGCATCGATGTCGACTCGCTGAGCCGACGATCGCTGCAGGCGGGTCCACTGCCCGAGGGGGACATCTTCTGGAACCGCATCCTCTCGCGGCGCGCGGACACGCCCTCTGCCCAGGACTACTCGACGCTCGCGGGCGCAGCACCGACCCGGCTTGTGACTTCCGGGGTCGCCCTCGATGACATGGGGCACGGTGCGCTCGTCAACGACGCCATCGGAATGAAGGGAGAGGCGGCGCTGGGAATCCTCGCCGCATTCGTCCTGTTCCTCGTTTACTGGGCGCTGGCGGGCCCGGTCGGATACGGGCTGCTCTCCTGGCGGAAGCAGCAACGACATGCGTGGCTCGCCTTCGCGCTCGTTGCTATCGCCTTCGGAGTCGGCGTGTGGGCGGTGGGCCGGACTGTCAGCTCGACCCGCGTGCGCGCGCAGCATCTCACGGTCATCGACTCCATCTGGCGGAGCGCCCTCGATGAACGCTCCGACGAACCGGCGTTCCAGCGGGCCATCGCGTGGTTCAGCGCCTATCTCCCGGGGTATGGCGAGGCGACGATCGAGATCGCGTCTGACCCAGAGGTGCGCAATACGCTCACGAGCTGGTCACCGCCTCCGATGGGAAGCGGTGAGGGATTTCCAAATCCGGCGATTGCCAAGGTTCCCATGGAGCATCCGAACGAGGTCGTTGTCAGCGCGCGCGCAACGAGTGCGAGCTACGAGGCTAACTGGATTGGAGCGGTGAGCCCGTCGTGGGGACGGATGCCATTTTGCAGCGATGCCGAGCGGCCGCTTGTGCAACGGGTCGTGACGGGGAGTCCAGTCCGCGTCTCACTGTCAGGAGTCATTGAGCATCGTCTGCCCGGCCCACTGCGAAATGTTCACATGATCCATGTGATGCCGCTGAGGAACGACCCGCCCCGCCGACTCAGAGCCGACCCTCTCGTGAACGAACCCTCCGATGCGCTTCCCAACCATGGGCGATTCGTGATCCTCTCTGAGTGGGCTCCCTCGACCCCGATAGAGATAGCCCAGCACCTCTATCCCGGAGGCGCGATGGGTGCGGACGAGACCATCGGCAGCATTGACGAGGCGATCCGCGCGAGGTACTCCGCGCCGTTCTTGGGGGATCTGTTCAGAACCCGGCTGAACACCCTGCTCAACGCCGATCGTCGCGCGCTGGCACTGGACATGCTCGGCATTTACTCCATGCTGCAGCCTCCCGCCTATCTGATGAACCCCCCCACCGCCCCTGACAGCGTCCGCGTCCATCGGATGCTCGCGCGGTCCATCGACCTGTCTCCTTGGTTTACACGGCCGTGCCTCATCGTGTGGGGCACACTCGATGCCGCAGAGTGCCCGGTGCCGATCTTTGTCAACGGGGAGACGGTTCCCACTGAGGGGACGGTCATCGTGCGGACTGTCTTCCCGCTGATAGTTGACGCGGATCTCGCCGCACCGACAGCCGACTAGAGTCACCCCCATGGCGATGATCGAGACGGTCAACCTCACACGGAAGTACGGCGATCTGGTGGCGCTTGACAACCTGAACCTCACAATTGAGCAGGGTTCGTGCTACGGATTCATCGGCCCCAACGGCGCCGGGAAGACGACCACCATCAAGATTCTCGCCACGCTGCTCAAGCCCACCTGGGGCGAAGCGCGTGTCGATGGCCATGTCGTCGGGTACCAGAACCACCTCATTCGTCCTGTGATCGGCTATGTCCCCGATTTTCTCGGCGCCTACGAGGACATGCTCGTCTGCGAGTATCTGGAATTCTTTGCCAGCTGCTACGGAATCCACGGCGCCAAGCGCACCAAGGTGGTCTCCGAGGTGCTGGACCTCACCGATCTCGCGGGCAAACGCAGCGCCGATGTCAACGGACTCTCTCGCGGCATGCAGCAACGGCTCTCGGTGGCGCGTGTGCTGCTCCATGATCCCAAGGTGCTGCTGATGGACGAACCATCGAGCGGCCTCGACCCGCGGGCCCGCATCGAGATGCGCGAACTCCTCAAGGAGCTGCGCCGAATGGGCAAGACGATTCTCATCAGCTCGCACATCCTGTTCGAGCTGGCCGAGCTCTGCACCTCGGTCGGCATCGTCGAGCAAGGCAAACTCCTCTACTCCGGATCGGTCCAGGAGATGATCGCGCGCGCCGGCGGCGGCGGGGTGGTGCACATCGTCGTCGACGAACGGCCCAAGGAAGCGGCCCTCTTGCTCAAGCAGGTGAGGGGTATCCTGAAGGTCGCATTGGAACGAGAGGAGCAGACGATCCGCATCGAGGTGACCATCGACCCGAAGGGCGGACTGCCGGTGAGCGACATCCCCAGCCGACTCATCGCTCAAGGATTCCGGATCGCGCGCTTCACTCAGGAGCCCGTCAGTCTTGAGATGGCATTCATGCGGCTGACCAAGGGACTCGTCTCCTAGGACCCCATGACCACATGAAAGCGCTGCTGGCCGCGAGCCCCGACCGTCCGACGACTGCGAGCATCATCGCCGATGTCCGAAAGATCGTCTCCGCCCACGCGGAGATCGTGGCCGAAGTCAACACGGACAGCTCAGAGCTCTCGGCGAATCTTCAGTTCGATCGTCTCGTCGCCGTTGGAGGCGACGGCACGCTCATCGCGCAGGTGCGCCGGATACTGAATCGAGGAGTGCCGCTGGTGGGCGTCAACTCCGGACGGCTGGGATTCCTCGCGGAGTTTGATCTCGAAGGACTTGCGAACTCGGCGGAGTCAGTCTTCGGTCCCAATCCGCTGATCCGCCAAAGGATGGTGATCGATGTCTCGGTGCGGCGGCGCGATGGAGAGCGGGTCTTCAGCGGAGTCGCGGTCAACGATGCGGTCATCAGCGCTGGGCTCCCGTTCCGCATGATCGAACTGCAGATGGGTTTCTCGGGGCAGCCCGGGCCGGACATTGCCGGAGACGGCGTAATCGTCGCCAGCCCGCTTGGGTCGACGGCGTACAACGTCTCGGCAGGCGGCCCAATCGTCCACCCGGATGTCGAAGCACTGATCGTCACTCCCATCTGCCCGCACAGCCTGGCGTTCCGCCCCATCGTGCTCCCAAGTCACATCGATGTCACGGTGAGCGTGGAGCGGGCAAACCCCGGAACGACGCTTGTTCTCGATGGGCAGACGATCGTGCGCCTCTCGGCCGGCGACACCGTGATCATCGGCAGGCATCAGTCGATGGCGCGGCTCGTCGGGAATCCCGAAGTGACTTACTGGCAGCAACTGCTGTCGAAGATGCGCTGGGCGGCACCGCCGACCTATCGCGACCGCGGGGTGTAGGCGCGCAGAAGTCGCTCGTGCCAGGGTCCGAGGGTCGTCACGGCGAGCGCCGCACCCAGAAGCGCACACAGCATGTCCCACTGCGCGTCCCACGGGTCCCCCTGCGATCCAAGGTAGGAGTCGGCCGCCGCGCCAAGCGCCTCGGAGGCGCCCCACTCAATCATCTCGAAGAGTGCGCTGAACGCCAGCGCGCACGCGACGCAGAGCACCGGAAGCCACCAGCCGGTGCCGATGGTGCTCGTTCGGCGCAGAAGTTCGCGAGCGATCATCGCAGGGACGAACCCCTGGAGGAAGTGCCCGAACCGGTCAAAATTGTTACGTTCGCTCTGGGTCCACTGTTGAACCCACTCCCCGATGGGCACGAGTTCGTAGGTGTAGCGCGCGCCGACCAGGAGGACAATCGCGTGGATCGCCAAGAGGGCCAGAAGCATGCGCGTTACGCGGTGGGTTCGTGCGACCCACGCCACGACGGGCATTCCCAGGATCACCCAGAATGACTCCAGCCACCATGTCATTCGGTCGGCAGCGGACACCCACGACCAAACACATGTGAGGGCCACCGCAAGGACAAGGAACCATCCCAGTCCTACTCGCCTCGGCGCATTCGAATCCAAGTACATTTCTCGAATGATAGATGTCAAGGCATTCCGAGAGAACCCGGAGCGGTTTATCCGAGGGGCTCAGGATAAGGGGATAATCGTCGACTTCAGGAGGCTGAAAGCCCTCGACGATCAGCGCCGCTCGATTCTCACCGAGCTTGAGGCCAAGCGCGCGCAGCAGAACCAGCTCGGAAAGGAGACCGGACCGAGAATCGGCAAGCTCAAGGGCCAGCTGAAAGCGGCCGATGCTGACAGCAAGCGCGGCCTCGCGGAAGAGCTTGCCGCGCTTGAAGCCGCCCCGCTCACTCTGAAGAGTGAGGTCGCCGTCCTTGGAAAGATGCTCCAAGAGGTCGAACCTGCGTGGCGAGATCTCCTACTTACCGTGCCGCAGCCCCCCGCTGCCGATGTGCCCAGAGGGGCGGGCAGCGATCAGAATGTGGAGATTCGCCGTTGGAATCCGCCCGCATTCGATCCCGCGAAATCGTTCGAGGCGAATCGTGGATTCAGACCAAGGAGCCACCAGGAACTTGTGAAGGCACTTGGACTCGTCGACTTTGACCGCGGTGTGAAGATGTCGGGGACCCGTCACTATGTACTGACCGGCTTGGGGATGCGGCTTCATCACGCCGCGGTGCGCTACGCGCTTGACTTCATGGCAGATCGTCGAGGATTCACCCCCATGGGGATTCCCGTAATCGTGCGCGAAGACTGCATGGTTGGCACTGGATTTTTCCCCGCTGGACGCGAGCAGGCATACCACCTTGAGGAGTCCAAGCGCGGCGGTGGTCACGACCTCTATCTCACTGGAACCGGCGAAGTCGGCCTCATGGGACTTCATGCCGACGAAATCCTCCCCCTTGAGTCACTTCCCCTCAAGTATGTGACGGCGTCGACCTGCTTTCGCCGCGAAGCGGGAGCGGCCGGCAAGGACACGGCCGGTCTCTACCGGATCCATCAGTTCGACAAGGTCGAGCAGGTTGTCGTCTGCCGCGCCGACGATGCGGAGAGTCGGCAATGGCATCGCTCCATGCTCGAGTCGGTGGAGATGATTCTCCAGTCTCTCGGCCTTCCGTACCGGCTGCTCCAGTGCTGCACCGGCGACCTCGGTGTCAAGAACGAGGACATGATTGATGTGGAGTGCTGGATGCCCGGCCGTGGCGATTCTGGGAAGGATGGCGTGCCCGGTGGGGCCTATGGGGAAACGCACTCGGCGAGCCGTCTCGCTGATTTTCAGTGCCGCCGGCTGAATCTCCGCTACAAGGACGAGGGCGGCAAGACCCAGTTTGCCTACGCACTCAACAATACGGTGATCGCGAGTCCGCGAATTCTCATCCCCCTTCTTGAGATCCATCAAAACGAGGACCTGAGCGTGACAATTCCCGAACCACTGAGGCCGCACATGGGCGGCATCGAGCGGATCACGACTTCCTGAGGCTCAGGTCAGGGTCGTCCGCCGGTATTCACAATCGGATACGGGCTGAGCGACGAGGGCTTGTTCATCAGCCAGAACCGCGCCCAGTCATCCTGTGCTTCGCGCAGATCGACATCACCCACTACGGCCGAGTTCATGTACGCCTCGTTCACCGAGAGTCCCTCGCCGGCAAGTTCGGGGGAAAGATCCCGCCCAATGACGACGGCATTGGCGCAGTAGCTATTGCTGCACTGCTCGTTGACCTGCTTCATCCGTGCATAGGTCGCGTTGGAATAGCCGCCCGCTGACTCATACGCCGGAGTCTTCTGCTCCGCGATGAGCGACTTGCGAAAGTTGAACAGAGCCTGACGAGTCGCCGGATCCAAGTACGCCATCCGAGCATCACTGTCCTTGAGCGTTATCCAGTCCGGCGGGAGATCATTCTGGACCTTCTGCAGCGGGACGGAGTTGGTCTGATTGGGGGTCTGGCAGCCGACGCCGATGGCAAGGATGGCAACCGAGACGGCAAGAGCAATGGACTTCATGGGCGAACGATTATACAGCGACCTTCCTGTGGCCGCCCGAGGCGATCCAACCGATTGTCCGGCTCGCCAGCCGATCGAGCGCGATAACGGAAAGTTCCAGATCCCCCTCACTCGTGTCCTCCAGTTGATTGTGGCTGATTCCCTTGAGACTCTGCACAAACAGCATGACTGTCGGGATCCCCTTGCGCGCGACGGAGGCTGCATCATGGAGCGGACCCGAGGGCATTCGGTGGGTGACCGCGCAGGTCTCCTCGATCGCCTCTTCGCAGAGATGCACGAGCTGGGCCGAGAACGGAATCGGGTCGATCTTCCAGAGGTGATCCCAGGACACCCCGACATGGCCCTCGCGTGCGATGCGCTCGGCCGAGTCGTGCGCGGCGGCGAGCATGGCGGCGAGGGCTGGCTTGTCGAGATGGCGCTGGTCGAGCGTGATGCGGCACTCCTCGACAACGCTTGTGACAATGCCGGGCTTTGTCGTGCAGGAGCCGATCGTGCACACACCACCGTAGCGCTGCGCTATCGCGTAGATTTCCTGCGCCATTCGACCGGCGGCTAGGAAGGCATCCCGACGCGAATGCATCGGTGTCGATCCTGAGTGTGCGGCCTGCCCGAGAAATGTGACCGCGTGTCGCTCCACGCCGACGGTTCCGACGACCGCCCCGAGCGAGAGTCCCCGTTCGAGCAGCACCGGCCCCTGCTCGATGTGCAGTTCGAGATAGGCCGCGGCGTGGGCGAGTTCCTGCTGGCTCTCGAGGATGCGGTCAAAGTCAACGCCGACCGCTTCGAGCGCATCGGGGAGCGCGATGCCATCCTTGTCGGTCAGGTGACGGACGCTCTCGAGTTCGAGCGACCCGCAGCAGGCGGCCGATCCGAAGAGGCTGCGACCAAAGCGCGCACCCTCTTCGTCCGCCCAGTCGACGAGCCGCAGGGTGAGCGGCGGCATGCCCTTGGTCTCCGCGCGAATCCTGCGGATGACCTCCAGCCCGGCGACGAGATTGAGGCATCCATCGAGCCATCCGCCGTTGGGGACGCTGTCGATGTGTCCTCCGATGAGGAGCGCCTTGGGCGAGGTCCCCGCAAGCGTTGCCCAGAAGTTCCCGGCGGCGTCGCGGTGACACTCAAGCCCCGCCTCGCGGCACTTTCCTTCGAGCCACTCGCGCGCCTTCGACCAGGTCGGTGTGAAGGCGACGCGTTGCGCGCCGCGGAGATCGGCGGTCAGAGCCCGGAGCTCATTGAGTTCCACGATGACGCGCTTGGGATCGAGAGTAGTGGGCATGCGTCAGGCGGCTGGCGTCCCCGGGCATCGCGAGACGCGGATGTGCTGCGCGCGATCATACCGTTACCATTTGGATGGCCCCTCGCGAGGACACGATGCGATGACGCTCAAGCCAATCCTCAGCGAGTCGGAGATCACCGCGAACTTCGCGGAGATTCAACGGCCGATGGCGGCGATGGAGGCCCGGGTAGAGGCGAACCGGTGCCTCAACTGTTTTGATGCTCCGTGCATCCAGGCGTGCCCCACCGGGATCGATGTCCCCGCGTTCATCCAGCGCATCGCCGAGGGTCGTGATGTGGCGGCGGCGCGACTGATTCTGGAGGCGAACATTCTCGGTGCCTCATGCGCGCGGGTCTGCCCGACGGCGGTGCTGTGTGAGGGATCCTGCGTCCTCCAGGACCGCGATGAGAAGCCGATCGAGATCGGTCGGCTGCAACGACACGCGACCGATGTCGCTCTCGCGAGCGGGGCGCGGCTCATGACCCGCGCAACCAACACGACGGGGAAACGGGTCGCGGTCGTCGGCTCCGGCCCCTCCGGACTCGGCTGCGCGGCCGATCTGGCGCAGCGCGGTCACGCGGTCACGATTTTCGAGCGCGCCGACAGGCCTGGCGGGCTGAACACCTACGGGATCGCCTACTACAAGATGACTCCCGAGGAGAGCCTCGCCGAGATCGCGCGCGTTGCCGAACTGGGCATCGAGATCCGCTGCGGTGTGGAAGTTGGACGGGACATCGCCGGGGCGGAAGTTCTGCGCGACTTCGACGCGGTGTTTGTCGGCATTGGTCTCGGCGACGGACACCGACTCGGGATCGAGGGGGAGGATCTCAAAGGGGTAGTCGACGCGCTTGCTTTCATTCGAGAAGTCCACTCACGACCGCTCCATGAAGTCGGCGTCGGTGAGAGAGTCGTCGTCGTGGGTGGCGGCAACACGGCGATTGACGCGGCGACGCAGTCGGTGAGGCTGGGAGCGAAGGAAGTCACGATTGCGTATAGGCGATCGGAGCGCGAGATGACCGCGTACGAATTCGAGCAGGAGATCGCCCGCGCGGACGGCGTGCGAACTCTGTTCGGCGTGATGCCCTTCGCTGTCATTGAGCGCGAGGGGCGCGTCGCGGCAGTGCGGCTCGCGGAAGCGCGCGCGGGCGCGTCCGGGCGGATCGAGGCGGTGGCTGGATCACACTACGACCTCCCATGCGACATGCTGCTCAAGGCTGTCGGACAGGAGCGGCAGTCAGAGATGCTCGCACGGATCTTTCCCGAGCTCTCACACGGCGCAAATGGGCTTCCAATGCATGACAGCGCAACCGGCGCCACGAATCTTGCGACGGTGTTCGTCGGCGGCGACTGCGCCAACGGCGGGCGCGAAGTCGTCAATGCCGTCGGCGAAGGAAAGCGCGCAGCGCTGGCGATCCACGCTTTCTTGACAGGCGAGACTGTGGCGACGCCCCTGCAACCATCGCGCCTCGGCGCCGCCCGTGCGCGAGGCGCCGGACTCGAGAGACCGATCCGAGCGCACGAAGCAGAGGCCGCATGGAGGTCGGTGGGGAGATCGGTGCCCCGTGGCTGATCTCTCGACCGATTTCGCGTCGATCCGGTCGCCAAATCCGTTCTGGATCGCTTCGGGACCTCCCTCGAACAGTGCGTATCAAGCGCACCGGGCCTTCGAGGCCGGCTGGGGGGGAGTCGTGTGGAAGACAATCGGCTCTCCCATCGTGAATGTCTCTTCGCGCTATTCGGGGCTCGACATCGGAAGTCAGCGCATGGTCGGCTTCAACAACATCGAGCTCATCTCCGACCGGAGCCCCGAGACTAATTTTCGTGAGATCGCGGAGGTCAAGAAGCGCTGGCCGCACCACGCGGTGATCGCCTCGCTCATGGCCGAGTCGAAGAAGGAGTGGCACGAGTTCATCCGCATGTCCGAGGATGCCGGTGCGGACGGAATCGAACTCAACTACGGCTGCCCCCACGGCATGTGCGAGCGCGGGATGGGATCCGCGGTCGGTCAGCAACCCAAGGTGCTCGAAGAGATCACGCGATGGGTCATGGAGAGCGCCACCATCCCGGTGATTGTGAAACTCACTCCTAACATCACCGACATTACGGCGTCGGCGCAGGCGGCACGACGGGCGGGGGCGAATGCGATCTCTCTCATCAATACGATCAACTCGATCACCAATGTGAATCTCGACTCATTCGTTCCCGAGCCTCGCGT
>SIAD01000008.1 GCA_009691915.1 Phycisphaerales bacterium
ATTGTGTGTGGCTTCATAAGGTTCTGCTCTACATTGTGCCGCCGGTTTCGCCTTGCGACAAGAAAACGGTGAAAATCTGGGGATTTCCTCCGAATCGCATGCAGAGCGCGGCGTTTGCGTTCGTGCCACTCGTCATCCGTGCCGGCCAGGCGCGGCGCGAGCAGCGAGTGCTGCGCCAGTTCGCGGTGCGTGCGGGTCTTGCACTCGCCGTTCTCCTTGTCGTGATCAACGCGACTCCGCTGGCGGACATCTGGTTTGGTCCGATGGCCGGACTTGCCCCGACCTCGCAGTCGCTGGCGGTGACGGCACTATGGTGGCTCGCGCCGCTGCCGTTCCTCTCTTTCCTCGGCGCGTATTCCCAGGGGCGGCTGATCGCTTCGGGGCACACGAAGGCGGTGTCCCACGCGGTGATCGCCGGACTCGTCGCGATGGTCGCGGTCATCGCGACGGGAATCGCGGGCGGATGGTGGGCTGGGGTCGAGGTCGCGGCGGCGGCGACCACGATTGGTACCGCGACCCAGACCATTTGGCTCACGCAGTTCATGCGTCGGGGGCTGCCGTCGATGGCGCGCGCGGATGGGTGGGGGCTCGCCCGCGAATGAACAGGATCGCGATGGCCAGAGCGCCTGCGGCGACCACCGCGTGCAGGCCGAACCCCCAGCTGGTCGTGCGCGCGGTCCAAATCGTCTCAGCCACGGCTTGAGTGTCACTTGCGTTCGGTGTCGATTGCGCGAGATGCATCACGAGGACAATCATGGCGATGCCGATCGTGCTCCCGAATTGCCGGAAGGTCTGGACGATCCCGCTGACTTCGCCGCGTTGCTGGCTGGGTGCGCGCGCGAGCGAGTCCGCATTCATGGGACTCATCGCGAGCCCGCATCCTGTGCCCACGAACACCATTCCTATCGCGATCGTCGGGTAGTGCATCATGGCGATCCCGATCGCCTCGATCATGCTGCCCGTGCATGCACACGCGAGCCCGATGATCACGCCAAGGCGCGGACCGCGCCGGTCATAGAGTCGCCCGGCGAAGTAGATGACAGCGAGAATCGGAATCAGCAAGGGGAGCGTGCCGAGACCTGCCTGAAGCGGGGTGAACTTGAGCGACGACTGGAGGTAGCAGGCACCATAGATTCCCTGGCCAACATTGATGAACTGAAATGCAAAGAGGATGGACGCATTGGCGAACAGTGCGCGGTTTCGGAGAAGCCTGAGGTCGATGAGTGGAGGATCGATGGCGAACTGACGGCGCGCGAACAGGACGAGGAGCGCTCCCCCCGTTCCAGCCATCGCCGCAGAGGCGATCGTCAATGCGAAGTCTGTGCGGACAGATTGGAGACCCGCGATGAGGAGAGGGGTACCGACAAGCAGCATCGCGACGGACGGCCAGTCTGTAGCACGGCGGCTGCGAGCGTCGGCTTTGACCCCCACTGAACCAGTCAGCGCGAGCGACCAGAGTGCGACGGGGACATTGAGCCAGAAGCACCAGTGCCACGATTGGTACTCGACGAGCAGACCGCCGACGAGCGGGCCAGCGGCGAGAAAGAGCAGTGAAATGCCCGCGTAGGTTGCCATTGCGCGCCCACGACGGTCTGGTGGATAGAGGTCGATGACAATCGCGGCACTTGCTGGCTGCATTGTCGCGGCAAAGATTCCCTGCACAATTCGAGCTGCCACGAACACCCATGCTGACGGAGCCAGCGCGCAGGCCACAGAGGCCAGAGCGAATCCGGCAATGCCAAGTCGGAACGCCCGCATGCGTCCGATCCAGTCGCCGATCCGTCCGCCGAGCGCGACGAAGGAGGCCATTGCCACGAGGTATCCGTTGACGGCCCACGATTGCGACACGACAGTGAATTCAAGATCGCGGCCGATCGTCGGGAGCGCAACCCCCAGGATCGTCGAGTCCAGCAGGATCATGGAGAGAGACCCGGTCATCGCCACCAGCGCGAGCCCCCGGCGCGCCTGTGGTGCGGGCTGAACCATGGCGCGAGTATAGGAATTGCTGCGCCTACCCTTGTCATGTGCGACTCATCACACTCATGTCGTGCGCGCTCGCCGCGCTCTCGCTAACCGGTGGCGCCGCCGCCGCGAGGGATCACGCCGGAGACCATGACCGCCGTATGGGATGGTTCCGCGATGCGCGCTTCGGAATGTTCATTCACTGGGGGCTGTACGCGATCCCAGGTGGCCGTTGGGATGGCACGGATGTGCCGGGCGCCGGCGAGTGGATTCTCAACTCGGCCAAGATTGATCCCGCGAAGTACACGACTCTGCAGCAGCAGTTCAATCCGGTGGAATTCAACGCCGACGAGTGGGTGCGGATCGCAAAGGCGGCGGGGCAGCGATACATCGTCATCACCAGCAAGCATCACGACGGATTCTGCCTGTGGAACTCTGCGGCGACCGAGTTCGATGTCGCTGGTTCGCCGTTCAAGCGGGACATCCTCAAGGAGCTCGCGTCCGCGTGCGAGCGCGGCGGGATCACGCTCTGCTTCTACCACTCGATCATGGACTGGACGCACCCCGACTATCTGCCAAGGCGCGCATGGGATCCCCGCAATCCGGACGACGCCGACCTCGATCGATATGTCGGCTATATGAAATCGCAGCTGAGGGAACTCATTTCCGGTCGCTACGGGAAAATCGTGATTCTGTGGTTCGACGGCGAGTGGGAGGATTCGTGGACGCACGAGCGCGGGATGGACCTCGCGAGATTCGTCCGCGGCATCGACCCCGACATCATCATCAACAACCGTGTCGACAAAGGCCGCTCGGGGATGGCCGGGCTTGACGGCGCGGGCGAGTGGGCTGGCGACTACGGCACACCAGAGCAGGAGATTCCGTCAACGGGGCTCGCGGGTCTCGACTTGGAGACCTGCATGACGATGAATGGCACTTGGGGATTCAGTTCGGCCGATGAAAACTGGAAGTCCGCCCGTCAACTGGTGCGCGACCTCTGCGACATCGCCAGCAAGGGCGGGAACTTCCTGCTCAATGTCGGCCCGCAGAGCGACGGGCGCATTCCGGCAGCGTCCATCGAGCGACTCGCGTGCATCGGGGTGTGGATGGAAACCAATGGCGAGTCGATCTACGGCACCTCGGCGAGCCCGTTCCGCCAGCTCCCATGGGGACGCTGCACGCAGAAGCCGCTCCCTGGTGGCGCGACGCGCCTCTACTTTCATGTCTTTGACTGGCCGAGTGCCACGGCGAACGGAACGAACTCTCTTTCCATCCCTGGCCTCGAGAGCGCCGTGACGAGCGCGCGGCTCCTTGGCGCGACGGCGTTCGAGGCGACCGCCAGAAGAGTCGATGGCGGGTGGTCGATTGCCATTCCGGTAGCCGCCCCCGACACGATCGCCAGTGTGATCGCGGTCGACATCGAGGGTTCGTCTAAGGTCACGCAGCTCGCGCAAGAACCACAGCCCAAGACCAGCACTCCGACGGACTCCCCCGTGAGTACGCCGACTTCGGGACCGCCATGAGGCCAGTGGACGAACATCCCGAATCCGGCTTGACGACGCGCTAGCCTCACCGAATGCCATCAATCACGCTCAACCGCGAGGAAGTCGCCCTCAAGATCCAACCCCAGGAAGTGATTGGAACTCTGGCCATGGCGATTCTCCCGCTCATTGCCGCGAAGCAGGCGATCGTCGGTGTCCTTGGCGGAATCGTGGCCCACGGACTCGGCCAGGGGATGACTGCCACCGATCCCAAAGTTCAAGCGCCCCTCTGGCTCCTTCATGAGTTGGGCGTGCGCGCCATATCGGTCGAGGTAGGCGGATCTACTGGCTCGATCGACCGAGTAGTTCCGGAGGAGGAACGAGCGCGGGACACGAGCGATCCGTTCTCGCCGGGCAACATCGCGACGGGGAGGGCGATGGCGTTCGCCCTGTCGAATCTTTCGTCGCGGCAATTCCTGCTGAACGGGGAAGTTCGAGACATCAAGCTTCTCCCGCGCGAGAAGATGGCCGCCGCCATGCAGGCGGTGGTCGACATGCGCCGGCTCAACGAGCCGATCCACATTACTTCGACCCGCGCTCTCGCAACGCTGATGGCCAGCGGTGCTGCCAAGGACGACGAGCGAGTTGAAGCGGTCGTCGCCCTGCTTTCCGATCTCGGAGTTCCGGGTGTCACCGTTGACCCCGCCACCACCACGATCACTTTCGAGGGGCTGTTCAATGAAGCCAATGTCGCGGCGTCGGCCTACCTTCAGGGAGGCGGTGCGGACGGGGTTCGCGCAGCCCGCACGAGAGTCCAGTACCTGAATCAACAGGCAAATTCATCGTCTGGCGCCGCGCCCGCGCGTCCTCCGCATACGCCCAAGGGACGCCGTCGGCGCTGATAATCTGGCCGAACGCGCGGGGAATCAAAGAACGGCCCTCGCTTTTGTGCCAGGCGGTGATAGGTTTGACCAGTTCATGACTCGATCCCCCCACGCCGTCGCTTTCGCGTGCCCGCTGTTGATCGCGGTCGCTGCGTCCGCGCAAATTCAGTTCGTTGATCAGACCTCAACTCGGTTTCCGGTTCAGGCCGAATACACCAACCAGATCGGTGTTGCCGACATTGATGGCGACGGTGATCTCGACATGTGCTTCGCCAATGGCCAGGGATATTCGAGCCTGGGGGCGCTCCTGAAGCCGCGCATCTATGTCAACAGTGGTGCGGGGGTGTTCACCGACCAAACTGACGCACGCGCCGCCGGGATTACCGGCTGCTTCCGCAGCGCGGAGTTCGGCGATGTTGACGGTGACGGCGATCAGGACCTTCTGCTCGGTCAGGACTATTCGCGGCAGATGCTGCTCCTCATCAACAACGGCGCGGGTGTGTTCGCGAACGAAACGACCGGACGCATCCCCACGATGAACACTTCGACGGCGCGTGCGACCTTTGGCGATGTTGACGGCGACGGTGATCTTGACATTGCGCTCTGCCACAGCGGGGCGAACCGATTCTCAACGACCGGCCAACCTCGCCTCTACATCAACGACGCCCTCGGGCGATTCACTGACGCCACCGCGACGCGTCTTCCAACCGGGGCGATCGGCCAGCAGATGGACTGCCTGTTCATGGACGCCGACGGCGACTTCGACCTTGATCTTTTCATCGGCACTCGCGCTACAACCCCGAGCCAGAGTCGTCTGTGGATCAACAACGGCTCCGGAGTCTTTGCCAACACCGGAAACTTCCCCAACGACAACACCGCCTATGCGTACGACGCGGGCGACATCGACAACGATGGCGATCTCGAACTGATCGGGGTCAATGCAGGAACAGGGAATCAGGAACTGCTGGCGCGGAATGCCAACTCCCTGGGAACCTCGTGGACGAACATCTCCTCGTCGATTGCGCCGAATCCGGCGACCGACGACAACGACAGCAAGTTCTTCGACATCGACAACGATGGCGACTACGACCTCGTGATTGCCGTGCTCGGGGGGACCAAGCGGATCTACCGCAACGGCGGCACGGGAGCGTTCACGCAGATTTCGAACATCATTACTGCCGCGACCGACGCTTCACTTGATGTAAAGGTCGCCGACTTCGATGGGGACCACCGCTACGACATCGTCACCGGCCAGGGAGAGAGTGGATCCTTCCAGAACCGGATCTATATGAATAATGGGCCGCTCGACACACTGCCGCCAGTGACGGTGCGCACCGAGCAGGTGAATCCGGGAACGACCGTCGGGGCGAGCCATCCGGTGCGGGTTGAACTTCGCGATGCCTACACGAGCCACATGGGCTTTCACGCGCGGCCTGTGACGCTGCGTTACGGCACGGGTGGCACACTGTCGCAATCCGTGCCGATGACCCTCACGGGCAACTCACTCTGGCGCGGCGTGATTCCCGCGCAGACGCCGGGCGCGACCGTGGGCTACTCCGTGCGGTCAATCGATGCCTCGGGGAATACTGGCGACGGCGCAGCGCTCACTTTTGTCGAGCCGGGAACTCCGCCGAATCCGGCGGACCTGAACAACGACGGAATCGTCAATGGCAACGACCTCACGATTGTGCTGGCCGCGTGGGGAACGGCAGACCCAGTCGCCGACGCCGATGACGACGGAATCGTGAGCGGCCCGGATCTCACCATGATCCTCGCCGCGTTTGGCTCCTGACCGTCCCTCTGTCATCACAGTACCCTTTTGGGGAACGCGAGACGCGCGATCGATCTCTAAGTGGTCATGCGGTCCTGGAATCCCCAATGAAATCTGCGAACTCACTCTGCGTCCGGTTGGTTGTGTGTGCCGTGGCTGCGATTTCAGCGTGCAATTCTCCGCCCACACAGCCCGCACCGCCACAGGACCGCACTGAGACCGGTGACACACCGCAGCCGGTCTCGACGGTCGGCCGCTGGTCGGGAAGTTTCACGGCGCAGAATCAGGCAAGCGGCGGTCAGGCACGGATCACCATTGCCGAAGATGGAAGCGTCACGGGATCCTTCGTCGACTCCGTCTGGCAGCGAGCGCACTCAGTCGCGCGCACCGGACTCATCACGGGTCGGCTGACCGCCGGGGTCGCGCAGGTCACGATTGCGTGGAGCACCGGACAGAGCGAGCGGTACGAAGGGGTCGCGAGTGCCCCGTCCTATGGATCACTTGGCATCAACCTGCGTCTCTACGCCCCCGACGGCAATTTTGCCCGTAGCGGAAACCTGGCTTTGTCGCTGCATGAGCAGGGTGTCGTGTCGGGTCCACCATATGGTCAACCGCCGACCGAGCCGAAAGACTTTCTCGCGCAGTATGTGGGAAAGTGGACCGCGAACTTCCACACCGCCGACGGCAACGCAGGGACGGGTTCAGTCACCATTGCGACCAGTGGCGATGTCCGCGGCACACTCGTCGATGATGCATGGAGCGACTCCTCGGCGGGGAGTCCCGCGCAGCATGGATCAGTGAGCGGCTCGGTGAACGCGCAGGGCCAGTTCGTGTTGGCTTGGTCATGGAGTTCAGGGGGTGGTCAGACCGCAGCATCGATTCGCGGGCACGGCTACTTCCAGGCACCAGAGACACTCATCGTCCATCTCGGCGATAGCCCCGAGGCCATGGTTCTCAACGGCCCCTTGGTGACGCTCACACTCGAGCGCGACTGAGATGAGTTAGTTTGGAGTGCACATCTCTCACTTGCACACCCCTCGTTCGCTTGACACCACGCTGGTCATCTCCGCGGCGTCGATCGCCTATGCCCTCACACTTGCGCTCAATGTCGTCATTGCGCGGACTCTGCCGGCGATGGCGTATGGGGAGTTCAGTTCGGCGGTCGCGCTGGTCGGGATCACCTGCACCTGCGCGACGCTCGGGCTCGAGAAGTACGCGCTGCGTCTCCTTCCTGAGTACATCCAGTCAAGCCGGCTGGGCGAAGTGAAGGGGTATGTCGTGTTCGGGGCATTGGTGTCACTGGTCGTCGGGGTCGGTATCAGTTTCTGCGGGCTTCACCTCTACCGGGAGATGAAGCCGCACACCGGAGACACTGCGGTGCTCGAGCAAATGCTCTGGTTCGTGCCTGCCATCGCTCTATTTCTGTTCGTGCTTGAGGTGGCCACCTCATTCCGGCCGGCGATCGGGTCAACACTCATCTACCGGATCGTCCTTCCCTGCACGACGCTCCTGGCGATGATTGTCGCTCCAAGGCTGATCAGCGGCTTCGATGTGGGCATCGCGGTTAGCATCTACGGTGGTTCGTGGTCACTCGCCCTGCTGATCATGGCGATCTACGCAGCAGCGGTTGCTCCGCGAGGCCTTGCGTCGACTCACATCACGCTGAAGCCGCGAAAGTGGCTCTTCGAGGGGCTCGGATTCCTTGGGATGAGCCTCGTCATGACCGTCTTCGGCCAGTGCTCGATCCTGGTCCTTGAGGTGCTTCGCGACGATAGCGTCGGAGTGGCCCTCCTTTCTGCGGCGATGCAGATCGCAGGTCTTGCCATCATCGTGCAGACGGCAACGATCCGGATCTTCGGACCCGAGCTTGCACGGATGATCGCCCAGGGGGACAGCGCCGGCCAGAGGCGACTGGTTCGCAAGAGATCACTTCTGATGGCTGCGCTTGGTGCCGCATTCTTTGCCATCATCCTGCTGTTCGGCAAGCGCTTTCTCGAGATGTTCGGGAGCGAATATGTCGCCGCCTACCCGACTCTCGTCGTGCTGACCATCGGGAATGTCATAAACATCACTCTCGGCTTTGCACCGACCTATCTGCAGTTCCATGATCGGCACCGTCTCGTCTTGATCATCGGAGTGTGCGGCACCGTTGTGGCCGTTAGCGCCACTGCGGCCGGGGCCCTCTACGGCGACTACGCGACCGTCGCGAAGGCGTATGTCGTCGCCCTCATCGCCATGTACGCGGCATTCCAGATTTCCATGAGAATTCACTCCGCTCGCAACAGCCCGCGCCCAGGAATCAGTGCGGCGTCGACTTGAGCGACGAGATGTAGGCCACGAGGTCGCGTAGTTCTCGCGGAGTGAGCAGGGGCCCCACGGCTGGCATAGCCGATGGAGTGGCGAATCCTGCGGAGATGACCAGTTGCGGTTCGACAATTGACTCGAGGATTGCACGAGAGTCGAGCCGCGATCCGACACCATCAAGTGCAGGGCCGGCGTGGCCGCCAACACCAGCGATCGCGTGACACCGCATGCACGCGACCGCCGAGTTGTAGAACGCCACATCGCGGCCCTTTGCGATCGATCCCCCCTCAAGGACACTGGGCGCGAGCGCATCGGTGAGGCCGATGCCGCTTTCGGGGTTCATGAGCGCGGCGGCCTTCGCGGCGCGCGGGTCTCCCCGCGTGAGAGCCGTCTCAATGAGATCGAGTCGGATCCCCGCCGCGAGCGTGCGGCGGTCCATGTCGCCAAGCAGCGAGTCGAGGTGCTTAGACGCCGAGGCACTGATCAAAGCATCCGGGCTCGCGGCGATGGCACCCAGCAGAGCGACCGCCGACTGCCTTTCCTGGTCAGTTCCGTGTGTTAGCGCCGACTGTGCCTCCGAGAGAGCGCGGGATGGACTGAGCGACACCAGATACTGACGCGCACTGATGCGAAGATCAGGATCGGAAGCGACGATCGCAGCGTCAACGGCCGTCGCCAGTCCAGAGTCCTTCGCCGCGCCAAGTTGGTTGAGCGACGCAATTCGCTCCGGCGCGGATCGAGTGGCGTCGAGCACCGCCTCGAGATTCGCTTTCTGGTCGAGGGCCACACCGACCTTCGTGGCCAGTTCGATCGCCCTCGCGCGAAGTTCGCTGTCCGAACCTGTGGCGATCGCAGGCAGTGCCATGGTGGCAACGCGCATGAATGCGTCCCCACTGCGCGGTTTCGGAGCGACCATTCCCACACGCCCATGCACGCGATCGCGCACCGGCGGATTCGTGTACTCGCCCAGCGCCTCGAGCGCCTCACTGCGCACAACGCCCGGGAGCGTGGTCGAGCCTGCGATCGCGGCCAGCGCGTTCGCGCCATCCGGGGCCACCATCAGGTTCGCCGCGATAGTGCGCTTGGCGAATGCCAGCAGGCTGGGATCAACTTCGGTCCGGCCGATCGGTCGCTCGAGGGCTCCACTGGGCAATCGCCAGCCAATAGCGAGATGGTTGCCGCCGCCGCCCTGGAAGTGGCGGGCTTCAAGTCGATACTTCGTGCCCGCGGTCAGCGCGATTGTCTCGGAGACCTGCACAGGATCGCCCTCCCACTGGCCCTTCTCGGCGTAGCCGTCGACCCGCGCGATCGCGCGGCGTGATGCGGGGGATCCTTCGGTCTCGAGGAACAGCACGGAGTCATCGTCGCTGCAAAGAAAGAACCGGTACTCGCCATCTTCGGGCGCGGTGATGGTTCCCGAGAGCCGTTGCAGGTAGTTGTTGCCGTAGTCGGAGAATCCGGTGGCCTCAGGGGCGTGCGCACTCTCGTCGCTCGCTCGTGCGAAGACGGCCGAAGTCTCCAGCTCCTTCGACGACTTCGCCGACGCACCCTTCCATACTTCCCTCAGAAAGTCCACCGCGCTTGCGTTCGACTTCTGGGTGGCACCCTGAGTCTGGATCAGCCGCCCGCTGGCGGCCGCCAGGGCCGGGAACGCCTCGGGGATCGGCACATCCCAGATTGCTCGCGCTGCCTCAGCACCGATGCGTATGTCCGGGTCGAAGAGAAATCGCTGGATCGCCCCATCCTTCTGGCGGCGCATCGCCAGCAGGACGCCGAGTCTCACACTTGGAAACTCGTCGGTCGAGAGTTGCGCAAGTGTTGCAGTGTCCGCGCAGTCGGCTAGTCCCACGACGAGTGCATGTCTGAGGTACGGATCCGAGTTGTCGTTCTCCCACAGTGCCGCGGTCAGCGCGGGCACCGCCTCCTTCATGAGCGCACGATCATTCCTGGCGATCCTGCCAGAGGCAATGGCACACGCGGCGCGGACCCGGGTGTCGG
The DNA here is from genome assembly GCA_009691915.1 of Phycisphaerales bacterium. GTDB lineage: Bacteria > Planctomycetota > Phycisphaerae > Phycisphaerales > SM1A02 > F1-60-MAGs104. The sequence continues at coordinate 10,401 of SIAD01000008.1, forward strand.
GGTCAAGGATGTGCTCGACAAGTTTGGGGACGGCGGGCGAATACACCGCATCACCCATCACCCGCGCGGCCTGCGCCCTGAGTTCCGAGTCCTCCGAATCGAGCATCGACACAATCGGGGCGAGCGGGTCCAGGTCTGTCACCTTGGCGCAGCGGACTGCGCGCGCCTGCATGGAAAGCGCCCACAGTGCGTGAACCTGTGCGAGCAGGCGGAGGCGTCCGTCGCTCACATCGGGGGCGCCAGCTTGAACCAGAGCAAGGAGCTGCACGGTCGAGAGTGATCCCATTGACGCCAGCGCGAACTGCGCCCCCTGACGAACGCGCATGTCGGCGTGTCCGAGGAGTCCGATGAGGTCCGCTATCGGAATCGCATCGAAGCCCGACGAGAGCAATGCCCGTGCGCTCACCGCGGCGGGATCCGCCATCGCAGCAGGATCCCACACGGCGTAGATGCTTCCCTTGCCGGTCGAGTACCAGCCACCGCCCCAAGCGCTGACATAGAACCGAGAATCGGGGCCGAACGCCACATCGGTCGTGAGGATCTCGGTGACGAATGGTTTGACCTCGGTGACCTTGTAGCCAGCACCGTCGCGCTCGGCGGCAATCGCCAGCACATTGCTGTGCGATTCACTTCCGAGAAAGTCACTCATGAAGAACAGACCATCCCACTCCCGAGGCATGCCGGTCCCCGGCGCGTAGGCGAGTCCCGATGGCCCGCTGCCGACATGCGCCAGTGGCGGAAGCGTCCACGCTGGGTAATCGCGCTCGGGGCGCGTCCGTAGATGCCAGATTCCCTCCTGATTCCACGGCCCGCGCTGGTTGCTCTTCTCGAGCGTCTGGTAGTTCATGTCCCAGCCGGTCTCGCTTTGGTCCATGACATAGACGAATCGGGCACGGTCGCCACCGTCGGAGTTGTTGTCGCCCGTGAAGAGGTCGCCGTACTCATTGAAGGCCAGCTCCTGCGGATTGCGCAACCCAGTCGCGAATAGTTCTAGTGCCGATCCATCTGGCCTGCACCGGAACACCGCGCCGGACTTGGGATCCGCGAGGGTCGTTCCCTCCCTTGTCGCAACGCGGTAGCCGCGGTCGCCAATCGACCAGTAGATGAGACCGTCGGGCCCCACAATCAAGCCGTGCATGTCGTGCCCACGCAGCGCGGTCCTCACGCCGAATCCTGTGAACATCGTTTCCGTAGTGTCGGCGATGCCGTCGTCGTCCGCATCGTGAAACCGCACAAGGTCGGGAATGCATGTGTAGTAGATACCCGTCGAGTCAACGAGCACTCCTGCACCAGTTCCGTCGAGGGGGTTGCGGAAGTCGCGCGAGAAACTGGTGGCGTGGTCGGCGATGCCATTCCCGTCGGTATCGGCGATTCGTCGGACCCGATCCGCGAAGGCGCGGTAGTAGTCCATCCCGTCCTTCCGCTCTCCCTCCCACTTCTCGTAGTAGGCCAGACGATCCGCGACGGTCTGGGCCGTCAAATCGTCCATCAGCCAGAACTTGCTCGATCGGTTGTCCTCGATGCCCCGTTCCTGCCTCTCGCTCTCGGCGACGAAGAACCGTCCCTTTGAATCAATGGCGAAGGCGACCGGATCGGCCACAAGTGGCTCCTTGGCAAAGAGCTCGATCGTGAACGGAGTCGGAACTCCAGGTAGCCCCGCCGCCGCGAGAAGAGTGACGCACGGAGCAAACATGGTTCAAAGCGTAGCGGTCGCTCAGTCGTTGCCGTGAGGTAGCGTGGACGGCGGTGACCAAGCGCGAGTACGAGCAGATCCGCGCGTTGACTGCTGAGATCGGTCCTCGAATTCAGCCGCTCCTTCAGCCGTGCGAAGGACTTACGAAGCGCAATGCATTCGCACACATCTGGCTTGGCGTTAGGACACGCTTCGGTGAGGGGTGGCGAGAGGTGGCACTGGCGGAGGAAGTCGCGGGTTTCGTCCGATGGATCGGCAATAACCCCAACGCCGACTATTCAGACTTCCGCGGGGGCATTACCCATGTTTCTGACCGGAGAGCCACAGAGCCATCGCTGTTCAGTTTCAATTCTGCACAGTATTCGAGTGATGGGCTTGCGAAACTAGCCGTTCGTGGCAGACTCCACCGATGATCCAAAGATCCCCACTCGTCGCGCTCGGCTCGGTTGTTGGCTGTTGTCTCCTCATGGGCTGGTCCGCGACTGGGCCGCTGACACTCGCCAGCGGGTCGAACGAGCAGGTGCAACCGAAGATGGGGGTCGCTACTGATGGCGGGTTCTTCATGGCGTGGTTTGATAACGCAACCGGCGGGTACGACGTACGGGCCAATCGCTTCGACGCTTCTGGCGCACCGATGTGGGGGCCCAACGGCACGCTCGTCGCCGATCGCAGTTTTTCGTCGACTGTGGACTACAGCGCATGGGTGTGCAGCGGCAATCGTTTCGCCGTCACCTACAACGACGATCGGCTCGGCGGCGACCGGATCAGCGTTAGCTTGCTGAACTCGAGCGGCGGGATTCTCTGGACGAACACCATCAACTCGGCGGGCGCATATGTCGCCAACCCTAAGGTCTGCGAGGACACCGATGGATCGATCTACGCCGCGTGGTACGAGGGGACGGGAACGAAGGTGCAGAAGTTTGATCCCACGACTGGCGCGGCAATCTGGCCAGCGTCTGTTCTGGTGAAGGATGGAACGGCGACCACGATGCCAGCCGACCTCTGGCCTGCCGCCGATGCGTCTGGCGGTGTGATGGTCTCGGCAGTGCGTTACACCACCTTTACCGGTGCCAAGACGATAAAGGCATTCCGAGTCTCCTCCGCGGGTGTTCTCGGATGGTCTGCAGCCAGCACCGCGCCCAGCGTGGTCTTCTCCACCGGATCGCTTCAGATCGGGAACTTCCCGCCGTGCAAGGCCATCCCCGGTGTTGGATATGTTTTCTGCTGGTACGCGAACGCCCCACTTCAGTGCCATGTTCAGCTTCTCGACCAGTCTGGTGTCGCCAAGTTCGGCGCCAGCGGGGTTCCTGTGACCACGACGACGACCAATGAACGGGTCTCGCCGACTTTCGCCGTGGATGAGGCTGCTGACCGCGTCTATGTGACCTGGGCTGAGCATGTCCCAGCATCATCGCTGTACGGCGTCGGCGCGCAGGCCTTTGCGCTCTCGGGCGCGGGCCTTCGACTCTGGGGCAATTCGGGCATCATGCTTTCGCCGATTGCCACGCTCTACTCAGCTGACTTTACGGCAGTGACCGGTGGCAGCGGACGCGCAACCTTCGCGTGGCAGAGTTCGACTCAGTACGGGTTTGACACTCTGTACGCGAACCAGTTGAACGCTGACGGGACGAGTGCGTGGACAGACGGCAGGGTGCAGGTTGCTCCCGCGACGGACAAGAGCAAGATGGCCTCGGTGCGCCTGAGCGGCGCCTCGGTCTTCGCGTGGGGCGATGGCGCGACTGGCGGGGTCGACATCCTCGCTCAGCGCGTCGGTGACGACCGTTCGATCGGCGGCAACCCCACCGATCCCGCAGACCTCAACGGCGACGGCCTTGTCGATGGCACAGACCTCACCATCGTGCTTGCCGCATGGGGCACCGCCGATGCGAATCCTGACATCAATGATGACGGCATCGTCGACGGCCTCGACCTGACCATCATCTTGGCTGGGTGGAACTGACTAGAGACACGCTTCCCGAGGTCAGGTCGTCCGACTGCGTCGATACCACGCGATCGTCTCGCTGAGTCCGTCTTCGAAGGGAACCTGCGCACGCCATCCAAGGCGCGCGGCGGTGTGTTCTACTTCGAGGCAGCGGCGGGGTTGTCCATCGGGCTTGCTCGAGTCCCACTGGATCGAGCCGTCGAATCCGCAGAGCCTCGCCACAAGCCCGACGAGATCACGAATGGAGATCTCCCGGCCCGTGCCGAGGTTCAGCGGTTCCGGCGCGTCCATCACCTCGCCCGCGCGAACGACTCCCTCGGCAGCGTCTGACACAAAGAGGAATTCGCGACTGGCTGATCCGGTCCCCCAGCACTCGATCTGCCGAGCGCCGGACGCGACCGCCTCGACGCACTTGCGGATGATCGCCGGGATGACATGGGAGGTGCCGAGGTCGAAGTTGTCATGGGGCCCGTACAGGTTTACGGGGAGGACATAGGACGACTTCAACCCGTACTGCCGGTGATACGCGTCAAGCATCACAAGGGCCGCCTTCTTGGCGATTCCGTACGGAGCGTTGGTCTCTTCGGGATAACCGTTCCAGAGGTCTGATTCTCGAAATGGGACCGGTGTGAACTTGGGATAAGCGCAGATCGTCCCCACCTGCACGAACTTGCCGAGCCCGATCACTCTGGCCTGCTCGATCAGATGCAGCGACATCGCCATGTTGGCGTAGAAGTACCGGCCTGGGTTGGCCTGGTTTGCCCCAATACCACCGACTTCGGCCGCGAGATGGAACACCACATCGGGCCTGAGAGACTCATACATCCGTGCGGCGTCTCGTTCACAGGTGAGATCGAACTCCGCCCGGCGAGGGACATGAACTTCAGCGCCCCGCAAGCGCAGTAACTCGACGACTGGCCGTCCGAGGAACCCCGCACCACCGGTCACAACAACACGCGCGCCTGCGAACGGGCTTGGGACCTTTGGATGGCTCATCGAACGCAACTGTATCGGCATTCAATCGCCGCGCCAATCGCCAGAAGCTTTCGTATCATTCGGCAGTGAGGCACAGATGAAGAAGGCGATCATCACCGGAATCACGGGGCAGGACGGCAGCTACCTAACCGAACTTTTGCTGGCCAAGGGTTACGAGGTGCACGGGATCGTCCGGCGATCCTCGACATTCAACACTTCGCGGATCGATCACATATATCAGGATCCCCACGAGAAGGGAGCGCGACTGAAGCTCCACTACGGGGATCTGTCGGACGGCAACGGTCTCCTTGAAGTGATCCGCAAGGCGGAGCCAGACGAGGTCTACAACCTCGGCGCCCAGAGTCATGTTCGAGTGAGCTTTGACCAGCCGGTCTACACAATCGATACGGTCGCCACCGGCACCGCGCGGCTCCTGGAGGCTGTCCGCACCTTTCAGGAGCAGACGGGCAAGGCCGTCAGGTTCTATCAGGCGAGTTCGAGTGAGATGTTCGGCAAGGTCGCGGAAGTTCCCCAGCGCGAGACGACGCCGTTCCATCCACGATCACCCTACGGATGCGCCAAAGTGTTTGCTCATGCGATCACTCTGAACTATCGCGAGAGTTACGGGATGCACGCCAGCTGCGGGATTCTTTTCAACCACGAGAGCCCGCGCCGCGGCGAAACATTTGTGACGCGCAAGATCACACGGGCGGTCGGGAGGATCAAGTTGGGTCTCCAGAAGAAGTTGTTTCTTGGAAATCTTGATGCCCAGCGGGATTGGGGGTTCGCCGGTGAGTATGTCGACGCCATGTGGCGAATGCTCCAGCAGGAGACGCCAGGTGACTTCGTGGTGGCGACGGGGACGATGATCCCGGTCCGTCGATTCTGCGAGCTCGCGTTTGCCAGGCTCGACCTCGATCCCATGGACTTCATTGAAGTCGATCCCCGCTACTTCCGGCCCGCCGAGGTCGAGCAACTCTTGGGCGACCCGAGCAAGGCCATGAGAGTCCTCGGCTGGAAGGCAACCTGCAGCGTCGAGAGTCTCGCGGCGATGATGGTCGATGCAGACCTCGAACTCGCGCGCCGGGAACAAACCCTGCGCAATGCGGGCCACGAGCTTCCGGCCATGACCGGGCACGATCAGTGAGATGGGCCGCTCGGGTTTTCGCGTGCTTGGCATGCACGATGGGTTTCGCTCAGGCACCCCCGCCAGCACCCGTCACGGCACCGTCATCCCCGCCGCCCAAAGCACCACTGGCGATTCTGTATGACACGATTCCTGATCCCGCCGTGGCGATCGCCGCGGAGCCGCTCGAAGCACGGCGGTACCTGATCGTCTATCAGGGATGCGACCCCCAATCCACCCGCACTGGCCTGATCAATCTCGATGCCGTCATCAAGGACATCGAACGCCAACTCAAGGACGACCGACCAAAGTGGGGAATGCTTGACTTCGAGGATCCCTTCACGGCGGATCTTCAGTCTGGTCCCGATACCGAGGAGCACAGTCGCGCGGTTCGTACGATGGTGGAAGCGATGCGTGCCGTGAAGGCACGATTCCCTGGCATCCAGTGGACCTACTACAACACTCCGTTCGTGCCCTACTGGTTCGACGGCAAGAACTGGGGCACCGCCGACAGCGCGATGAAGGTTCGACGGCTCGATCGTCTCTACAAGACCTTCGCGCCGCTGGTGGCGGAACTAGATTGGGTGAGCCCCAGCCTCTATCCGGTCTATGACCCGGCGCAGTTCAAGCCAGAGCAGGCGGACCCGACGCGCGAGGAGGGGCGAGCGTGGCGAACGAATGCAGTGGGCATTGCGAAAATCCTCGCCGGGACCAAGCCGGTGATCCCGACGATCAGTCCGTACTGGCAGCCAGGCGGCATCGCAACTCCCGGCACGATCGTCCCGCGCAACCAGATCGTCGAGGACTTCGTGGCTCCGATCGCCTCGGCGGGGGCGCGCGGGATCGCGCTCTGGACCGGTGCGGAGGGACTCATCGGGAAGGCCGTCAAGGGCCCACAGCCTGGAGTGGCCGAGGAGGCGGACTTCAGTTCGCGGGTGTGGCGTGATGCGTTTACTCGCGACTACTTCGACGGGCGCCCCCCGGAGAACTGGGGCGATCCTGCCGTGCGATCCATACTCGCACGGCGAGTCTCGGAGACGATCACCGACTGCATGGCGTGGGTTCGCGCCACAGAATCCTCCTCGCCAGCACCATGATCAACCACGCCACTATCGTGGCGTTCGGTCTCGCATGCGTCGCGGCTATGCTCAGCCCGGCGTGGGGGCTCGCACTAGTGCTGACCATGTATGCGTTCGAGCAGGCGGCGCAGGCATCAAACATGCTGTTTGTCAGGTTCGTGGCCCTGGCCAACTTTTGCGTCGCGGTCTCCGTGACCTTCGGAGTGGTTCGCAACTTTCTCGCGACGCCGCGACTCTTCCACGGCTACGCATCGCCGGTGTGGTTTGGTACGGTCGCGATCTTTGCCTACTCAGCAGCCTCCCTTTTCTGGACCCCGGCGCGCGCAACCGCGGTTCCCTTGCTCACCGGGCAGATTCCGTACTTCGTACTGTTCATCCTCATCGCTCCGCTGCTGATCGATGACATCGGGTCTCTGACGCGGTTCACGCGCGCCTTTCTGTTCCTCGGGGTTGCAATTGTGGTGATGATGCTTCTCAATCCAGCATTCACCTTCTACACGGGTCGACTGGGATTCAACCTCGAGGCCACCGTGCGCACCAACCCGCTGGCGATGGGAGAACTCGGGGGGAACATTCTTCTCGCCGGTGCGCTCTTCCGGGTGGGCTCGAGTGCGTGGTTCACCCAGTTGCTTCGCATTGGAGCGTTCGGTCTCGGCGCTGTGCTGGCACTCCAGTCAGGGTCGCGTGGTCAGATCATCTTCGCCGTGCTCATTGCCCTCGGGTTCTATCCCATGGCCGTGAGAATCAAGAACATGGCGGGGTTCTTCTGGAGCGCCGTCGGTGCGGTCGCGGTTATCCCGATCATTCTTCTCCTGGGGCAGTACCTCCTGAGCGGGCAGGAACTCAGGCGTTGGAGCTTAGAGTTCCTCGCGGGCGGGTCCGATGTGCGCGTGGCCAATGTGACCGAGCTCATGAGCGCGTGGCTGGCGTATCCGCCGGCGTGGTTCGTGGGCCTCGGATTCAATGCGTTCACCGCGGTCTCTGCGGCGCGAAGCGAGCCGTACTCTCATGTCCTCTTCGTCGATCTTCTCGCCGAGCATGGGATCCCGATGTTCATTCTGTTCTGCATTGTTCTCACAACTGCAGTGCGGGATGCGGTGTGGGTTTTTCGGCGGTTCGCGGATGACCCCGACGCGAGGGCGGCGCTGGCGGTATTCTACTCCTTCTTTGCCTATCAACTTCTCCTCGTGAACAAGCAGGGATATATCTGGGCCGCCATGATGTTCTTTTTCCAGATAGTTACCATCACACGCCTGCGCATGAGGACTGAGATGTACGACTACGACGCTGCCGAGGCGGACGATTACGAGCCAGATGAGGTGACCGAGGATCACGCGACGGGGGAGGGACTTAGCTCTCCTGAGGTCAGGGCGGCTCGCTAGCCACAATGTGCGGAATCTGCGGCATTCTCGTGGGTGGGCGGATCACTCCGCGCGACCGCCTACTTCTGCGCCACCTCAACGGATCTATGGCGCATCGGGGTCCCGACGGCGAGGGGTACTACGAAGCTGATCAAGTCGCCATCGGCATGAGGCGATTGTCCATCATCGACCTTCAGGGAGGCTGGCAGCCTCTGTGGAACGAAGACCACTCCGTCGCGCTGGTCGCCAACGGTGAGATCTACAACTTTGTCGAGTTGCGAAGAGACCTGGAGGCGCGCGGGCACAGGTTTCGAACCAAGAGTGACTGCGAGACAATCGTGCATCTGTACGAGGAGCACGGGTCCGACTGCGTGAAGCACCTGCGCGGCATGTTTGCGTTCTGCCTAGTCGACATCACTCGAAGGCGCGTTCTGCTGGCAAGGGATCGCATCGGCGAAAAGCCTCTGTACCTCGTTCAGAAGGGAGAGCGAATCACTTTCGCCAGCGAGCTTCGCGCACTGGTTGGCTCCGGGGTGGTGCCGTTCGAGATTGACCCAGGGGCGGTCAACCTCTACCTCCACTACGGTTTCGTTCCCGAATTCACGACAGCGATCCGCGGAGTGCGGAAACTGCAGGCGGGCCATCTCATGGAGATCGACCTCACGCCATTCCGGGTGAAGGAACGCCGTTGGTGGCGCATGGATCAGGCATTGCCTATCGACGCGGAACCCGGGGCGGCGATTCGCGACTCGCTCAACGAACTATCGAGTCTTGTGGTTCGGTCTGATGTGCCGGTTGGCGTCGCGCTCTCTGGTGGTATCGACTCAAGCCTGATCGCCGCGCTCGCCCACCACGAGCTTGGGGATCGGCTGACAGCGATCTCGGTCGGCTATGAGGGTGGTGCGTGGCAGGATGAGACGGGGCTTGCCAAGGAGTTCGCCGACACAATCGGCATCAAGATTCACATTCGGCGCATGCGAATAGAGGAGGTGGTCGATAGGTTTGCCGAAGTCTGCTTCAAGCGGGACGACCCCACGGCCGACCTCTCGGGATCGAGCTACTTCGCCATCATGGAGGCGGCGCGAGATGCCGGAGTCCACGTCATGCTCATGGGCCACGGTGGCGACGAACTTTTCTGGGGATACAAGTGGATGCGCGATGCCGCACTGCGCATGGAGCTCAAGGCGAAGATGCTCCGTGGCGAGGCGGGACTCCTCAACTACCTCAGGCCCAAGATGCCGACCTTGAGCTGGACGAGCGCGATGAACTGGATCGAGCATGGGTTCGGCTTGCGGCGTGGCTATCAGGACTGGGTCGAGGACCGGACGGGCCCCCGCGACCAGCTCCCCCCGTGGGATCCCACGTACACCTGGAGATCAGTTGATGACATCGCATCTGTAGTACTTGCCTGCTGGGAAGAGGCGCGCAAGACCGACCCAACGGCGCTCTTTCGGGGTCAGGAATACCAAGAGCGCCCCGACATCTCCATCCCGATGATCGTGAGCGAGAGTTACATGGCAGTCAACGGGATTGCCCAAGGCGACCGGCTGAGCATGGCGGCGAGCGTCGAGTGCCGCCTTCCGCTAGTCGACTATCGGTTCATCGAAACAGCTGTTGGACTCCGCAAGGCCCACTCAGATCTCCACCTGCCGCCGAAGACCTGGTTGAAGGCTGCTGCCCGCGATACTGTTCCAGCCTTCGTGTTCGCGCGGCGCAAGCGAGGATTTTCCCCCCCATGGAAGCGGTGGTACGAAGCGATCTTCAATCGCCACATGGTGGATCTGCGGAACGGGGCACTCGTTCGAGCTGGGATCGTTCGTCGCGGCGCCTATGACGAAGTGCGCCGGACAACTCACTGGTCAGGGAGACCGTATCCACTGTTGATGCCGATGCTCATCCTTGAGGGATGGGCACAGGGAATGGCCAGCGCATCCGCCAACGCCCCGAGGCTGGATTGAGCCCTCAGGGAGAGTCGTCGATCAGCGAGCCGGAGGGTGGAACTGGTTGCCAGGCGCAGGGACTCGGGACAGCGGCGGCGAGCGGGACGGCCTGGTCGGTCATTCAGATTGCTGTCAACAAGGTCGGGACCATCATCTCTATCTGGCTGGTCGCCCAACTGCTCTCGCCGGACGAATTCGGGATGGCAGCGCTCACTGTTTCTGTGGGACTGTTCCTGTCGATCCTTCCGCCGCTCACCGTGGGCGATGTGATCGTCACACACACAACGCGGTTCGAACCGATTGCGCGAGCGGCCATGCGACTGGCCAATCTCGTCGGCATCGGGACCTTCATCCTCACGGCGATAGCCGCGCCGATTGTGGCGTGGTGCTATGGGGAGCCAATGCTGGGGGTGTTCGTCGGGCTGCTTCTCGTCGTCGCGCTCCGGCCAGTCTCATTCGGACTCGTCGCCGTGCCGTTGGCGCGACTGCGCGTTGCATTCGATTACCGATCCATCGCCTTGATCGACGGGTGGACCCAACTGGGCGCTACCACATTGGTCGTCGTGCTGGCCTATGTTGGTTGCGGTCCCCTGGCCTTGGTGTTGCCGCAGGTCGCGGTGACCTTCGTGCGCGCCTACTACTACCGCCAACGCACGCGCCGTATTGCGATCGCTGTCGAACGACCACCGTCCCCGGTGCCGGAGTGCTCGCGCGAGGAGCACCGTCGACTCATAGGTCAGTTCGCCCTGGCAGGAATCGCGCAGTATGTCCACAACACTCTGGTCATACTTCCCGTGCTGGTCCTCGGGTATTTCGCATCCGAGCACGCGACCGGACTCTTCGCCTTTGCATTTTCGCTCTCGACTCAGGCAAATGGGCTCATCGCGGCGCAGCTTGGGACGGTGTTACAGCCGATCTTCGTCGGACTCGGTCACGCTACCGAGAGACAGGTCGCAGGATTCCTTCGAGTCGTCCGCGTCCTCGGTGCGGGAGCGGTGCCGATATGCCTCCTGCAAGCGGCGCTGGCGGAGCCGCTCTTTCGCCTGCTTCTTGAGCCCAAGTGGGACGAGGCGATCCCGGTGTTTGCAGTCCTGAGTCTGCTGGAGAGCAGTTACTTTGCGACCGCGCCGACGATGGCATTGCTGCGCGCGCAGAGTCGATTCAAAACCTACTTTGTTTGGCAAGTCCTTCAGTTTGTGATTGCCGCCGGGGCATTCGTCGCGGTCGCGCCCGCGTACGGCGCCCTTGGGGTTGCGTCTTGTTCCGCCATCCTGTGGATGACGAGCCTTCCCATCGCGGTGTGGCTCTGCACGCGTCCGATGGGAGGGAGCATCTGGCAGGGGATCGGCATCTTCGTTGTTCCCTGGGCAACCGCAGTTCCGGTGGCTGGTGGCGCGTGGTATGCGTGGACACTTCTCGAGCCGCTGGGAACCCCTGGAATGATCTTGGCTCTCCTCGTGGTCGGTCCTGCGGCGCTGGCCGTCAGCCTGTGGCTGACGCGGTTCACGCAGCCATCGGCCTATGCCGAGATAGCTTCGATCGCGACGAGGTACGCACGAAAACTCCTCAAGCGGTGAACCGCTCCGCCCCAGCACTCGTCCTCAAGAGCGGCAGACCGATGACTACACTCACACGCCCATCCAGATGGTCACCGAGAGCGTCAATAACCCCCACTCCAAGCGGCCCAGAGTCGCCGTGGTCTACCACTTCTTCGCCCACTATCGGCGTCCGATCGTTGAGGCCCTCGCGCGCAGTGAAGTATCCGACTTCACATTTTGCGGGGATGACCACGACTACGAGAGCACGATCAAGAAGGCGGAATTCTCGGCCGAGGTTCGGTTCATTCGCTGCCCCACGCGCCGGATCGCGCGGTCGTTCATGTGGCAGCGCGGTATTGTCCGGCTCGCCCTCGCGCGACGGTTCGACACGCTCATTTTTCTGGGAAACGCCAACTGGATCGCCACATGGGCGGCTGCCGTCGCAGCTCGCGCGACGGGAAAGCATGTCATTTTCTGGAGCCACGGATTCCTCGGTGCCCCTAGGGGACTCAAGGGTCTGATTCGGCGCGCGTTCTTCGCACTGGCCCACACTCACATGTTCTACGGCAACAATGCGCGGCGCCACGCAATCGACATCGGATGGGCTCCAGAGCGGCTGTATGTCGTCCATAACAGCCTCGACATAGACGAGCAGACGCGCCAACGCCGAGGGGTCAGTGCCGAGCGGCGCGATCAGCTGCGACGACAGATGTTCGGGCACTCGACAGCGCCCATTGTCATCTTCACTGGGAGGATCGGTCGTGCAAGGCGCCTCGACTTGCTCGTTGAGGCAGCGCGGCTCCTGCGGCTCGACGGGGTCGCATTGAATCTGCTCCTTGTGGGTGATGGGGAACTGCGGCCTGACATTGAGCGGCGTGCGCGCGAGGCTGGGCTGACAGCCCACTTTACCGGCGCGTGTTACGACGAGTCATTGATCGCCGCGTACTTTGCGATGGCCACGGTGGCCGTGCTCCCCGCGCAGGCTGGGCTCTCGGTGATTCACAGCTTGACCTATGGTGTCCCCGTGATCACGCACTCGGACATTGCCTCACAGGGTCCGGAAGTTGAGGCGATTGTCCCCGATCGAACCGGCGACCTGTTCGAGCGCGACAGCGCCGAGGATCTTGCCAGGGTCATGCGGCTTTGGATCGTGCCGCGGTCGGATGGCCAGGCGATTCGCGCCCAGTGCATCGCGCTCATCGAGCGATCATGGACTCCCCAGTTCCAGGTGCGCACGATCGAGCGCGCCGTTCAGCGTCTCCCCGCCGAAAATGTCTCGAGCGTCGGCGAAGGACTCTCTGAGGGTGCCGCATGATTGTGTGCGCGCTTCGCAGGGTGGTTGGATCCGGCCGCGCGTACGGTCGGCTGCGTGGATGTCTCATGGCGTGGCGGCGATTCCGTTTCGGACTCCGGCATGTCGACAAGACCTTCCATATGGGTGCAAGTTGCTATGTGGAAAGGGATCTCGTGGCCGGCCCCTACTCGTTCATCAACAACAACTGCTATCTCCAGGCCAAGGTACGGCTCGGCCGCTACGCGCTCTGCGGGCCGTATGTCTCGGTCGTCGGGGGTGATCACAGGCCGAACTTGCCGGGAGTTCCGCTCATCTTCAGTGGTCGCCCGGAGGTGCGCGAAACGGTGTTTGAAGATGACTCGTGGGTCGGGCTCGGCGCGATCATCATGCAGGGAGTTCGCATCGGCCGGGGTGCGATTGTCGCGGCTGGCGCCGTGGTCACGAGGGATGTTCCGGCGTACGAGATTCACGCGGGGATCCCGGCCAAGAAGATCGGCGAACGATTCCCCGATGCTGCCGACCGAGCTAGGCATGATGCAGTACTCGACGGCCCACTCGTGCACGGTCGGTTCGCGCGTCCGCAACTGGATCCATGACGGGCATGACGAGCGAGCGCCGACCTCGCGTCGCGGTCGTCTACCACTTCTATCCGCATTATCGGCGTGCGATCGTCGAGGCTCTTGCGCAGAGCAGCGCCGCCGACTTCACATTCTTCGGCGATGATCATGAGTACCTCAATTCCATCGAACCAGCGCACCTCAGCTCGCGCGTGAGGTTTGTCTTGGCACCGACCCATCACCTGGGCGGACCCTTCATGTGGCAGTGGGGCGCCATCGCCATCGCGTTCAGGCGCGAGTTCGACACGGTGATCTTCCATCCGGTCCCGCACTGGCCCTGCACATGGATGGGGGCCATCCTGGCACGGGCTATGGGGAAAAGCGTGATCTTCTGGGGCCACGGGTTCCTCGCAGCGCCACGCGGTGTCAACGGGCTAGTCCGGCGCGCACTGAACGCGCTGCCGCATGCCCACATGTTCTACGGTCGCCGTGCGAAACAGATTGCGATGGACCTCGGGTGGAATCCAGAGCGGCTCCATGTCATCTACAACAGCCAGGATCTTCAGGAGCAGACCGCAGCGCGTGACTGTGTGACTCTCGAGCGTCGCTGCGCAATCCGTCGGGAGCTATTCGGCAATGACACCACGCCCGTCATCGTCTGCACCTCACGCCTGGTCGCCGTTCGAAAGCTCAACCTCATGATCGAGGCTGCGGCGGAGCTCGCGCATCGAGGCCGGCCAGTGCATGTCCTGATTGTTGGCGACGGCCCAGAGCGTGCGATGCTCGAGAATCTCGCACGCGAGCGGGGTGTGACAGCTCACTTTGAGGGCGCCTGCTACGACGAATGCCGCCTCGCGGAACTCATGATGGCATCAAATGTCACGGTGTCGCCTGGTCGCGTCGGGCTGACCGTCACTCACAGCATGGTGTACGGCGTTCCCGTCGTCACGCACTCCGACGCGGAGGATCAGGCTCCGGAGTCCGAGGCAATCATTCCCGGGCGGACTGGCTCGCTCTTCGCGAAGGATAATGTCGGATCACTTGGAGATGCCATCGAGCCATGGATCTCATCGCAGTTTCCGTCGCAGGCAACCTCCGACGCGTGTCGTGGGATCGTCGAGCGGTTCTGGAATCCTCTCTACCAGCGCCGAGCGATCGAGCGGGCGGCCTGCGGGCGGAACGCCGACGACCTTCAGGATCCCCGAGAACCCTAAGGTGCGGTCGGGCGTATCACTGATCGCGCTTGTGGGTAACCTCTTGCTTCCCAACCCCCGTCCGATCCACCAATAATGTGCGGAATAATCGGCTATTTCGGGCGATTCGATCAGGACGCGCTCGGGCGCGGACTCGACCGGATTGCCCATCGGGGGCCCGACGATTCCGGCACCTACTTCGACGATGGGGGCGCGGTGGGATTAGGGCATCGGCGTCTCTCCATTCTGGACCTGTCGCCCTTGGGCCATCAGCCGATGTCGTCCGACGACGGCGCCGTCACCATCATCTTCAATGGAGAGATTTTCAATTTCCGAGAGATTCGGTTGCAGCTGGAGTCACAGGGCGTTGTGTTCCGTGGCCACTCGGACACCGAAGTCCTCCTGTCGCTCTACCTCGCCGAGGGCGAGCAGATGCTCGGGAGGCTCAACGGAATGTTCGCATTCGCCATCTGGGATCGGCGCTCCCGCATGATGTTCATCGCGCGGGACGGGATGGGGATCAAGCCTCTCTATTACTGTTCGAACGCGCGAGGCGTCGCCTTCGCCAGCGAGATCAAGGGTCTCCTGCGCCTTGTTCCCGAGGAGCGCGAACTCGATCTCGCCTCGCTGCACCGATACTTGACGCACCTCTGGTGCCCCGGTGCTGGGACGCCGCTCAAGTCGATCCGAAAGCTGCTGCCCGGGCATGCCATGACCATTCGGGAGGGGACGATCCTGCGCCTGTGGGAGTGGTACACGCTCCCCCACTTGAGGGGAGTCTCTGCGGACCTCTCCGAGGCAGAGTCGATCGAGGGGACTGCCCGGGAGATTCGAGCGGCGGTGACGCGGCAATTGGTTTCGGATGTCCCGGTCGGCGCATTCCTCTCCGGCGGGCTCGACTCAAGCGCTGTGGTGGCTTTCGCGCGGGAGACTGCATCGGACTTCCGCTGCTTTACGATCGAGTCGCAGAATGGCGTGGATGAAGGGGAGACAGACGATTTGCCTTACGCACGACGGGTGGCAGAGCACCTGGGAGTTCGCCTCGACATCGTGACGATCGACTCCCATCGGATGGCCGGGGACATCGAGAAGATGATTGTCCAACTCGATGAGCCGCTGGCCGATGCCGCGCCGCTCAATGTGCTCTACATCTGCCAACTCGCGCGCGAGCAGGGCATCAAGGTCCTCCTGTCAGGAGCCGGAGGCGACGACCTGTTCACTGGATACCGCCGCCATGTCGCCGCGAACTACGAGCGGTGGTGGTCGTGGCTCCCGGAGGTCGTTCGCAGGGGATTTGAGAACTGGAGCGCGGGGCTCGACAAGCGACGACCGACGAGTCGCCGGGTCGCCCGACTGGGTAGGGCTGCTGGGCTCTCCGGAGACCAGCGCATCGCCAGCTACTTCGCGTGGGTGAGCGACCGTTCACTTCGGGCCCTGTACTCGGACTCGTTTCGCAGTGGTCTGGGTGATAGTTCGGCGTCAGCACCGTTGTTGGACACACTCAGGCGAGCACCCAGCTCGATGCACCGCGTCGACAAAATGCTCTCTCTCGAACAGCTCCACTTCCTTCCTGACCACAACCTGCCCTACACCGACAGGATGTCGATGGCCGTCGGGGTCGAAGTCCGCGTCCCGTTGATCGACAAGGAAGTCGTGGAGTTCGCGGCGCGCATCCCCATTGCGCTGAAGCAGCGCGGCCGCGTGGGAAAGTGGGTCTTCAAGAAGGCGATGGAGCCGTACCTTCCGCACGAAACAATTTATCGACCCAAGTCAGGATTCACGGCACCGATCAGGCGGTGGATGCGCAGCGACTTCAAGCCGATGCTCGCGGATGTACTCAGCCCCGAGAGTGTCCGCCGCCGCGGGCTGTTCGATGTTCGCGCCGTTGAGCGGCTCATTTCCCAGAATGACTCAGGGAACGCCGATGCCAGCCATACGCTCCTGTCGCTGCTGTCCATCGAGATCTGGTGTCGCAACTACATTGACCGCCTGCCCTAGCCCAATGACCGTGAACGACGAAAAAGACAAGGTCCACGACTTCTGGAACCGCGCGTCGTGCGGGGAGGCTCTTCTCCTTGCGAGTATGGACCGCGACGGCTACGCCGGTCAGGCGAAGGCTCGATACGAACTCGAGCCCTACATCGACGACCTTGCACGATTCGGCGAAGCCAAAGGACAAATGGTGCTCGAAATCGGGGTCGGGCTCGGTGCGGATCATCAGCGATTCGCAGAGGCCGGGGCCGCCCTCTATGGAATCGATCTGACCCAGCTGGCTGTTGACCACACGATGCGGCGACTAGAAGCGTTCAACCTTCACTCGAACCTGTCCCGAGGCGACGCCGAGAACCTCTCTTTTCCTGATGGGACCTTTGACATCGTCTACTCGTGGGGTGTGCTGCATCACAGCCCGAACACACGCCAAGCGTTCGACGAAGTGTTGCGCGTCCTCAAACCCGGTGGACGCGCGGCGATCATGATCTACTCGAAGTGGAGCCTCGTGGGGCTCATGCTCTGGGGTCGCTATGCGCTCCTGCGCGGTCGGCCCTTTACCAAGATGGCGACGATTTATTCCAGATACCTCGAGAGCCCGGGAACGAAGGCATTCACCCGTCACGAGGCAGAACGCCTGACGCGCAGGTTTTCGTCCGTGCGGATCTGGACGGTGATGAGCCATGGCGACCTCCTCGCGTCAGGCGCCGGTCAGAGGCATTCCGGCATGATTCTCTCACTTGCCAGACGACTCTGGCCGAGATGGCTCTTCCGCACGCTATGTCCGCACGCGGGACTCTTCATGCTCATCGAGGCCCAGAAACCATCGTGAAACAGATCCTCCAGTCTCTCAAGTCAGGTGCGACCGAGACCGCGGATGTGCCCTGTCCAGCCGTTCGCCGGGGGCACCTACTCATCCGTTCATCGAACACGCTCGTCTCGGTGGGCACAGAGAGGATGCTGGTCGAGTTCGGCAAGGCCGGATGGATCGAGAAGGCGCGACAGCAGCCTGACAAGGTCAGGATGGTGCTCGACAAGATCAAGACCGACGGTCTCATGCCGACGATCGAGGCGGTGTTCAACAAGCTCGACCAGCCTCTGCCGCTGGGCTACTGCAATGTCGGCATCGTGGTCGCGGTCGGTGCCGGCGTCTCGGGATTCGAAGTGGGCGATCGCGTGGCGAGCAACGGCAAGCACGCCGAGATCGTCTGCGTCCCCGTCAACCTCTGCGCCAAGGTTCCCGCATCTCTCACGGACGAAGAAGCTGCGTTCACAGTGCTCGGCGCGATCGCCCTCCAAGGGATCCGCCTTGTTCAGCCGACACTCGGAGAGGCGGTGGTCGTGACGGGGATGGGCCTCATCGGCCTCGTCGCCGCGCAACTCCTACGCGCACACGGCTGCCGCGTGCTCGGCATCGACTTCGACTCACAGAAACTCGCGATGGCCCGTGCGCTTGGTGTCGATACGGTTGACCTCTCGCAGGGACAGGATCCCATCGCCGCCGCCGATGCCTTCTCGCGCACTCGTGGCGTAGACGCGGTGGTGATCACCGCGTCTACCAAGAGCAACCAACCGATGCACCAGGCCGCGCAGATGTGCCGCAAGCGGGGCCGCATTGTCCTCGTCGGGGTCACTGGCCTTGAGCTCAGTCGCGACGACTTCTTCAAGAAGGAGATCACCTTCCAGGTCTCCTGTTCTTACGGTCCAGGCCGGTACGACCCTAACTACGAAGAGAAGGGGCAGGACTATCCCGTCGGATTCGTCCGCTGGACCGAGCAGCGGAATCTCGAAGCGGTCCTCGACATGATGGCACTCGGTCAACTCAATGTGAAGTGCCTCATTTCGCACCGTTACGAGATTGGTCAGGCCGAGCGCGCGTACGAGGTGGTCGCCGGTTCCGAGCCGTCGCTGGGAATCGTCCTCTCCTATCCGGCGGCAGGGCAGGCGGACCAGGCCGCGCAGATGCGCCCCTCAGTAACTACCGCTTCCGCAGTGCCTGGGGATCCACGCCGCGGCGTGAGCTTCGTCGGCGCGGGGAACTACGCGACGGCAGTCCTCGCCGGAGCATTCAAGGAGAGCGGAGCGCGGCTACGGTCGATCGCCTCCAGCGGCGGAGTAAGCGGTCTTCACGCGGCGCGCAAGTTTGGCTTCGAGCAGTCGACGACGGACACTGCATCACTCTTGGCGGACCCCGATACGGGTGCGCTCGTTATCTCCACGCGGCATGACACCCACGCGTCCTTTGTTTGCGATGCGCTCAAGGCCGGGAAGCACGCGTTTGTCGAGAAGCCGCTCTGTCTCTCGATGGAGGAACTCCGCGCGATCGAGGTGGCCCACGCCCTGGCGACGGGCCGTGCCATGGTGATGGTCGGTTACAACCGTCGATTCGCTCCTCAGGTAGCAAAGATGAAGTCGCTTCTGCAGGCGACACCGGGCCCAAAGTCGTTCATCGCCACCATGAATGCGGGCGCGATTCCTGCCGACCACTGGGTCCATGATTCGCAGCAGGGGGGCGGCCGCATCATCGGCGAGGCGTGCCACTATGTTGATCTCCTTCGCTTCCTCGCAGGTTCGCCGATCGCGTCCCACGCGACGGCGTTCATGCGTTCGCCCACAGGCGACACCGCGACCATCACGCTCAAGTTCGAGGATGGTTCGCTCGGCACGGTTCACTACTTTGCCAACGGCAGCAAGTCGTTCCCCAAGGAGCGCATCGAGGTGTTTGCTGGAGGCGGCGTCCTTCAGTTGGACAATTTCCGCAAGCTCCGCGGGTTCGCCTGGAGTGGCTTCTCGAAGATGAACCTGTGGCGTCAGGACAAGGGCCAGCGCGCGTGCGCGGCAGCATTCGTGCGCGCGACGGCAGAGGGTGGCCCTTCCCCCATCCCCTTCGAGGAAGTTATCGAAGTCGCCCGTACCTGCATCGAGATCTCGGAGTCCTCATGAGAGCGACTCCCGGCAGTGTGATCGTCGACATCATCGCCGGCGCACGCCCGAACTTTATGAAGATCGCGCCAATCATCCGCGCTTTCGAGGCGCGTTCTGCACAAGGCGGTCCCCTGCGCTATCGACTCATTCACACCGGCCAGCACTATGACGCGAAGATGTCAGGCGACTTCTTCGAACAGTTGGGAATCCCAGCGCCGCACCTCAACCTCGAGGTCGGTTCAGGGTCGCATGCTGAGCAGACGGCGGGCATCATGGTCGGCTACGAGAAGGCGCTGATGGAGCAACGCAGCGCGATGTGCATCGTCGTCGGCGATGTCACTTCGACCATGGCGTGTGCGATCACCGCGCAGAAGCTCTGGGTGAGGGTGGGTCATGTCGAAGGGGGTATCCGCTCCGGGGACTGGACGATGCCCGAGGAAATCAATCGGATGGTGACCGACGCGATCACAAACGACTTCTTCACGACCAGCGAAGTCGCCAACGCCAATCTTCGCCGCACCGGCATCTCCGATGACCAGATCCACTTCGTCGGCAACACGATGATCGACACGCTGCTGGCAAACCTCGACCGTCTGCAGAAGCCTCCCTTCTGGGATGAACTTAGGCTTGAGCCACAGAGGTTCATCGTGCTGACTCTCCATCGACCGAACAATGTTGATGGCCAGGGGACGCTCGCCGCCCTCCTGATGGCAGTCGGTGCGGGCGCGCATGGGTTGCCGGTTGTCTTTCCGGTGCATCCACGGACCGCCAAGACACTCAAGGAGATCGCGGAGCTACCGGTCAATCTCCACTTCGTGGATCCCCAGCCATACCTTGAGTTCAATTACCTCGTGAAGCATGCCAAGGCGGTCATCACCGACTCGGGGGGTATTACAGAGGAGACGACCGTCATGGGTGTTCCATGCATGACACTGCGCAATTCGACCGAGCGCCCGGAAACGGTCACGATGGGGACAAACGAGCTTCTTGGCACCGACCCTGCCGCGCTCAAGCCCGCATGCGACCGGCTCTTCGCCGGCGGGTGGAAGCAGGGGGCGATCCCGCCACTCTGGGATGGAAAGACGGGACCACGAATCGTGACAGTCCTCGAGCGACTGCTGGCGGCATAGGGCAACGCGTGGGATCGTTTTTCCGCTACCTCCATACGCCGAGGCACCTCAGGGCGCAGCAGGTTGTCGGCAGAGTGTGGTTCAAGATCGCGCTCCCAGGCATCGACCGCCGTGACGCACCGAAGTTCGCTCAAGCCGATGGACCCTGGGTCGCCCCGATCGCACGGCCTCAGTCGTACACCCCGCCTTCGACGGCGCGATTTCTCGGAGTCGAGCGCGAGGTCGCAACGGCCGCAGCGTGGAACGATCCGCGGTTCGAGAAACTCTGGCTCTACAATCTTCACTACTTCGATGATCTCAGTTGCGAGGCAGACAGCGCGCATCGGGAGGCCCAGCGATCACTCATAGCGCGCTGGATCTCAGAGAACCCGCCACCCAAGGGAAATGGCTGGGAACCCTATCCCACATCGCTGCGCATCGTCAACTGGATCAAGTGGGGTCGACTCGGTGGCACGCTCGACGACAGCACGAGGCAGAGTCTCGCCGTGCAGGCTCGCTGGCTGATGACGCGCACCGAGTGGCACATCCTGGCCAACCACCTGTTCGTCAACGGCAAGGCGCTGGTGTATGCGGGGCTTGCCTTTGAGGGTCGTGGGGCCGATCGTTGGCTTCGCGATGGCCTGGCAATCCTCGCCCACGAAGTGCCCGAGCAGATTCTAGCGGACGGCGGGCACTTTGAGGGCAGTCCGATGTACCACGCGATAATCCTCGAGGACCTCCTCGACCTCGTGAACGCGGCACGCGCGTGGCCGGGGAGAGTCAGCGACCGCGTCATCGAGCAATGGATCGAGTGTGCACAGTCCATGATCCGATGGCTCGACGCGATGACCCATCCCGATGGAGGGATCTCATTTTTCAATGATGCCGCGCTATCGATCGCGCCGAAGCTCACCCAGCTCCGCGCAATGGCTCAGCGGCTTTCGGTTCCGGGCGACTCTTGCGCGGCGCAGCCGATCCGGCTCCTGCCATGCTCGGGGTACGCCAGAGCGAGCGTCGGCCCGGCCGAACTGCTGTGCGACCTCGCGCCCGTGGGCCCCGACTACCAGCCTGGCCACGCGCACGCCGACACGCTCTCATTCGAGCTCTCGCTCTTTGGCGATCGAATTGTGGTCAACACCGGGACATCGACCTACGCGCCTGGGCCGCTTCGCACCTTCGAGCGATCGACCAAGGCGCACAACACGCTCGAGATCAATGGTGCCGACTCAAGCGAAGTGTGGGGGGCATTCCGAGTGGCGCGTCGGGCGCGCGTCGTCGACGCATCCTGCCGGCAGTCGGACGGCGGCGTGACGATCCTCGGCGCCCATGATGGATACACGCGCCTTCGCGGCGCGCCGATCCATCGTCGGCGATGGTTGCTTGTCCCCGATTCACTGACGATCTTCGACACAATCGACGGAGCGTTCCGCAGCGCGGTCGCGCGTGTTCATCTCCATCCGTCTGTGACACTCGACTCTGATCACTCGGTGCGCCTGCCGTCCGGCCACCGACTATCCTTCGCCGCGCACGGCGGTTCGTTGAGCCTTGAGCACTCTTCGTGGCATCCCGAATTCGGATCCATCCGCGAGAACCTCTGCCTGGTTGTTTCCGTGGCGGGCCCGGAGTCCAAGCTCGTCCTGCGCTGGACCTGACATGCACATCCTCTTTCTGACCGACAACTTTCCGCCAGAAGTGAACGCGCCTGCGTCGCGGACATTTGAGCACTGCCGGGAATGGGTTAAGCTCGGGCATCGGGTGACCGTCATCACTGGCGCGCCGAACTTTCCCAAGGGGCTGGTCTTCGAGGGATACCAGAACAAACTCTGGCAGACCGAGCAGATGGACGGCATCCGGGTCATCCGGGTCTGGACTTTCATCACGGCCAACGAGGGGTTCGGGAGACGGATCTTCGACTACGTGAGCTTCATGGTTAGCGCGTTTCTGGCGAGCTGCTTCGTGAGAGCGCCCGATGTCGTGATCGGTACATCGCCCCAGTTCTTCACCGCGTGCGCGGCGTGGGCGGTGAGTGTTGTCAAGTCCCGTCCGTTCGTCTTCGAGCTGCGCGACCTGTGGCCGGAGTCGATCCGCGTGGTGGGAGCGATGAGGAACCACCGGATTCTCAACTTCCTCGAGAAGGTTGAGCTCTTCCTCTACCGCCGCGCCTTCCGCATCGTCTCCGTGACGCACGCATTCAAGCGCGACCTGACTCGACGGGGTATCGATCCTCACAAAATCCGAGTGACGACCAATGGTGTCGACATCGCGCGCTTCAATCGCCAGACGAGCGACACCGCGCTCAAGAAGAAACTCGGTCTCGAGGGGAAATTCATCGCGGGGTACATCGGCACGCACGGGTTGGCCCACGCGCTCGAAACCGTGCTCCATGCCGCGTTGGCCGCGCAGAATCAGGGGGATGAGTCGGTTGCGTTCGTGTTCCTGGGCGATGGCGCACGAAAGGTCGTTCTCATGGCGAAGTCCGAGCAGATGGGCCTACGCAATGTGCGCTTCCTCGACTCTGTCGGCAAGGACGAGGTGCCTCGGTACTGGGCCCTTCTCGATGTCGCGATCATCCATCTCAAGCGCAGCCCGCTCTTTGAAACCGTCATCCCCTCCAAGCTCTTTGAGTGCATGGGAATGGGGATCCCGATTCTTCATGGCGTAGCGGGTGAGTCAGCGGAGATCGTCGAGCGCGAACAGGTCGGCATCACCTTTCAACCGGAGGACGCGGCCGCGCTCCTCGCGGGTCTGCGCCGATTGCAGCATGACAGACTCCTCTTTGGTTCGCTGAGTGCAAATTGTCTCGCCGCCGCCGTTAGGTACGACCGGTCGGCGCTGGCACTCTCGATGCTTGAGACGCTCCAGGATAATCGGATTCTTCTGCTCAACCAGGCGTTCTGGCCGGATGTAGTGGCGACGGCGCAGCATGCCGATGACCTCGCCCGATACCTGTTGGACCGTGGGGACGATGTCTCCGTCGTTGCGAGCCGAGCGATCTATGGCGAGCGTGGTTCAAGCCTGCCCCGCAGAGAATCGAGAGGGGGCGTCCGGATCCATCGAGTCGGCCTTCAACTCTTCGGCAAGCGCGGCATCACACCGCGGCTCTTCGATTTCGCGCTCTTCTACTTCGCGGCCGCGTGGCAGTGCCTAATCCTGAAACGACACGATGTCGTCGTCTGCTTCACGACACCCCCGTTCATCGCGCTCGTCGGTGCCATGCTGAAGTGGACGAAGGGGACCAGGTCGGTCTATTGGACTATGGATCTCTATCCCGAGGTCGCCGGTGCCGCGGGACTCATGTTGCAACGGGGACTGACCTGGCGATTGTTCAGGTGGATCGATCGCGTCTGTCTACGCAGCAGCGACAAAGTGGTGGCGTTAGGCAATCACATGCGGGAGAAACTCATTGAGAAGGGGGCGAGGCCGGAGGCGATCGAGACGATCTCTGTGTGGAGTGGCGCCGAAGGATTTGCCCTCCGCTCGCGCGACGCCAATCCACTGCGTACGGAGTGGGGGATCGGCGATCGCTTTACACTTCTCTATGTCGGCAATTTCGGGCTCGGCCACGACATGGAGGCGATCGCGGGTGCGGTCGAGGCCCTCAAGCACGACGATCAGATTCGGTGGCTATTCGTCGGTGAAGGCAAGTCGAAGCCGATGCTTGAGGCTCGCATTCATGCCTGTGGGGCGAAGAATGTGATTCTCGCCGGGTACCAGAAGCGGGAATACCTCGCGGATGTCCTGAGTGTCGGAGATGCCCATCTCGTGACCATGCTGCCGGGTTGGGATGGACTCCTCCTGCCGAGCAAGTTCTTCAGCGTGCTCGCCGCAGGAAGGCCCGTTCTCTGGGTCGGGCCCCGCAAGAGCGAGTGCGGTGACATCCTGCGCGAGAATCGGTGTGGGATCGAGATTGCCCCCGGGGACGCCAAGGCTCTCACACGGGCGGTGAAGACGATCATGGCCGACAGGGCAGGCGCAGAGGCGATGGGAGCGCGGGGCAAGGCTGCCTATGAGAGCAAGTATTCATTGCAGCATTCCTGCGAACGATGGCGGGCACTGCTCACTTCCGTGGCGCACTCGAACCGCGAAGCGCGATGAGGTTCCGTCGGATCTGAGAGAAGTACTTCGCTTTCATCAGGGCGAAGACCAGTCCGGCGTAGCCATCGAGGATCCCGAACTTTCTCAGGTACGAGTAGAGAAAGTAGGTGGGGGCGAGCCACCAAGCCCCAATCGATGCGTACTTCCGCTTCTGGATCGCGGTCAGGTGTACGCGACTATCGGGAGTCTCCAAGAGCCGCAGGGTTCGACGAGCCTCCCACGCGGCGTACTCAGTGTGGCGCGCCTTGTACGCGTCGAGCCCCTTGAAGTCCTGGTGATCGACGCGCGTCGTCAGCCGGCCAACGGAGCCGTCCAGAACAGGATGCTCATGCACTTCCATGTCGAGTCGGCTCCACTTCTCCTCATCGATGCGTTCGTAGAGCCCGGCTCCGACGCGAAAGATCGGCAGCTTGATCTGCGGGACGCCGTACCGAAGCATCTTCCCGAGGAAGTGATTGGTGTAGACGACCTCCAAGCCTGCGTGCTTGGTCGACGCGAGTGTGCGAGCCAGTTCGTCGACGAATGCCTCGGGGACATGCTCGTCCGCGTCTAGAAAGAAGACCCACGGTGTCACCGGAGCGTGGTTGATCAGCAGCCAGTTGCGCTTCTTGGGGAATCGGCCGTCCCAGCGGAATTCAACAAACTCACAGCCGTAGCTAAGGGCGATCTCCCGAGTGCGGTCTGTGCTGCCGGAGTCCACCACGACAACCTGCTCGAACCGTCCAAGACGGTCGAGGCAGCGCGGGAGGTTTATCTCCTCGTTCCTTACCGGGATAACGACCGTCACTGGCACCTTGACCTTGTCCATCGTGGGGAGATTACTATCGGTGTTCATGTCGAACTCCGACCAGTGCCAAAGGGGCGACTCTCCCTACACGCTCGCCGAGAGACTGCGCCGCGTGGCGTGGGCGTTCGTCCAATCGACCCTCTTTGCGTGGTCATTCCACAACTGGTACGGAATCCGCCGAGTGCTTCTGAAATCTTTCGGGGCATCCGTCGCGCCTTCCGCGCGCGTCAGGGCCTCGGTCCGCGTTGAGATTCCGTGGAACCTCACGATCGGCGCGGACTCAGCCATCGGGGATCGGGCAATCCTGTACTGCTTGGGGCAGGTCTCGATCGGATCGCACGTCACGATTTCGCAGGGCGCGCACCTATGCGCTGGCACCCATGACTACCGATCATCAACGATGATCTTGCGGCGCGCATCGATCAGGGTTGGCGACGATGCATGGATCGCCGCCGACGCCTTCATCGGCCCGGATGTGACAGTCGGAGATGGGGCGATCTTGAGCGCACGCGGCGTCGCAATGACGGATCTCGCGCCATGGTCGATCTACGCCGGGAACCCGGCGGTCCTCATCAAGCCCCGGCCGCGCCCTGTCTCCGCCGATCACTAGGATCGTCCGAGTGCAAACCGTTGTCCTTCACAACACGCTGACGCACCGCGAGGAGCCCATCGTCCCGATTGACGCCGCGGGTCGGCGTGTTCTCTTCTACTCCTGCGGGCCGACGGTCTACGACGACGCCCATGTCGGCAACTTCCGGTCGTTTCTCAACGCCGACATCCTGCGGCGAACGCTGGAGCTTGTCGGATACACGGTGCGCCATGTGATGAACATCACCGATGTCGGCCACATGACCGATGACGCGAATGCCGACGGCGCAGGAGAAGACAAGATGGCCGTCGCAGGGCGACGACTTCTTGAAGCGAAGAAGGCTGGAACGCTGCCGGACGGGGTGTCACTAGACCCACGCGATCCGCTGGCGATTGCCGACTTCTATGCGGCACGATTCCTCGAGGACGCGCGCACGCTTGGTCTCAAGGTGGCCATCGATCTTCTCGCAGACCCGACCTGCATGCCACGGCCGACCCGCTGCATCCCGCAGATGATCGAGTTGGCGAAGCGGCTCATTGACCGTGGTCACGCTTATGTGGCGCGTGACGGCGTCGTCTACTTCGATGTCGGAAGTTTCCCGGCCTATGGTCGCCTCTCGGGGAACACACTCGCCGCGCTGCGCGAGGGGGCGGGCGAGCGCATCCAAGCAGAGCACCAGGCGTTCAAGCGCGGCGCCGCAGACTTCATGTTGTGGAAGCCAGATGCCTCGCACCTCCTGAAGTGGGACTCGCCGTGGGGAGCGGGTTACCCAGGATGGCACCTCGAGTGCAGCGCGATGGCCGCAGAGTTCCTTGGCCAGGAGATCGACATCCACTCGGGCGGCGAAGACAACATCTTTCCTCATCATGAGTGCGAGATCGCCCAGAGCTGCTGTGGGTTTGGCCAGGCGACATTCGCGCGCACCTGGTTCCACACCCGCCACCTCGTGGTAGAGGGGCAGAAGATGTCGAAGTCGAAGGGCAACTTCTTCACGGTGCGCGATGTGATGGCTCGCGGGGTCACGCCTGCCGCACTGCGGCTGGAACTCGTGCGGATGCACTACCGGACGAACGCCAATTTCACCTGGCAGGGACTCAAGGACTGCCAGCGCCAGATCGATCGCTGGGCGCGCGCTCATGCCGCGCTTGTCCCGCACGCTCGGACCTGCCCAGGGAAGCCATCCGCCCCCGCTGGCCCATTCGAAACGGCACTCGGAGAATTCACACTCGCCCTGTGTGACGACCTCAATGTGGCGAGGGCGGTTGCGGCAATCAACTCGGTGGTGGCATCCTCCCCAGACGGTGCGTCGGCCACTCACTGCGCCCGCCGCGAACTGCAGGCGATTCAGTCGATGGACTCAGTCCTCGGTGTCCTCGACCGCAACACATCGCAGCAACCCGCCGACGACCGTCTCGCAGCGCAGGTCGCAGAGCTCATCGCGCGGCGCGCCGCCGCGCGCGCGGCAAAGGAGTGGGGGGAGAGCGACCGGGTGCGCGACGAAC
Organism: Phycisphaerales bacterium; assembly: GCA_009691915.1. GTDB lineage: Bacteria > Planctomycetota > Phycisphaerae > Phycisphaerales > SM1A02 > F1-60-MAGs104. The sequence continues at coordinate 38,095 of SIAD01000008.1, forward strand.
TCTCCGCGCTCGGCGTGCAGATCAAGGATGGGCCTGAGGGGACCACATGGACTCGACAATGACGCAACCTCCGAGTTCTGGGCGACACACGATTGGACTCACTGGATCGATCGGCGCCGGAAAATCCACAGTGGCACGGATGCTCGGTGAGCTTGGGTGGTGCGTCTCGGATTCAGACCAGCTCGCCCATCAGGCGTTCGAGGATCGCGCGATCATGACCCAGCTCCAGACCTGGTGGGGTCCGGCGATCATCACCCCAGATGGACGGGTCAACCGTGGGCGCGTGGCGGCGATTGTCTTTCCCGAGGCTCACGCCACAGCTGCTGAGATCGCCTCTGCCGCCCGCGAGCGCGAGTCCCTGGAAGGCCTGATCCATCCCTGGATCTTCAATCGGCGGCAGGCGCAGTTCGCTCAGGCGAGCGCCCAAGCCGTCGGATTCGTGATTGACGCGCCGCTGCTCCTGGAGACGGGCGTCGACAAGGCATGCTCTGTGATTCTCTTCGTCGATGCGCCCTTTGCGGATCGCCTAGGTCGTGTGCAGCAGGTGCGGGGCTGGAATCACGAGGAACTTGCCCGTCGGGAATCCACACAGATGCCACTTGACCTCAAGCGCAAGATGGCGCATCATGTCATAGTCAACGACGCCGATCTGGTCTCGTTGCGGGCCCATGTGGCCCTGATCCACAGCCGAATCCTGACTGAGAGGCTCCCCGGAGCCGCCGGCGCATCGCAAGAGGATTCAAGCGCTCATCACTGAGGCTTCTCGCGGCTGCCGGAACCGCCGTTCGCACCTTCCACCCGCATGATCGGACTCTCGCCATGAACGAATCACAAGCCTCCTCGTCTCTCTCGCAGTCACACGGACAGCAGAACCACGGCCACTCCCAGGGTGGCGGCGGCCGAAACCGTCGTCGTCGTCGTCGCGGTGGCGGAAGTGGCGGTGGTGGAAATGGCGGCGGCGGCGGCGGAGGTGGAGGCTCGTTCCAGTCGTATCAGTTCTCTCAGGGAGCGCTCCCGAGCGATGAGCAGATCGACGCGGAAGCTGAGGCACTCGCCCAGGAGATCGCTGACAAGAAGAAGCCGTCCAAGAAGGGCGAACTCGACGCGACCGCGCTTCAGAAGCTGCCCAACGAAGATCTCCTCAAGGAAGCCAAGAAGGTCGGTCTCGAGGATGTGTCGGGCCTCCCGGGTCACACGCTGGTCTTTGAGATCCTGCGCGCCCGCGCCAAGGAGCAGGGGCTCACGATGGCAGAAGGGTCACTGGAAATCATGGCCGAGGGCTACGGCTTCCTTCGCAGCGCCGAATATTCGTATCTGGCCACCGAAGAAGATGTCTATGTCTCCGCCTCGATCATCCGCAGTCTTGGCCTCCGGCGAGGCCAGACAATCCGGGGAATCGTCCGCGCCCCCAAGGATCAGGAGGCCTTCTTCGCGCTCCTTCGTCCCGACAGCGTCAATGGATTCCCCGTCGAAGACGCGAAGAACTTCCCGATCTTCGAGAATCTCACACCTCTCCATCCCAACAAGCGCATCCACCTTGAGATGCTCAACCAGCCCACGCGGGTCGAGCCCCGCATCATCGACATGGTGACTCCACTGGGGTTCGGCCAGCGCGCGCTCATCGTCGCCCCGCCGCGCACTGGCAAGACCGTGATTCTTCAGCAGCTCGCCAACGCGATCGCCACGAATCATCCCGAAGTCTCGACCATCGTGCTGCTCATCGACGAACGACCAGAAGAAGTGACGGATTTCAAGCGCAACACTCCGTCGCGTGTCGAGGTCGTTGCAAGCACCTTCGACGAGGAGGCGAGCCGCCACATCCAGATCGCGGAAATGGTCATCGAAAAGGCTCGGCGCATGGTGGAATGTGGCCAGCATGTGGTCATCCTGCTGGATTCGATCACGCGTCTGGCCCGCGGCTACAACAACGCGATGCCCAACTCGGGCAAGATCGGTTCGGGCGGCGTCGACACCTCGGCGCTCATCAAGCCCAAGAAATTCTTCGGCGGAGCGCGCAACATTGAGAACGGTGGCTCCCTGACCATCATCGCGACCGCGCTGGTAGATACTGGAAGCCGCGCCGACGAGGTCATTTTCGAGGAGTTCAAAGGCACCGGCAACGCCGAGCTCCACCTAGACCGCAAGCTCGTCGAAAAGCGCGTCTACCCGGCGATCAATGTGGGCGCCTCGGGGACGCGCCGCGAGGAGCTTCTCCTCGACCCGAAGGAACTGGAACTCATCGTCCGCCTTCGCAAGGTCGTCTCGGACATGAATGTGGTTGAGGCGATGGAACTCCTGCGCAACCGGGTCATCAAGACGAAGTCCAATGTGGAATTCCTGATGACAATGAGTATGGGATGAACCATCCCCCCATTACCGGTGCGTATGGAACGACAGAGGATCGCATGACGAGAACCCATCGGACCCAGTCTCCTCGCGCCCTCACACTGGTGGAGATTCTTGCGGTCGTCGGGATCATTGCCCTGCTCCTGGCGATCCTCCTGCCGGCACTGCGGGTCGCGCGGGCCAATAGCGCCTGGGCCGCCAGCCAGAACAATCTGCGCCAGATTCACACGCTGATGCAGGCGTATGTGGTCGACAACCGGGAGACCGTGTTGCCGAGCCAGTTCGACCACACCAATGTGCGATACAAAGGCGCCATGCGCTCGCCAGTTCCCTCGGCTCCGCCGATCGGTCTCCCACTGATGGGGACATGGGCGGACATCCTGTGGACGGTCAATTCGTTGGGATCGGTGCAGATGCCGCCCGACGACTCCGGCACGCCCAACCCCTACGACTACCGCTACGACTCGCCGGATCGGTTCGCCTATCAGGACAGTCCCGACCTCAACGGGAACTTTCTTCGCTCGACCATTGATATGGAAACTCCGTTCGTGAGTACCGAGGGGACATTCAGCGAGGCCACGCCCTTTGGGCCCGGCGCATCGCTGCTGGAAATCGGCCATGCCGGCTACTTCGCCGCCAACGACTTCTTCGACGCACAGCAGGGGATCTACTACACCTCAGGTCAGATCAAGCGCCCGAGCGAGTCGGTCTACTTGGTTGACAGCCGTGCCGGTGAGATCATCGATCCCCTCGACTCACCATGGAAGGGAAGCGATGACCTGCTGTGCGAGGTCGACTTCCGCTACCCGGGCGAAACCTGTCTGTTCCTCTGCCTCGATGGACATGTCCAGACCGAAGCAATGTGGGCTGACATCGAGGAGCTCCAGGGCCAGTGGTGGACATCAGCTGCGCCTCCGGCCGATCCGACGGGGCGAGGACTGCGCGTCTCCAACTTGAACAGATCCGATAATCCGCAGCCCTGACGCGGCGACGCACCTGAAAACCGGACCGAGTGGTCGGGCTCCATGTGCATGACCGGTGGAGTCCCGCCCGTGCGTGTCCGAGTTTCGATCGGCCCCTTGTTGCAATGCGATTTATGGTTACACTCCGCTCCTTACCGCCCGATGAGGGCGGTTTTTCATCTCGGGAACGCCACCGTAGCTCAGTGGTAGAGCACACCCTTGGTAAGGGTGAGGTCGAGGGTTCAATCCCCTTCGGTGGCTTCCGCAGGCGTTCGCGTCGGGTGCCTGCTCGGACAAGCAAGAAACGGAGCAACTCGTCATGGCCAAGGAAAATTTCAAGCGCGACAAGCCGCATGTCAATGTCGGAACGATCGGTCACATCGATCACGGCAAGACCACCCTCACCGCCGCCATCACCGCAGTGCAGGCAGGGCTGGGCTTCGCCAAGCCAGTGAGCTACGACCAGGTCGCCAAGGCCTCCGAGAGCGAGGGCCGCCGCGATCCGACCAAGATCGTCACGATCGCCACCAGCCATGTCGAGTACGCGACGCAGAACCGTCACTACGCGCATGTCGACTGCCCCGGCCACGCGGACTATGTGAAGAACATGATCACCGGCGCCGCCCAGATGGATGGCGCGATTCTCGTCGTCTCGGCATACGACGGTGTCATGCCGCAGACCCGCGAGCATGTCCTTCTGGCCCGCCAGGTCGGCGTTCCGCGCATCGTCGTCTTCCTCAACAAGGTTGACACGGTGGATGACGCAGAACTCATCGACCTCGTCGAGGAGGAGGTCCGTGATCTCCTCAAGAAGTACGACTTCCCAGCGGCCGAGATCCCCATCGTCCGCGGTTCGGCGCTCCCCGCGCTGCAGAACCCCGCCGATCCCGCCAAGAACAAGTGCATCGGCGAGCTGATGGCCGCGATCGACTCGTACATTCCCGAACCAGTCCGCGAGAACGACAAGCCGTTCCTCATGTCGGTCGAGGATGTCTTCTCGATCAAGGGCCGTGGCACTGTCGCGACGGGCCGCATCGAGCGCGGTCAGATCAAGGTCGGCGACGAAGTTGAAGTCGTCGGGCTCCGTCCCGAGCCGCGCAAGACCACCGTCACCGGCGTTGAAATGTTCCAGAAGACCCTCGACTCAGGCATGGCCGGCGACAATGTCGGCTGTCTGCTCCGAGGCGTCGAGAAGGACGACATCGAGCGTGGTCAGGTGCTCTGCAAGCCCGGTTCGATCAAGCCGCATCTCGAGTTCGAAGCGCAGGTGTATGTCCTTACCAAGGATGAAGGTGGCCGTCACACGCCGTTCTTCTCCGGCTACAAGCCCCAGTTCTACTTCCGCACGACTGACATCACTGGCAAGCTCGATCTCATCGGAGCCGAGATGTGCATGCCAGGCGACAATATCAAGCTGAAGGTCGACCTTGAAGGCAAGGGCGTTGCCATGGAGGAGGGCGTTCGTTTCGCCGTCCGCGAAGGCGGTAAGACCGTCGGTTCGGGAGTCGTCACCAAGGTCATTCGCTGACCGCAACGGAATTGATCCATGGCCAAGAAAAGCCTCGATCGTGAGTATGTGTGGCTCCAGTGCACCGAAACTGGGGACATGAACTACCGGACGGAGATTCGCGTCAAAGGCGGAATCGCTGAGAAGGTCAAAGATGGCTTCCTCAAGTTCTCCCCCCGGCTTCGTCGGCACACGCTCCACAAGATCAAGCGGAAGTGAACTTGCTTCACGATCGCCGTCACGCCGATAGCTCAGTTGGTAGAGCAGCGGATTCCAAATCCGCAGGTCGTGGGTTCGAGCCCCTCTCGGCGTGTTCACCGAAGGAAATGAACTGACATGTACAAACTTGGACAGGGCTACTGGACACGCGTCCTCTCCGCAACGGCGGGGGGAGTGATAGCCGTGCTCGGCGGATGGTGGCTGCACGACATCTTTGAGACGGTCGATTGGGGGATCAACCCGATCTATCTCTCGTGGGGCGCGGGCGGGCTGCTCGTCGCGCTGTGTCTGCCGTTCGTCTATCTGTGGACGGCGCGTTCCGAGACCACCGTCGACTTCCTGGTCGCCACCGAAACCGAGATGAAGAAGGTCAGTTGGCCCACCCGCCGCGAGGTGTCCGGGTCGACGATCATCGTGATCGCCGCCAGCGCCGTGATCGCGATCTTCTGCTTTCTGTTCGATCAGGCATTCTTCTTTCTCTTCGTCCAGATGAATGTGCTCAAGCCCGGCGTCTGACGCCTTCCGACTCAAGCCAATCATGTCGTTGGTACCACTCATGAACGAATCCGAAGAAACCACCCCCCAGGACCAGGATCAGGCAGAACCCGCTGAACAAGCGCAGGCTGCGAAGCCGAAGAAGGCTCGCAAGCCTTCCAGGCGGAAGACGGCCGATGTTGTCGCCGCTCCCGCCGGTCCACGCAATCTGCGCGCCGTCAAGCCGAGCGCCATGCCGACGGCCATCTCCATCCGCACGCTCGGTGTCGAGACAACTCGGATCACCGAGCCACGCGCGGTCGACAGCGCTCCCGTTGCCGAGGGGGAACTTCCCATGTTCCGCGAGGGCATGGACTGGTTCGTTCTCCGTGTCGCGAGCAACAAAGAAGACTCTGTGCGCTCGACGCTCCTTCGCAAGGTGCAGATCGAGCAGATGGAGAAGCATGTGGGACGCATCATGGTCCCAACCGAAAAGATCAAGGTCCTCGGCAAGCAGGGCAAGCACAAGGTCACCGAGAACAAGCTTTATCCCGGATATGTCTTCGTCGAGATGCGTCTTGAGGCTGACGGTCGGATTCCGCAGGATGTCTTCTTCCTCATCAAGGAAACGACGGGAGTCGGCGACTTCGTCGGAACCGCAGGTCGACCGACGCCGATGTCCGTGGCCGAAGTCGAGAAAATGCTCTTCGACTCGAAGCCTGCCCAGGAAGCGCCGCAACTCAGGATGGACCTCCATAAGGGAGACCATGTCACGGTCAAGGAAGGCGCGTTCCAGGGATACGAAGGAACGATCGACGAGGTCTTCCCCGACAAGGGGCAGGTCCGCGTGCTGGTGACGATCTTCGGCCGTCAGGCCCCGATCGACATGGAGTACTGGTTCGTTCAGCGACTCGAGAAGTAGGGCTCTGGTGATCCTTGTGGCGGCGTGAGAGACTCAGAACAACCAAGCGGAGGCTTCGCATGAAGTGCAGATCAATCAGGATCCGTCGCGTTCAGAGCACTATGGCGCTCATTGCGTTAGCGTTTGCAGTCGCAGTCCCTGGGTGCACTTCGGTCATGACCTATCCCGAGTATCCGGGAGCCCCTCGGGCCGATCCGAGCCTGCAGCCGATGCCCAACCTGATGGCTGACGCACTCAAGTTTGCTCACGAGCGACTCGCCCCTGGGACCGAGTTGGTGGTGAACCTTCCACCGACGACACCCAGACAAGTCTGGCGGGGGGTCGTCAAGCGAGACGAGCCCTGTCGGCCCATGGCAGCCACAGACACAATCGCCTGGACAGTGCAGCAGGTGAGGCTCTCAGGCGGCAAGGCTGAAGTCGATGTGGTCTACCCGACTACAGGCATCTACCAACTGGCGACTGTGCACTTTGCAGGATCAACTGGTCAACCGTTCTATCCGACGCAACTCCAGCTATGGCTTGTCCCGGTAGTGGCACCAAAGAGCAATGCGCCCGAAGCAGTGATCGTCGACCCGACCGGTCGCAACGAGCCGCGCTGAACCCTATGAAACAAGTGTCCGCGACGCAGGGGCCGACCCGGACGCTCATTGCCGGCGATGCGCTCGCGGCGATGGCACTTCGCGCGGCGCGCGATGGTGCTGTCGCGAGCACTCCAGTCAGCGACCCGAAGCAGGCCCGCTCTGCGCAGCTCAATCCAGGAACCCGGGCGAGCGCGGCACTCAGGACGGCGCTGCGAACGGAACTCTCTGCGGTGCGCGGGGGGATCGCGGCAGCGGCCGACGAGTCTCGACCGCTCGTGGTACGGCTGGCAGGAATCCACACCGCGCGTCGGGGACTCAAACGGGCGCAGGCACTGCAGGATCTGCTCGGACTCGATCCATCAGCGGCGAGCGCTAGGCGGCGCACGGCCCTCAGCATCGCGAAGGCGAGCCTCGCTGACACGAGGCAGCGTGACGCGCTCGGTCGCCTGCTTGAAGAACTCTGCGCGCTCAAGGGGAACCCGCTGACCTCCATCGATCCAACCGGGGTCGCCGTGGCGATCGGCATGCCTTTGCTCTCGACGCTTGGTGAGGCACTACTGGCCGTGGAGACGGTCGAGCAAACCATGCGCATTCCGTCGGGATCACCGCTCGACTGGCACGATGTGGCATCGGCGTTTGGCCGCAGCTGGACCCGTGCCCGCACTGCTGCAAAGAGCGAATGGCTCGGGCGAAGCGACGAGTGGATGCACGCCACTCGAAAGAAGTACCAGCGACTCGCCGACCAGCTTGGCGCGCTCTCGGGATCCGTCGGCAGCGGGCTCGACCGTTCGCGTCGTCGGCTGCGCCGTGCCGCGGAACACCTTGGACGGGCCAGGGATCTCGGACTCCTGGCTGGAACGATTGACACAACGACTCGGCAAGGGCACGCACTCGCCAAGCGCGCACTACTGCTGCGAAGTTTGGCGGTCAGAAGGGCGCACGATGAGTCGCGCCTCGCGCTCGTGGATTCGACGCGCGCCGTAGTGCTCAAGCTCAAACGGGTCGCCGGAATCCGTCGCAATCGTTTGCGCTAGTCTCGGGTGATGGCCCAGCCCACCTCTGCCATCTCACCAACACGCACCGAGAACTACGCGGAGTGGTACCAACAGGTCGTCCGTGCCGCGGATCTTGCCGAGAATTCGCCGGTGCGTGGCTGCATGGTCATCAAGCCGTGGGGATATGCGATCTGGGAGAACATCCAACGGGTGCTCGATGGAATGTTCAAGGAGACGGGGCATCGAAACGCCTACTTCCCGCTCTTCATTCCGGTCTCGTTCCTGGAGAAGGAAGCTGCGCATGTGGATGGTTTCGCCAAGGAGTGTGCCGTCGTCACCCATCACCGCCTGGAGGCCGGCCCGGACGGCAAACTCATCCCCGCGGGAGAGCTTGAAGAGCCGCTGGTCGTCCGACCGACCTCCGAGACGATCATCGGCGCGACCTACGCCAAGTGGGTGCAGAGCTACCGCGACCTTCCACTGCTCATCAATCAGTGGGCCAATGTTGTCCGTTGGGAGATGCGCACTCGACTGTTCCTGCGCACCACTGAGTTTCTCTGGCAGGAGGGTCACACCGCCCACGCCACGAAGGAGGAAGCGGTCGAGGAGACGATGAAGATGCTCGGGGTCTATGCGGACTTCGCCCGTAACTGGATGGCCATGCCGGTCATTCAGGGACGCAAGACCGATGGCGAGCGATTCCCGGGCGCGGTCGACACCTACTGCATCGAGGCCATGATGCAGGATCGCAAGGCGCTGCAGGCTGGGACAAGCCACTTCCTCGGGCAGAACTTCGCCAAGGCCAGCGAGATTCAGTTTCTCGATGCGCAGGGAACGCGCCAGCACGCGTGGACCACCTCATGGGGCGTATCGACGCGGCTCGTGGGCGCGATGATCATGGCTCACTCGGATGACGATGGGCTCGTGCTGCCTCCCAAACTCGCACCGGCGCATGTCGTCATCATTCCAATCGCCCACAAGGTCGAGGACGCTGCAGCGGTCGCCAAGTACACCCAGGATCTCGCCGCGGCGCTCAAGAAGCAGACATTCGACGGAAGGCCGGTGCAGGTCGAGCTCGATACGCGCGACATGCGCGGTGGCGACAAGGCCTGGAGTTGGATCAAGAAGGGGGTGCCGGTGCGCATCGAGGTCGGCCCGCGCGACATGGCGGAGGACAGCGTCTTCATGGCACGGCGCGACAAGGCGCACAGGGAGAAGTCCGCGGTGAAGCGCGAGGCGTTCGTGGCGGGGATCGCTGCGCTTCTTCAGGAGATCCAGGATGGACTTCTTGCGCGCGCAGTTGCGTTCGCTGCGGCCAACACACGCGAGATCGACACCTTGGCGGACTTCGAAGCATTCTTTGACGCTCCCGCGGTCAAAGAGAACGAGCCGACCCCGATCCACGGGGGATTTGCACACGCCCACTTTTGCGGCGATCCGAAGGTTGAAGGAGAAATCAAGGAGCGAATGGGTGTCACGGTGCGGTGTATTCCGCTTTCGGTCGAGTCGGTGCCAGGAACATGCGTCATCACTGGGGCGCCGAGCGTGCAACGCGTTATCTGGGCCAAGGCCTACTAACTGGCGAATATCACCGGAATCCCTTGACTTTTGGCTCCTTCGGGCCAGAGTGTGAATTCCCGTTTCGGCTTCGTTCCCAATTAGGTAGAGAGAAAAGGAGTTTTTCATGCTCATTAAGAGAGGGTCTAGGGTCGCCGCTATCGGCGTCGGCGTAATCATCGCCGCGTTCGCCAGCCAACCCGTACTCGCAGACTTCACCAATCCATCCATTCCCGCGTGGCGGGGCGGTCCAGCCGCCGCTTTCTTCGCGTGGGAGAGCTTTACATCGCCATTCGGCGGCGCGAATGACCCGAACTACGCCGGCACTGACACGGGCGCCGCGCTGTTCAACTTCACGATGGGAGCGTCTATCACGGGCGCAGGAAACCTGTTTGGAGCGCAGAGTCCGCTTTCCGTGATGGTCATCGGTGGTCTCACGAATCGCGTCAACGAAGTCGTCTTGAATCTCTCGACGCTTGGCACGGTTATAAACCTCGACTCGGTTCGGCTGACGCTCGCGGACAACGCCGGACACAACTACACCAGCATCTTCCACTACACGCAATTGCGATCAGATGTAGCCGCTCCTAGTGGGCAGGGGCAGATCCAGACTCGTGCGTTCAAGTGGCAGTTGCCCGCCGGCGGCACGGAGTTCAATCCGACCCGATTCACCGTCGACTTCTCCAGCCAGACGATCAACATGGCCCTCGATGCGGTCAGCCTCGACTTCCACTATGTCCCGGCACCGACCGCAGTCGCGCTCGCCTCACTGGCGGGGCTGGTCGGAACCCGTCGACGGCGACGCGCCTGAACTAGACGCCATGGCCGTCGCTTCGACCCTCGGGAAGAGGGCGACCTTGTGGATCGCGGTGCCATCCTGAATTGTTCCGTAACGCCTGCGATCGGCCCACGCGGTCGCTGCGCCGGGTGATCCGCCGAACGCCGTGGCGAGGTCCGCCCCACGCTGGGGAATGAACGGCTCAAGGAGCACGCCCGCTAGGCGCACGACTTGCGCGCATTGATTCAGGATCGAGGAGAGTCGCGGGGTGTTGGCCGGATCTTTCGCGAGCTTGAATGGCTCTGTCTCATTGATCATCGCGTCGACCTGCCCCAGCAGATCGATCCCGCAGCGCGAGGCACCAACAAGGTCGAACCGCTCCATCGAGCGCTCCCATCGGTCGACCACTTCTGAGCACTTCTGGGGCCACTGACCACCTCGGTCGGCATCGGTCGGAAGCGATCCCGCGAAGTACTTGCCGATCATTGCGCCCACACGGCTCGGGCAGTTGCCCACCGTATTGACCAGGCTACTCGTGTAAACCTCGTGGAAGTGCCGTGCGTTGAAGTCGGCGTCGGTCGCGGCGATCGGCCCCTGAGTGGCCATGTACCAGCGCCAGGCGTCGAGGCCATACACGGAGGTGTAGCGCTCGATCGTCGGGAGGTCGACGAAGTTCCCCAGCGACTTCGACATCTTCTGTCCATCCGCGATCCAGAAGGAGTGGGCGTAGACGCATCGCGGCAGGGGCAGATCAAGCGCCATCAGGAGCGCCGGCCAGATGACCGCATGGAACCAGAGGATCTCCTTGCCGATGATGTGGTAGTCCGCGGGCCAGTACTTCTCGCGGCCTTGCGTCGACGCGTCGCCCCCTCCGAGCCCGAGTGCTGTCACATAGTTGAGCAGCGCATCAATCCAGACATAGACGACATGGCCGGGGGCGTCCGGCATCGCGATCCCCCAGGAAAAATTGGTGCGGGTGATCGGCACATCCTGAAGACCATCACGCATCCGCCCAATCATCTCGTTGAAGCGCTCGACGGGTCGGACGAAGGTCGGATTGGCGGCGTAGTGCTGGGCGATCCTTTCCGAGAACGCGCTGAGTTTGAAGTAGTAGTTCTGCTCGGTCGCTCGCACGAGAGGCTTACCGCTGATGGGACTCTTGTAGTTGAGTTCGCGGGCGCGATTCTCGGTGTGGTACTCCTCCTGGCCCTCGTCGTACCACCCCTCGAAGGTGCCGAGGTACACCGCTCCCCGCGCAACCAGCCTCCGAAGAAACTCCTGCACTTGGGCGATATGCCGCGGCTCGGTGGTGCGGATGAAGTCGGAGTTGGTCAGCGCGAATGTGCGCATGACGCGCTGAAACTCCGCCGCGTTTTCATCAGCCAGCTGCTGTGGCGAGATCCCTCTGGCGGCAGCACTCTTCTCGACCTTCACGCCATGCTCGTCAGTCCCAGTGAGGAAGAAGACATCGCGTCCCATGCCCCTCTGGGCGCGCGCCCACACATCGGAGATCGTTGTGGTGTACGCGTGGCCGATGTGCGGACGATCGTTGACATAATAGATCGGCGTCGTAATGGTGGCGCTCGTCAACATGCGGAGGGAATCCTAGGCGGAAGCGCCGAGCGCGAGCTGCGCGTCACGGAGCACCCAGTGCCACTCGGGCGGTGTCGAGCGCCGCTCGTTCGTCACACCGTGCGACAAAGAGAATGGTGCCGTCGGTCCAGACCAGCGTTGATGGCCCATCAGGATCGTCCGGGTCATCAGGTTCGAGAATCGCATCCGAGGACTCAAAAGGTCGCGCACGGCCGAACTCATCGAACACAGCAAACCCGCCGTCATCGGGAATCGCCACGAGCGTGACGAATCGCGCGGAGTTCTCTCCAGCGCACTCGAAGAGAATCGCCAACCCGCGGCCATCCCCAGCGAGCGGGATCGGGCCGGCCAGCACCGCGATCCCCCCGAGCGACTCAAACGACGGCGGAGACCACTCCACCCTCAAGGATTCGGTCGCGAGTCTGGTGAGCTCATCTCCGGTCGGGCCAGTGGCGTCGGACGGTCGCTCGATCGCCTCAGCCTCCATGCACTGCTGGACATCGCGCGCGGCGTGCGCGAGGTCTCCGAGAGGCTTGAGCGAGTCGGCGCTGCGGCCGTCGCCAATCCGCGGTCCCAGGACTCCCAGGAGTACGGCCACCGTGACGAGCAGGACAGTGCACAGAACGGCCCACAGGCGCGGCTCCCGGCGCACTCGTCGCTCGTTCGGCATGGCGATGGTTGTACACTTTGTGCGATGACGGGCGCGCTCATTGTCGCACTCATTCTGGGGCAGAACGCGCTGGACGTAAACCTCCAGCGGGGCTCTGGCACGGATCTCGATGCGGGACAGCAGCAGGGTCGCAGGGTGAACCAGGCGATCCCGCAGCAGGACTACCGATCGCGGAACCTCGTCGTGACTGGCGATGTCGCCGGAGGACGAGGGTTTCGAGGAACGGTTGGCTACTCGTCCGAGGGTGATTTCAGTGGCGCACTAGGAAGCGACAGTAGCCGCGCATTCCGCGCGAATTCTGCGCTGTCCAGCATTGGCGCAATCAACAGCATTCCCATGAACGACCGCTTCGGACTGGCCACGGGGATCGGTGCGATCTCGTACCGCCGCGAGACGGTGTCGGACCAATCCTCCGCCAGAACGGTTCCAGGTGCGCCAGGCCAGGAGCGAATCGCATACTCGTCGCGCGATGCGGCGCTGGCAAACGGCGACCGCGCGAGGCTCGACCTTGCAACTCGTTCCGCCTCGACAGGAGTCGAGTACGCGTCGCTCTATGAGCCGATGGTGGTCAAGACCGTTCCAATTGTGGGAGGGCGCAAGGCCAAACTCATTTCCAGTCCGTTCAATGGGCTCGTGGCGGTTCCCACCGATGACGCGATTGAGTCGCTCAGTCTCGGCGTGTACGGTAGTGCGCTCCTGCGTGCGGACCTTCGGCACGGTCGAGCCGACCGCGCCAAGATCGCGCGGTCGTATGTGACGGTCAACGAGCGCTCTTCGGCAGCACGGCTTGACACAAAGATTCAACCAGCCATGGCGGGGATAGCTCCCACCGCGCCGGACGCAGCCGCTCGAGGTGAGAGGCGCAATGCCTACGACCTGATCGTCAACGCGGCAACCGACCGCTATCAGGCGCTGAGGGGAGCGAAGGAGGGAACACCCCCAGAGGCGGCAGGACAACCCATCTCCACGGCCGAAGTGGTGAAGCATCTTCGCGAAGGATTCCAGCGAATTCAGGACGAGCCCACCAGTGCGATCGAGAGAATCACCGGCGTCAAGCAGGCGTCAGGATCGACGATCGAGACTTCGCCCACGAGAGAGCCCGACGCTGACTCGATCCCCGCGCCGCGCGTCGCGCCGACATCGGACACGGAGGGGAAACACACACAGCAGCGGCCGCTCACCGCGGAAGAGGTAGCGACGCTGGCGGCCTACAAGGATGTCGTCGATAGCCTCGATGGCGGATCGAAGGAGGCGCTCGACATACTGCTCACCTCGGGCGAAGAGTCGATGCGCCAGGGCCGCTATCTCTCGGCTGAGCGCGCGTTCATATCGGCTGCGCTCGTCGCCCCCGCGAATCCGCTGCCGCTTGTGGGAATCGCCAACAGCCAACTTGCCGCCGGACTCGATGTCGCGGCGGCGGTTGCTCTGAGGCAGCTGCTCATGAATTATCCTGAGATGGTAGGCGTCAGATACTCGCCAGAACTCCTGGGAACTCCCGAACGACTCCGCGCAATTGCCGAGGCCGCGATTGGCGATGGAACCCCCTCACGGAACTCGGCGGACTACGGGATGATCTCCGCGTACATCGGATACCAACTTGAGGATCGTGCGCTGACTGAACGGGGGCTCTCGCTTCTGATGGCAAGCCCCGAGGAAGCCGGGTTTGCACGCGCGCTGAAGGCGGTCTGGCTCCCGTCGCAGAAGCCCGAGCCAACGCCAATGCCCGAGCCCGCGCCGCCAATGCCAGAGCCAGCCAGTCCCCCGGCGATCGTTCCCTAGTCACACGCGCCTATGGTGTTCGCTCGCGCAGCGCGTCGGTCGACGACACACCGAGGTTCTCATAGATCTTCCTCGTCGCGTCGCTCTTGTTGAGTGTGTAGAAGTGAATGCCTCGGACGCCTTGGTCGATCAGTTCGCGGCACTGCTCGGTCGCCCAGTGGATCCCCACCCGTGCGACCGCTTCGGGATCGTCGCCCGCGCGGCGAATCGCCCTCAGAAGTGCCGCCGGAAAAATCGCACCTGCGGCCAATTCCGCCATCCTCGTCATCCCTGCGATCGAGGTGATCGGCAGTATGCCCGCGAGAATCGGCGTGCGGATCCCAGCCAGCTCGCAGCGCTGCCGCCAATCCAAGAACGCATGGTTGTCGAAGAAGAGTTGCGAAATGATGAGGTCGGCCCCGGCATCGCACTTCGCCTTGAGGTGATCCATCTGAGTAAGCGTGTTGGGAGTCTCGGGATGGCCCTCCGGGTATCCGGCGACAGCAACACCAAATCCGCGCGGATCCGAGTGGATCCCCAGTTTGGCGAACTGTCGCACGGCGCCAACGAGGTCGATTGCATGTGCAAACGCGCTCCGCGCACCACCACCCTCCTTGGGCGCATCCCCGCGCAGCGCAAGGATGTTCGAGACTCCGGCGCGGGCATACTCCGAGAGGATGTCGTCGATCTCGGTGGCAGTGTGGTTGACGCAGGTCAGATGCGGCATCGCCTCAAGGCCGGTCTCGCGGCGGATCCGTATCACCAGTTCATGGGTGTTCTGTCGAGTCGATCCCCCGGCGCCGTAGGTCACGGAGACGAAACTCGGCCTGAGCGGACCACAATCTGCGATGGTTCCGAAGAGCGAATCCCAGCCACTGGCCGACTTCGGCGGGAAGAACTCGAAGCTTGCGGTGAACGAATCGCGCGCAAGCACATCGACCAGATGCATCACGCAAGCGTACCTGCGGTACCCACTGAGACCCTGCGTGCGGGGTGAGCGGATCTAGACTAACGCCGTGCCCTCGCGCATTCCCCGACCCACCGCACACCGAATCAGCCTGTATCGACGGGAGCTCCAACTCCTCCTCGCCTCAGGTCAGCGCACCGTCAGTTCGATGGAGATCGCACAGGCTGTCGGAGTAACCGGCGCGGCCGTGCGGAAGGATCTCGCCTGGGTCAGCGCGACTGGCCCCGACAGAGACACCCGCGTCGGCCACGCGGGGGTGGGCTACGACTGCGCGCTCCTCATGGATCGGATCCGCGGGATCATCGGGACCAACCGGCCGTGGACTGCTGTGCTCGTCGGGTGCGGGAACATCGGCCGTGCACTCCTGGCGTACGGTGGATTTGTGGGCCAGGGATTCGAAATAGCTGCGGTTTTCGATGGCCAGAAAGGGGTCGTGGGGAGGGTGGTTGGGCGGCTGACAGTGCAGCCAATGTCAGAACTCCGCAAGTCCGTCCGCAGCACCAAAGCAACCATCGGGATCATTGCCGTGCCGAGGAGTGCCGCCCAGACCGTCGCCACACAACTATGCAACGCGGGAGTGCGCGGGATCCTAAACTTCGCTCCCATGAGGCTCGCTGTCAGCGAAGGAGTTGCCGTGACCAACATTGATGTCAATGTCGCGCTTGAGCAACTAGCTCTCAACATCAGCCTCCGTGCCGACGGGAAGCGCCCCCCCCGTGAGACTGGTGGTGCCCTGTGAGGCGAGCACGGTGGAACCGCTTGGCTGTATTGGCACTCGCCGCCCATTGCGGCATCATGTCTCTTTCGTGCACGAGTGCAACAGTCCTGAGACCGAGCGATGCCGATTCGCTGCGCGTTCAGGTGCGCGACCTCACGGTGAGAGTGGATGCGCTAGGCGCTGAGAACAAGGAACTGAAGGGTCAGCTCGCCGACGCAGCAAAGGCATCGCAAGAACGAACCGGGATCTCGCCAGCGGTAGCGCAGGCGACACCGCAACTGGTCCAGATCCGGGTGGGATCGCCGAGTCACTTCGAGCGATCCGCGGACGGAAAGCACTGCACCGCACGGATTTATCTTGAGCCTCAAGACGGACTTGGGCGCTTCCTTCAAATCACGGGGGCGCTCGACATCTCGGTCTTCCAACTCAACGCGTCGGGTACTGCGCGGACTCTCGGATCAGCGACCTTTGATCCGCTGATGGTGCGAGATGCATGGCGCGGCGCTCTGATGGGATCGCACTACTCATTTGAACTCCAGATGGTTGGAGATGGCTGGGACTGCACAGGTTCTGCGACGGTCCGAATCGCATTCGTCGATGGTCATTCAGGCAGGACCTTCTCCGCGCAACGCGAACTCATCGAGTCGCGCCCTACAACAGAGGCAGCACCAGATGCGAAATGACACCACAATCTGTAGTAGGGGATCACTTGGCCGACCCCGAGTAATCGTGGTTGCGGTGTTGGCGACTTGCTCGTGCGCTCTGCTGCCAGGCTGCCAGAAGCAACTGTTTCCCGAGAAATCCCCACGGAGTCAGTTCGAAACATACGACACGCTTCGCCTTCAGAACCAGCCACTCGAGATTCCCGATGAGTTCGGCAATCCACAGCCGGCACTGCGCGCGCGGCTGACTCCGCAGAATTGATGGGCTCATTCGGGGAGGAATTGCTCAGGATCGCGACGGCTCGATCCGATAGAGATTGCTGAGTCCATCAGGAGTCTCTCGATCGATGAGCCGCCCATCCGATTCAATCGCCCTCATGCCACGCGCGTCGCTTTCAAGCGCGACCTTGAGAAGTCCCAAACGGCGGCTCGTGATCTGGGCGTGCTTCCTCGGTGCGACGACCGGGGCGTCGGGAATCCTGCTTCTCGGTGATCGCGGCGCTCCACGGGCGCTCCCGGCCGTCAGTCCTCAGCTCGTATCTATGGTTGCGCCATCGGCGCAGCAGTACGCGTCACTTGTGACCCCGAGGGAGCGGCCTGTGGTCCCGGGTGCCTGGAGTTCCATCGTCGTGCACCACTCCGCGACGCTCGCCGGAGATGCTCAATCGTTGGAGCGGCAGCATCTGGCTGCCGGGTTATCGGGCCTCGGATACCACTTTGTTATAGGAAACGGCCAAGGGCTCGGAGATGGCGTTGTGCACACCGGCTATCGCTGGAACCGCCAACTCCCTGGCGCCCATGTCGCGTCGACGGCGGGTCACTCCGCGACGCTCGGGCTCACGAAGGCGTCGCTGAGTCCGTCGGACGCGGATCACTACAACCGCCACTCGATTGGCGTATGTCTCGTCGGCAACGGCAATCGACGGGAGTTCACCGACCGCCAGATGCGCGAACTTCTGTGGCTGGTGCGCGAGTTGCAGACGCAATTCGGTATTCCGGCATCACGGGTTCATCTCCATTCGGATCTCGCCGCCATCGACAGTCCCGGCCAGTTTTTCCCGACGGCCGAGTTCGAGGCCCAGATTCGACGATAGATCGGCGTCAGTCTTTCGTACTATCGGGTAGGTTCCAGACTCTGTGTCTGGGCTTGAACGGCGCGAATACTGAGATACGCAAAGGATTT
Source organism: Phycisphaerales bacterium (assembly GCA_009691915.1). Classification (GTDB taxonomy): domain Bacteria; phylum Planctomycetota; class Phycisphaerae; order Phycisphaerales; family SM1A02; genus F1-60-MAGs104. Next base: position 55,987 of record SIAD01000008.1, read on the forward strand.
TGCCCGTGGGTGCCAACGCAATTGCTGACGAACTCTTCGGCTACAAGGTAGTGGCCTTCCTAGGCGAGGGAGCCCGGAGCAAGTTGTACGCCGTCAAGGACCGAGGTTCAGGCGACACCTACGCGCTCAAGCATGTGATCTACGACGAGCGCATGGGGGACAAGGACGATCGATTCCTCAAGCAGGTGGTCAACGAGTACTCGACGCTGAAAGAGGTCGAACATCCGGCCATCCGGCGGGTGATCGCCCTCAAGCGCCTGACGCCACTATTCCAGGTCACTGAGGTTGCGCTCGTACTCGAGTTGATCGACTCGGCGACCATCGAGGAGGAACCGCCGAAGAACCTGAAGCAGTACCTCCAGATCTTTGCGGATGTTGCCGATGGACTGGCGCACATCCATGAGCGTGGGTTTGTTCACGGGGACATGAAGCTTGGCAACATCATGCTGCCGACTCCTGAGCCGAATGCGCATTGTGCCAAGATCATCGACCTCGGCCAGTCATGCAAGGCGGGAACTGTGAAGGAGCGCACCCAAGGGTCCCCCGGGTACATGGCCCCCGAACAAGCAGCGAGAGAACCGATCACTCAGTGGACCGACCTCTACAACTTCGGGGCGACCATGTACCGGGCTCTGGTTCATGACTATCCAGAGACGGTCCTTGTGCCGGGCGAGAAGAAGCCGCGACGCCCCGAGCAGGTTCCCGCGACCATGCCCCCAGCAGACCGCGTCCCTGGTCTCGACAGCGACCTCTCCGATCTTGTCATGGATTGCCTGCAGTTGCAGGCGACCAGGCGCCCGAAGTCGATGCGGGCTGTCGCCGATCAACTGCGCAGCATCAAAGCGTCCGCACGCGACATGGCGGTATAACCGCGCTAATGAAGTCGGTGATCCCAGCGGTTGCCTCCCTGGTGCTGGCGAACGCGTTGGGCGCGATCGCTCTGGGCGCGATCGCGCCACCGCCGATCGAAGTCGTCGACATCGAGACCGCTAGGGCGCTCGAACACAGTGTGCAGAAGGCGCTTTCGCAGGCGCTTCCCGCGTCGGTCGGGATCTCGTCTCTGGGCGAACGGGGAAGCACCGGCAGTGGGACCATCATCTCCAAGGACGGATGGATCCTGACCGCCGGCCATGTGACCGATGACGCGGGCCAACCCGTAACGATTTACTTCCATGATGGCTCCTCCATCGAGGGACGGACATCGGGTCTGCACTGGAACGGGCGCGAGGATTGCGGTCTCGTGCGGTTCGATCCAAGCGGTCGGGAATTCGCCGTCGCCGAGCTCGGTGATGGCAAGTCGCTTGCAGTCGGGGATTGGGCGATCACTCTCGGGCACACCTACGGGATCGAGCGCGATCCCTACCGGCCGCCGGTGCTTCGGCTCGGCCGCATCCGGCTGATTGACGAGCGTTCGATCGATGTCGATGCACCGCTTTCGTCTGGGGACTCTGGCGGCGGCCTGTTCGACCTCTCCGGCAGACTCATCGGCATCAACTCGACCGCGGGACCGGAACCCGACTGGAACACCGCAGTGAACATCGACTTCGTGAAGGGCAAGATGAGCGACATGCAGCAGGGAGCGGTGTCGGGCGCTAGCGCGGAGGCGAGTCGAAAGGGTGGACGCGAGCCCAAACCAACGCCAGTCCCGCAGCATGATGTCAGTGATTTCGAGCATGCCAAGTCGAACCCCGCGATTCTGATGGCCATTGCCCCCGCGGTAGACGCGGCCATCTTGATGACGGTTGGCGTGTTTGTCGAGGGCAGGCAGGTCGGACTAGGGACCGTTGCGTCAGCCGAGGGTCATGTGATCGCCAAGGCATCCGATGTGGGGATGGTCAGCGCCGATCTCTCGGTGGCACTTCCCGATGGGCTGATGGTGTCGGCTAAACGGATGGCAGTTGATTCGGAACTCGATCTGATGCTTCTTGCAACCAACGAGGCGTTCGACGAGCCGCTGTTTGACTCGGAGACCCTCGTTGAGCAGGGGGTGATTCTGATGAGCGTCGGTCGCGACGCGCGACCGGCGGCGTGGGGTGTGCGGAGTCTGGGCGAGTATCGGCCGGGGCGAAGCGATGTCACCGCGGCGTACCTCGGCGTTCGCGCGCGCGCCACAACTGACGAAGAGCGTGATCGCGCCGACGGTCGCGCGGGAGTCATCCTGACGATGGTTTCACCGGCGTCGCCCGCCGCGAGGGCCGGACTCAAAGTCGGCGACTTCGTAGAGTCGATCACTGAGATGGAAGTCATGGATCAGTCGCAAGTGGGCGAGGCGATCCGCAAGCACGCGTCTGGGGATGTCATCGAGATCGTCCGCGTGACGGATGGTGCCGAGGATCGTGTGAAGGCCCGTCTTGCGCCTCGGCCTCGATCGACCGGACCATCGCCATCGTCACCGAAGTTCCCGGCTAGTCGCCGTTCCAGTGGGTTCGGGCCGGTGATTCAGCATGACACAGCTCTGCGCGCCGACCAGATGGGTGGGCCGGTCACAAACCTTGATGGCAAAGTCGTTGGAGTGAACATCGCGCGGGTCGATCGCACAAAGACCTACGCACTCTCGTCGAAGACACTCAAGCCAGCCATCGAGCGGCTCTTGACCAGCGCTCGCGCGAGGTCGGAGCCAATGCCACTCATCGATCCGCTGGCGACGGGGGTGATCACGAAGCAGGAGGGGGCGCTCGTGCGTCTCGATGCCAACGCGGCGGAGATCCTCGGCACGACACTCAGGTTCGTGCAGGAGGAAGATGCGTTGGGACATCTCGAGCGCTGGGTCGATCCCAACGACTCCGCGCAATGGGTGGTCGAGTTCACGAAGCCCGGTGACTACGCGATCCGTGTCGTGCAGGCATGCCCGTCGGCGGCGGCTGGTCAGGAGTTTCAGGTGATCGTCGGAGGACTGAAGTTCAAGGGCGTGACACAGGCGACTTCCGACTGGGGCGACTACAAGGGGGTCGATATCGGCTCGATGCATGTCGAGGAGCCTGGGCGCGCGAGAGTCGAGATCGAGACTGGCGGTTCGTTGAAACATCCACTCATGAATCTCCACGCCATCGAACTGAAACGAACGAGCTGACCATGACCACGCATGAATCACTTCCCGACCGATGGCATGTCCGGTTTCTGTCGCTGGCGAGTCAGATCGCCTCATGGAGCAAGGATCCATCGCGGGGAGTCGGGTGCGTGATCGTCGCCCCTTCCAAGCAGATCATCTCGACGGGATTCAACGGGCTGCCTGCGGGGATCGTCGATCATCCGCAAAGGCTCGAGCGCCCGGTCAAGTACGACCTTGTCTGTCATGCTGAACTCAATGCCATCGTGCAGTGCGCGCGCAATGGATCGAGCCCTGTCGGCTGCACGCTGTATTCAACATTCAGCCCCTGCGTGCAGTGCGCGCTCGCCATCATCCAGGCAGGAATTGCCGAGGTGGTCTCCTACGACGCCGCGCCGGGCGACGAGCACTGGCAGCGGTCACTCGAGCTTGCGCAGTCGCTGTTCGGGGAGGCCTCGATCAAGTATCGCGTGATGGCCGATCCTGTACCCTGACTCGAATGAACATCACATCACTTTGTGCAGGGGCGCTGGCGGGTGGCGCTCTGGTGGCGGCGATCGCTGCGTCGGGGTCGCCACAGCAAGTTCAGGGAACGCGGACATCGGGTCCCATCGCGCCTGCGGGAGCGGATGACGCTGCGGCGTTTACGAAGCTCGGTCAGCTGGTGGGATCGTGGACCGTGACGGGCGTCGCGACCGGCGCCGACGGCTCAGTGCAGGGACAGTTCCAGGGAGAGTCGCACTTCGGATGGACGCTGGGGGGGAACTTTCTGTCGGGCGACCATGTTCTGTGGAATGGGCAGGGAGCCGCGCTGCAGATGATCGACGAGATGGGCTTCACGCCTGGAGTCGGATTCACGCGCAGCGAACTGACCAACGGCGATCGATCGATGTTCCTCTCCAGCGGTCTGTACGACCAGGCCGCCGACACGATCGCGTTCCTCACCACCAACACGCTTCTCACGGCGGACGGCCAGCCGAGGTCGCTGGCGACAGGCTTCGCGTTTCAGAGCGACGGATCGGTGATCTGGGGAACGGTCTTTCAGGCCAACTCCCAGCCGGTCGGCAGCGTGAAGCTGATCCTGACACGGTCTGCCGCGCAGGGAACGCCGCACTCTCCGCAGGCGCCGACGGGAGTTTCGCCAGGCGCTCCGCAGCAGAACCTTGCCCAGATGAAGTCGACGATGTCATCGATGATCAAGCAACGGCAGCAGCTTCAGTCGCAGATGAATCAGATGCAGGAGCAGGTCCGGGACATGTCGCGGATGATGTCGAACGGCCAGAGCCAGTAGCGCGCACACTTCGCTAGCCTCTCGCACATGAGTCACACGGTCAATCTGTTCTCGCTGGAAGGGCGCCACGCGCTCGTTGGTGGATCGACGCAGGGAATTGGACGGGCGTGCGCGATGGCCTTCGCACAGGCGGGAGCTTCGGTGACGCTGGTGGGGCGCAATCCGGAAGCGCTGGCGAAGGTCATCGGCGAACTTCCAAGCGCCAAGGCGCAGGCACACCGGACCCTCTGCGTCGACTACGCAGACTGGCGGAAGGTGCAAGCGGCCGTCGAAGGTCATGTCGGCGCGCACGGGACGGTGCACATCGTGTTGCACAACACCGGAGGACCATCACCGGGCGCCGCGATCGACGCCGCGCCCGAGGACTTTGCCAAGGGCTTCGAACTGCATGTCCTCACCGGTCAGGCGATCGTCCGTGCCTGCGCTCCGGGGATGCGCGAGGCCAAGTACGGACGCATCATCACCATCACAAGTACTTCGGTCATCGCACCGATCCGCGGGCTGGGTGTGTCCAACGCGGTGCGCGCCGCGGTCGCCAATTGGGCAAGGTCGCTCGCCGGCGAACTCGCGCCGTTTGGAATCACGGTCAACTCAATCCTGCCGGGGTACACGAAGACTGCGCGGCTTGATGCGATCTTCAAGGGGCGCGCGTCGCGGTCGGGTTCGAGCGTTGACGAAATCGAACGAGCAGCGATCGCGACGATTCCCGCCGGAAGGCTCGGCGAGCCCGAGGAGATCGCCTCGGTGGCGGCGTTTCTGGCGTCGCCGGCAGCGAGCTACCTGACGGGGGTCAACCTCGCGGTCGATGGCGGGCGCACGGCGATGCAGAGCTGACCATGGGAGGCGGTGCGATCATCGACATCTCACCGCGTATTTCGGCGCGCACGGCGGTGTTTCCGGGCGATGTGCCGCTGTCGCGCGAGGTCATGTTCGACATGAAGAACGGAGATGTACTGACGCTCAGCGCGATGCGCTCGACGGTTCATCTTGGATCGCATGCCGACGCTCCGAGCCATTATCTCCGTGATGGCCGCACGATCGAGGCTCAGCCCATCGAGATCTACTGGGGTCTGTGTGAAGTGATTGGCGTGCGGGCGCGGGTTGGGGTAGCCGCGGGCAGCAGTCGGCGCGTCGGGCGCGAGGACCTTGATGTCGATGCGCGGTGGGTGCCATCAACCCCGAGACTGCTTCTGGCGACTCGCTCCTACGCCAACCCTGAGGCGTGGGCGACTGATTTCTTGGCTCTTGATCCCGCACTGGTCGACTGGCTCGCCGATGCCGGTGTGCTTCTCGTCGGCATCGACACACCGAGTGTTGACTGCGCCGACTCGAAGGATCTCCCGGCGCATGCGCGCTTTGCGGCGCGGGATATCGCGATCATCGAAGGTCTTGTACTCGACCATGTCGAGCCGGGGCAGTACGAACTCTGCGCTCTTCCGCTGCGGCTCGAGGGGTTTGACGCGAGCCCGATCCGCGCCGCGCTGAGGCGGGGCTAGTAGTCATGAATAGTTACTGAGAGCCGACGAGCGTCTCTCCCATATCCTCGGCGCAATGGCTGCCCCGAGCGTGATCCTGAATCTCATCGAGGGCAGTTTCTCCCCTGCGAGCGGCGGGGCATCGATCAATGTCTATGACCCGGCGACGGGGCAGCTCATCGCGACGGCGCCCGACTCGACGGCACACGATGTCGATGCCGCCGTCGAAGCGGCGGCGGCGGCGTTTCGACCATGGAGCGAGCTGCCCGCGACGGCACGCGGGGCGCACTTGAACCGTCTGGCGGATCTCGTTGAGCGCGATCGGGAGGAGTTCGCGCAGGCCGAGTCGATGGACACAGGCAAGCCACTCGCGCTGGCGCACAGCATGGATATCCCTAGGGCGATCGCCAACCTGCGTTTCTTCGCGCGCGAGATTCTGGACGGGGATCTGGAGGCGTACGAGTCGGCGCAGGGACGCGCCGAGGTGCATCGACGACCGCTGGGCGTGGCCGCGTGCATCTCCCCGTGGAATCTGCCGCTCTACCTGTTCACCTGGAAGATCGCGCCGGCGCTCGCCGCCGGGTGCACCGTCGTCGGAAAGCCCAGCGAAGTCGCGCCGATCACCGCGTGGATGTTGGCGCAGCGGGCGGTCGAGGCAGGATTCCCGCGCGGAGTGCTGAATGTGGTGCACGGACGAGGTCCGCTCTCGGGCGCCGCGCTCGTGGCCCACCCGAAGGTTGCTTGCATCACCTTTACCGGCGGGACAGCGACCGGAGAGTCGATAGCTCGTGCTGCGGCACCGGACTTCAAACGCGTGGCGCTCGAACTCGGGGGGAAAAATGCCGCGATCGTCTGCGCGGATGCGGCGCAACCAGAGCATCTCAAGTCCACCGTTGAAGGAATTGTGCGCGCGGCGTTCACGAATCAGGGGCAGGTCTGTCACTGCGCGTCGCGGATTCTTGTAGAGCGAACAGTGTGGGACGAATTCGTCGGTGCGTTGGTTCTCCGGGCGCGACAGCTCAAGGTGGGGGATCCGCTGGATGCCGCCACCGATCTCGGGTCGCTCATCTCGGGGCAGCACCTCATGAAGGTCGCATCGGCGGTGGATGGAGCCGTACGCGACGGCGGCAGAGTTCTCGTCGGAGGATCACGCATCGAGGCATCGATGCTGCCCGAGCGGGTGCGCAGCGGGGCGTTCTTCCCACCCACGCTGATCGACTCGCTCGCGCCCGGAGCCCGGGCTAATCAGGAGGAAATCTTCGGGCCAGTGGCGACACTCATCCCGTTCGATACCGACGCGGAGGCGATCGCCATCGCCAATGGCACACGGTTCGGTCTCTCAGCATCGGTGTGGGCGCGCGATGAAGCGCGAGCTGAACGCTTGGCGCAATGCCTCGCGGTCGGCACAGTGTGGATCAACTCGTGGATGGTGCGTGACCTGAGAGTTCCCATCGGCGGGATCCGCTCGAGCGGGCTAGGCCGCGAAGGGGGATTGGAGGCACTTCACTTCTTCGCCGAGCCGGTTGCAGTTGTCCATGGTGCGCGCGGGGCTGCGATTGCGGAGGCGGAGGAGGGGGCGGAGGCGGGGGCAAGGACATGAGTTCTTCGCAGGGGATTCAATCGCAGCGTGCGCCGGAACCGGTCGGGGCGTACCCGCACGCGAAGCGCGCGGGAAACTTTGTGTTCCTCAGCGGCGTGGGTCCACGCACGCGCGGGCGCGCAGAGATCCCCGGTGTCGATCCGTTCGACTTCGAGACGCAGTGCCGCGCGTGCTTTGAGAATGTGAAACTCGTCGTGGCGGATGCGGGGTTGGCGTGGTCGAGCGTGGTGGATGTGACGGTGTTTCTCACGAACATGAAGCGCGACTTCGACCTGTACAACAGGATCTACGCGGAAGTGTTTGCGGGAACAGGCAACCCGAATCCGACCCGGACGACGATTGAGGTCGGAAGTCTGCCGACCCCGATTGCCGTCGAGGTCAAGGCGGTGTGCTTTGCGGAGTGAACGGGCGGTTGGGTGCACCGGTGCCGCCGGGGCCGCCCTGACCACCTGGCCCGCCGGGACCCTGACCGCCGGGGCCGCCCTGACCACCTGGCCCGCCGGGACCCTGACCGCCGGGGCCGCCCTGACCACCTGGCCCGCCGGGACCGCCCATCCGGTTGTTGAGCGTCTTGCCAGTCGACTTCCCATCCAGTTGCGACTCGACGGACGCGAGCCGTCGTTTCACGAACGGCTTGAGTCCGAAGATCGTCGACTGCATTGGACCAACGCGCCGCGAATTGGGGAGATCTTCGTCCATCGATTTCGACCAGGATGACTTGTCGAATTGCGTGTTGTTGTCAGCGGTCGCCGCGTCGCGGAGGAGTTTCTCGAGCGCGTCGATCCGCTTCGACAGGCGTGCGCTGTCGAAGGGGCCGTCGCAGAGTGCGCGCAGCTGGGCCGTGTAAAGCGTCTTGAATCGCGGGTCCTGCACAAATCGCTCGATGAGTGGCTTGCGTCCGACGAACGGCGTGGCGATCGCCCACTCGAACATGTCCGATGGCGGGCCCATCTGGAAATTGCCGAATGCTTCATTGAGATCCCACGGGATGACGACGAACTTGCCGGACTTTGGATCGTCGTAGAGATACGCGTTGTGGCCGGTGCCCGCGATGCTGTCGAGGTTTACAAGGAGACTCGTGAGGGCGAGGTACTTCGCGAAGACATCTGCGTCGATCCACGGCGAGAGATCGGCCTTCGGATCGGCGACCGCGCGGACAAAAGAGTCCAGCCGCGACCGATCATTCGTCGACTCGTTGGTCTTGAGTTCGACTGTCCGGCTTGCGCCAGGAGGACCGCCGGGTCCGCCGCCAGGGCCACCGACGCCGGGGCCACCCGGCCCAGCGCCACCGGGGCCGATGCCCGGTCCGCCACCGGGTCCAACGCCGCCGCGAGCGCCACCGCGTGCGGAGCCAAACGGGTCCATCTCCAGCTTGTAGAGATTTCCTTCGTGGCCGCCGAATCGTTCGTCGAGAAAAACCTCGTCGACATGCTCAACCATCGTGTAGAGCCCCAGATAAGTCTCGGTTGGCTTTGTCACCTTGCCGTGCTCGTCGGTGCGCGTGGACGGGTCGACGACGAACACCCGCGCGTGCGCGCAGCGAGACGCAGGCACGCCGAGCTCGCGGAAGAGGTCGTACGCAAGCTTCTCGCGCAGCATCGACGGATCCTTGAAACTGTTGTTGAGTACGAGCATTGAGAGGCCGTGATAAGTCTGGCCCTTCGTGAGTTCCCCGAAGTCGATCTTGAACGGCATCTTCGGTGTTCGGATCCCTGCCGAAGAGTTTCCCTTGTGGCGCACACCGACCGACTTCACTACTTCGCCGTCGATCTCGACATCACCGCGAACCCAGTCGAATGGGCGCTGGGAGACTTCAAGCTGCGCAGCAGGGTCGATCAGGATCTTGATCGTGTGGACCTTCGAATCGTCGAAGAGCGCGGCGTAGGGGGGTGCGGGCGACTGGGCGTAGGCGATCCCGGGCTGGGACAAGAGCACGATTCCGATTGCAAATTGGAGCCTCACGCGAACCATTGTCCCTCAGGGATCCCCCGGGACAAGCCCAGCGAATGCGCGGCGCGAGGCCATTTGCAAACCCCGCGCCACAATCCATTTCCAAGGCATGCAACCCTCATGCGGCCACTCCGCAGGGATTGGCGCAAGCCAGCCGCGCGCGTTCTACGCAGAAACGCGTGTCTGGTGGGGTGTTTCTGCGTAGAACGTGGAGGAACGCATTTCGGGCGGTTTCCGTGGCGTATCACGGCCCACGACTACCGTCCCGGCCGATGGGAGACGGGTCGAAGGATCGTGCAGTTCCCAGCGAGTCTCTCGCCCGTGTGATGCGGCTCGCCCGCGTGCAGGGGGGGGTATTGTCGCGCGGGCAACTGCGCGATTGCGGGTACTCGCACGAGCGATCACACCGTCGCGTCGTGGCTGGGGAGTGGGGATCTTGGGAGGGAGGACTCACGATCCCAATGCTGGATCAGCCCGACCCCGACGCCATCACGGCGTGGAAGGGGAGGCTTCGGGTGGGACCGACTGCGATCATCAGTGGGACGCTCGCGGCGCGCCTCGATGGGTTCGATGTGCCGAACCTTGTGCCGCTGGTGCTGGCGTATCCCCGCGCGCCTCACCCGGTGGCTGGACTTCGCTTCATTCAGCCGAACTCCGAAGTGCCAGACCGAAGTACGCGATACGCGCGCGGCCTGAAGATTCGCCGTGGGCCGGCCGCGGTCATGGATGCCTTGAGCGTGGCGCGTCCGAAGGATTTCCTGCAGCTTCTCGATCTTGCGTTGCAAAGGCGATGGCTGACGGGGCCGTTGCTCCGCCGCGAACTCTCAGGCCGCCGCGAGTGGTGGATCTGGGGCACGACAGCGCTTCGTCGGGCGCTGGAGTACGCCGAAGGAGGCGCGCGGTCCGAGGCAGAGCGGAGGATGAAACTGATCCTGCAGCGGGCCAAGCTTTCCGGTTGGCGCGCGAACCATCCCGTGGTGAACCGGTGTGGCCGGGTGATCGCCGAGATCGACTTCGCACATGGCGCCACGATGCTGGCGATCGAGGTGGACGGGCGGGCACACCACACATCGCGCGAGGCCTTTGAACGCGATCGCGTTCGCCAGAACACGCTTCACGAGCTCGGCTGGGTGGTGCTGCGATTCACCTGGGAGCAGATCACTCGCAATCCGCTGGGTGTCGAGGCGACGGTTCGTCGTGCCCTCGCGCGTTCTACGCGGAAAGGCGTGTCTGGTGGGGTGTTTCTGCGTAGAACAGCGGGGCGCAATCGCGGAGAACGCCCGCTAGTCCGAGCCTTCGGAGCTGGCCATCGACAGCTGCTTGGCGCCGCTGCCTCTGCAGGTGAGCATCAGGTACGCGCCGCCGATGGCGATCACGCCCGCGACCCATTGCCACCAGGCGAATAGTTCGCCGAAAATGAAAAAGCTGGCCACGCTCACGAGGAACGGCTGGAGTTGGAGCACACCGCTGGTGATCACGATGCCGATGCGCGCGATGCTCGCGTAATAGAAGACATGCCCGACTGCGATGCCGAAGAACGCGCTGATGGCGAGGTCGCGGATCACCCAAGCCGGAAGCTCAGGGACATAGAACCCATGGTCGCGGCCGAACACGAGCATGAGTGCGACGAGTCCCGCCGCCGTCATCTGGCAGATGACCGCAAACGCCAGCACCGGATGATGCCGTCCCATGAATCGCCTCACGCCGACGCCGTACATCGCGTAGCCGACAGCGCACAGGAGTGACAGCAGCGTCCCCGTGAGATTGATCCCAGCAAGACTCTGATCACCGCCAAGAAGAACCGGAAAGAGCCCGCCGATCAGAATGCACGCGCCCAGGAGATAGCGGCGGCTCAGGATGATCGGTCGCTCCGAGGGAATCAGGAGGTAGGCGCCGACCGCGACCCAGATGAGCTGCGTCCGAAGGCCGAAGGTCACGAGTCCCGGATTCATTTCGTGGAACGCGGCCGTGAATGCGACTTGGCCACAGATGTTGGCGAGCGATGGCACCAGAGCGTCGCGCCAGATTCGCCACGGGAGTCTTCCGCGCCAGAGGGCCCACGCGATCGCGGGCATCCAGAAGATCGCGCTCGCCCCATAGCGCCACGCGTTGTTCGTCCAGAAGTCGACTTCGGTGTGGAGTTGCCGAAGATAGAGCGGTACCAGTGACCAACTGAGCAGCGTGAGAACGAGGCAGATGGTGCCCGTCGAGAGCGAGAGGCCAACGCGCATCAACTGCCCGAACCCGCGGTGAGTGTGCGGATGGCAAGCGCGACGAGACCGACGAGGGCGATGGCGACTACGAGCGCGCCCGCCGCGACGACCCGATCCTGGCGCAAACTCCGCGCCAGCGCGTCGGCGTAGGGGATGGTGTCGAAGCTCACCATGTCGTAGCGGGGGACGAAGAGTTTCGGCGCGATCGCGTTCAGCGCATGCTCCGCCTTCTTGCGAAGCCGGAAGAGCCGCGACGCGGTCTTGTCCCGCATTTCAATGAAGTTCTCGAGGGCCATGCGCGCGATGGCGTCGGCGTTGCGCTTCCGCTCGCCCTCGTAACGGGCAATCGCCGCGGCGACATCGGGTGATGCCCGAAGCGCGTCGGCCAGCGCCTCGCAGTCCTCGAAGCTCGCGTTCGCCCCCTGTCCGAAGAACGGGACAATCGCGTGCGCCGCGTCGCCGACGAGTACTGCACGCCCTCCCTGGCTCCACGGCTGGCAGCGGACGGTCAGCATCCACCCCACCGGATTGTTCGTGAAGTCGTTGTCGAAGGTCGGCATCAAGGCGAGCGCGTCCGGATACTCGCGGGCAAAGTGCGCGCGCGCGGATCGCGCGTCGGCGATCGCCGCAAAGCTCCCCGCTCCCGTGTGCGGCCAGAAGAGTGTGCAGGTGAACGACCCATCACGGTTGGGAAGCGCGATCATCATCGAACCGCCGCGCGGCCAGATGTGCAGCGCGGCCGGATCCAAGGCGAAGGGCGCGTGCGGTCCCGTCGTCACGGCCGGGATCGACAGCTCCTTGTACCCGTGACCGAGCCACGACTGGTCGTAGTCAAACCCCTCGACCTTCTGCATGACGCCCCGCAGTGCGCTGAAGGCACCATCCGCGCCGACGACGAGATCTGCCTGCGCCGAGGAGACCGCGCTCGTGCGATCGTCGACGAACTCGACCGTGCCTCGAGCCGCATCAAGACCCGTGCATCTCTGGTTGAACACGATCCGTACCCTCGGCTCGGCCGCCGCGGCCAGCAGCAGCGTGAGATTCAGCTTGCTCCTCGAGACACTCACGATGGCATGCGCCGGATTGCGCGAATACCTCTGGAACGCAAGCGATCCGGAGCGGGAGTGGATCATCCGCCCCGGCATGCGTACGGCGTCCCTGAGCATCACGTCTTCGAGACCGGCGCGACGAAGGGCCTTGAATCCCCGCGCGCTCAGCGCGAGATTGATCGAGCGGCCCGAGACCGCGCCTTTCTCTCGCGGATCATCCCGTCGTTCGCGCAGGTCGACTTCCCAGCCGTCGCGCGCCAGGTAGACCGCGAGCAGGCATCCTGCGAGTCCTGCGCCAACGATGACGACGCGTCGTGCCACGCGGCGAAGTGTAGAAGCCTCGGTGGGCGGCGCGGCAGCAGCTCAGCTCAACGCATCGACCAGTCGCCAGCAGTCCTCGAAGCGCGTGTACAAGGGCGCGGGCGCGGCGCGGATGACGCGGGGGTGACGGAAGTCGCACACGATCCCCTTGGGCAAGAGCGAATCGAAGAGTGCGCGCGCCGCGGAATCGCCCGAGTCAACCGAGATGGAAAGTTGGCACCCTCGTTCGCTCGTCGCGCTCGGGGTCAGGATGTGCACTCGCTTGGGCGCGCGATGGCGCAGCGCGATCTCTATGAACCCGGTCATCGCACGCGCCTTCGCGATCAGCCGACCCATCCCCGCGGCGCGGAACACTTCGAAGCTGGCGAGCAGCGGCGCGAGCGAGAGAATCGGCGGGTTGGAGACCTGCCAGGCGTCTGCGCCCGGCGCAGGATCGAAGTCCGGACCCATCGCGAATCGCGTCCTTGAGTTCGTGCCCCACCACCCCTCGAGTCTCGGCGGGGGACTCGCATGATGTCGTTCATGGATGAACGCGCCCGCGACGGCGCCGGGTCCGCCGTTGAGATACTTGTAGGAACACCAGCAGGCGAAGTCCGCTCCCCAGTCGTGCAGGCGAAGTTCGACATTGCCGATGGCGTGGGCGAGATCCCATCCCGAGCGCGCTCCGACGGCGTGCGCCGCCGAAGTGATGCGGGCCATCTCGAGCACCTGACCGGTGTAGTACTGCACGCCGCTGAGGAGGACAAGTGCGAGCGACTCGCCCTCCCGCGCGATCGCCTCAAGGATGTCTATCGTCCGCAGGCAGTCATCGCCTTCGCGTGGAGCAACCTCGATGATGTCGCGCTCGACATCGCCGCCGATGGCGCGCACGAAACTCCTCACCGCGAAACGGTCGCTCGGAAACGCGCCGCGCTCGACAAGAATGCGCCGACGCGCACCCTCTGGGCGGTAGAAGCTCATCATGAGGAAGTGAAGGTTGGCCGTCAGCGTGTTCATGGCGACGACCTCGGACTCCATCCCTCCAGCAAGCATCGCGAGTCCCGCCCGGAAGTGTTCGTGGTACTCGACCCATGGGCGCTTCCCGCGCACATGGCCTTCGGCCCCGTGATTCGCCCAGAGATCAAGCTCCTCGGCAATCAAGGCGCGCGTCGCCTTCGCCATCAGACCGAGGGAATTGCCAGCCATGTAGGCAAGTGGCGTGCCGTCGGCACCGCATGGCAGTTCGAACGCGTCGCGGAACTTAGCCAGCGGATCGTGCGCATCGCACCAGCGGGCAAACTCGAGCGTGGGCTGGATGTCCGCTGCGGTGAGATCAAAAATCGTCTGAGCAGTTGCGTGCGTCATGGTGTGATCTTCAGTCCTAGGAACTCGATCGCCGTGCCTGCGAGCATGCGTGCGCGCTGCGCGTCGGAGAGCCATCGAGCCTCCCGCAGAAGCCGCCCTGGCGGGATCTCGCCGAGCGGGAAGGGATAATCGGAGCCCATGGCGATCCTGTCGGCGCCGACCGTCGCGACGAGGTATCGAAGCGCCTCGGGATCGTGCACGATCGAGTCGAAATAGAGGCGTGACAGGTGATCGCGCGGCGGCGTCTTCGAGTGCGTGGCGCACAAGTCCGGCCGCGCAGCGAAGCCATGTTCGATCCGCCCGAGGGTGTAGGGAAAGGATCCGCCGCCATGGGCGAAGCAGATCCGGAGCCGAGGGTGCCGGTCGAGCACACCTCCGAAGGCGAGCGCGCACACGGCGCGCGTTGTTTCGGCGGGCATCCCCACAAGCCAAGGCATCCAGAAGCGCGGGATTTCTAAGCGGCCGACGACATCCCACGGGTGCACGAAGACCGCTGCGCCAAGCGACTCGGCGGCGGCGAAGAAATCCGCCAGTGAGGAGTCGTCAAGATCGCGCCCTGCGACATTCGTCCCGATCTCGACGCCGGGCATCCCCAGTTCCCTGACGCAGCGTTCGAGCTCCCGCACGGCAAGTGCCGAGTCCTGCATCGGAACCGTGCCGAGCGCGATGAACCGATCGGGTTGCGCCGCGACGACGCCCGCCAGATGTTCGTTCAGGATCTTCGCAAGGTCATGCGCGTCGGCACCCCGCTGCCCGTACGAGAACATCACCGGGACGGTCGAAATGACCTGCATGTCGACGCCGTCGCGATCACACTCGGCCGCGCGGCGCGTGGCATCCCAGCAATTCGACTCGATCTCCCGGAAGCACTGGCCGTCGATCAACATCTTCGCGCGACAATTCGCGCAGTGTTCCAGAGAGACCCATCCACCGCAGCCATATCGCTCGCGCAGATCTGGCCAGCGCTCGGGCAACATGTGAGTGTGAATGTCGATGGTGCGCACGGCGCGCATCATCGAAGTCTAGCGGTCGGGTGAACGAGTCTCAGCCAAAGCCGCGCGGGGGTCCCGCGCATTCCGTCAGTTCAGTCAATGGGTCCCCAGTGCCCAAGCAGCGCGGCGAGGTCAGCTGCATCGACAATGGCGTCGCCAGTGAGGTCTCCGACGATCGGATCGGGGGCACCCCAGACCGCGAGCATCACTGCGAGGTCTGTCGAACCGATCACGCCATCGAGGTCGAAGTCGCCGAAGGCATATTCGCAGTCGTCTGGACGACCGTCGCCATCATTGTCGGTCGCTCCCGCAGCGACATCGCATGTGTCGGGGATGCCGTTGGAGTCGCAGTCGAGCGCGGTGCCGTCAGCGATGTCGCACGAATCGGGGATGCCGTTGGCGTTGCAGTCGGGGACGAGTCCCTGCAGAAGTTCGTACGCATCAGGCAGACCATTGCCATTGCAGTCAGCCGTGCACTCATCTGGCACGCCGTTCGGTTCGACATCGTTGCTCGTGCCTGATGCGATGTCGCACGAGTCTGGCACGCCGTTGGTGTTGCAGTCGGCGACAAGACCTTGAGCGATTTCGTATGAATCAGGCAGACCATTGCCGTTGCAATCCGTCTGACATGAGTCGATCACCCCATCGCCGTCGATGTCTGGTGCTGTACCTGCAAGCAATTCGCACGAATCTAGGAGCGCGTTGTTGTTGCAGTCGGCGCCGCCCGCAGCAAGTTCGCAGAGGTCCGAGAGACCATTGCCATCGCAGTCATACGCAGAGCCGCCGTAAGTCACCGAGACTTGCGACATCGCAGCCGCACCGCACTGCGTCAAAGAAACAAGCGGACTCGCCGTGAGCGTCACTGCGACATTGCCACTTGGTCCAGCCGCGGCAACGATTGCATTCCACTGGGCCATGGTGAGTGTCACGCTCTCGACATCAGGTGTCGCGGGGCAATCTTGCCCCGTCGCCTGGAAGAGAAGCGTGGCGACCGCTGTCTGGCCGAGTTCCAAAGATGCGTACTCGGTTGGAGCTTCAAGATCTCCAATCGCTTCGATGCGCACGATCACGGAAGTGCTCGACGCAACGCATCCAGCAAGCACGCCAGTTGCTGGCGCACCGCTCCCGAAACCGCCCATGTCTCCAGTATCCGCAGCGTGCGAGTCATCCTCACACGAGTCGGGGATGCCGTTGGTGTTGCAGTCGGCCACGAGCCCTTGGGCGATTTCCCACGCGTCTGGCAAGTCGTTGTTGTTGCAGTCAGGTTTGCATTC
>SIAD01000022.1 GCA_009691915.1 Phycisphaerales bacterium
CCTTCGAAATCGACAGGGATTGCATTCTTGGGATGGAACAGAACCCGGTCGTAACGCTGCACTGAGTAATCGGCATCGCGCGTGACCTGCTCACTCACCGCGACGACGCGACCCGTCAGCGTTGGAATCTCCATCTTGTCTGGCAAGTGGATGCCAACCTTGGTGATCTTCTTGCTCTCGTCCTTGCGGATCAAGACGCGCTTGCCGACTGGCTCGACCGTTTCGAGTCGCTTTGAATCTGAGTTTGTTCGTTGTGACATGGCGAGGCGAGATCAGTTGTTGGGGGCTTTGAAATCGGCCGAGGGTTCAGCGAACTTTGGATCGCCCGCAGTGCACATGACGACAAAGAAGACCGCCGCCATCGCCAAGATGAGTCCGATCCAGATTCCAATTTTAGATCCTGCCGACTTGGTTGGGAGTTTCGCGCTCATAAGGGGCGAGACGATACCATCATCGGATGGCCACCTTGAGCAGTGCGGCAGAGAGCACCGAATCGCGGACCACCGACCCTCTGACGCTGATTGATGTCGATCATGTCCGCTTCTTTGTCGGAAATGCCAAGCAGGCGGCACACTTCTACGCCTCGGCGCTTGGCTTCCAGGTCGAGCAGATTTCGGACTTGACCACCGGCTGCCGCGAGAGTGCCCAGTACCTCCTGACTCAGGGAAACATCCGGATCATCCTCGAGACTCCGTTGACGGAGGCCCATCCGGCCAACGACGAACTCAAGCGCCATGGAGACGGCGTCAAAGATGTTGCCTTCACGGTGTTCGACGCGGAACGGGCATTCGAGCAGGCGCGGAAGAACGGCGGCGAGGCGGCCTATGAGCCCAGGACCGCACGGGACTCCACCGGCAGCGTCACGATGGCGGGCATTCGCACCTATGGGCGGGTGGTCCACTCGTTCGTGAGCCGCACGGGGGCGTACGACCTGCCGAGCATCAAGCAAGGGAACAGTTTCGCCCCGGGATTCCGCCCGATGGAGCAATTCTCTCTCAACGCCTACAACCGCCAGCACTCCTGCGGCCTCAAGTTCGTCGACCACCTCGTCGGCAATGTCGAGCTCGGGAAGATGAATCACTGGGTTCGCTGGTACGAAGAGGTGATGGGCTTCTCGATGTTCAAGCACTTCGATGACAAGGACATTGGCACCGAGTACTCCGCGTTGATGTCCAAAGTGATGGCCTCTGGGAACCATCTCATCAAGATGCCCATCAACGAGCCGGCCGAGGGCAAGCGCAAGAGCCAGGTGCAGGAGTATCTCGAATGGCACGCGATGACCGCTGGGGTCCAGCATCTGGCCTTCCGCACCGACGACGAGTTGACCAGCGTGGCCGAGTTGCGTTCGCGCGGCGTCGACTTCCTCGTGATTCCCGAGGCCTATTACGACTCGGTCTGGCCGCGCGTGAACGCCATGCTCACGAAGCACGGCCATGCGGCCGTCAAGGAAGACTGCCAGCGCGTGCGCGACCTGGGAATCCTCGTCGATGCGGACGATGAGGGATACCTCCTGCAACTCTTTACGAAGCCGTTGCAGGATCGCCCGACACTGTTCTTCGAGATCATCTGTCGCCGCGGCAGCCAGTCCTTCGGGAAGGGCAACTTCAAGGCTCTCTTCGAAGCACTCGAAGGGGAACAGGAGCGGCGCGGAAACCTGTGACGATCGACGATTCACAGTCGCCACGACCCGATGACGCTGAGGATCCCATGGCGGACCTCGGCGAGGATCTGCCGTTGGTTGAAACGCCCGGGCCGGCTGCGCCGCCTAGGCCCAAAGCACGTACGGGACTCTGGATTCTCGTCGGCGCGGCTACGGGCCTTCTGGGAGTTTCCGGGTGGCTCGCCTACGCACACACCGTCGACCGGGCGGAACTCGAGGCTTTGGAGAGCGACCTGCTGGCGGCGCGCGACCACGCGAGCGCGTCGAGCACTAAGCCTGAAGAGAGCGGTGAGGCGGCGAGTGCCTCGGCGCTAGCCGTCCGCACCGACGCTGTGTTCGAGAGTCCGTGGTGGGACCGGGTCGTTGTGCGGATTCTAGACATCGAACGACTGAACTCCGCCTGGTCGCAGTGTGGAGAGCTCTCCCAGCACGCATTGGATCGGCGCGAGAACCGCGCGTGGTGGAAGGAGTCGTCCGAACGCGCGCGCGGCGCCCTTGTTGAGTCTGAGCGGACGATCCCTGCGGTCTTGGCCGCTGCGGACGAGTTCTCTGATGCCGCTGAGCCGCGCGCTGGAGCGGGTGGCTTTGACCCCGACGCGCGCACGGCCATCATCGCAGCCTTTGACGCCGACTCGCAGAGCCTCATCGACCAACAGAACCAGTCACTCGCGTCCCTGCAGGAAGCCCTAGCTGCGATTCGCGCTGCGGCCTCGCTCGACCTTCTCGCCCCGCTTGTCGCTGGCCTCGATGCGCCGCTGCCTACTGACCGCAATCCGCCGGAGTTGTCGCAAGCACTCTCGCGAATGCGCGAGCAGGCGGCGAGCGTCGGCGAGTTTCTCGCCAGCCGCGACGCAATTCAGATGGAACTTGAAGGCACACTTCAGGCGATCGATTCGTTCGACCAAGAAGACGGTTCGCGATCGGCGATGGCCTCGATCA
Source organism: Phycisphaerales bacterium (assembly GCA_009691915.1). Lineage (GTDB taxonomy): Bacteria > Planctomycetota > Phycisphaerae > Phycisphaerales > SM1A02 > F1-60-MAGs104. Next base: position 2,600 of record SIAD01000022.1, read on the forward strand.
AGGACCGCCTCGTGAACTTGCGACTGCCCGAGGATGCGAGATTCGACGCGCCCCGTGAGGCTGCCGCGCGCGCGGCCGATGCGGCCACCTCCGCGCTCGCTCGGCTTGACGAGCGCGACGCAGCCTTGGCCTGGATGGCCGCGCGCCGCGACGAACTCGACACGCTGCGCTCGATCGAGGAGATCGCCGTGTTTGTCCAGACGCGGTCGAAGGAGAGCCCCAAGAGCGACAATCCGCGGGTAGAGGCGGCACAGCAGGACTTGCTGGCGCGCATCACCGTAAGAGCGGCTGCTCTCGAAGAGGAACGGCGCCTGCTGGAAGAGTCGCAAGCGCGTGCGGTGGTTTTCGACACGGCAAGCGAGCGCGTCGAAGCTGCCTTTGCGGCGCACCGCATCGGCGAGGCGGCATCACTCATCGAGTTGTTGGCTCCGGAGACGCCCGACCAGGCGGCTCGACTCGCGCTCACAAGAACGGCGTTCGCCTCCAGAACTCTGACACAACTGCAGGAACTTCGGACCTCTGCCGCAGCTGACGGTTCCTGGAGCACCCTGGCCGGGAGCCTCCGCGACACCCTGGGTTCACCTGACGCGGCCTCGCTCGCACCGACGCTTGCACAGGAGTGCGCCGACCTGTGGAACGAAGCGGCGGTCGAGGAGGATCACGCCGTCTACGAGGACATCCGTCGCCTCGCCCATGCTCCATTTGGCGAGTTGAATCAGGCGTGTCAGTGGTACCTCGACCCAGCGCGCCTTCGTGGTGATGACTCGCCGATGCACGACGAGGTCACGCGACTCATGCAGTCGATCGAGACTCCGGGGGCAACGGTGCAAGTCGAGGGAATCGAATGGAGCGACCCGGGCTGCGAGTGGGGCAGTCCTCGCACGGCGGTCTCGGTGACCATCGACGACGAGCCGTTCAGTTTCGAACTCGGCGGCGTGTCACCGCTGGAGACGACGCTCTTGGGGCAGGAGGCGTGGCTTGGAAAGGCGCAGGATCAGTCTGTCACCTTCGGCATCAATGGCTACTTTGACTGCGCTGACGATGATGGCGTCTTCGCCGGGAGCGGCGCGCTGCTGATGGACGACCTGCGCTGCGGTGGCCGGCTCGCGCTCCCCTTCTGGAACGATGCCGACTCGTCACTCGCACCGCACAAGCTGCTGCTTGTGTCGATCCCGGATGACCAGATCCGCGCCGCAAGTGAATTGCCTGTGTGGGTTGATCCGCGACCGGCTCCCGCTCCGCCTGTGGCCGATGAGTCGCCCGCGGCACCGGCCGAGCCGGCGGCTTCAGCGCCGATTGACCCCACTGATCCGTCGAATCCCAACGCCGACTGATCGGCCCGCCGATTTGACCTCTTGGCTAGTCCGCGCCACCCGCCCACGGTGGCGGCGGAGCTTCGACCGTGATCGAACGGACGCGAAGGCGCCAGGCATGGAGCGCCGCACAGCCGCCATTGAACTCGTCGCCCAACTGAGCGCCGCCGTACAGCTGGTCTCCTGCGAGCGGATGCCCGAGCCACGCAAGACCCGCACGAATCTGGTGGCGCCGTCCCGGCCCGATCAGTTCGATCTCGACAAGGTCGAATGCCCTCGGAGTGGCGGGCATCGCGGTGTCCACCGCCGCGCGAACCACGCGCCATGTGCATCGTCCGCGATCCCCCGGCGTTCCGAACGCCTTCACCGTGACCTTGGCAGAGCGCTTGTGACGGCCGGCAAAGTGGAGATCGAACTCCCCCGCCTTGGGCATCGACTTCGCTGCCAGCGCGAGATAGGTCTTGCGCGCGGCCCACGGCGAGTCACACACGGAAAGTGCCTCACGCAGATCCGACACTGTTTCAGCGTCGCGCGCGACCATGAGACATCCACTGGTCGATCGATCGAGGCGATGCACGAGCCCGGCATCCTTGAGTTCCTGAACCGCTGGATCCCGCGCACGCAGCCAGTCTTCGACACTCGGCGCTCCATCGCTGTCGGCAGCCTCCACGCAGTGCCATCCAACAGGCTTGTCGATCACGAACCATGACCCCTCGTCTCGAATAACGACTGGTTCGCCTCGCTGGGCACTCGCACCAGAGCTGGGATGGTTCATTGAGTTGTTCAATTGCGGATCCGTACACTACGGTTGCATGGCGTTCTACACGAAACTCGGCAGCCTTCCTCCCAAGCGCCACATCCAGTTCCGTCGCCCCGATGGCGGCCTCTACAGCGAGGAAGTCTTCGGCACTCTGGGATTCACCGGCCCGACTTCGACGCTCTATCACATCCATCCGCCGACTCAGGTGGCCGGATGGAAACCGATTTCGAAGTGCCGGCCGGAGTATGTTGAGCGCGAATTCATGCGCATGCGGCACATCCGCGGTGCGGCCGCCAAGCCCATGGGGGATCCTGTCACCGGGCGGGTCGTCCTCTTCGGCAACGAAGATGTCGAGATGTCCCTCTGCGTCCCCTGCGAGGAGATGAACTACCACTTCAAGAGCGGGACCGGTGACGAGTGCATCTTCATACATCATGGCTCGGGGACCGTCTTCAGCTCCTTCGGGACGCTCAAGTTTCGGCGCAAGGACTATGTGATCATCCCCAAGGGGATCACCTACCGGATGGTGTTCGACCCGACGAAGCCCGGTGACTCCGAGCCGCGGTTCCTCGTCATCGAGTCAGTGAACGGATCGCACATCCTTCCGCCACCCAGGTATCTCTCGAAACAGTCATCGCAGTTCCTCGAACACGCTCCCTACTGCGAACGGGACATCGGACTGCCCCAGCTGCCCCTCACCTACGACACCCGCGGCACCTACGAAGTGCGCATCAAGACCCGCGGGTTCATCCACTCTTACAACTACCACTACCACCCGCTTGATGTCGTGGGATGGGACGGGTGCTATTACCCATACACCTTCAACATCGACGACTTCAGCCCGATCGTCGGGAAGCACCACATGCCCCCGCCGACGCACCAGACATTCGAGGCGCACAACTTCGTGATCTGCTCGTTCTGTCCGAGGCTTCTCGACTTCCATCCGCAGGCGGTCGTCGTCCCGTACAACCACTCCAATCTCGACTCGGACGAGGTTCTCTACTATGTGGAAGGGAACTACAAGGCGCGCAAGGGAATCGAAAGCGCGTCACTCACGCTGCATCCGCAGGGGATCCCGCATGGGCCGCATCCCGGCACGGTCGAAGCTTCGCTGGGCGCGACGCGCACCGATGAACTCGCGGTGATGTGCGACACCTTCCGACCGCTCTACCCGACGCGCGCGGCTCTTGAACTTGACGATCCTGCCTATCCACTGAGCTGGGAACAGGCCAGTACCGGCGCCACCGAGAACACTGGCCACACCGAGAAGGTCGATACCTGGCAATGACTGGGACTCCGTGAGGTTCGCATGAAACGATCCACCTCCATCCGACTCGCACTGCTCGTAGGCGTCATCGTCGTGATGGGCGGCCTCGCTTATGCGGCCAATCGTTCGCTTGAACAGGGCGCGGCGAAGTCCGACCCGGCGGGTCCTCCGGCACCTAGTCTCGCTGCAAGCGGACTTCCCGTCGAACGGGTCATGATTCAGGGGCAGAACTTTGATCTCGAAGTCGCAGCCACTGAGGCCGACATTGCCAAAGGGCTCTCCAAGCGCACCGAGATACCGCCGCACACTGGCATGATCTTTGTGTTTCCCTCGGGGAATGAGCGCAGTTTCTGGATGGTCGACTGTCTCATTGACATGGACATCGCCTACCTCGCCACCGACGGGACGGTGCTGACGGTGTACTCGATGAAGATGGAGCCGCTTCGTGGCGAGTCCGAGTCAAAGCTCGACTACGAGAACCGACTCAAGCGTTACCTGAGCGGATCGGGCGTGCAATTCGCGATCGAGACTCCGGCCGGAACCAACGATGCGCTGAAGATCAAGCCGGGTGTGAAGATCCCGATCGACCGCAAGAGTCTGCTCAATCACTGGCGCGCGCGGAACGCACCACCGGTTCCAACACCGCCACGACTACCGATACGACCCGTGCCTGCGGTCCCACCGGCTCCGGCGACTCCCCCGCCCACGCGCTAGCGACTGGGCTGCACGATCCCACGGCACTCGCCGAAGGAAATCCGCGGCAGTCCCGCACGCTCGCACCAGGCGCGCATGATGACTTCGTCACCATCCTGAAGAAATGTCCGCGTCGTGCCATCGCCGAGTGCGATGGGTTGCGTCCCTCGCCACGAGCGCTCGAGGAGACATCCGCGGGACTCGGGAGTCGGTCCCGATACGGTTCCGCTCGCGAGAAGGTCTCCGGTCCGGAGATTGCATCCACCGCTGGTGTGGTGGGCGACCATCTGGGCAACGGACCAGTACATCTCAGTGAAGTTTCCGAGACTGATGCGCGTCGGAGCGGTTCCCGACGCGCGCATTGAGGCGCTGGCGATGAGCACTTCGAGGTTTACATCGAAGACGCAGTCACCATCCCACTTGAGGTAGTCAAGCGGCGCCGGATCAACCTCGGCGCGCGGAGGCTTCGGCACGCGGTAGGGCTCAAGCGCGTCGAGTGAGACAACCCATCCCGAGATCGTCGAGGTGAAGTTCTTGGCGAGAAACGGTCCCAGCGGCTGATACTCCCACTTCTGGATGTCGCGGGCACTCCAGTCATTGAGGAGCACGAACCCAAAGACATGGTCGAGCGCGCGCGCGACAGGAATCGGCTCGCCGAGTGCGTTACCCGGTCCAATCAGCGCCCCGACCTCCATCTCGTAGTCAAGAAGCCGAGACGGGCCGAACGATGGCGGCCCGGCATCGGTCGCAACCGTCTGGCCCTTGGGTCGCACGACCGGTGTCCCGCTGGGAACGATCGAACTCGACCGCCCGTGGTATCCGATGGGCATGTGCTTCCAATTCGGCAAGAGCGGCTGGTCCGGGCGGAACATGCTTCCGACATTGGTCGCGTGATGCACCGACGCGTAGAAGTCGGTGTAGTCGCCGATCTCGCAAGGAAGCCGCGGCGACGAGCCCCACTCGGGGATGACCGCGCGCGAGCGGGCGGCGTGATCACGCAGATCAGCCGTCGATGCGGCGAGAAGTCTCGCAAGCTCGGCGCGAGTTGCGCGCCATGCGCCGCGCCCAAGGCCCATGAATGGATTGAGCGTCTTTGCCGCCAGCGCGTCCTGAGTCCCGCGGTCGAGTCGCGAGAGCAATCCGACCTCGACGAGCGTGCGGCAATCCAGGATCGATTTTCCTGCGCGCACGGCCACCGACGCGCCGCGCCCCTCGAGAGCGACAATTCCCATGGGAAGGTTCGCGAGCCCGAATCCACCTGATGGATCGTTCGCTCCCTCAACCCAACTCTCCCGAGGACTCTCGCTCACGCCGCCCCCTCCGCAGCTACCGCCCGGACGAGTTCGAGTGCCACAAGATCCTGCCACGGTTCATCAAACGAGCAGGAGCCGAATGAGTGCGCGAACCGCATCCTCGACTCGGTGATTTCGTTGGTTGAGACTCGCGCCGCCTGCCACGAGATCGCGCTGTCGCTGCACCCGAGGTGTTCGATTGAATTGACGGTGAGGAACTCGGTGAGTCCCTCCTCGTCGAGTCGACCCGCATACGCCATCGCCGCGCCGACGAGCAGATTGAGGAAGCCGAACTGGTGCGCGCCGGCGGCGTGATTGAAGTGGCACAGAGCACGGTGAAGTCCGGCCGTCGCCTTGAACGGCACTCCGGCTGCTGCACAGGCGGACATCGCCCGCGCCAGATCCCCGGCGGCGGGATGCGCTTCGGGGGTCGTGCCTCCGGTTCGGAACTTCACTCCGGCCTCCTCACCGACCAGCGCCGCGATCGCGCCGCGCGGATCCCCCTCCAGCGGAATCTCGAAATACGGAAAGATGTCGTCGGGGAGAATCGCAAGCGCGCGCTCGATGGCGCCAACCGAGTCGCCCCTGAGTTCGATCGCATCGATGCGCATCGCGGGCTCCCCTTCGCGCTCATGGCGCGCATTGAACTGCGCCAGGCGAGTGAGGTCCGCCGCACACTCAGCGGTTCCGGCTGGAGCGATCACGCAGGCGATTGCCCACGCCCCCTCGGTCTCGGGCGCAACCGCCGCGGGAGCATGCGCCGTCGCCAGCGTCGAGAGTTCGTCGAGCTTCGCGGCAGGCCAGATCAGTCGCCCGAGCATCCAGGTCCGACGGGAGTCATGAACCTGCGTAAAGAGATCGACGGCCGTCGGTGGGTCGTGCTGCGCGGGGGGGTAGAGCCCCGCATAATCGATCACTGACGACATAAGGGCGTGCACGCTGCGCATGAAGGCAAGAGTACGCAGACCGTCGCGTCGGCGGGTGTCACTCCTCGATGAAGTCGAGGGACCGGCCGTAGGACTCCCTGAGCGACCATGCGCACATGGCCGCCAGCGGAACGACGATCGCCCCGACGATCGCTGCCGCCTGCCATGAAGACGACGGGGCATTCCCGAGCCACCCCTCGAAGGTCACCCAGAGAAACGCGCTACCGGCCATCGACCAGCGGACCATGTTCGGTGCGCTCGTCGTTGCGCTCGCGCGCAGGTTGGTTCCGAAGAGTTCCGCGACAGTCGTGACAAACACCGCCCAGTATCCCGCCCCAAAGCCGAGGAATGCAACACACGCATAGAACGCGCCCAGCGATGTTGGGCCCACGACGAAGTAGAGCGTGATCCCGATGGCGCAGAGCGCGTGAAACAGGAGCAGTGCGTTTCGACGCGACCGCATCCACTGGCTCAGCAGTCCGCTGGAGAGGTCTCCGATGGCAAGGCCGGTGTACACCCAGAAGATTGCGGGTCCTGGCGCGGGCCGCGCACCCTCGGGCATTCCAAGGCTGGCGCCGATCGCGTCGCAGTACTTGACGAGGATTCCGACGATGTACCAGATGGGGACGGCGCAGAGGATCACCGCGAGGTACCGGTGGAGCCGATCTCGCGGATAGAAGAGGAGCCAGAACGCGCCACACTTCGCCTGACTGCTCTGGCGCACGGCGTTGAACATCCCGCTCTCGATGACCCCGAATCTCAGGACGAGGAGCGCGAGCCCCATCCCTCCTCCCACCAGAAACGCCGTGCGCCACTCGAAGAGCTCGGTGACGAGGAACGCTGCGAGTGCCCCGCAGATCCCGACAGTCGCAACCAGCGTAGTGGCGAGTCCGCGCCGCTCTTTGGAGACAAGTTCGCTGACGAGAGTGATTCCCGCACCAAGCTCTCCCGCGAGACCAAACCCCGCAACGAAACGAAGCACCCCATACTGCTTGAGGGCAGTCCCCATCCCCACTGCATGAAGAACAGCGCCGAATCCGTCCCGACCGACATCCATCACGAACGCATTCAGGATGTTGGCGACTGAATAGACGCAGATGGATCCGAAGAGCACGGACAGTCGCCCTCGTCGGTCCCCCAGGATCCCCCAGACGATCCCGCCGACCACGAGGCCTGTCGATTGCAGATAGTTGTCGAGCCAGATGCCGACACTCTTGGTCTCCTCGGCTGCCACGCCCAGCGATTGAAGACTCTTCACGCGCACCAGCGCAAATAGGATCAGGTCGAAAATGTCGACGAAGTACCCGAGGGCCGCCACGACGACGGCAGCGCCCGTCCCGTGCCGTCTCCACGAAGTCGAGATGCGCGCCATGAGCGGCGAAAGGTACCTTCACTCCATGAAGAACCTACTTGTTGGAACTGCCATCGCGGTGTGCGCCATGGCCGCGCTCACGGGAGCAATCTCGCTTCAGTCAGCCCCGGCGTACGAGTACGGCCGACTCGTGTTCACCGTCGGAGGCTCAGGGACTTCCGTGTGGCTCAATACTCCGAGCAACGCGGTCACCGCAACGGTCGGCAGGGACTCGGGCGGCCAACTCACGGCCGTTGCGGGGGCGATCCAAGCCACCGCGCCCGATGCGACATTCGCCAGCGGCGTTCCGATCGACGACATGATGCTCGTGAACTGGATGGGCGTGGCGCGATGGGAACTCGTTGCCGTGACCCAGACTCAGGTCGAAATCGGTGTGGCGACCTCGTACTACTACAAGCGACGCAAGTAGGTCAGACTGGTCCAGTTCGGCTGCGCGGCAATCAGGTCTTTCCCGCGGGCTTGGTGGTGCGCAGAGCCTCGACGAGCTTCTGCGCTGCGGCGGGATTGGACTTCGCGAGCCGCTCGACGGTGTCTGAGGCAGCGCGGGTGTCGCCGCTCCACTGCTGAACTCGCGCGAGAGCTCCAAGGGTCTGCGCGGAGTTGGGTGCCAACTCAACAGCCCGCATGGCCGCGCCAAGCGCCCCCCCATGATCCCCCGCCGTGTAGAGAAATCCGCACTTCCATACGAATGGTTCGGGGTCCTTCGGGAAGTCGAGTTCGGCCCTTTCCCAGGTCTTGAGTGCTCCCGTCTGATCCCCTGACTGCCAGAGCGCGGATCCAAGCCAACAGGACGCCTCAGCGGATCCGTCGAAGGAGACCCATGTCTGGAACGACTCAACCGAGTCGGAGAGAAGCCCCTCCCTCAGCTGCGCCTTGGCGATGATCTCATACGCCTCTCCGCAGGGCGCGAGGCTCGCGGAGAGCTTTGCATCGAGGATGGCTGTGCCGTACTCCTTCATGCGGTATCGCGCGTAGGACCGAAGCCGGAGCGCTAGGGCATCCATGGGGTGGAGGACGATCGCCCGAGTGGCGCTGGCGGCGGCGGCCTCGTAGCGCTTGAGGGAGATCTGCGCGTACGCCATACACAGGAGTGCGTCGCGGTTCGCGGCCTGTGCCGCGGAGAGTGCCTCGTATGACTTGAGTGCCTCGACCGCATTGGCGTGGACTTCCGCCGCGCAAGGAAGGTCAGACGCCGTTTTCACTTGGTTCGTGCACCCCGCGAGCCCGAGCGATGCTCCCGCGATAGTGAGGACGAGTGCGGCTAGGAAATCGAACGGCGATCGTGACTGGGTCATTGGACGACTCCAAGGTGCATGCGTGATGGTGTACCCGATTGCCCTAGTCGCCGGCGCCGCAGCGAGCGTTTGAGCAGGAGGGAGTTCCCGACGACACAGAGATTCGACGCCCCCATGGCGACAGCCGCCACCAGCGGCCCATACGACCCGAGCACTCCGAAGGCAGCGAGCGGGATCGCGGCCGCGTTGTAGACGAAGGCGAGCACAAGGTTCTGGCGCACGCAGCGAAGCGTCCCGCGTGCGACATCTACGAGTTCCGCCAGGGCGCGAGGATCGTTTCGAACCAGCAGCGCATCGGCACTGGCCGCGGCCAGCGCCGTCGCCGAACCCATCGCGACCCCGAGGCCCGCGTGGGCGAGAGCCGCAGCGTCATTGATTCCATCGCCGACCATCATCACGGCTGAGCCTCCGAGGCGGCCGATGGCACGCGCCTTGGATTCGGGAGTCTCGTCTGCGTGGACATCGCACTCGTCGATTCCGACGGCTGCGGCGGTCGCAAGCGCACTCGCGCGTCGATCTCCGGTGAGCATCGAAATGCTGAGGTGTCTCCGGCGAAGCGCCGCGATCGCCTCGCGCGCCTCGGGCCTCGGCGCGTCTTCGACTGTCAGTCGCGCGACCAACGCGCCGTCGATCTCAAGTCTCGCCGAGGCATCGCGATCGCGCCCAAGATGCACACGGCGGCCCGCAACGATGCCGCGGACACCGACTCCCATCTCCGCGTGGAACTCTTCGGCGCGGGGAATCGTGATCCCCTCTGCTTTCGCCCCATCGACGATGGCGCGGGCTATAGGGTGCTCGCTCCCACTCTCGATCGCCGCCGCCACGGCCAGGGCTTCGGCGTGCGTCGTGCGGCCATCAAGGATCTCGATCTGCCGCAGCGTCGGTCGCCCCAGAGTGATCGTGCCCGTCTTGTCAAAGATCACCCGCGTCACGCGCGCGGCGACTTCGAGTGCCTGCGCGCGTCGCACGAGGATCCCTCGGCGACTCGCTTCCGACAATCCCACCACCATCGCCAGCGGGGTGGCGATGCCGAGCGCGCACGGGCAGGAAATCACCAGCACGGTGACCGCATTGACGACGGCCTCATCAATCGAGCCCACCCTAGACCAGCCGATGAATGTCGCGGCAGATGCAAACAGCACGGCGGGAACGAAGACGCGGCACACGCGGTCGGCGACTCGCTGGATCGGTGCCTCGGTGATGAGCGCCTCGTGGACAAGGCGCGCAATCCGGCCGACAGCGGACCCCGATCCGTCGGTAGTGGCCTCAAGGGTGATCACGCCATCGAGCAGAATCGATCCTGCCGACACAAGATCGCCTGAGCGGCAGAGGCGCGGCATGGGTTCGCCCGTAAGGGAACTCTCGTCGACGGAGGCCTGCCCCGCGACGATCCGACCGTCCACGCCGATCGCCCCGCCGGGACGGACCTGAAGTCGCATGCCGGCAGACACATCGGCGAGCGGGATGCTCTCGCAGGTCCCATCCGCGCGCACGCACTCAACTTCGTGCGGCTGCAGGCGGAGCAACTCCTCGACGGCAGTGCTGGCCCTCGATGAGGCGCGGGTCTCGATCCAGTGGCCAAGGCTGATGATGCCCAGAAGTGCCGCGGCCTCGGCGAAATAGAGCGGCCGCTCGGAGTCCGCGTGGGAGACGCCGAAGAAATTCCACACGCTCAGCGCGTACGCGGCTGTCACACCGAGGACGACGAGCGTGTCCATGTTTGTCGTGCGATGGCGCGCCGCCCTCAGCGCGCTGGCGTAGAAACCGCCTCCGGCGAAGACTAGGGCGATCGTCGCCCCAACGAGCATCGTCCAGCCAACCCACGCTGCCCCGTGGTGATTGCCAGCAGTCCAGTGAATGGTCTCAAGCGCAATCCAGATCGTCACCGCGACAAGCGCACCTCGGCGCCAGCGCATCGTGCGCTCGTTCAGACAGCGGCGCGCGGCCTCCTGCATGGCCGCTAGGTCTCGCAGTGGATCGCCCCCTCGTGCCGCGCCTGACGATCCCGCCGACGGTGGCGCGGGGTCGAATCCCGCGCCCCGAATGGCTGCTTCAACTGCGGTTGGATCGATGGCGCGGCCGCGAACCCGCGCTAGCCCGCTCGCAAAGTCCACGGTTGCTTCATCGACGCCGGGAACCCCCGAGATGGCACGGCGCGCGCTCGACGCGCAGCCGGCGCAGTGCATCCCCGACACGGAGATCGTGAGTGAGTCGCACGACGGTGCCATCGGAAGTCCCGTCACCGAACGCGCGGCACGGCCAGCGGCGGCAGGTGGGCGATCTCCCGCGCCAGCGCTTCTGTGTAGGCCGTCCGCAACACCAAGTCGAGCTTCGCGCTGCGAATCGCATGCTCGACGGGACCATCTTGAAGCACGAGAACCGCGGAGTACCCGGCCAACGCTTGATCCATCGCGATTCGCACTAGCAATCCCATGGCGGCCGAACTGATGAAGGACACGGTCGCGATGTCCATGATGATCGGCGAGCGCACTCCCTTGACTGCCGCCAGCACACGCGCCTCGATTGCGGTGGCCGTGGGGATATTCAATTGCCCAGCGAACCTAAGCACCAGCAACTGTGGGCCAGACTCAGCCACGGTGAAGGGATCTGCCACGCGGAGAAGGATACTCCGCGCGCACGCGTGGACATGGATCGCCTAGGTCGCGTACCGTTCGCGTTCCGATGAGCGCGGAGAGAGAACAGCACATTCCGACGAACCGGGATGGCGCCACAGCCCAACCACCCCGCTCCCAGCGGCGATGGGTGGGCGCGTTGCTCGGACTGTCGATCCTTGGGGCCGCGGTCGCAAGTTTCGTGTACCTCGCGATCACACGCCCGGAGCCGCCCAAGGCCGCGAGAGACGATAGTGCCGACCGGGTGCGCGTGATCGATGCGCTCAGAGAGCGGATCCCTCGCCAGTGGATCGGCTACGGAACCTCTCGGGCGATTTCGTCCGCCGAGATCCCGTCACGGATCAATTCGACCGTCGTGGAGATTCCTTCCACGGTTGTCAGCGGCGCCACCGTGACCCGTGGGGATCTCGTCGTGCGCCTGGATGACTCCGATTTCGCCGCCGCCGTCGAGATGGCGGAGGGATCGCTGAAGACGATCGCCGCCGAACAAGCCGCACTCGAGGTGGAGCGCACGGCGCTTAGAGAGCGTCGTGTGCTAGTCGAGCATGAGCTCGCCTTGGCGCGCACCGACGAAGAACGAGCCACCAAGGCGGCCGAGGACATGAGTGCGACGGCGCGGGAGGTTGACCGAGTGCGCACCGCGAGGCTCGTTGCCGAGCACGCCCTGCTCATCATCAACGAGGCGCTCGCACAGTGCGCTCCACGCGCCGACCTCCTCGCCTCGCGCTACACGGCCCAGTCCGCGGCGCTGCGGCGGGCCCAGGATGATGTCGCTCGATGCCGGATCACGAGCCCGATCGACGGAACGCTGGCGCCGTTCGACCTTGAGGTCGGCGAGTCAGTGGCGACAGGATCGCGCGTGGCGCGGGTCGTCGATGGGTCGCGTGTCGAAGTCGCCATCGCGCTCTCGGCATCGGCTCGGGACTCGATCGTGCTGGGCGATCTCGTGATGCTCAAGTCGCTCGACGAGACACTGGCGACGACCGTCGTCGCACGGATCAGCCCGGAGGACGATCCAGCGGATCGGACGATGACCCTCTGGGTCGAAGTGGATCGCGCGGACGGTCGCACTGGGGGCCTCGCGCCGGGCGCGTTTGTCGAAGCCATCGTGACCTCCAGCCACCCCGAAGTGCGCAGCGTCGTCCCACGGCGTTCGGTGCGCAATGAACGCGTCCTGATCCTCGAGCAAGGGCAGCTGCGCCCCCACACCGTGCGCGTTGTCCACGGATACGAGGGGCGGCTCGAGAAGTCGGGGATCGACGACTCCGAGTGGCTGGTGCTCGAGGCATTTCTGCCCGAGGGCGCGGTCATCGCCCTCGACGCGACGCGAACACTTCGCCCTGGCCGATCGGTGGTAGGAGAATCCGCCGCGACCGCCGGGTCCGCGCCCGCCCCGCGCAGACCCTCGTCGCCATGAAACTCGTCCGCTTCGGCGTGCGCAATGGCGTCCCCATGACGCTCCTGACATGGACAGTGGTGTTGGGTGGGACGGTCAGCGCGTTCACGATCCGCCGCGAGTTCTTTCCTGACGCCGCCTCAAACACGCTCAGGGCAGAGCTTCGGTATCCCGGGGCGAGTCCTGGTGAAATCGAAGAGTCGCTGGCGATCAAGATCGAGGATGCCGCCGGTCAAGTCGATGACACCGACCGCATCGTCACGATGACTTTCGAGGGGGGCGGGAGTGTGACCGTAAAATTTCAGGAGGGGGCGGACCTTCAGCAGCGCAAAGAGGACCTGCGCGATCGGATCGACTCTCTCCGGGACCTTCCCGAGGAGGCGGAGCGGACACGGGTCGTCGAGCACGAGCCGATGATCCCCGTCATTCAGGTGACGGCATTCGGCGACACCGATCCTGAAACCCTCAAGCGGTGCATAAGGGAGATCGAGGACGATCTCAAGACATTCCCCGGGATGGGCCGCCTCGTGGTCGAGGGCTCGCGCGACTACGAGATCCGTGTCGAGGTGGACCACGCCGCGCTGGTGCGCCTCGGGATTCCGATCACGGCGGTCGCCGATTCCGTCTCGGCATGGATGCGCGAACTCCCCGGCGGTGTAGTGCGAAGCCCAGATGGCCAAGTCGCAGTGCGCTCGATGGGTGTCGAAGAGCGGGCCGACCGGATCCGTGAGATTGTCGTGGCGGCGGCCCCCGATGGACAGGCGTGGCGGCTCGGGGACATCGCGCGCGTTGAGGAGGGCTATGTCGATGACGAGTTCATGCTGCGCTTCAATGGGAAGCCCTCCGCGTTCGTCACGGTCTACAAGGGACCCAAGGACGACGCACTCAACATCGCCGGGTTCGTGCGCGGCTATGTCGCCGGTCGCCAGGGTGCCCCACTCGACCTCTCATGGTGGGAGTCGATCACCGGCACTTCAAGAACGCCGGGATGGGAACTGGGGTCCTTGCGCGGTCCCCTGCCTGTGTCGCTCGCGGCCAACAGTGATCTGGCCCGGATCATCGACGGACGGCTCGAACTGCTGCGCAGCAACGCGCTGCAGGGAGCAGCACTCGTTTTCCTCACGCTGCTGCTAGGAGTCAACTACCGCGCCGCGTGGTGGGTGATGGCGGGGATCGTGGTGGCGATTCTTGGAACGCTGTTCCTCATGCAGGTGCTGGGCATGTCGCTCAACCTGCTCACGATGTTCTCCCTGCTTCTCGTGCTTGGAATGCTGGAAGACGACGCCATCGTCTTTGCCGAGAGCATCGAGTCGGCGGCGGATCGCGATGGACTCGGTCCGGAGGACGCCGCAGCGATCGGCGTCGGTCGCGTGTTCTGGCCGGTCGTCGCCAGCGTCTGCGTGACGGTCGTCGCGTTCCTGCCGCTGGGATTCGTCGGCGGTCAGCTGGGGGACATGCTCGAAGATCTCCCCATCGTTGTGTGCATCGCGCTGCTGGTGAGCCTCCTCGAGGCGGTCGTCCTGATGCCCAGCCACATCGCCCACGGAATGGAGCGGATTCGGGCTGGGCGGATTTACGCGATCGACCGACTCCTCGCTCCCTGGGACCGCATTCGTGACAATCGACTCTGGCCCTGGCTCGAGCGGAAGTACGAGGCGATTGCGTCGTGGTGCGTGCTTCACCGGTATGTGACGGTGTCCGCCGGATTGGGCGCACTGATCTTCTCGCTGGGAATGGTCGCGGGTGGACGCCTTTCGTTCACATTCCTGCCGAGCGATGACACCGAGACCGTGATCGTCAATCTCCGCATGCCGCTGGGGACATCGCTGGAGCGCACCGCCGCCATCGGGGCGAGGATCGAGTCGGCCGCGGCCGAACAGCCAGAGACCAAGAGCATCACCGGCATCTACGGAACGCAGATCGACTTGGAGAGCGGTGCCCAGGAGGCCGTCAGCGGCAATGTCGCTCAGTTCTTCATTGAGCTTCATCCCGTTGAAGTGCGGGAACGCCACTCCAACGATGTGGTTGCGGCGATCCAGCGCCGAATCGGGCGGCTTCCCGAGGCGGAGGATCTGAACTTCACCGAGATGGCCGGAGGACCAGCGGGAGCCGACATCGCCATCGAAGTGAGCGGCGACGATCTGGAGGAACTGCGTCATGCAAGCCGCACGCTTGTCGATGCGCTCGCCGCGTTCGATGGGATCGTTGATGTCGCGGACGATGACTACGCTGCGCAGCCCGAGATCCATGTCACCCTGCGCCCCGAGGCCGCGGCACTCGGGTTGACACCGGCTCTCGTCGCGCGTCAGATTCGGGGCGCGATCCATGGAATCGACGCGCATGTCCACACGGCCGATCGCGAGGACATCGATGTCCGTGTGAGGCTTGACGACGCGAGCCGCACTCACCTAGGCGCGACGGAGTCGATGTGGGTGATCACTCCATCCGGGAAGGCGGTGCCACTTGACCAGGTGGCCAGGGTGCGCGATGGCGCCGGGAATGCGGCGATCCGCCGCGTTGATCGGCAGCGAACGCTGACCGTTTCCGCCGACACCGATTCGACTACAGCTCCCGAGGATGTCGTGGCGGCGATCGCCCCGGTGATCGCGCGGCTCTCCGAGGAGCTTCCTCATGTCACGATCGGGCTGGCCGGGCGCCAGAAGGACCGACTCGAAGCGTTTGCCACGATCCCGTGGGCAGCAGGCGCCGCGCTCGTGGCGATGTACACGATCCTCGCGTGGCTTTTTGGGAACTACACGCAGCCGTTCGCCGTGATGGCGGCGATCCCGTTTGGAATCATCGGCGCGATCTGGGGGCACATGCTGCTCGGGTACAGCCTCACATTCCTCAGTCTCATCGGGCTGGTCGCGCTCAGCGGCGTCGTGATCAACAATTCGCTGGTGATGGTCGAGTTCGTGAACCGGGAGCATCGCGGTTCGGGGAGTCTGCGCGCCGCGCTCGTAATGGCGGGAAAGCGACGGTTGCGCCCGATTCTGCTGACCAGCATCACTACGGTGGTCGGGCTGGCTCCACTGGTGTTCGAGCAGTCGTTCCAAGCGAAGTTTCTAATCCCGATGGCGATCAGTCTTTGCGGAGGACTCCTGAGCGCGACATTCCTGACGCTGCTGCTTCTGCCGGCCATCCTTGTCATCCGCGAGGATGTGTCGCGTGTGGTCAGCCGTGTCTTCGGCGGTGGCGGCTATACTGGTAGCCCTTCGCGGGCGTAGCTCAGTTGGTAGAGCGTCAGCTTCCCAAGCTGAATGTCGAGGGTTCGAGTCCCTTTGCCCGCTTTGAT
>SIAD01000009.1 GCA_009691915.1 Phycisphaerales bacterium
CCGAGGCACAACAGCACAATGACGACAATCGTCAGCGCCCGGCATGTGCACGATGCTTTCTTCTCAAGATGGCAGATCCGGCTCGCCATCCAGGCGTGCGCCTCGCTGTGGCCGCTGGTGCAGCCCGATGATGTCTTGCAGCACTCCGCCTTGGATTCGTCTTTGCAATCGCCCATGGTTGGTTCCTTTCGTGAGTCCCTGATCCTACTGTCCTTCCCAGACTTTCTGGATGTCCTTCGAGCACTGCCGCCTGATTCCATTGGACTCCATCACGCGCTCGGACGCCGCCTCGATGTCCGCCCGCCTGAGCACGATGCGCTCGCAGCGCTCCTCGTTGAACTCAAAGACCACATACTCGTCCTTCAGATTCCGCAGAAACGCCACAAACTCCGCGAAGTTATTGAACTGCTTTCCGTTGACGCTCTTCACGGTCTGGCCTGGGATCACCTCATAGCCTCGCGCCACAGGATTAGAAAGGAGCGGGCTGGCAACCGCGACGAACTCCTTGCCACCACTGGGGCGGTCATCGTTAAGGAACGCGGTCATCGGACTCTGTCGGACAACCATCCATCCCTGAACGGCATCTATGAGATCCATCGAGAGAGGGCTGAAGGCCAGCGGCCCATAGAGGAGGTATGGGTATTCGCCATCGACTGGGTTGCCGATCACCCGACCGGCGCGCGTGTATGCGGGAAGTTCGAGTGACATGGGTTTGCCTTGTCGCAGGATTTCGATCGGATAGTTCTTCTTCGTGTCAGAGATCACGAACCGCCCGACGGCACAGTCGAGTGAAACCTTGCGATCCCCTTCGATGGTGATCTGCCCCTTGTTGTCGACCGCGGATCCGTTGAGGCGCGTAACGATGTCCCACGGCTGCAACGGTCCCCCTTTCTGATCGATGACGACAACACCGGACACATCGCTCCCCGCGCCCAGTTTCGCGCGCAGCGCGGGGTTCTCAAGCGTTTGCACGTAGATGTTCTTGACCGTATTGCCCTCAACCGCGCCCACCGCGACCTGATCCAGAAACCGCTGAATCTCCTCGGTGGCGATGAGGTACGAGATATTGTCAGCATGCGCCTGGTCTAGTCCGCTGAAGGCGAGACCAACGATTTTCCCTTCGCCAAACGCCGGCCCTCCGCTGTTTCCGCTATTGACCGCGGCATCAACCTGGATGCGCATTCCGTTCTCGCCACGATTGCCGACCGGCGCCCATTCGGTACGCGAGATGACACCACTGGTCGTTGACATCGCGTCGCCACCCATCGGAAAGCCCATGACCGTCACCCGAGAACCATCCTTGGGCAGACCCTCGAGAAGCCCGACGGCCGGATGCTTCGCGATGAAGTCCGCGTCATCGGTCCCAAGAAGCGCGAGATCCCGCGTCGGGTCGATCCCCAGCAGCTGCGCCTGAATCGGAAGAGGTGTCTGCGGAGTCTCGATCATGATCTCGCTCGCCTCGGTCACGACATGCGCATTGGTGAGGATCCTTCCCGGCGCGATCACAACACCAGAGCCGCCGATGCCTTGGGGACTCTCGCGCTTCCAGGGGGTCGTCGGACTGCGCAATTCCTGCTTCACCGAAATGTTGACAACCGACTTTCGCAGGTCCGCGTCGGGGGCCGTCCCCTGCGCGATGATGGCGGCGAGAAGCGGCAACGATAGGAGGATCCCAGGCATTCACTCCATTTGACCACGCCCTGACGCTCTGTGTACTCAGGGCTTCTCGATGCGGACGACCACCGACTTTGATGCTGGAGTGAGGCTCCCCGCAGCGAACTCCGAAATCGGCACGAGCACATTGGTCTCAGGGAAGTACGCCGCACAGCAGCCACGCGGGATCTCGTAGGGAACGACGCGGAAGTTTCGCGCTCGGCGCAGCGGGCTTGCGCCCGCTTCCGTTGTGCGGCTCGCCTTACCCGAGGACACGATGTCGACGACATCGCGCGCCGCGAGCGAGCGTTCACGCAGGTCATCGACATTCATGAAGATGACGCGGCGCCCGCCACGGACCCCTCGGTACCGGTCGTCGAGCCCATAGATCGTCGTGTTGAATTGATCGTGAGAGCGGATGGTGGTAAGCAGGAGTTCCCCCGCGCCCACGAGTTCGTCAGGAATCGGATGGGTCATGAACTGCGCCCTGCCGCTGGAAGTCTCGAATTTCAGATGATCGCGAACGGGATGCGGCAGCGTGAACGCGGCATCTCGATGAATCCGCGCGTTGAATCCCTCAAACCCCGGGACGACTCGGGCGATTCTGTCGCGAATAAGGTCGTAGTTGCTGGCGAAGTGACCCCAGTCGATGCCAAGCACCGCCTTCGCTAGACCCCCGACGATGGCTACCTCGCTACGCAGGTCGGCGGAGCCTGGCTCCAGCCGCCCCCGCGAAGCGTGTACGACCCCCATGGAGTTTTCTACGGTGACGATCTGCTCAATTCCGTGCTGGCTGTCGCGTTCCGTGCGTCCGAGGCAGGGAAGAATGAGTGCCTCCTCCCCCGTGACGAGATGCGACCGGTTGAGTTTGGTCGAGATGTGCGCCGTCAAGGTGCATCGATCAAGCGCAGTGGCCGTGTAGTTCGTGTCGGGTGTCGCGGAGAGAAAGTTTCCGCCCATCGCGAGGAAGACGCGCGCGTGTCCCGAGTACATCGCCTCGATCGCCTCGATAGTGCTCAGCCCGTGATCGCGTGGCGGAGAGAAGGTGAACTCAGCCGCAAGGGCATCGAGGAATTCGCGCGACGGCCGCTCCCAGATTCCCATCGTGCGATCCCCCTGCACATTGCTGTGGCCACGCACCGGGCACGCGCCCGCTCCCCTGCGACCGAAATGGCCCCCCAGCAGCAGGAGATTCGTAATCTGCTGGATGTTCGCGACGGCGTTGCGATGCTGCGTCACCCCCATCGCCCAACAGCAGATCATCGCCTTCGACTGAGCGATCTCCGCGGCCGCAGTTCGAATCGTCGCCTCATCGATCCCCGACGAAGCCTCGATGCGATCCCATCGCTCCCCGGCGAGGTCGGCGCAGTGCGCCTCGAATCCATCGGTGCGCTCGGCAATGAATCGACGGTCAATGCACTCCCCGTGGCTCTCGATAATCACCTTCTGGATCCCTTTGAGAAGCGCGACATCCCCGTTGATGCGCACTCCAAGGTGCCGCGACGCAATCTTCGTTCCGCGCCCGAAGAGGCCGACAATGTCCTGCGGGTGTTTGAACCGCCGAAGCCCCGCCTCGTGAAGCGGGTTGATGCTGATGATGCGGCACCCACGACGCGCCGCGGCTTGCAGCGCGCTGAGCATTCGCGGATGATTGGTCCCGGGATTCTGGCCGATCACCAGGATGCAGTCGGCGTGATCGAAGTCCTCGAGAAGCACGGTTCCCTTGCCGCTCCCGATCGACTCCTTCATCGCGACACCGCTCGACTCGTGACACATGTTGGAACAGTCGGGCAGGTTGTTGGTCCCGAACATGCGCACGAACAGCTGGTAGAGGAACGCCGCCTCGTTGCTCGTCCGCCCGGAGGTGTAGAAGATCGCCTCGTTCGGCGACGAGAGACCCCGAAGGTGGCGCGCGACCAGTTGGAAGGCGCCATCCCAGGAAATGGGTGTGTAGTGCGTCGCGTCTTTCGCGCGATGCATCGGCGTTGTCAGGCGGCCCTGCTGCGAGAGCCAGTAGTCGCTTTCGCGTGAGAGCTCACCAATCGATCGCGCAGCGAAGAACTCGGGGCCGATGCGCCGTGAAGTCGCCTCTTCTGCGATCGCCTTGGCACCGTTCTCGCAGAACTCGACCATCGAACGACGCGTCGGTTCGGGCCACGCGCACCCCGGGCAATCGAATCCGTCGGCCTTGTTGACATCAAGGAGGGTCGATGCCGAGCGGGCGATCCCCATCTGACCAACTGCAATCGTCAGCGCGACCTTGACCGCGTCGAGCCCACCGGCCGACTCTGCTGGCGGCGAGATCGTGAGCGCGTCGTCGGGGTGTTCCGGCGGGAGTCGCTGGGGCGTCCCGCCATCGTTCATAGGATCACTCGCTGAGGTGTCGAGTAGACATTGCACCTACCGTCACGCACAAAGCCAACCAGGGTCATGTCGAACCTCTGAGCGAGATCGATCGCGAGACTGGACGGCGCGCCGACGGACGCCACCAGTGGAATCCGCGCCGCCAGCGCCTTCTGGACAAGCTCAAAGCTTGCGCGACCGCTGAGGATGAGCGCCATCGCCGAGAGGTCGGTCTCGCCGGCTATGAACCTGGCGCCCAGCACCTTGTCCACTGCGTTGTGGCGGCCGACATCTTCTCGCACGGCGACGATCTCGCCGACCGCATTCGCAAGTGCAGCAGCATGCAGCCCACCGGTCCTGTCGAATGTCCGCTGCATCGCACGCACGCGCTCGGGGAGCGCAACGAGGGTGGATGCGGCCATCACGAAGCCGTCGGGGTTGGGCCTCTCCCGCCCATCCACATCCAGCGCCTCTATCGAGGCGCGTCCGCAGATCCCGCAGCTGGACGACGCGTACACATGCCGTTCAAAGCGCGGCCAATCATGAGCCAGACTTCGTGCGAGTGTCACGCGGACGGCGTTCTGCCCTCGGTGTCGCCCACCGATGGCTCCGCAACTGACGATCGCGACGACATCCGAGCGCTCGCGCACGATCCCCTCTCCGAAGAGGAATCCTGCCGCGAGTTCTTCGTCATGGCCCGGGGTGCGCATGGTGATCGACAGCGTGCGGCGAGTTCGCACATCACCATCGAACCACTCCATGATGATCTCCAGAGGCTCTTCGATCACGACTTCGTCGCGCATCGCCCCAACGCACTCCGCCCCGACGCGCATAGCGCCAACTTCGACACTCTGGGGCACCTCGCGCTGGGAACCAACCAAGCCTGACGCGTCCGTTGCGCTCATGATGCCTCCACGCCGGCCTCGTGCTCGGCCAGGAGGTGATGCCATCTCGTACTTCCTCCTAGTTCGTCCCGTACCTGCAGGAGTTGCGCCGCGATGCTGACGGCAATCTCGGCGGGATCATTTCGTCCGATGGGCAAACCGAGTGGGCACCGAATCGCGGCGACCGCCTCGCGGGAAAATCCCTCTTGCAGCAGTGCCGCGCGCAGCGCCCTCGACTTCGGCTCGCTTCCGATGACCCCGATGAACGCCGCCTCTCCCCACGCCAATAGTTCGCGCACGACTGGCAGGTCGGTCGCGTGTCCCTGGGTGATCGAGAGGCAGAACGATCCGGACGCGAGCCTCCGCACGGCCGCAGCAGGGTCAGCGACGACCTCAGCGTGCACATTCTTCTTCGCGGGGAGACGCGAGATCCACTCTGGGCGCGGATCAATGCAGGTCACATCGCAGTCGAAGGATGCGACCAGTGGGAGCAGTGTCTGCACGACATGCCCCGCGCCGAAGACGGCGACCTTCCATCGCGCCGCCTCGGCGACTTCGTAGTACAGCGTCGCTGCCCCGCCACACACCATGCCTAGATCGCGCAGTAGTTCGTATCGGACGGACTCGGGCCGGGGATCCGCGCGCGCGAGCATCTCTCTGGCGTGGTCGATGGCCCTTGCCTCCAACCTGCCTCCGCCGACCGTTCCCCAGACGAGTCCCTCAATGCTCACGATCGCCTTGGCCCCGACATCCTGCGGCACATGCCCCTGCGCCTCGACGAGTGAGACCGACACGAACGCGACCCCGGCACTCCTGAGTTCCCGTGCCCTCGCGAGATAATCCCCAAGCACGCGGCTCATGCGGACACTCTATCTGCGCGCGGCCACCGACTCGAACAGCTCAGGGGAGAGCGCGCGAAGGACCCGCTCGCCCGTGGCCGGAATTGCCAGCGAGACCACCTCGCCCGCCGGCGCTGCGCCAGGCCGTGTGCGGGCGGCCTGAATCGCATCGCGGATTGCCGTCCACACGGATATGGCGAGAAGAAGCGGCGGTTCGCCTGTCGCCTTGCTTGCGCGGATGTTCTGCGTGTTGCCATCATTCACGATCACATCCGCGTTGAACACGCGCGGCGTGTCTTGGATGCTCGGAATCTTGTAGGTGCTGGGCGAGTGCGAGACCAGTTTCCTGTTGTCGTCATAGACAAGGTGTTCGGTCGTCATCCATCCCATGCCCTGCACGAATCCGCCGTAGATCTGACCAAGATCAAGCGACTTGTTGATGGGCCTACCGATGTCCATCAGAATGTCCACGCGACACACCTTGACGGCGCCCGACATGGGGTCGATCTCGACCTCACTGCATGCGACCCCCTGCGTGAAGTACCGGAACGCTCTGCCTGATCCCTCCACCTTGTTGTAGGAGAGGTCCGGTGTGCGGAACCGCCCATGCTCACAGATCGAGATGCGACTGCGAACGCACTCGAAGGCCAACTGGGCGAAGGGAATGCCCAGAGCCGTGAGGTCGACCGGTCCATCCATTCCCTCGCCCACCTCGATCTCGGGAACTGTGCCGAGTCCGGCAGTCTTGCTGGGCCACCGCTCGGGTGGCGTCTTGCTCAGCACCGCTGCGAGTGCCGCCATGCGGGCCTTGATCCGGCGACACGCGTCCACTGCCGCGGCGCCGTTCATATCCGTCCCCACGGATGCCGCGGTCGGCGATGTGTTCGCGTTCTTCTCTGTGGAAGTTGGCGCAAGTCTGACGGACGACACGGGGATTCCGAACTCCTCCGCAACCAACGCGGCGATTCGCGCGTTGACGCCCTGCCCCATCTCGACAGCGCCCGTCGACACCTGCACCGTCCCGTCGGTATGCACATTCACGAGCGCGCTCGCTTGATTCATGGCCCGTGTAGTGAACGAAATGCCGAACTTTACCGCGGTCAACGAGAGGCCGCGCGGGCTACCGTCGCCAGTGGCGTTCCACTGGCGAATCGCTTCGCGCCGCGCCCGGTAGTCGCAAGACGCCTCAAGTTTCTCGAAGAGTTCTGGAAGACAGTTGTTGTCGACACGCTGCCCGTAATGTGTGACCTCGTGACCTGGTCGATAGCAGTTGGCCTTGCGCACATCGAGCGCATCGCGGCCAGTCGCATCGGCGACCGCCTCGATGACCGACTCGATCATCGCCACGCCTTTGGGACCGCCGAATCCGCGGAACGCTGTGTGGGGATGGACATTCGTCCGGCACACCCGTCCGCGAACGCGCATGTTCGGGATGGAGTAGGCGTTGTCGCAATGGGCGAGTGCGCGCTCCATGATCGCCGTCGAGAGATCGGCGTAGGCACCGCCGTCCGAGCGCAGCGTGGCATCGAGTGCGAGAATCATCCCGGCGTCGTCGAATCCACATCGCCACGCGATCACGAAGGGGTTCCGCTTCCCGGTGATAATCATGTCTTCATCCTTGGTGAGTACCAGCCGCGCGGCGCGGCCAGTCTTCTGCGCAACGAGCGCGGCCCACGCCGCGATCGGCGTCGCCTGCGACTCCTTGCCGCCGAACGCGCCCCCAAGCCGTCGCGCGATGCAGACCACCTCATGGGAATGGAGGCCGCAGGCGCGCGCGACGACATGCTGCGCCTCGGTCGGGTGCTGCGTCGATGAGTGCACTTCCAACTGAGCGCCATCACGCGGGTACACCACCGCCGCCTGACTCTCCAGATAGAAGTGGTCCGCGCCATCGATGATGAGTGTGCCCTCTAGCGTGCGTGGAGCACTCCCGAGCGCCGCCTCTACATCACCGGTGGCAATCGTGCGCTCTACACCGATGAACCGTTCGGCCGCAATCGCTTCTTCGATCGACATGATGGCGTCGAGCCTCTCGTACTCGACGACAACGGCCGCAATTCCTCGGCGGAGTGCATCCTGAGTCTGCGCGCCGACCACTGCTACCGCCTCACCCACGAAGTTGACTTCGGTCTCGGCCAAAAGCGGTTGATCCTCAAAGATCGGTCCCCAGAGGTTGTGTCGAACATCGCGCGCGGTGATCACGCACGCAACACCGTCGATGGCGAGCGCCGCGCTCGTGTCGAGGCGAACAATCCGCGCGTGCGCCCACGGGCTGAAGACGATGCCGCAGTGGAGTTCTCCCTTGACCATTGGGCGGTCATCGACAAACTCCGATTGGCCGGTGACATGGGTCAACGCCGAATCGTGCAGTTCGTCAACACTGGCGGAGTCGGCTGGCCTCGGGTCACCCATCGGCAAGCTCCCGGGCGAAACGGCGGAACATGTTTGCGGCGACCACTCGTCGGTAGTCCGCACTCCCGCGGACATCGGAAATCGGCGCGATCGACCCCGCGATCTGCGCGGCGATCGACTCGACCTTGTGTGGCGTGAGTTCGCCGACGAGCATCTCTTCGATCGCCCCCAACCTCAGGGGCGTGGCCGCAATGCCCCCGTAGGCAACTCGCGCCGACGCGATCATCGGGAAGGCGCAAGCGTCGGCGACACTGCGGCGGCGTGAGAGCGGACGA
The DNA here is from genome assembly GCA_009691915.1 of Phycisphaerales bacterium. Classification (GTDB taxonomy): domain Bacteria; phylum Planctomycetota; class Phycisphaerae; order Phycisphaerales; family SM1A02; genus F1-60-MAGs104. The sequence goes on from SIAD01000009.1 coordinate 8,407, forward strand.
TCGCTTCGTGTCACCGCGAACGCTGCATTCACTGCGCTGATATCGAGGTCTCGGCGTTGTGAGACCTTGAAAAGGCGCAGCGTCTCCCCGGCTACCGTCTGGTCAAAGGAGATGTGGGTGATGATCTCCCCGTGCGAGACCGCAAGTGTCCTGTAGCCGGCGAACAACTCCGTCAGTGGAATCACGCGTCGCGCGATCGGTCCGCGACCGAGGGCGCGACTCGCCACATGAATCGCGCCGCCCGCCACCAGCAGAAACGGGAGCGTGTCTCCGATCGGCGACGCGTTGGCGACATTGCCTGCGAGCGTCGCGACATTCTTGATCTGCGGCGACGCGAAGAGATCAAGGAAGCGTGCGAACTCGGGAGCAGCCTTCCCGCAGGCACGACGAAGTTGTGCGAGGGTGGCGCATGCGCCGACCTCGATGTGTCGCCGAGCCGAGCGGATGAAGTTGAGTTCGCGCACAAGGTGGAGGCTGAGCAGTATCTGTGGCCACGGAGCACCCTTGTTGATCTGAACTCCGAGATCTGTGGCCCCTGCAATCACGCGGCAGGGTGCCGGACTGCCGGCGAGAGCGAGCGCGGATCGGAGGGTTGTCGGCGCGTACACCGAGGTGCTTCCCGCCGCGATCTGAAACGGTTCTTCGGCCGCCTTGGCAACCGCGACCACGGCGGCCGGCTCGAGAAACCGCCCACTCACCGAGTGTGCCGTCGACGCGCGCGCCGCGCATCCGGCATCGATGATCTGCGAATAGCCGGTGCATCGGCAGAGGTTCCCCGTGAGGTAGTTGGCGACAGTCTTTGCAGGCGCCGACTCGTGCCGCTCGAGCATTGCGCTGAGTGCCATCACGAAGCCCGGCGTGCAGTAGCCGCACTGGGAGCCGTGGCACTCAGCCATGGCACGCTGCGCGGGTGCGAGTTCCCCATTGCGGGCCATCGCCTCGACCGAGACGATGTGTGAGCAGTCCATTTGCGCGACGGTCGTGATGCAGGCGTTGACGGCTTCGAACTCACTGCCCCCGAAACTCCGCAGCACCGTGCACGCGCCGCAATCCCCCTCGGCGCAGACAATCTTCGTGCCCGGCAGTCCCTCCTCGCGCCTCAGCCAGTCGGCGAGCATCAATAGCGCGTCCCGACCACGGACCTCCCGGCGAACGCCGTTGAGGTAGATCAATGAGTAGTCACGCATGGGCGTGCGCTCTCTGTGCCACGGTCCCGATGCTACGGCGATGCGTAGGCGCGGATGCGGTTGATCCCGCCGTCGGGAAATGCTGTCACTCGGATCTGGCTGACTTCGTCACGCGCCGTGACCACAAATGATGCGACATTCCCCGCATACGGCTTGACAAGAGTGCGGGGTAGCAGTTCGATCCACTTGGAGAGCGCGAGACCCTCGACCATCGCCTCGCGCGGCGCGTTGTTGACAAAGTGAGTGAAGTCGAACTCGATTCGTCCGAGGCGCGCCGGACGCGCGAGCGCGATGACGACTTGTTCGGAATGGCCAGGCTCGCGGCTCCTCGCCGACTCGAGCCCGTCGTACATGTGGAGTGGTGGGTAGGGTGAGATCACTTGCACCGCGGGGCCGAAGTGTTCGTTCGACACCGATACGACCCGCCCACCGAACGCTGCGCATGCGAGATCATCGTTCGCGCTCGGCGTACGCTGAGCGCGGTCACAGTGGGGCACCAATGGTCGTGGAGTCGAGGCTGAGAACGGCGGCCACCTGGTCCGTCGTGTTGCGACGAGGAGCGCGCGCTCCGCCGCAGGCAGGTCGGCTCCGAAGAATCCAAGCCGAGACACTCCACCGTCTGGCTCGATGGAGATTCGGAAGCGCGCCCACTCTCTGGTGCCCGAGACGGCATCAAAGACATGGATAGTGTGGCCGTCGAGCGCACTTCGCGGGAGCACTTGGTGCCAGGTCTTGGTCGCCACACACCAGCCATCAAGCATGATCCAGGGGGCGTGATTCCCCAAGTGAAACTGCGTTGACACCGTGATGAGATCGATTGCCGTCGGCTGAGTGATGTCGATCACGAGCCACTCCCGACCGCGCTCGCTATGTCGTGATGTTTCCCAACTGTCCATCACCTTGCCTTGGGATCCGAACAGTCCGGGATCGAAGATGGGGAGATAGGGCGAAACCAGGTTGTCGGCCCGCGCGAATCGCTGGTTAGTGACTTCGACGATCGACGCACCAACCGCCCGGTTCCATGGTGACAGTGGATCGACGGCGCCGCGCGCCAGGATTACCTCGGGAAAATCCGGCGAAAACGCCCCGAAGAGACGGTCGCGGTACTCCGCGTTGACCCGCTCGTGCTCTGGAACCATCGCAGATCCGGCCGCCACCTCAGCACCGTCGAGGCGCGCGAAGTCCACTCCCTTGATAGCGAGATGCCCGAGCGCCGCACGCGCCGATTCGGTGACAAACTCAACCGCCGCAGCATCGCCGTTACACAGAACAACAACACCCTTGCCCGCATCCGGACCTCGGTAGCAGTGGACGAAGAGTGAACGGAATCCATCGTTGGCTCCGTGATGGACACAGAGACGGTTGGGTCCTGCCTCGATCGTGAAGATCCCCAGTCCCATCATGCACCCCATGAATGCACCGCTGCCGTTCTCGATGCCGTGAAGCATTCGCACTGCGGTGTCGTGGGAGATCCCGGCGGCTCCCTCGACGCGCGCATGCGCGCACGCAAGCCGCGCGAGAAACCGCGCGACACACCCGGCACTCGTCAGGATCCCGGCGGCGAAGAGCGGGAACTCCTTGCGAGTCCCCTCGACCATCTCCCCGTCATCACGGAACCCCCACGCGCACTCATGTGACTCGCATGGACCCAGCATTGCATCGATGAGATCGCGCGAAGACCTTTCTGTCAGTCGCGTGAGGATGTGCTCGAGGACTAGGAACCCTCCGCCCGAGTACCGAAAGCCGCAGCCCGGTTCCGCGATGACGCCGATGGCCGCCCGCCCCTCGGTATCCCGCGCGCTTAGCCGAGCGTCAACACTGATGGACTCGCCGTTGGCCGGTGTCCCCTCGATGTAATGCATCGAGAGCGCTTCGTGCCGAAGGAGATGTTCGATGGTGACGAGATCGGCCCACTCGGGATGTGCATCAACACGCGACTCGATCCGGTGCGCTGACCCGATGCGCGCGAGCAGCTCGTTGACTCTCGTCGAGAGCATGATGCCCCGCGACGCGAGTGCTTCCATCGCGATGCACGACGCGATGGGCTTGCTCAGCGAGGCGATCTCGAAGTTGGTTGATGCCGTCACGGGTCTTCCCGGCGCACCGACCCCGAACGCAAGTTCCTGAATCCCTCCCCCAGCGCAAAGAATGGCGACCGACGCCCCGCGCACTTTGAAACGCACCCGCGCCTCCTCTATAGACGCCACGAGCGCGCTCCTCCCCCCGGAAGTCAGGCGCGCGAGGGCAATAGTCGCCAACGCCGTCCGCGCCGAGGCGAGTTCGGTCTCAGGCGAGTTTTCGAGCCGTTCGCGCAAGAAACTGAGTAGTGCGATGGCCGAAAAACCCTTCGCCGCCGCGAGAAACTTGAACCCAAACCGCTTCTTGTACTTCTCGCCCAAGGAGTGCAACTGCTCGCGCACTGCGGTGTCTGCGCCGACCACACCCGCCTGCTCCGCCGCGGCGAGTGGGTCGAGTGTCGCGCTCGCTTGGCCGATGTCCCCGTGAAACTCACCGGCCTCAGACACCTCGGCGGCGGTGAAAGCGAGGATCACTCGCGCGACATCCCTCGGGTCGATCACGGCCCACTCCTCGGACCTCTCGGCGAGCACCCGGGCGCAGCACGCGGACAACACTTCGTGACAGAGACCAACCCGAGCGCCTAGCGCAAACTTCTGTTCATCGAGCGCCGTCGCCGCCGCCAACGGATCAGCCGCAGCACGGATCGATTCAATCGTGAACGGCATCAGGAGCTCCGAGGCGAACTCCACCGGACGCGCGTCCGACATCAGCTTGAGCGTCAGATGCGCCGCGACCGGGTACCAGCGCCGCGTTCGCTCGTCGAAGGCGACCTGCACGCGCTTACCCGGCGCGCTGTCGCCTCGCTGAATGAACCGCAACTCCTCGTGGATGATGCGCACGAAGTCTGCGGTGCTGAGTCGCCCGTGATGCACCTCGTGCCAGACCTCCCACCGAGACCGCTCGCAGGTGGCGAGATCATCCATCACACGGACATCGATCCCGTCGATCGTCGCAGGCAGCGCAACGCATCCGTTTCCTGAGAGCCAGTCAGCGAGGTACTGGAGCGTTTGGAAGATGTTGTAACGCACCTCGCTCTCGTCGCTGGTGAGTTCGTGAACGCGCGCCCGGCCGTCAGCAGCAAGGATCGCTCGCGGGTACCTGGCATCATTGCGATCGAGCCCAGCGACATCGGGTCCCTCGATGAACGCGCGCAGCGCGACCAGTCGACTGGGCACGACTAGTCCGTCGATCAGCGCATCGAACGCCGCACCCTCGCCGCGCTCGCGTCGTCGCCATCCCTCAACGAGCGCGATCCCGAGCCGCACGAAATCCGGATGGGCTACCCAGAACCCCATGAGACCACGCTTCATCTGCGCGACGACATCTCTTATGAATCCAGTGATGGCCACCTGAAACGACTCGCTGTCGCTGCGCGCCTCGGATGGCAGCACGCCGTACATCCCCCCGATGGCGATCCCGCCTCGCGCCTTCACCGTCCGGGCCAGAAGGTCGTGCGACTCCCGAATGTTGTTGATGACAATGTCGGGATCGGCTTTCAGAGGGATCCGGTAGTTGGGATCCTCTTTCATTACACGCGCGGTCGAGGCGAGGAAATCGTGCCATCCCAGCGAGGCGCCGGCGAAATGCGGATGAAGCGCATCAATGATCTCGTTGATGCGGAACACAGCGCGCGCACTCTCAAGGACGACGAGTACGCGAACCGATCCGAGGCGATATCTCGAGTGCTGCTTCGCAATCATTCCCTCGGCTCGCGCGATCACATCGTGTACATACTGGGCTTCCTCCTCGTTCTCAAGCTTGGGGATGTAGAACGCGAGTGCTTGTGGATCAGCCCAGTGCTGGTACAGGTGCAGGGCCAAGTCGTAGAGATGGAGCGGCACAGGATCGCCGTCACATAGGAGGAACGAACAGGGAAGCGCGAGGCCGGGGATCCGCTTGATCGGAAGGGCGAGTCCGTCATCGGCGAGCTGGTACACGCGCCCCGAAGTGGGGTCGACATGCCTGAGGGATCCAGAGAGACACCCGGCGAGATTCTCTCCTGCGCGCACGAGGTCCTCCGAGAGAGGTGTTTTTGAGTCCTCGTCATCCGCGCCCCACTTCGGCCCACGCGCGGTGCGAAGAAGTTCCTCAACGACACTCGGTTCGCCGTCTAGCTTCCGATGAAGCGAGTTCATCGCATTGATGCAGACCTTCGCATCGCCCGGAGGCCCGAACAGCGTCACATGATCGCCTGAGAGGAACTCTGGAATTGCCGCGACCATTTCGCCGCATCCCATCGTCCACTGGGCACCGGACTTTGGCCCGATCACCACGCGACCCGACGCATCCTCGTGGCTGATGACCGTCTCGTAGGTGCCGTCGGCCACCGCGGCGCCAATCGTCCTGTTGAAGCCCACGCATGCGCGCGTGTGCAGGTCGATGAACTCACGATCCTCTCGCCGCCGTCGAAGCAGTGCGCCGAGTTCTCCTCGAGTCTGACGGGTCAACTGGGCAAGGAAACTGAGACTCGCCACGCTCTCGAGGCCGCCACCCTCCCCGAGGCGTGCAACTCCAGGGACTCCCGGAACTGCCATCGCGCTCGAACGGATCCTCTCTAGAATTCCCGCAGAGAAATACTCCGTAAACTCGGGAAATCCGGCGCCATGCGCGCCTTCGCATCGACCCATTGCCGAAAGATACTCCGGACTACGGAGATCTTTGACCCGCGGGGGTGGGTGACCTAGGCTCCCTGCGTGGCCAACGCGACTGAACCAGGCCTCTCGACGCATGTGCTCGACACGACAACGGGCATGCCTGCGGTCGACATGCTCATCGAATGCCATCGACTGGAGACCTCAGGATGGGTCCTCCTCTCCGCCGCACGCACCGACGCCGACGGTCGCATCAATTCGATGCTCAGCGGGACGCAACTGACGACGGGCGATCATCGCGTCAACTTCATGACCGGCGCGTGGTACGCGCGGCGGCGCATGGATTGCTTCTTCCCCACGGTCACCATCGAGTTCCGAGTCTCCGACGCGGCTAGACACCATCACATTCCGCTGCTTGTGAGTCCATTCTCGTACTCCACCTACCGAGGGTCCTGACATGGCGATCATCCTGGGCGCGAATCGCTACGGCAAAGCCGAAGTGCGAGTCGTGCGTCTCACCCGCCATGGCGACACGCACGAACTCCTCGACCTCAGCGTCACGACGCAGCTCTCCGGAGACTTCGCGGCAACTCATCTGACCGGCGCCAACGCGCATGTCATCCCGACCGACACCCAGAAGAACACGGTCTTTGCACTGTCCAAACTCCACGGCGCCATGGAACCGGAGGCGTTCGGCCTGGTGCTGGCGCGGCACTTTCTCGCCAGCTTCTCCCATGTGTCCTGCGCGGAAGTCCGCCTCGAACAGTTCCCATGGCAGCGGATCATGTGCGCGGGCCGCCCGCATCCCCGCGCCTTCCAGCGCGACGGGTCGAGTGTCCGCACCGCGCTCGTCCGCGTCACACGCGCTGGCTCGGGGTTCACTGCGGAGGTGAGTTCGGGTCTTGAGGGGCTCGTCGTCCTCAAGACCAGCGATAGCGAGTTCACCGGATTCTCGAAAGACCAGTTCACGACGCTTGCGGAGGCGCGTGATCGGATCATGGCGACGGAAGTTTCCGCTCGCTGGAGGCACGGCGCCACCGACGCAGCGTCGCTCGATGCGACCGACTGGGCGACAAGTCACGCGACCGCGCTCGACTCCCTGCTCTCCACCTATGCGGAGCACTACAGCCTCTCACTCCAGCAGACTCTTCATGAGATGGGCCGCGCGACACTTGAACGACTACCTGGCCTCACCGCAATCAAACTGAGCCTTCCCAACAAACACCACTTCGTTGTGGATCTCTCGCCCTTCGGGATGCCCAATGACAACGAGGTCTTCTTCGCCGGGGATCGCCCCTACGGACTTATCGAGGCGGTCATCGCTCGCGATGATGTCAGCGCGGTGCCTGATCCTTGGCCGGCGTGGTGACCGCAGGCGCGCCCCTTCCGTGGCGATGCGCTGAATGTTTGGCGTCTGAATGTCGGGGCTTGCCCACCCTACATCGGCGTATCCATGGTCGTCGGAAACGATGATGCTGACATTCGGATGCGACTGCGCAACGGCAAGGAGGACGGCAAGGAGGATTGCGAGGAGCGCAATCACGACTCCACGATTTTTGGGGCGCTGGATTGAAAAAGGGACGCGGGATCCATGGTGAATCCCGCGTCCCATACTGCAGTCCCCGGAGAAATCGTCAGTTGCCAGCCGCGGCGGTTGACAGGGTTGGCGCCGCGCCCGTTCGCTTGAAGTCAATGTGCATGCACTTGTGCTCCTTGCCTGTGGTCGGGTCGTTGGCCCACATGTCCATCGCGGTCCATCCGGCCGCGTCGCGGGTGACTACCTCGCGCATCTTGCGCTGCTTGCGCGTCATCGGGCAGAAGTATGAGAACTCGAAAGTGAGGGTTTTCTCGTCGGACGAGAGCTGGCCAGTGCCATTCATCATGCCGGTTCCCATGTTGTCGATCCAGGTCGACTGGAACTGCTTGGCGGCGTTGTCGTAGCCGATGATGGCAAACCCTTCCATCGCTCCGGCGCCGGGCATCTCACCATTCATCTCCTGCTTGAGGTAGCGGCCGCCCATGATGGCGGTATTGACGAAAGTGCATTCGGTTTCAATCGGTGCTGCGTCCGGTGTCATCCAGTTCAAGCACTTGCCACTCCAGGTGCCCGCGTCCTGGCAGAGAAGCGCGTTGAACTTGCTCGGTGTGGCAGCTTCCATCCACGCCTTCATCATGGGATCATTCGGATCGTTGGGATTGAATGCTGGAGTCTTCGTATCGGTCTTGGTAGCGGTCTGGGTCTTGGAGTCCTGCGAAGCGGCCAGGCCGATGCAACAGGCGGTTCCGACAGCGAGCGTGATCGCGAGGGTGGTGACTTTCATTGGGGGTCCTTTGGGAAAGCGCTGGTGATCGGACGAACCGCATATTACGCCAGTTATGTCAGGAATTCGCATCAGAGCGTTGGTGGGTTTTCGACGCTGGCTTCGCGACTCCCCCGCCATCCGTACGCCGCTTCCTGGAATTTCCTGACTGTTCCAGCGCCATCTTGCGCTTTCTCTCAGGCGTGAACTTCCACCACGGACACCCGTCGGCACCATTGGCCTGTGCGATCACGGACATGAACACATCAATGCAGCAGGGATCGTGGCGCTGATTTGTCCTTCGGCACAGCTCGCGCCAAAGTTCGATCGCCTCACGCCTCTTGAGGTCGCTGACCTCCGCAATTCCCAGCACCTCGAAATCTCGAAGGGTCGCCGGCCCGACATTCGCGAGATCGGCGAGGCGGCGCACCACTACGGCGCCGCATTCGGTGCCGGGGCGTCGGCCGTCTTGTCCTCTGGTTCCCTGAACGAGTCATGACTGGCATGCTCAAGGTCGTCGAGTTTCTTCACCGCCGCCTTTGCTGCCGTGGTGTCACCCGCGATGATTGCCTGCTCCAGCGATAGTGCGACGACAATCGTCTTGAGTAGGTCCGCACGCATGTCCGCCTGATACTTGGCGACATCCTCGCCGTACTTCGCCTTGGCCTGCGGAGCCATCCGCTGCGATGCGATCATCCCCTTGGCGGCGATCAGGCCAGCCTGAACCAACTGGACACGCTCCAGATCCTGCGACTTCGATGAGGCATCCAGCGGGGACTCTTCGAGCCGCTCGAACCCACGATTGACTCGTTTCATGGCACCTTCAAAATTCTGTGGCTGACCAGCTCGTCCACCCTGCGGACCACGCCCCTGTGCGGCGGATCGTGCAATCGCCGACAGTTCCGCGACCTCAAGGAAACCGTCCTTGTTCGTGTCCAGTACGGCAAGCTGCTCCTTGATCTCGGGCGGAAGCTCGTCGGCACTGAGCTTTCCATTCCCGTCCTTGTCGTTCTGCATGAGCCGCTGGGCAAGCTGCGCGGCGGGACGCTCTGGCTGCGGCGTGGGTGCGTCGGCGGGTGTCGGCGCCTGGGCACCGGCGAACGAGGCGAGGGCGAGCGCTGAAAGCGTGGCGATGGATGATCTCTTCATAGGAGCGTCATCGTAACGGCGGGATAGGATTGACACTACCTGATCCCGTTTCCACGCCTCCACACCAACGAGGAGTCCACATGTACGGAATGGTCAACAAAGCGATCGAGGACCTTGTCACCATCAAGTTCGGTCCCGACCAACGGAAGGCGGTCAAGAAGAAGGCTGGCGTAACCATCGACACCTTCATCAGCAACGACGCCTACGACGACTCGATCACCTATGGTCTGGTCGGTGCCGCGTCGGTGCGCGCCGCGCAGTTGCATCTGGACATCGTGCTCACCTCCGGGTTCTGGTCACCGCCGTATGCCCATCGCATGCTCGCCGATGTTCATCTCCTGGCTGGACGGCCCGACCTGGCGCTGGCACGGGCGACGCCGCGGTGAGCGCCCCCCCCCTCGAATTCGGGAAACAATGTGCCCTAATCGGGCGCTTTGTTTCCCGAAGTCGCGAAGCCGGCGCTCGTGGAATCTGGTGTCCCCGCTGGCTTCTGGCTGGCCAAGGTTCATATGTGACTGGCACTGCGTGCGCCCTCTCGATTTCGCTCTCGATATCGCTCGTGGCCTCATTGGCGTGGGGGCAGGTCGATCTCTCGGAAGTATTCGCACCACCAAGCGAGGCTGAACGGGCGGCAGTGCGCGCGGAGTGGGCGGCGAGGTTCCCCACGGGTGCGAACTGGCAGGTTGTCGCCCAGGGGATGGACAGCGCGGGGCGAACAGTGCAGGTTGTCCGTCATAACATCCAGCCGTCTGGGATCCACTATGTCGCAGTCCGGTATCCGACATCATTCGATCCCCAATCGACCTATCCCGTCGTCCTCTGTCTTCACGGCGGCAACGACGGAGTGAGCCCCGCGATCTTCACGAGTTACGACTCGATGGCTGGAACAGGGAGTGACCCGTGCTCGGGCCGCGACGCAATCCTTGTCGCGCCGAGTTACCGATGCGAGCCTGTCATCACCGGACAACAGGGGAGCTTTGTTTCTACCGGCGACTGCACGATCGAGGACTACGAGGTCGACGATGTGATCGGGACGGTGTCTGGTGTGCTCGCCAACATTCCCGCCGCCGACGAGGAGCATGTCCTTGGGTGGGGGATGAGCCACGGCGGCGGCGTTCTGCTTGGGGTGCTGGCGCGCGACCATCGCGTACGAGCGGGGGTCAATTTCTATGGGCCAGCCGATGTCTTCCAGAGTTCTTCGCAGACGGAGGCGGAGGGGCTCGCCGCTGCGGGCGGGTGCGATCTCCCCGGGTCTGGGTCGTGGCGGCGGTCGATCTGCGACTATCTCGACGGATCCCTCTCGCTCGAGAACACGCGTCGCGATCTCCTGCGGCACAGCCGAGGTCACTTCGTCGACCAGGTCACGCGCCTCGATGTCCATCACGGAACTGTCGATCCAACCGTTGATGTCGTGCAGAGTCGGCTTCTCGCTGAGCACGCTGCGGCTGCGTCTCCTCCGCTCGCAACTTTTCACTACTTCGAGTACCCCACTGGAGTCCACTCGATCGCTTCACTGACGGGATACCAGCCTCGGTTCCGCGCCTTCATGTGCGCCGCATTCTCAATGCCTGCGACGAGACCTGGGGACATCAACGAGGATGGCTCGACCGACTCGCTCGACATGACGGTCCTGTTGACCGCCTGGGGAACCATCACGGCGACTCATCGCGCCGATCTCGACGGCAATCACACCGTCGATGCGACAGACCTCGCGATCCTGCTCGGCGGATGGGGGATGTGACGCCGCACGCGAGACTCGCGAATTCGGGATGAAATGTGCCCTGGGAGGGCACTTTGTTTCCCGAATTCGTGTTGAGCCTTGCGGGGGCGGCGATTTGTGGTAGGCTGCTCCGTCCCGCCGGAAGGGCCTCAGGCCGTGCGCGTTGCGCGCGGCACTACTCTGGGATTCAGCCGGCACTTGCAGGGCGCATCGGAAGTTTTCTGCAAGTCCCATAGGCCTGATTCCACACACGAATTAGTCCAACACATTGGCTCGCCTCTCCGAACAGAGCGCGAGCTGGAAGGTTTTACTGTCTTGTCGACTGCTGTCTCATCGTCTACTTCTCACCCGTCCGCATTTTCATGCCTGAATCTGGCGAAGCCGATCCTCGATGCTCTGGCATCGGAGGGTTACTCCACGCCGACTCCGATCCAGTCGAAGGCGATTCCGCCAGCTCTTGAAGGGCGCGACATCCTCGGGATCGCCCAGACCGGCACTGGAAAGACCGCCGCCTTCGCGCTGCCCATTCTCCAACGCCTTGATCAACACACCGCCGATCGTGGCCGAGCGCCGCGTGCACTCGTGCTGGCACCAACCCGCGAGCTGGCCGCGCAGATCGGCGCGAGCTTTGCGACCTACGGCCGAAATACTCGTCTTCGCCACACGGTGATCTTCGGCGGGGTCAGTCAGTATTCGCAGGTCAACGCGCTGCGCCAGGGTGTTGACATCATCGTTGCTACCCCAGGGCGACTCACCGACCTCATGCAGCAGCGCGTGGTTGATCTTCGATCAATCTCGTTCGCGGTCCTCGACGAGGCCGACCGGATGCTCGACATGGGATTCATCGAGCCTATTCGCCGCATCATGTCGGCGATCCCCAAGAACCGCCAGACAATGCTCTTCTCCGCGACTATGCCCGACGAGATCCGCGGGCTTGCCAATTCCTTCCTGCGCGATCCAATCCGCGTGGCGGTGACCCCGGTGGCATCCACAGTCGACCGCGTCGACCAGCGGATCTACTCCATTGCGGCGCAGGACAAGATCCGGCTTCTTCTCCATGTCCTTGAGCAGGATGGCGTCGAGCGCACCCTTGTCTTCACCAAGACCAAGCACGGCGCGGACAAGGTCGTCAAGCGACTCCACGCTGCAGGAGTGGAAGCGGGCGCAATTCACGGCAATAAGGCGCAGAACCATCGCACCCGCGCCCTCGAAGCGTTCCGCTCCGGCGACGCGCCGGTGCTCGTTGCCACCGACATTGCCGCACGAGGCATCGATGTCGATGGCATCACCCATGTCATCAACTACGACCTCCCGATGGAACCAGAGTCGTATGTCCACCGCATTGGCCGCACCGCGCGCGCCGGTGCGGACGGAATTGCGATCTCCTTCTGCTCGCCCGAGGAGCGGCAGCTCCTGCGGCAAATCGAACGACTGACTCGCGCCGATATCACATCTATGCCCAGACCGGAGTCTCTGCCGGAAGCACCACAGCCGGTGCAATCGCACGCATCAGACTCTTCGCGCGGACCCGAGCGCCCGCATCAGACCAGGCGCGCTGGTAGTGGCGGTGGCGGCGGTGGCGGTGGCGGTGGCGGCGGTGGCGGCCGACGACGACGAGGAGGCAACTCGAGCGGATCGAGTTCGCCGCGTGCATCCACGCACGCACCGTCGCACTCGTCGGCGCACGCATCCGCGCATCCGTCGGCGCACTCGTCATCCCAGCCACACCCCCGCGCGGCCCGCATCGCCAGCTTTGCGCGAAGGTCGGGGCGGTCGACCAGTCAACGCTGATCGGGCGGACCGATAGGCGGTGGACATCGCTCTTGACTCCGAGGGGGTCTTGAGTGGTTACATCGGACTAGCCAAGAACACTGACATTTCTTGACCCGGAGTATGCAAGAAACTCAGATAATGATATCGTAAATCATCTGGAGAGTCCACCACTCGCCCATCCTTGAACCCCTGGAGACAGATCATGTATGGAAAGTAGACACAGCGGGCTATCGGAGCCATGAGCCGACTTGCGGAAGTCTGGGACGGCGGTACCACCCGTCTGTCGGCTGTCGGAATCGCTTAACAGCGCAATCTCCCCGGCCCGATGCTGGCGAAGATCCTGGCCTCGCTCTCGCAGGCGCAACTGATCGTCTGCTCTCCCGGACCTGGAGGCGGATACGCCCTGTCGCGTGCGCCACATGCGATCACCTTCCAACAGGTCGCTGATGTCTTCGAACGGGAGGATCCCTCTCCACTCTGCCCATTCGGTGGCGGAATCTGCGGCGTCGGGAAGAACTGCGCGCTGCACGACAAGCTCGTGGAAGTGAAGCAGCAGGTGAGCACCTTCCTCGAGGAGACGACCTTTGAGATCTTCCGGGCTGCTGCGCAAGAGGGGGCACTTGCTGAGAATGCGACAGTCAGGCCACCGAAGGTCGACCCAACGATCGTTCCGACCGAGCCCCGCGAGAGCTTTCGCGTGAGGAAGCGCCGACCTGTCTAGATCGGGGCACAGGTCCCGTCACCACCCGCGAGCGGGTAAAGGCCGCATCTATTTCTCTGCCCCTGTACATTTTCGGCAAAGGAGATCCACTTGTACGGAAAGCAGACTGAATGCGCCATCGCCGCCGTGAGCCGACTGGCAGAGGTGTACGACGGGGGGAAGACCAGGCTCAATGCTCAGGAGATCGCCGATGCGCGCGGGCTTCAAGCACCATTCGTCGCGAAGATCCTCACCTCGCTCTCGCTGGCCGGGATCGTGCGCGGATCACGGGGCCCAGGTGGTGGCTACACCCTCGCCACGCCCCCCAAGTCGATCAAGCTTCGTGCCGTCTTTGACATTTTCGAGCGGCCGGACGAGAGCGAGAACTGCCCGTTCGGCGGCGGCATCTGCGGCGCAGGCAACCCCTGCCCGCTCCACGACTCTCTGGTGACGATCCAGCATGGTCTTGACCAGTTCCTCGACTCGACCAGCCTCGAGTCCTTCCGAGTCGCCTTTCAGGAGAAGGGCTTCCGCCCATGCCCGTCAGGGACGCGACACAAGGTCTCGAAACGCGAGATCTACCGCGCCCGAAAGCCAAGCGGCAAGCGGTAGGCGGCCGGCCCGGCGAGTGTGGTCGCCGTGTCTTTGCGCTAGACCTCTCGCTGCGCTAGACCTCTCGCTGCGCTAGACCTCTCGCTGCGCTAGACCTCTCGCTGCGCTAGACCTCTCGCTGCGCTAGACCTCTCGCTGCGCTAGACCTCTCGCTGCGCTAGGCGTGAGCGAGCTGCCCAGTGCGCTTCACCTTCCAGCTGTACGCGTAGTCTGGATCTTCGATCCCCAGCGCGTACTGAGTCGGGTACAGAGGCCGGAAGGTGTCACACATGACGGCGAGTTCGTCGGTGGACCGCTGGTCCGTCGTCGCCTCGATCGTGCCAGGGTGGGGGCCATGTGGGATTCCAAGGGGGTGCAGCGTGATTGAGCACTCCTCGATCCCACGCCGCGCGGTGTAGTTGCCCTCGGCGTAGAACATCACTGCGTCGCTGTCGATGTTGGAGTGGGCGTACGGGACACGGACAGCGTTGGGATGGAAGTCGAGCGGCCTCGGGCAGAACGCGCAGATGACAACATTGTGCCCCTCGAAGACCTGATGGACCGGCGGCGGAAGATGCACCTGGCCGACGATCGGGGCGAAGTCCATGGCATTGAAGGCATAGGGCCAGCAGACTCCGTCGTATCCGACGATGTCCATCGGATCGTGGGTGTAGGTGTAGCGATGCATCGCACCGCGCGCCTTGACGCAGACCTCGTATTCGCCATTGACCCTGGCATCGTCGGGCGTGCCGAACGGCCCATCTGGTGCGCGGATGTCCCGTTCGCAGTAGGGACTGTTCTCTAGGAACTGGCCGACCCCACCCTGCCGATACCGCTTGGGAGGCTGCACATGCGACCCGTTGACGAACTCCATCGTGAGATAGCGAACTCCCGGCATCTCACTATCGAGCCGGTAGATCGTCCCCTTCGGAATGACCACGAAATCGCGAGCCTCAAACGCCAACCGTCCGAAGAGTGTGGTCAGCGTGCCCGAGCCACGCTGGATGTACAGGCACTCGTCAGCCTGACCGTTCTTGTAGAGCGTCGGCATTCGCTGTGCCGGAACGCAGAGCGAGATCTCGACATCGCTGTTGCCTAGGAGAACCTTGCGGCCTGTGATCGGGTCACCTTCGGGCTGGATGAGCCCGGCGCGCAGGTGGCGCATGCGAAGCGCACGCTGCTCGACATAGGTTGGCTCGACCACTTCCCCAATCTCCACGCGCTCGACGGCCGTGGGCGGATTCCGGTAGTAGATCGTGCTCATCGTGCCCGAGAACCCCTCGGTGCCGAACACTTCTTCGTAGGCGAGGCGACCGTAAACGATGTGACGGGTGTGACGCTTGTGCGGGATCGACCCGCGAGCGATGTAGTAGCACATGATCTGTCTCCTGATGGGTGAGTCGTGCCAAACTAGAGATTGCCTCGGCGCTCCTGCTCGAGTTCAGGCGCCTCGAACAGCGCCCTGAAATTGCCCTTGCCGAACCCCTTCGCCCACTTGCGGCCGATGATCTCGATGAAGAGCGTCGGACGATCCTGCAGCGGCTTCGTGAATACCTGAAGGAGGTACCCCTCGTCGTCAGAGTCGAGAAGCAGTCCAAGTTGCTGGACCAATTCGTGTGGTTCCTCGATGGGATGACCCAGCGCCCCCTCGACCCGCGCCCAGACCGCTTCGTAGTAGGCGGCGGGGAGACCGAGGAACGCGACGCCGCGCCGACGCAACTCGCGGACGGTTGTGAGCGCGTCGGCGGTGCGGAAGGCGAGATGCTGCACGCCCGGGGTGTTGTCATGCCAGTCGAGATATTCCTGAACCTGGCTCTTTCGCAATCCGGGCGCCGGTTCGTTGATTGGGATCTTGATCATGTTGCGCCCACCGTCCATGACCTTGGACATGAGGGCGGAGTATCTGGTCGAGATGTCCTTGTCATTAAAGTGCTTGAAGAGGCGGAAGCCGAGGACTTCGCTGTACCACTGAACCATCGTGTTCATCTGGCCCAGCGCGACATTGGCGACGGCGTGATCGAAGGCGCAGAGACCGCAGGGATGGGCGCGATTCAGTTCGTTCACCGGATCGCGTGCGCTGGCAGATACACGCGCTGCTGCTCGGTCAGTCTCCGCCAGATCGCGTGATCGCGCGGCTCATACCCGTCGGGATGCTGGGTGACGAAGATCTCGTCGAGGTTTCCCGTTTCGGTTGACGCGTCGTCGAAGTTGGCGAGCGCGCGGCGAGCCCGTTCCACATCAGCTGGGACGAGCGCGCGCCCCCCCTCCCCTCCTCACTCGCGCGGCTGCTGCCAGGCGTGGCGGATCGCCTTCGCGAAGGCACTGGCGTACTTCGGCTGGTCGCACAGTGCACTCGCGGCGAGGGATCCCGGGAGCGACCCGCGCAGCGATCCCAGTCGCGTGCGGTCACTGGCGAGGGCGGCGGCGATTGTGGTGAATTCCGCTGGTGTTGCGGCGACCCACTCGGGATGCCCTGCCGCGGCCAGAAGACTTGCTCCGACACGCGCGCTGTGGCGATCGCCCATAAGCGCGATGACTGGCACTCCCATCCACAGTGCTTCGCAGGTCGTTGTCGTTCCGTTGTATGGAACCGTGTCGAGCGCGATGTGCACGCGCGAGTAGCAGGCGAGATGCTCCCCAAGCGTCGCCATCGTTGGGATCACATCGACCCTCTCGCGAGCAATCCCGGCGGTCTCGAGCATTACGAGGAGCCGTTCGCGGGCGCCGGGGTCGGCGATCGCCTGACTCTTGATAAGGAGCCGCGACCCAGGCACGGCGCGCACGACATCGGCCCACATCCGCGCGCATCGTGGGCTGATCTTCGTCGCAAGATTGAACGAACCGAAGATGATCGGCCCATCGAACGGGGGCATCACCCGCTCCGGTGTGTTGGCAGGCGGGGCGTAGCAAAGGAAGCACGGGTCGATCCTGAGGAGCTGTTCCGTGCACTGTGCCGGCTCGCTCAACGGGTCAGTGATCGCGTCCACGATTCGCCACCCGACCGCGCGATGCCCGGAAGTGTTCGGGTACCCGATCGCGGAGATGATCACGGGAGCGGGAGCACTGTCAAGCGCGCTCAGCCGTCCACCAGCAGTGTGACCACCGAGCTCGATGAGGACATCAATGTTGCGCCGTCGGATCTCCCGATCGATCGCCGAGTCGACCGCCCCCGAGAGCTCGACCCACTCGTCGGCGAGCGACCGGATACGCGCGCGCATGGGATCTGCCTCTTTGGCCACGCCAATCGAGAAAATCGTCAGCGATGAACCTGGTTCGCGCCGCTCAATGAATGGCAGCGCGAAGTATGCGACCGAGTGGGTCCGCATGTCCCCCGAGAGGATGCCGATGCTCAACGGCCGATCCCGGTTGGAATCCGTGCGCGCGTGCTCACACGAGCCCGTCGCGCACGCGAGGAACTCCCGGTGCGCCGCGACGCTCTCCTTGAGAGGCACATCGACATAGTTGAGTGCCTGCATGGTGCGCGAGCGAAGCCACCCTTCCTTGGGGTGGTGCGCAAGCGTCGACTTGAGCAGCGTTACAGACTCGTCAACACGCATCGCCGCCTCAAGCGCGTTGGCCATATTGTGGGCCAGTCGCGGCCAGTCTGGGTGCAGGGCAAGGCCGCGCTCCCCATCCCTGACCGCGGCATCCGCATCGCCGCACTCAATGAGCGCGCGCGTCAGCCCGAGGTAAGCCATCCGGTAGGTGGGATCGGCTCTGAGTGCGGCGCGCCACTCATCAACGGCGTCACGGGCGCGCCCCGCAGCCAGCAGCGCATTGGCGTAGTTGTTGCGCAGCGGCGCGGCATCGGGAACGACCGTCACCACTCGCGCGAAGTGATGAATTGCCTGCGTGAATTGCCCCGCGTCGCACAGAAGCATCGCGTACACCTGCACCGCCGACCAGTCCTTCGGATCGCGCTGCACCATGATCCGCACCGAAGCCAGCGCGGCGTCGAGCCGTCCCTCGCGCGCGTCCTTCAGTGCCTTCTGCAGCGCTGCGTCGGAGGCCATGGGAACATCGTAGGAGTCCCGCCGCGACGCACGCTGAAGTACCTTGGCTCCATGCCGGCCGCCAAACCATCGACGGTCGCCCAGTATCTCGCGGCACTCCCGGTGGAGCGCAAGGCGATCATCACCGCGATGCACAGGACGGTCCTGAAACGCCTTCCCAAGGGGTTTGCGGCGTGCATCAACTACGGAATGATCAGCTATGTCGTTCCGCATTCGATCTATCCCTCCGGCTACCACTGCGATCCGAAAATGCCGCTCTGGTTCATGGGACTGGCCTCGCAGAAGAGTCATATCGGGCTCTACCACATGGGCGTGTACTTGGATCCGGCGACACTCAAGTGGTTCACTTCTGCGTGGCCGAAACACAGCAAGAAAAGACTCGACATGGGGAAATCGTGCATCCGGTTCAAGAAGTCAGACGATGTCCCCCTCGCGCTCGTCGGGGAACTTGCAGGCAAGATGACCGTGACGCAGTGGATCTCGATCTACGAGAGCAAACTCAAGCGCTGAGTGGTCGAAGTCAACGGAGCCGTCCGTACACTACTGGGCCACTCACACCAGGGAGCACCCGATGAAGAAGCCCACGATCATCTATACCCACACCGACGAAGCCCCCGCGCTCGCCACCTGCTCGTTCCTCCCCATTCTTCGCGCGTTCACCGGGCCCGCTGGCATTGAGGTCGAGACACGGGACATTTCGCTCTCGGGGCGGATCATGGCTGCTTTCCCCGAGTGCCTGAGTCCGGCGCAACGCATTGACGACTCTCTGGCAGAGCTGGGCCTCATGTGCCTCACCGCTGATGCGAACATCATCAAGCTCCCGAACATCAGCGCGTCTGTGCCCCAACTGAAGTCGGCGATCGCCGAGCTCCAGAAGCAGGGGTATGCGGTGCCTGACTATGTGGATGCACCCGCGGCCACCGCCGAGCGCGAGAGCAACTCGAGATACGACAAGGTCAAGGGGAGTGCCGTCAATCCCGTCATCCGCGAGGGCAACTCCGACCGTCGCGCACCCAAGGCTGTGAAGGCGTTCGCGCAGGCACACCCGCACAAGATGGGATCGTGGAGTGCCGACTGCAAGACCCAGGTGGCCTCCATGACTGGCGGCGACTTCTACGGCAACGAGAAGTCGGTGACCATTCCCGCAGCGACCTCGGTGCGCATCGAGCATGTCGCGAGAGACGGTTCGGTCACCGTGCTCAAGGATGGCATGAAACTCCAGGCTGGCGAGATCCTCGACGGAAGCTTCATGAACAAGAAGGCACTGTGCGCCTTCTATGCCGCGCAGATCGAGGATGCGCGGGCGACGGGGGTGCTCCTCTCGCTCCACCTCAAGGCGACGATGATGAAGGTCTCCGACCCGATCATGTTCGGCCACTGCGTGCGCGCGTACTTCTCTGAGGTCTTTGCTAAGCACGCCACCACGCTGACCAGGCTCGGTGTCGACACGCGCAACGGATTCGGCGACCTCATCGCGAAGATCGCGACGCTCCCCGAGGCGGATCGAGCTGCGATCGACGCGGACATCACCGCGACCTACGCGCGCGGACCGGCGCTGGCGATGGTTGACTCCGCCCGGGGCATCACCAATCTCCATGTGCCCAGCGATGTCATCATCGATGCCTCGATGCCGGCGATGGTGCGCGAAGGCGGCAAGATGTGGAACGCCAAAGGCGCAACCGCGGACACCAAGGCGTGCATCCCGGATCGCTCCTACGCGGGCGTCTACCAGTCGGTCTTGGACTTCTGCCGTACGCATGGCGCGCTTGACCCCAGGACGATGGGCTCGGTTCCCAATGTGGGGCTGATGGCGCAGGCCGCGGAGGAATACGGATCGCACGACAAGACATTTGAGGTGAAGGCGGATGGGATCATCCGAATCGTCGATGCTTCGGGCAAGTCGCTCATCGAGCACGCGGTCGAGGCGGGTGACATCTGGCGCGCGTGCCAGACGAAGGACGCAGCCATCAGGGACTGGGTGAAACTCGCGGTCTCACGCACGCGGATCACCGGCACGCCCGCGGTGTTCTGGCTCGACGAGCGCCGTCCGCACGACGCGGCACTCATCGTAAAGATCACGAAGTATCTCGCCGAACAGGACACCAATGGCCTCGAGTTCCGCATCATGGAGCCCTCGGCGGCGTGCACCTTCTCGTTGGAGCGGATGAAGGCCGGAAAGGACACGATCTCCATCACCGGCAATGTCCTGCGCGACTACCTCACCGATCTCTTTCCCATCCTCGAGCTTGGCACGAGCGCGAAGATGCTCTCGATTGTTCCGTTGATGTCGGGTGGTGGACTCTTCGAGACCGGCGCGGGCGGGTCCGCACCCAAGCATGTCCAGCAGTTCACTGCGGAGAACTATCTTCGATGGGACTCGCTCGGTGAGTTCCTGGCACTGGCCGCGTCACTCGATCACCTCGCGCAGCGAAGAGGCCATGCGCGAGCGAAGGTGCTCGCCGATGCGCTCGACGCCGCCACCAGCAAGTACCTCGACAGCAAGAAGGAGCCTGCAAGGAAGGTCGGTCAACTCGACAATCGCGGAAGTGCGTTCTATCTCGGGCTCTACTGGGCCCAGGCGATGGCCGCTCAGACCGCCGACAAGGACCTTGCGACGAAGTTCGCTCCGATGGCCGCCGACCTTGCCTCGAACGAACGGGTGATTGTCGCTGAGCTCACTGCAGTGCAGGGAAAGCCGATCGACATCGGCGGGTACTACCACCCATGCGCGAGGCTCGCCTCGGCGGCGATGCGTCCGAGCGCGACACTCAACGCAATCATCGACAACGCCGTCGCGCTCGTGTGACGCGCAGCGCAACCTGCGGGCGAGCCTCTCGATGAGCCCATCGCGCAACGACGACTGCCCGTGCGGGAGCGGCCGGAAGTTCAAGAAGTGCTGCGGCAAGCCAGCGGAGCCGACGGCACGGTCGTCACCTGCCCCGCCGCCGATCCCACTCTCTGGAATCCTCGGGCTCGAGCGGTTCGGTGATTCAGGATCGGACGATCCGTTCGAAGTGGCGATGGTGGATCTCGCCCGGCGCGGAAATATTGCGCTCGCCGAGGTGCGAATCCGCGAGCGGCTGGCACGGGAGTCTTCGCGCATGAACAGCGAGACGATCGCCCGCAGCTTCAACATGCTCGGGTGGATCGCCTCCGCGGCCAACCTTCTGGAGCACGCATCACGACACTTCGATGAGTCGATCGCCGCCTATCCGGCGTGGCAGCTACCTCGAGGAAGCCTTGAACGCATTCAGCGGCACGCGGCGACGGCACACACCGAGACCACGCCAGACGCTCGAGAGAACAAGTTCCTCCTCATCAAGGCGTGGGGATTCGGTTTCTGGTCGGATGTCTCCCATGTGATCGGACAGCTGCTCGTCGCGCGCCTGACGAACCGAACACCGATCGTGCATTGGGGTGCCAACTCGCTGTTCAGCAGCGACCCGAGCGCGAATGCCTGGACAGAATTCTTTGAGCCGGTCTCCGGTGTCACCGTTGCCGACCTCGTTGGCGGCGGGTTCGACTGCTGGCCTCCCAAGTGGACTGCAGCCACGCTGACAACTCCGGAGGTGTCCAAGTGGAAGGGCCCATACTCGCGCGTCGCGGGTCTCTGGGGACTCGCCCGAGGTGAGCGCGTCCTCGTCACTGACTTCTTCGCTGGCATCAACGATCTTCTGCCGTGGATCCCGCCAGAGAATCCACTCCATGGCCAGACAGTCCACGAGATCGCCCGTTGTCTCGTCCGCGACCATCTGCGCCCGCAGCGGGCGATCCTCAACGAAGTCGATGCGTTCTGCGCCGCGAGGTTCTCGCGCGACGGCTACCTCGCGGTGCACGCACGCGGATCGGACAAGGCGCTTGAGCTTGCCGACCTCGACGGCGTCAACCGGGAGTACCACGCGCGCATCGCGAAGCATCTCGAAGGCCATCCCGCCCACGCACTCTTCCTGATGACCGACGACGAGCGGATCCTCGCCCACTACCGCGCCACCTACGGCGACCGAGTCGTGACGACTGAGTGCGCACGCACGGCCACAGACACCGGGACTCATTACCTGCACTCGTCGCAGCGGAGGCGCCTCGGCGTGGAGGTGCTCATCGACACACTCGTCGCCTCCCGTGCGAACGCCTTCATCGGCAACGGTTTCTCCAACGCCTCCGTGGTCGTGCGCTACCTCAAGGACTGGAAATCATCGGAGTGCACGCTCATCGGCCCGAACCTGTTCGAGACGGCCAATCCTGTGCTGCACGCCTGGTAGCGGACTATCTAGGACGATCCAGCGGCGGGCGCGTCATCCTGCAGGTACTCGCGCGGCTTGTAGAGCGCGACGACCGCGATGAACAGCACCGTCGTGCAGATCATCATCTTCGTGAAGAACCAGTAGTAGTCCGCGCCCACAAGCGTTGAGTTTCCGGCCGCATCCATCGTGAAACGGTTGACAAGCGCAGTGAACAGATTGCCCAGCGAGACGGACAGGAGGCAGAAGCTCATGATGAGCGACTTCATCTGCTGCGGCGCCTGCGTGTAACTGAATTCCAGGCATGTGATCGACACGAAGACCTCCGCGGCAGTGATGACGAGATACGCCAGGAGTTGCCACGCGACACTCGGCCAGTTCGCCTTCGACACCGTGCCATCCTTGGCGACCAAGATTCCCGCGCGGGCAATGACGGCCGAGACCGTCGCATGATCCGTCCCCGCCGCTTCGAGATCGATTGCCTGCGCGTTGAGTTCGAGATGCCGCATGGCCGCAGCCGTGGCCACAGTGTCGAGCGCACCTGAAGCGACCATGGGCGCGATCTGCTCTCGGAATCGGACTTCCTCGTGGTCGATGAGCCCTTGGGCGTAGGTGGCAACTCCGAAGGACGCCACGCAGAGCGCGAAACCGATCAGGATTTTCCGCGGCGGTGTGAGGCGAATCACCTTGCCCATCGCCGGATAGATCAGGTACGCGAAGAGCGGGATGTAGATGAGGATCAGGAGCGGGTTGATCGCCTGCACCTGACTCTCCAGCCAGGTGATCCCCATGAAGTCGAGATCCATCTGCTTGGCCTGCTGCACCCACGCGCCCCCACCCTGGTCGTACAGCGACCAGAACATGGCGACAAAGAGGTAGAGCGGAATCAGCTTCAGAATGGCCTTCAGCCCCTGTCCTGTGAATGTCTCGCGGAAGTACCTGACACCGCGCGGCTGAATGTGGGTGAATCGGTACCGCCCCATCCAGAAGACGAGCGTCGCGATCGCCATCAGGATGCCCGGAACTCCGAAGGCCCATCCCGGCCCGTGATTCTTGAGCAGCCAAGGCGTGAGCAGCGTCGAGAAGAACGATCCAAAGTTGATGGAGAAGTAGAACCATCCGAAGACCTTCTCGATGAGATGGCGGTTGGCCTTACCGAACTGGTCACCGACATTGGCGCTGACGCATGGCTTGATCCCGCCGGAACCCATCGCGATCAGCACTAGCCCGGCGATGAGCCAACCCTGTGGCTTCATCGTCGCCGTGAGCATCGCGGTCGGCATGTCGATGAGCGCGAGGCTCAGATGGCCGAGGCAATAGACCACCGACAGCGACATGATCGTCACATACTTACCGAGGAACGCATCTGCGAGGACCGCGCCGATCACCGGGAAGAAGTAGGCACTGGCGACAAAGAGGTGCATCCACTCGCGCGCCTTGGTGTCGGTCATGTACTCCGCGCCTCCGGAGGCCGTCAGCAGATACTGCGTCATGAAGACGACAAGGATCGTCTTCATTCCATAGAACGAGAACCGCTCCGCCGCCTCGTTGCCGACGATGTACCGAACTCCCGAAGGCATCCCCGTGGTCGCCTGCGGAACAGTGCGGTACTTGGTGGACATTGGTTGGCTCAGTGTATAGCGTGACCACACGCACTTGCCCCGACCTCGCCGCCCACTTTCGAGGCTAGCCCCAGTCGGCAAACAGTTGCGTCAAGTCAACTCCACCGACGATCCCGTCGCCATCAAAGTCCGCGCTCGAGTGTGTGCTTCCCCATGCGGAGAGAAGAGCCGATAGATCGAGCCCGTCGATCATGCCATGCCACCGTCGCGCAGCCGCCATTGGCCGCGACCGCGGCGGTCAATCAGGTGCTAGGCGACTTCAACGACGACCTTGTGGTCGACGGGCTCGACATCACCGAACTCTTCTCGATGTGGGGCCTCGTGAATCCAGTCCTCGACTATGACGGAGACGGTTCGATGGGCGCGGGCGACCTCACCGCGATCCTCTCAAGCTGGGCCAACTGAGAATTGCTTCAGCCTTCACATTCGGGCGAAGCGTCGCGTCTGCGGCGCTTCGCCCGATTTCATTTCTTGGGGCGCTGACTCTCCATGTCACACGCCGTCATGCCCGCGCCGCCTCGATGATCCGCTCGCGCAGCCCGCTCGCGCGCGAGACTCGCTGCTCGACCGCAGCCTTGAGAGATACCTCACTGGCGATGATTGAGACGCGCCCCCGAGTTCTCGTGATCGCGGTGTAGAGAAGTTCGCGCGTCAGAACCGGCGATGGCCTCGCGGGAAGCGCGACTACGACCGCGTCGTATTCGGAGCCTTGTGACTTGTGGATCGTGAGTGCGTACGCCGCTTCATGCTCGGGGAGACGGTCTATCGGAACCGGTTCGGGCCGATCAGGAAAGCGGGCGACGTGGACGCCGCCGGGTCCATCCTCGACGATCCCCGTGTCGCCGTTGACGAGGCGAGTGGCGCGGTCATTCGCAGTGACGATGATCGGGCGACCGATGAAGTCCTCCCCATTCATCCGGTCGGAATACGCGGCGACACCGAGGGACCGTGTAACGGCGCGGTTGATGGCGACCGATCCGTCATGGCCAACGCGATGACCGCAGAGGATGCACACGCCTGCGCCTAGCTCCTGACGAAGGGCCAGCGCTCGACCGACAACTTCTCGCGAACTGCTGACCGGGTACCAGACAACGGCGCCTGGATCCGACGAGGTCGCAGCGAGACACCGCTGCGTTGCTTCCCAGTCTCCAAGGTTCACTGCCGCAGCGAGCCGCGCGATCGCGCCGTCCTCGGGGAACCGCCAGTTCTTTGTGAGAGTCGTCGTGCAGTTCCACAGCGGGTGTTGGGGGCCGTCGGGAAGAATGTCCCCGAGGACCGTCCCGGCCTCGATGCTGACCAGTTGGTGCGGATCGCCGAGGAGCGCGAGCTTGACCGTTGGCGCGAGTCCACACAGAAGCCGCCGCATCTTGTGGGAGTCGATCATCGAACACTCATCGACGACAACCAAGGCCGCCTGCGCCAGCGCGAGACCTTTGCGTTCCATGAGCGCGAGGTCGATCGTGATCGCGGTGATCGCGCCGAGCATCGTTCGTGCCACGGCTGGAAGATCGGACGATTCCGCCGCGCGACGCATCGACTCGGTCAGGCGCGCTGCTGCCTTCCCAGTCGGGGCGAGCAGCATAACTGCGGCGTCGGGATCATCGCGCACCCGGTCTCCCACGAGTGCGCTCGCGGTTGTCGTCTTCCCCGTGCCCGGTCCACCTGTGATGATCGTGAGCGACCCCGTTCGACTGAGCTCGACGAGTCGCCGTGCGATCACAACTTCGTTGGAGTGGCTCGCCGCGAAATAGAGGCGGCTTCCTTCGAGCACGAGTACCCGATCGCTCTCGTGCATCGATCCGATGTCGCGCTGCGCTACTTCCCCGCACTCCCGCAAGCGGCCTAGCCACTCTTGCGGTGGCAATGCGGCCGACTCCGCCCACCCGTCCGCGTCGCTCTGACCCAGCCGCGCAATGACCGGAACATTGAAGTCGAGACATGTGTGACCGCTTGACAGCTGATGTTCGCACCACGCGACGGTGTCAGCGATGATCGGATCGTCCGACGCGATGATCTTGGCGAGCCGATCCCCGAACCACCGCGCATCGGCGCGTGGTGTGAGGTCGGTGATTGGCACGAGGGTGCTCATTGTGCTTCCTCGTCGCCGAGGTTCGAGACACACTCCCCAAGCGCATCGAGCAGCGCCAGCGATGGGTTCCATGTCCAGATTCCCTGTCCCGGTCGAAGAGGATCCATTCCGCGGAGGAAGAGATAGGAAATCCCGCCGATCGGACTTGTCCCGCTGGCCTCCATTCCTCTGCGCGAGGCAATCCATTGCCTCACCGCGACGGCGTAGAGGGCGGCCTGCAGCGGATAGCGGCTGGCGATCATCGCTTGATCGAGAGCGGACAGCCCACCAACCGACCGTATCTGCGAGTACTGCTCTGGCTCGGTGCCGAGGTCATTTGTCTTGTAATCCGCGATGAACCATCGATCATCGCGCATGCAGACGAGATCGAGCGTCCCGACGAACATACCGCGCAGCCCAGCGCCCCCGAGCTTGCGCACTTCGAGCGCGAGCGCCCCGGACCACGGCGCGTCTTCGCGCTCGAACGCGTCAGCTACATCCGCCGCGCTCGCCCTCCAAGAAGTGGCAAGCTTGAGTTCCCGGAACACGCCACGTGTCATGCTCGCGCACTGCACCGTAGTGGGCCAGTCGAGGCTTTCTGGCGAAATCGAAAGCGCCTCGGCGAGCGCTTCCGCAAGAGGCGTAAGGTCAGGGCGCGGCGAGCCCGTGGCGCGGCTGCACAGCCGTGACTCGAGCGCCTCGACCAGCGGCTTTCGGTCAGCCCCCGGGGCAATCGCCGCGAACGCGCTGATTTCCTCGAGCGTTTCGTGGATCGCGGTTCCGAGGCGTGTTCCAGTCACGCCGAGTTTCCTGAGTTCGCGGTCGCACGGCGACGCCGCGTCGCTTTCGTAGGCGACGACACGGCGTGCGGCTGACTCGTCACGGTCGAGTCCTGCGATGTCGGGCACTTCGTGCGCGCTGCGGGAACACAAGCTCGTGAAGCTCACATGGTCGATGGGTGGTGGAACGATCGGGGCCGCTCGTGCGGGATGGAGCACTGTCGCCACTTCAGCCGCGAACTGGCCCGCCGATGCCGTGGGAAGAGCCACAACCGAAATCGTTCCCCGGGAACTCCCCGCAAGTGCGTCGAGCTGAGCCCGTGCTGCCACGGGATCTTTGAGTGCTGCCGACGCTGCTATTGCCGCGCAATCGTGATCCGACTCACTGCGCGCGTGCAGGAGTGTCGCCAGCGGGGAGATTCCAGCCGCCTTGTCCGGCGCCCACACGAGATTCGATTGCCAGCGCGAGCGGGTGAGCCCGACATACAGGAGTCGCCGCTCCTCCGCACACTGCTGCAGTCGTGCTGTCGGGTCATCCTCCCGATTCTTCCTCGGCTTCATGAATGACGGCAGCCAGGTGATCCCGTAGGTGAGTCCCTTGCTCGAGTGCAGCGTCTGAATCTTCACGGCATCAGCGCCACCGACAAGGCGCGACCTCTGGTCGTCCGATTCCTCGACGACGCCATCGATCTGCCCGGCCAGCCACAGAGAGATCGCCTGCGCTCCACAGATGCCGCTTGCCTCGGCGGCATCGATCAACTCCAGGAGATGCACAAGATCCGCCTCGTCGCGTTCCC
The DNA here is from genome assembly GCA_009691915.1 of Phycisphaerales bacterium. Taxonomy (GTDB): domain Bacteria; phylum Planctomycetota; class Phycisphaerae; order Phycisphaerales; family SM1A02; genus F1-60-MAGs104. The sequence goes on from SIAD01000009.1 coordinate 36,014, forward strand.
CATCGGGCTCGACGACGAGATCCGCTAGGCGATCGCCCACCACTGTGCGCACTGCGTTAGCGACGCCATGCTTGTCCGCCACGACGGCGCCGTCCCGGATCTTCTGGGTCCACGCCTCTGGCTCTGTTCGCGCTTCACGCGCCGACATCCCGATGAGAGACCCTGCACACGCCGCAAGCGCGCGATCGCGTCGATTGGGAGCGGCAAGCGCCGCCACCAGTCGCACGATTTCCTGCGCTGCGTCCGACTCAAACACGCTTCCACGGCCGAGCGCAACGGCAGGCACATTGAGTTCACGCAGAGCCGTCAACATCTGGCGCACCTGCCGGTTGTCGCGGCACAACACCGCGAGATCTTCGGGCCGCAGAGGCCGAAGTGAGTCATTCGCACCAGATATCCCGTCAGTCACGCGGATCCCCCGCTGCAACTGCTCTTGAATGGCCCATGCGACTAAGGAGAAGAGCGTGTCCCAAGTCGGCGCTGTAGGCGCGCACAGGATTCGGACACCTGATTCATCTTCGTCCTCTGGGCCCCTCATGCGCGTCTCATTGAAGGCGCTGCGCACCGGATCCATTCCGATCTCGGCATGAAAGAATGGTGCTGTCACAGCAAAGAGGTGCGTGACACCATCGACGAGCTTCGGATCGGATCGGTAACTGACTTTGAGTGCGCGAATCTGCTTCCTCGCGAGCGCTCGCAGTGCAATGTATCCCTCAAACTCAACTCCTCGGAATCCATAGATGCTCTGTTTGGGGTCACCGACGAGGTAGGCGGCGGTTTGGTCGCTGGCTTTGCGCGGTTCGATAAACAGCCGCTTGATGATCGCGGTCTGTCGGCGATCCGTGTCCTGGACTTCGTCGACGACGACGAGGTCGAACCGATCCGACACGGCCGTGGCGAAGTCTGGTCTCGTATGAACAGCCTTGTGCATGCGGATGATGATGTCGTCGTAGTGAAAGAGCCTCAGGCGTGCGCGACGGTCTAGAAGGCGAGACCTCGCGGCGGCCCCGATCGTTTCGAGCGCAACGATCTGTGCGCGATCCCACAGATCCACAACTTCCGAGATCCGCTTCGAACGCGCTCGCCAGTCGGGTGTTGCCATGAGTGCCTGCGAGCTCGCGGTCTGGTCCTTCTTTGATGCCCGCGCGGCCGAATCCGGATCGACAAGGATCCCGCCGGCTACACCAGGGCCGCGGGCAAGTTCCTTCGTTGCACTCACGAGGGCGCTCTCGCGGCGTGATGGGTCTGCGCCGTCGACCCTGGCGAGGGCATCCGCGCAGGCTTCGAGGATGCGCCTTGATTCCGCGAGCAATCCTTCCGCCAGCGCCAAGATCGCCGACACAAGATTCCTGTCCGCGACCATCGCGTCCGCAGCGTGGCGCCACAGCGCGACCGCTGCAGCGAAGTCAGCGATGGGATGACCATCTTGGTCACGATTGAGGATCTTGCTGATCGTGCCACGCGACTCCTTCAGCGATCCCGCAAGGTGCGCGAGTTGGGGATCGATGAGTGCCGTCGCGCTCCAGGCGTCCTCGATGGCCAGATCGACGCTGCGCTTTGGCGCCGGATCGAGCGACCATCCCTCGAGCGAGTACTCCCCCGCCTCGGTCGCGTGCTCTGAAAGCATTCGCTGACAGAACCCGTGGATCGTCGTGATACACGCGGCGTCGAAGTCGAGGAGTGCGTGTTCGAGTTTTCCTCGCGCCTCGGGCGCGATCCCGCCGCCGTCATCATCGAGCCTCCGTTGGATCGCCCCCCGCGAACGCTCGGCAAGCTCCTCGGCTGCGGTCCGTGTGAAGGTGATCAGGAGCACTCGGTCGATCGCCATTCCCGCGAGCACACGCCGAACGACGATCTGCTCGACCGACCAAGTCTTGCCCGTTCCTGCGCTCGCCTCAATCGCGGTAGTACCCGCCAGAGCCGCATCGCGGTCAAGGTCGAAGGGTTCCGTCATGGAGACTCTCCCCATCGCGTCGCCGCCATCCGACTGTCGATCCACTCAAGAAAGTGCACGAGCGCGCGAGGTGTCTCCGACGAACTTGTGCCAAGTCCGAACGAGAAGAAATCTGCGCCTCGAAACGCGAGTTGGATGTTGGCATCGGACTCAACATCATCATCGAACACCTTGCGCACTCTGGCGAGCCGCGCGTCGACCGGATCGGTTGACTTCACGCGCCATGGCTTTAGAAGCTTGCCGTGGAATGGAAGGAGCGTCGTTCGGGCAGTTGCGGCCAGCGCGCGTAACTCAGCCAACACGGTCTGCGCCTGAGTTGGGTCGATCGGATCCATCCAGCTCGCCTTCGCGGCCGACGATGTGTCATAGACCACAACCAGCGCGCGGCCTTCGGCCGGGCTCGCCGAGTGTTCTAGAAAGTGGAGCCACGGTTCAAGGTCGAGATCGGGGCGCTTCTTCCTCCGCAGCAGAGTGAGCGCCGGCGTCTCTCCGTTCTCCCTTGTCTTCTGCTCAATCGCCGCCAAGACGGCCTCGGCCACCACCAACTCGCTGTCCCACTCGCTAACTCCCCCGAGCCCGTGGGGAAGCATCCCCTCGCGCACGACGCGCTCTCGCACCGCGACCGCAGGTTCTCGCCGCACCACGGCGTCAAGCGCCTGTGCGCGCACTTTCCAGGAGTCCAGCGCCTCGGGATCAATCACTTCGCAGGTCGGTGCGAGCAACCCCTCTGACTTGGTGGCCACGATGCCACAGCCACTGAGGTACTCGCGCGCGGGGTTCTTGAGAATCGTCGCCAGCCGCGAAACTGGCACATCGAGGTCGCTCGCGGGAGTCGATGAACCCGTATCTCCCGACGCGAACACTCGTGGCATGCGCCTGGAACCATCCACGATCGCCGCCGCGCGCGCCTGCGCCGCCGAATCGAAGCCGACTAGGTGATTGTCGATCCATGCCTCAGGCGAGTCCGACAGGATTGCGTGGCTGTGCACGATCGCGCTGAGCGCATCCTTCACGGAGCATCCCATCTCCCGCGATGCCGCCGCGATGATCTCCGCCACGATGGCCGACTGCGCTATTGGTTCACCGGTGCAGGCGTCCCGGTCGTTGACAATGAACGCCAATCGATCGCGCGCCGCATGAATCGTCTCGAGCACCAGCAACTGATCCTCGCTGCGCTGGTTGCGGTCGCACTGCCTCGGCGTGTACGCCGCCAGATCCAGTGCCTCCCTCATACCGTTTCGCGGGAACACCCCGTGCTCAATGCCAACAACGATCATCACCCGGAATGGAACGCTGCGGCACGGTGCCATGCGCGCCAGCATCACTCCGCCTGATGCATAGGCACCGCCCTCGATCAGCAACCCGAGCTCCCTTGAGAACTCTGTTTGCGCGACCACCCATGCAACGGGAGGAAGACACGCAGCGGCCGCGTCCTCAGCGATAGCCGCGAGTCTCTGCTCGACGGCCGCCCGCGCATTACCAAACTGGTCGTTGTCGATCGATGGAAGGATCTGGTCGGCGAGGCGGCCCACTGCATCTACCCACCCAGCGAATGGCTCTTCCGGACCCTGCGTACACCGCACGAACTCACCGAGAGCGTCGATCACCCTCGCGATCGCCAGCAGTGACTCGCGCTTGTGGGAAGTCGATGGAGACGCTGCGAGCACCAGCCCGATGGCTGTCTCGCGTGCGGGCGACTCCCCTACGGCGATCCCCAGCGTCAGTCGATCAATCGCCCATGCAATCGTGTGAATCGCATCGTCTGATCCCGACACGCCCAGCCAGCGCACACGGTTCTCGGCATCGAGGAAGCGACGCGCGCCAGCACCGTCAAGCGCGTCTAGGACCCGGGAGGCATCACCAGCATCGACCTCGAGAGCGCGAAGGACGGCCGGGTGCTCGATGATCGACCGAACCGCCGCAAAGGGTTGATCTTCCATCGCCAACTGCATCGCCATCAACAAGACCGCCGCCACCGAGTCGTGATCTCCCGCTGACGAATCCGCGACTCGAAGAATCACTCTCGGAGTTCGCTTGCGGAACACGGCACGCATCGTGGGGGCATGCGCCCCGACATCCGGCGTGAGGATCACGACATCCTCCTGTCTGAGCCCAGGGATTTCGACAAACGCACGGAGCACTTGATCGTGCGCGACCTCCGCACAGCGAGTGAGGGTGGTGACCCCGTGGATCGTGAACGAGCCGTCAGCCTTGGAGTGTGTGAAATCTCCACTGCATGGCTCATGTTGTTCCATCGCGCGCTGCACAGAACCCAGGAGTGTCGGTGCGCGCTCCGATGCGCCCATTTCGTCGATGCCGCCGCTGACATCCACGATCTCAGCGTTTTCGAAGCTCTCGACTACCTGCGCTGCCTCAACGGCCAGGCGCCCGAGATTCGCGACGAGTGGGTTGGGTTCGTGGCGGTAGTCGCGCGCGCGCAACTCGTCACTGCTCGTGCCCTCGCGCGCAGCCAGCCGTGCGACCTCTCGCTGCGACACTCCGCGTTCCTGCAACTCCAGAGTCGGAACGAGCATGTGCACGGTGATGCTCCGGAATCTCCCCAGCGCGGCAAGCAGCCGCATCGCCAACGGCGGAACTGCCGAGACTCCGAACAGGCTCACGAACCCTATGTTTTCTAGTGTGCCCGGGAAGTCGCCTGATTCCAGCCGCTGAACGAGCCGCCTCAGATCGCGCCATTGCGCGTGACCATCCCAGTGCCCTGGAACGACCTCCCGCCAAACCGCCCGCTGCCACTGCTCGACCTTGCGTGCGGACTCTGGGAGTTCACCATCGCGCGCCTTCCACGGTTCGTCGCGCGCTTCCCATGCCTCGATGAGATCGGGGCGATCCATCTCGTAGCGATCGAAGCACTCCGCCAGCGTGCGGCTGCGCACCAGCAGGCTCTCTACGCTCAGAGCGCCGTGCTCGGTCGTACACATGTCGAGAAACGGCGCGATCCGAGTGCGCATCGCCGTCGGCCCCGACTCAGCACGCAGAACAAACCCCGCGATCCTGTAAGCCAATTCGCGCGGCCCTCCACGACCATGCGCGGGCGCTTCTGCTATGGCAGCGCGCGCGGCGAGCGAGAGCATGAAATCCCGCAGGAGTGGTGACTCGACCCCGCCCCACGCCCCCACGGTGCGCACCATCTCCTGGCGGATCCAGCTCCCCATCCCTCTTCCCTCCACGACGACAAAGCACTCATCAAGAATGTCGGTCGACCGCAGCACTTCGCGCGCGAGATCCTCGGCAAGCTTGTCAGCACGGGTCGCGCGGACGACTCGAACGGCGCGTGCTGTCTGCTGTCTCGTCTCACTGTCGATCGGCATGTTGGGACCACTCGATGCGCTTCGCGAGCCCAACGGAGAGCGCGCCTCGCTCTGAGGCGAAGTTCGGCTCATCCTATCGGAGCGTTGGACGCGCCCGGTGCCGCGGTAGCCTCGGCGCGAGTAATGCGGTGGAATCCATGAGTGATCTCGCGTGGTACCGGGCAATCGCTCCCTTCAGTTCCTTTTCCGCGCTCACCGCCCACGGACATTTCCACCGCGTCCCCAATGACTGGACCGTAGTTGCGACCGACATCGCTGGTTCGACCGACGCCATCGAACGCGGGCACTACAAGGATGTCAACACGCTGGGCGCGGCGTCAATCGTCGCGGTGCGCAACGCTCTGTCGGGAGCGGAGTTTCCATTCTCGTTCGGCGGTGATGGCGCCACGATCGCGATCCCATCCGCGCTGGCGCCGCGGGCCCTGACCGCGCTAGACCGACTCGGTCATCTTGCGCGCGCTAACTTCTCGTTGGCGCTGCGCGTCGGCTCGGTCACGACCGCCGAACTCGCATCACTCGGCTGCGATCTCGAGGTCGGCAAGTTCACGATCAACGGACAGCGCTCTCTCGCGGTGTTTCGGGGCGGGGCGCTCGCCAAGGCCGAGGAGATTCTGAAGTCCAGACGGTTCGCCGAACCTGCCGATCCGCACGATGCCGCGACCGACGATCCCAGTGCGCTAAATGGCCTCAGCTGCCGATGGCAGGCAGTACCGTCAACACGGGGGCGAATGGTGACCCTGATGGTGACCGCCACTGGCCGTCCCGATGATGCGATGCCCACCTACGCGCGCATTATCTCGCGCCTTGAAGCGATCATCGGCGGGGATCTCTTCAATGCCACGCCGATTCATCACGAGAACATGACCTATCGCCCGCTTCTAGAGATGCTCCGAGACGAGTGGCGGTACTCGCGGAAACGGCTGAGCCTCTCGTTCGTTCGGCGGATGCTGGAGATCGTCGCGGCGTGGCTGGTGTTCCGCTGTCACATCCCCCCGCTGTTCTTTGACCATCGCCACTATGCGCGCGCACTCTGCGCGCACTCCGACTTCCGCAAGTTCGATGACATGCTGCGGCTTGTCCTTGATGTCACGCTCGCCCAACGGGACGCAATCAGGTCGATGCTCGAAGAGCTACATGCCGCCGGAGAGATCCGCTTCGGGCTTCATGAATCCGACAACGCGCTCATGACTTGCTATGTGGACACCCTCGAAGACGGTGGTCACATCCACTTCGTCGATGGCGGTGATGGCGGCTACGCGCTCGCCGCGCGCTCGATGAAGTCGCAGGCCGCGCCCCCTAGTAGGCGACCCGGTCAGCCTTCTCTCGCCACTTCCTGAACGCCGTGATGGCTTCGTCCCGCAAGAGCTGTGTGGCGGGGATGGCTCGCTCGACCGCGGGCAGCGCGAGCTCCCGGTAAATGAAGTCATCATCGAAGTCGATCGCGGCCGCGTCGGCTCGTGTGCCGCCGAACACGATCCGATCGATCCGTGCCCAGTAGATCGCTGAGAGGCACATCGGACAGGGCTCACAACTGGCGTAGATCGTCGCCCCTGCGAGTGTGAACTTCGACGCTGCTCGGCACGCGGCGCGGATGGCCTCGACCTCTGCGTGGGCGGTCGGATCGTTGCTGCTGGTCACCCGGTTGGATCCCTCGCCGATCACCGCTGCGTCGCGCACGATCACTGCACCAAATGGCCCACCACCGGCGGCGACATTGGCGACCGAGAGCTCGATGGCCCTCCTCAGAAACGCCGCGTCGAGTTCACTTTGCGACGCGGACATCGGCCCTCTTCGCGACCAGTACGACAACGCCGATGACCGTCACCATCGAGAGTGCGGCGAACCACATCGGATGGGGGAACATGATCAGCATCGAGACGACTTCCGCGAGGAACAGACCGCCAAAGATCCCACAGGCCGTGCGAGGACTGACCTTGGAAATCTTGCACGCGGTCTTGCAGCCGACGAACACTCCCGCGAGCCATCCCACGAGAACCCCGAGGATCGCCCCTGGCGGAAGAGCGGCCATGTACGCCTTGACCTGCTCGGCATCGTGGAGATCCAGATCCCTCCCGGGCGGATAGATCATGTGCCCTAGGGTCTCAATGCACCACACGACAACCGAGGCCGAGGCAATGACGAGCGCGATCACAACGGCAAGAGCGATGCGGAACTTGGCAGCCATGCCATCATGCTAGTGAGGCGGAAACGCTGCACTCGGGCGCAGGCGCGTCTGCCATTCATGATTGTCGCGCACCTGATGATCGCGGGGGCGTTCACCTGGACCTACGCGCGGAATCGGGCACGGGCCATGGCTCGGACAGGGGCTGCGATTCGGAGCGGCGGTCGCGCTGCTCTCGGAGATCCCCACTTACACGATCTACTTCGTCGTCGAACCGATTCCCGGTGACATTGTCATCAGGCAGATCGTTCTCGAAACAGCGCACTATCTGGTGATGGGCATCGTGGTCGCGTTCCTCTATAGACCGCGCCGCGCCTGACTCGACCCGGCGGCAACTCCAAGGTCGCGCATCACGCGCTCGGCGCAGTTGTGACCCGACGCACCGATCACGCTGCCCGCGGGATGGCATCCAGCGCTGCATGAGTAGAGCCCGGCGACCCCCGTCGAATAGGGCATGCGCCGATCGAACCCGAATGTGTTGTCGACATGATGGATGTGGCCGAAGCGAATCCCAAACTCTGACTCGATCTTTGGCGGCGTGAGTATGTGGGTGTCGACGACGAGATCACGAAGGCCCGGACAGAACTGCTCCGCGATGCCGAAAATGTGCTCGACATAACGCGACTCTTCCGCCGCCCACGAAGTCCCCGTGAGCTCGTACGGAACCCACTGAATGAAGAACGCGCCGTTGTGATTCCCCTCGGGATCGCGCAGCGACGGATCGACCCGCGTGTGGATGTACCACTCGATCGTTGGACAGTCCGCGAGCTCTCCGCGCACAACCTTGTCGTACCCCGCCTTGATCTCGGCGATCGGGTGCGCCCCCTGCGGCAGGAGATGCATCGTGCCGTTGAACTGACCGCGGTCCTCAGGGAGACACTTGAACACGGGGAGACCGCGCAGTGCCATATTGATCTTCATCGTCGTCCCAGTGCGTTTGAAGCCGTCGATCCGCGTGTTGAGCTCCGCCGGAAGTTCCGCCCGCCCCACCATCTCGCGCAGTCGGAACGGATCGGCGTTGACGATGACCGCCCGAGCGTGCAGCTCGCGGCCGTCGGCGAGCGCGACCCCAGTCGCCACACCGCCTGTCGTGATGATCCTCGCGACTCCCGTCCCGGCCTCGATCTCCGCGCCGTGGCGTTTCGCCGCCTCCGCGAACGCCACTGCAACCGCGCCCATCCCCCCCTTGGCCACCATCCATGTTCCATCCGCTCCTGGAAGGCGGCACATGTTGTGAACAAGAAAGTTCATCCCGGTTCCTGGCGTTCCGAACGACGCGGATAATCCCGAGAATCCGTCGGTCACCGCGTACATCGCCACAAGGAGCTCGCTCTGAAAGCCGAAACGAGCGAGGTAGTCCTCCACCGTCCCGGTCACGAGATTGATGAACGGCTCGCGCAGTGCGCCGCGGATGTACCGGTCTGCCGTCCCCTCGACTCCCATGGGTTCCTCGAGCCAGCTCGGGGCGAGGTCATCGCGGATCTCTCCGATCTCCTTCGAGAGCCGACCGTTCGCCCGCCAGTCCTCTTCACTGAACATTGCGAGAAACTGATCTCGCATCGCCGCCTGATCGGTCCCCAGAAGAAGCGAGCGACCATCGAGCAGCGGCAGGAAGTAGTGCGGATTGCGGCGGACGACTTCAATCTCAACCCCCGTCCGCGCCATGATCTCCGGTGGCATGACGCCGAGGAGATAGGACGCCGTAGAAGTCCCCAGCCGCGGCGCCTTGGGAAACGGGTGCTCGGTCTTGGTCGCGCCGCCGATTCGCGCGCGCTCCTCAATCACCTTCACCGTGAGGCCGCTGCGCGCCAGCATCGCCGCAGCGACGAGCCCGTTATGCCCCGCGCCTACGATTAGCACATCGCTGCTCGCGGACATCAATGCACTCTACATGGGGCGACCTGCAATAATGCCGGCATGACCGCAGCAGTCATCGGCTTGACCGCCAATCTCGTAAGGGATGCCAAGGGCCGCCTGCGCCATGAGGTGAAGGACACCTATGTCAACGCAGTCCTTCGTGCCGGTGGTGTGCCGCTCATCATGCCGGCCATCGCGAGCGAGCGAGCGGCACTGCTAGATCTCGTCGATGGAGTCATTCTGACCGGTGGAGAGGACATCGACACGCGTCCGTTCGGCGTGCCGCTCCATCCCGAGGCGAAGGTGATGCTGCCCGAACGACAGGACGCGGAGTTCGCGCTGCTCGATGCGCTCTCCGCGCGCCAGGATATTCCCGTCCTCGGGATCTGCCTCGGAATGCAGCTCATGGGAGTCCACGGAGGGTGCCCGCTCATCCAGCATCTTCATGACAAGTGGCCCGACGGCGACCGGCACTCTTTCGACAATCTGCACCATGTGAAGAGCGAGATCGGCTCCGGCCCCGTGGCTAGTTGGCATCATCAGGCTCTTGAGTCGCATGGACCCTTCGATGCGGTCGGTTACTCAGATGACGGCATCCTCGAAGCCATCCGCGATCCCCGCCGACACTTCTATCTCGGTGTGCAGTGGCATCCGGAGCGCACTGTCGATGCGACGATGGGCGATGGCGTCATTGTCCTTGTCGTCGAGGCGGCACGCGCCTTGAAGGCCGCCGCGACGAGAGCGTGATGTCTGCGGTTCTCGGGTACTGCACCAATGTGCATGCGGGGGCGACGCTCAGCGCGACGCTTGCGGCGCTCGACCGCCACGCCACCGCAGTGCGTGCGATCGTCGCACCCAACGGACTCCTGCCCATCGGTCTCTGGCTCAGTTCGCGCGCCGCCAATGAAGTGCGCAACGACGCCGATGGAACGAAGCGCCTGCGCGACTGGCTCGCAAGTCGTGGGCTCGTCGTCTTCACTATGAATGGTTTTCCGTATGGAGACTTCCATGCGGGCTCGGTCAAGAAGGCGGTGTATGAGCCGCACTGGGGGGATGTCCGCCGCGCCCTTTACACGATGGCACTCGCCGACATCCTTGCGGAGATTCTTCCCGACGCGACCGTCGCCCCCGATATCGCACTCGAGGGATCGATCTCCACGCTGCCTCTGGGATGGCGACCATCATTCGCGCAGCATGGATACGGCTCGAGCCTAGGTGTGGCGGCGTCGCAACTTCTGCAGGTCGCACGACACCTTCGGCAGATCGAAGATCGCACAGGCGCATGCATCCATCTCGACCTCGAACCGGAGCCTGGATGCGCGCTTGACCGCGCGAGCCAGGTCGTCGAGTTCTTCGACCGATGCGTCAAGCCCGGCCCGGGGCTCGTCGACCCACGCCGCTACCTGCGAGTCTGCCACGACATCTGCCACAGCGCGGTGATGTTCGAACCGCAGCGCGAGACCATCGAGGCATACCGTGCCGGCGGCGTGCGCGTCGGCAAGGTGCAGATCTCCAGCGCCATCGTGTGCGATGGTTCCGACCGCGCCTTCCGCGAGCTTCGCAACTTCGACGAACCGAAGTTTCTCCACCAGACTTCGGTGCTCGATGGCCATGGTGTGGTCCATGCCTTCGAGGATCTCGATCGCGCCTTCGATGACGCCCCCGATGGCATTTGGCGCGTGCACTTCCATGTGCCCATCGACCTCGACTCGCTCGGAGCGCTCGGAACTTCGCAGCGGGAGATCGACGAGTTGCTGACGGCGATCAGCCCGGCCGATGGCATCCACCACTTTGAGGTCGAGACCTACGCCTGGAACGCCATGCCGATGGACTTCCGCCGCGACAGTTTGGCCCGCGGAATAGCCGATGAATTGCTCTGGATCCGACCCAGAATGGCCAAGATCGGCCTGCTCGACGCCTAACTGAAGTATTGGCATTGGAACTCGTAAAGAAAAACTCTCCCATAGCGGACTGGCTCGCGCTGACCCGCGCCTCAAATCTTCCGACGATTGTGACGGACTCGCTGATGGGGCTCGCGATCGGCCTCTTCGCCTCTAGATTCCCGCAGTATCAGATCGCCGACTACGGCGTCTTCGCCGCGACCGTCGCCGGACTCTGCTCCTTCTATCTCGCGGGGATGGTCCTCAACGCGATCGTCGATCGTCGGATCGATGCACGGGAGCGGCCGCTAAGGCAAATCGCCTCGGGCCGCATCCGGCTGCCGTCGGCGTGGACCGCGTTCGTCATCCTGATGTTCCTTGGGTTTTTCATGCGACCCAGTTACTCCAGCGCGCCGTTGTCGATCGCCGTCGCCGCGCTCATCGGCATCTGGACGCTTGCCTCCGCCAACGCAATGCGCTCGATCGTCCTCAAGCGGCTCGCGCGCGGCTGGTGCGTGATCGCGATCGGCGCGGCCATCTGGTGGGCGATCGACTCGATCGTGCGCGATCCCTTCGATCTCTCGGCGTTTCCTATCGATGCATACCCCGGCGCGCGTTCGATCCGTGTCGGCAGCGTATTGCTCAACGGCACTTCCGTTCTGCTCGCGGTCTCGCTGGTCGCCTACAACCTGCTGCACACGAAGACGGCATGGGCGATCGCGTTCCTCGCGCTCTGTCGATTCCTTGTGCCGATTTCGGTCGCGCTCGAGATCGTTGTGTCCAACGGCACGCTGGGTGGCTTCCTCAACATGATTGACTCGGTCGATTCGAGCACTGCGACGGCCTTCATCACGTGGGCAGTCGCCGTCATCACTGTGGCGCCGCTGTCGATCGCGATCCACACCGTCGTGCTGTCGATGGTGGCGAGGCGTGAAGTACCGACAGATGCGCCGCTCTACCGATGTGCGCGCTGCGGCTATCTCGTGTCGCCTTCGTCAACCCTTCAATGCAGCGAATGCGGATGCCTCTTCGCCGCCACGCCACCGCTCGGCGAACGACAGCTCGAACCGAGAGCCCGGCGCGCATCGATCTTCATCGCTCCGCTCGCGCTCGTGCCGCTCCTTGCGCTGGCAGCAGTCGGTGTGACAGTTGTCTTCCAGACGCTCATATCGGGTGCTGGCGTCGGGGCGGTCGGTCCCATGTCGGCCCGCTTTCTGGTACTGCGCATTCCGCTCTGGGTGGAATTCACTATCCTCGCCGCGCTGTTCGTCATCGCCGTGGTTTGGTTCGCAATCGCATCAATCAGGGGATTTCGGGCGGCGATCTCCCACGCTTCTCGTCGCCCGCAGGGGGTCGGCGCAATGATTGCCGCATTCGCGCTCCTTGACGCAATTGGCGCGACCATCTACGGCTCTCCCTTCATCGCCCTAGTGTGCATCGCTCTCTGGTTTGTGACACGAATGCTTCAAAGACGGATTCCCGCTAGCTGAATTCCCGCCGCGTGCGGGTATAACGGAGTCGCCATGAAACGCGCATCTACCGTCACCGCTGTGATCATCCTCGGTTCCTGCGCGATCGCGCTGGGCGTCACCTCGGCCAGTCTCGACCCAAAGGCCCACGCCGGCCGCACCGGCGACAGTGATGGTGGCGTCGCGATGGTCGTAGGCCCGGATGTGATCGTCGGCGCGATCCCCAATGTCTCCAAGTATGGCAGCGTCGTCGTCGCTGGACAGACAATCATGGCGTACGCGATCGGGACGACGAGCTGCAACATCGGAACATCGCTGCTGGACTGGTTCGCGTCACCAGACAATCGTCATCCATTCATTCCCCAGAATCTCTACCGGATCAAGAATGGTCGGTGCGAGCAGATCGGCATGGGCTGGGGAAAGCACGGCTACACCGCCCTTCAAGGATCACTCTGCGGCGCGTGCACTCCGGCGCCGAGCGGCACATGGCTCGGCGTCGGCTGTTCCGACCCATACAGTTCGGGGCTCAACGGGAGCCAGTCCGCACTTGGATGCCGCTCCGAGATCAATGCGGCCACCGGCGTTTTCCCCGGCACTCCTAACGCGGGGATGCCAGGCGCGGCCGCGACCATCGGCCGCCGCATTCAGGTCAACGCCAACGACCTCGACCCCGCGCTCAATCCTGGTGCGACCTACTTTGCCGAGGCGCAGTACATCCATCCCGGTGATGCCGCGGCCGGCAACGACAACAACAACACTTCGTGGAGGCCTTTCACGGTCGGCGCGCTGGCGAGTGGTGCGTACACGATCACGCTCAGTGGATCAACCATCATGCAGAAGTCCGCGATGGACGCTTGGAAAGCGACAAATCCCGCGGTCACGCTGGTGAATGTCGACATCGCCAGCGACGGCCGGTTCACGCTCGCCTACACCGCGTCCGACAACGGCAACGGCACCTGGCGCTACGAGTTCGCCATGCAGAACATCAACAGCGACCGCAGCGGATCGTCGTTCAGCGTTCCTGTCCCTAGTGGCGTGACGATCACAAGTGCCGGGTTCAAGGACATCAACTATCACTCGGGTGATCCCTTCTCCCCCGCCGATTGGACAGTCTCGACCACCTCTGGCGCGGTCACATGGAGCGGCGGGATCTACTCACAGGGAGTCAATGGCAACGCGCTCCGCTTCGGGACGACCTACAACTTCTGGTTTGATGCGAGCAGCGCGCCCGCCGCCGCGACGGCGACGCTCGGACTCTTCAAGCCCGGTGCGTCGCCGACGACAACCGTCGCCGTCGTTGGACCAAGCGCGCCGCCGAGCGATCCTGCGGATCTCAATCATGACGGCTATGTCAACGGCATGGATCTAACCGAACTCGTCGGTCAGTGGGGTTCTACTGGTGGCAGCGCGGACATCAACGGCGATGGGATCGTCAACGGCTCGGACCTTGGCTCGCTTCTGGCTGCGTGGGACTGAGTCAGCTCGCCCACCGCCTACCCTCTCGGCGTGCCTCGGCCGATCGCGATTCTCAATGTTGTCGGCTTGACGCCGAGTCTCCTGGGGACGGCGACACCGAGTCTCGTCTCCTTCGCGCGCCGTTGTGGTGGGATCCGCTCGATCGTCCCCGATCTCCCTGCGGTCACTTCCTCTGTGCAGGCGAGCATGTTGACGGGGACGCGCCCCAACGAGCACGGCATAGTCGGCAACGGCTGGTTTGATCGCAGTCTTGGCGAAGTGCAGTTCTGGAAGCAGTCGGGGAAACTCGTCGAGCGGCCACGACTGTGGGATCTCGCCCGCGCGCGCGACCCGGGCGTGACTTGTGCGAATCTTTTCTGGTGGCACGCGATGGGTTCGGGCGCCGCTGTGACCGTCACACCTAGGCCGATCTACTGCGCCGATGGACGAAAACTGCCCGATGTGTGGACCGACCCAGCCGACTGGCGTGACGCCCTGCAGGGGGAACTTGGTCCCTTTCCCCTCTTCCACTTCTGGGGACCGCTCGCCGACATCCGTTCGACTGACTGGATCGCACGCGCGACGATGATGACAGTCGCCAAGTTCGAGCCGACGATTTCTCTCGTTTACCTCCCGCACCTTGACTACGCGCTGCAGAGATCGGGGCCCAACGATCCATCGCTGCAACGCGAGCTCAAGGCGATCGACGGCGTGTTTGATGCGCTCCTCAAGTTCTTCGACAACCGCGGCATTCAGGTGATGGTCGTCAGCGAGTACGGGATCACCGAAGTCAGTCGCCCAGTCCATCTCAACCGAGTGCTGCGTGCCGCCGGGTTCCTCAGCGTGCGCCGCGAGCTCGGGCGGGAGATCCTCGACCCGATCGCCTCACGGGCGTTTGCGGTGTGCGATCACCAGGTGGCGCATGTGTACGCCGCGCGCAACGAGGATCGCGCTCCAGTGCGCGCGGTCATCGAAGCAATCGACGGCGTCGAAATGGTTCTTGGTGATCACGGCAAGGCCGCCGAGAAACTCGATCACGCGCGGTCGGGTGACCTTGTCGCCGTCGCCGCGCCCGGGAGTTGGTTCGCGTACCCATGGTGGCAGGACGACTCGCGTGCGCCCGACTTTGCGCGCACGGTCGACATCCATCGCAAGCCCGGGTACGACCCATGCGAACTATTCCTTGATCCCGCGATCGCATTCCCGGGAGCGCGCGCGCGCATCGCCTGGCGGCTTCTTCAGCGCAAGCTTGGACTGCGTGCGCTGCTCGATGTGATTCCGCTGGACGAGTCGCTCGTTCGTGGGAGCCATGGTCGAGTCGAGAAGGCACATGCGATCCGCCCTCTCATGATGGTCGATGACCCCGACCACGACGACCTTGAGATCCACTCGTCCGATGTCGCGGCGTTCGCGCTCAGGCTCGTGTCGGACCAGCGAAACGCTCACTGAGACGGCGACCAAGCGCCGCAGGCGCCTGCGGCGCTTGCGAGAACAGCAGCAGCGAAGGAGACTGATCCGGAACTCAGAACAATCGAAGAGAAAATGGAAGAGGAAAAAGAGAAAAGGAAATCAAGGAGTCCTGGCGACACGGAGCCCGATGCTGCGGTTGGCGCTGAGCGGGGGGTAGAGGTGATTGCGCTGCGACGCGCGGCAGACGCTGGGGCCGCTGCTCCACGCGCCGCCGCGCAGGAGCCGATACGAACCACTCGCGGGGCCCGTGGGGTTGGTGACTGCCGCAGCGCTGTACGAGCCGTACCAGTCCTGGTTCCACTCCCAGACGTTGCCAAGAGTGTCATAGAGACCGAAGGCGTTTGGAAACTTTGTGGCGACCGGCTTGGTTCCGTAGGGGTTGTTGTTGCCGCCGTTCCACGCAATGTCGTTGAGTACGCCGTATCGCGGTGTCGTCGTCCCTGCTCGGCAGGCGTACTCCCACTCTGCTTCTGTCGGCAGCCTCAGGCCGTTCTGAGTCAGGAATGGCTGAATCGTGTTCCAAGGCACCGATTCGACTGGGCGATCCATACTGCCGGGGTAGCCATTCGCTGCGACGAAGGAACTCGGGTTACTCCCCATCTCCGCGAGCCACTGGGCCTGAGTCACTTCGGTTCGGCCCATGTAGAACGCACTCGTCAAGGTGACTTGATGCTGGGGTGACTCGTCTGACTGCGCCGCTGGGTCGCCTGGGCTCTTGCCCATCATGAATGTGCCAGGCGGCACAAGCCGCATCTCGATATTGCTGGCGTTGTCGCGAACGTGCCATGGCAGACCCATGGCAGAGATCGCTGCGCGAAGTGTGGCGTTAGTGACTACTGCGGGGTCTGGGCACCACTCCAGAACGGTCGCCCATGCTGGACCGGGGGGACTTGAGTATGTGACCGGGCCCCACGCGCCAAGCATCGTCGCGAGGTCCATCCCGTTGACCATACCGTCATGGTTGATGTCCCCAAAGGGTGGGTTTACCTGGTCCCACTGGGTCAACAGGAACCCAAGGTCAAACCCATCGACATCGCCATCGAGGTCGAAGTTTCCGACGGCGAACTCGCAGGAGTCGAGGTAGCCGTCGCCATCTTCGTCTTCTGCAGCAGCGCAGATCTGACAAGCATCCGGCACGGAGTTCCCATCGCAGTCTGTGGCATACCCAGAAGCGATGTCGCAGGAATCGGGAATGCCGTTGAGATTGCAGTCGTTGCCGGGTGTGCAGGCATCGCCGACCCCATCTCCATTGCAGTCGGCCTGCGACGGATTCGCTACCAGCGGGCAGTTGTCGCTTACATCGGGAAACCCGTCGCCATCGGTATCTGTGCCTTGGGCAAGCGCGACGCTGGCGCCACCCCAAAGACACGCCGTTGCCAAGAGAAACGAAAGAACCCGTGCCGAAAAGTGAACCGTCATGAGAAAACTCCGAAACCGACAACCGGACCCCATACGACTACAGCCCCAACTTCCCCACTCTAACAGCGCAATTGCGACAATCAAGCCCCGGATGGGCGTTTCTTGCGCAAATGGGCCTCGATCCCTCACAGAACCGAACCCTGCGCTTGCGTTTCGCCGCGGGACAAGTTCGCCCGCGGCGAGTTTGCAAGCCGAGCAAGTCTGCGCAGGTTGTCTTGGCGCGCGCCAAATGGCGCGCTGGAGTACAGGCGCAGCATGTCTGAGTCCGCGGGCAACTTGGCCTGCGGCGTTCACAATTCCGATTGCAGCATGTCTGAGTCCGCGGGCAACTTGGACCGCGGCGACTTGGTCGCGCGCACCACTACCCGTGAAGCGACGCCATAACCGCCGCGACCACGGCCGCCGCTGCGACCTTCCCGCAGTCGAACTCGAGATATCGCGCTTCCCCCACAAGCTGCCGCGTTCTCTCGCGCGCGATGGGGTCAGGTGCCACAAGGCTCATGATGACGACGACTCCATGCTCATTGAGCACCTTCGCGATCTCGGCGGCGCGCCTTAGATTCTCACTGCGATCCTCATCGGTGAATGAAAGGTCGCGGCTCAGTCCCGCGCGCAACATCTGACCATCGAGAACGATCGCGGCGTGCCCCAGATCCCACAACGCCCGCTCGAGCGCGAACGCGGCTGTGGTCTTGCCGCTTCCGGGCTTACCAAACAGCAGCACACTCAACGGCCGTTGACGCCACCTTGCCTCGCGCTCCTTCCCCGACACCAGACTCCTTCCATGTGGCGCGTCGAGAGTCGCGACAGGCATCGTCTCCCAGTGCGCGCGTTTCGTGTGCGGGTCGAGGGCGTCGCCGGTGCGGATCATCCCCGCCCCAGCGGTCGCGTTCGTAAGTCGATCGATCACGATGATCGCTCCGGTCCCCTGCACGCTCGCATACGGATCGAACGCCAGCGGCACCTCCGCCTCGATCTCGACGCGGCCGATGTCGTTGAGCGCGAGCGTGTCGGCGACATGACTCTCAAGGGTGTCGACATCGACGCGGTGCTTGACCCGCACAACCCGTGCGTTCGTCGTGCGCGTCCCCTGCCGAAGCAGTACTTCGGCACCTGACATGAGCGGTGCCTCGACCATCCACACGAGATCCGCCTCAAAGCTATGGGCAACGATCGCCTCGGCCGCCTTGGCGCCGCCACCGCCACCGACGATCAGATCCCCACGACTGCAATCGACCTCGTCTTCGAGCATCACAAGCACGCTCGATGGCGCGTGCGCGATCACGAGATCCCCGCCATCTTCCTCCGATCGAGCGAGGCGCCGGACCCGCGTCTCGACACCCCGTGGCAGCACCCGCACGCGATCGCCGACCTTCACGCTTCCTGAGACAATTGACCCCGCGAAGCCACGGAAGTCCGGGGTCGGACGGATCACATACTGCACCGGCAGTCGAAACGGCGACTCCGCCGACTGACCTTCGACCGGAATCGATTCGAGGAGTTCGAGAAGCGGCGACCCGCTGTACCACGGCGTGTTCGCGCCGCGCGTGACGACATTCTCCCCCGTCAGCGCGCTCACCGGAATCGCCGCAGGATCGCCGACCCCGATCTTTCTACAGACCTCGAGGAAGTCGCGCTCGATCTCCCGGAACCGCTCCTGACTCCACCCCACAAGATCCATCTTGTTGACCGCCGCAACTACATGTCTGATTCCAAGAAGGCTGGCGATCGTCGCGTGCCTTCGCGTCTGACGCGACACGCCGTGGCGCGCATCGATGAGCGTGATCGCCAGCTGGCAGTGGCTCGCCCCAGTAGCCATGTTGCGCGTGTACTGCTCGTGGCCCGGACAGTCGGCGATTATGAAACTGCGCTTGGCGGTGGCGAAGTACCGCCACGCAACATCGATCGTGATCCCCTGCTCCTGCTCGGCCTTGAGTCCGTCGACGACCAGCGCGAGATCGATCTCTCCACCGCGCGTCCCGTGCACCCGACTGGCCGCCTCGATCGCCCTGAGGTGGTCCTCGTAGATTCGACCCGAGTCATGAAGCAATCGGCCGATCAGCGTGCTCTTGCCGTCGTCGACCGATCCGCAAGTGAGAAACCTGAGCAAGTCGTTGCTTTCGTACCGCTCGAGGTACTCGCTCACCGACTGACCCTTGGAGAACGGCGCAGACACTAGAAGTAACCCTCGCGCTTCTTCTCTTCCATGCTCCCCGACTGATCATGATCGATGAGGCGTCCCTGCCGTTCGCTGGTCCTCGCGAGCAGCATCTCCTCGATCACCTTCTCCAACGTGTCTGCGTCACTCTCGATGGCACCGCTGAGCGGATAGCACCCGAGCGTCCGGAATCTCACGCGGCGCGTCTCGACCTTTTCCCCAGCCGCCAGAACCAACCGGTCGTCATCCTTCATGATGAGCATTCCGCCGCGCTCGACTACCGGCCGATCCTTCGCCAGGTAGAGCGGCACCACCGGGAGCTGATGCCTATGGATGTAGATCCAGACATCGAGTTCGGTCCAGTTGGACAGCGGAAAGACCCGGATGGACTCGCGCTCGCCGAGCCTCGTGTTGTAGAGATTCCATAACTCCGGCCGCTGCGATTTTGGATCCCAGCGATGATTGCGATCCCGGAATGAGAAAATCCGCTCTTTCGCGCGACTCTTCTCTTCGTCGCGCCGTGCGCCGCCGATCGCGGCGTCGTGGTGTCCCGCCTCCAGCGCCTGCCGCAGCGCCTGCGTCTTCATGATGTCCGTGTGCACCTTGCTTCCATGCGTGATTGGTGAGATTCCCTGCCTCACGCCTTCCTGGTTGATGTGCACCGAAATAGTGAGACCGAGTCTCCGCATCGTCTCGTCACGGAAGGCGATCATCTCGCGGAACTTCCAGGTCGTGTCTACATGCAGCAAGCGGAACGGCGGCTTCGCGGGCCAGAATGCCTTCATCGCCAGATGAAGCAGCACCGTCGAGTCCTTACCAATCGAGTACATGAGGACGGGCCGTTCAAAACTGGCCGCCGTCTCGCGAAGGATGTGAATCGCCTCCGCCTCGAGTTCGTCCAGGTGCGTCAAGTGCATGGTCCGCTCGCCGAGGAAGCGTAGCGGTTTTGGCTACTCTGCCGTCGATGGATCCCGCGTGGTGGCAGCCGTGGATGGTCGGAGGCGCACTCGTCTGTGCCATCGTGCTGCTGGTGCGAGGTCGCGCACCGGACATGGTGCTGATGGCGGCGGTCGTGGGGCTCGTGCTCTTCGGAGTCCTCGACCCCGGCGTCGCGGTCGCGGGATTCGGAAATGTGGGACTGCTCACCGTAGCCGCGCTCTTTATCGTGGCCGCAGGAATGCAGACGACCGGCACGATCCGGTGGGTCGCGGCGATCATCCTGCGCCCGGGTGCCTCGCTGCGCGCCGCGCTCACCAACATGTGCGTGACTACCGCCGGGGCGAGCGCCTTTGTCAACAACACGCCGCTGGTCGCGGTGCTGACACCGGCCTCGATCGAGTACGCGCGCCGGGAGCGGTTCTCCCCCTCGAAACTTCTCATCCCGATGTGCTTCGCGACGACGCTCGGCGGGACAATCACACTCATCGGCACGAGCACGAACCTCGTCGTCGCCGGACTCGTTGAGTCGGATGCGAAGTCCGCCGCAGCTGGGCTCAAGCCCATCGGGTTCTTCGACTTCTCGATCATCGGCCTCGTCGTCGCTGCGGTCGGGGTCGCCTACATAGTCCTGGCTGCACCAAAGCTCCTTCCAGACCGAGTTCCTGTCCTCGAACCTGGTGCCGATTCCCGTCAGTACACCGCGCGCCTCGCGGTTGTCCCCGGCGGCGCAATCGATGGAAGGTCCATCGTCGACGCTGGACTTCGCAGGCTGTCGGGGCTGTTCCTCGTAGAGATCGAGCGCGAGGGCGAGTCGATCGCTGCGCCAGCACCCGAACAGAGACTCCGCGGCAATGATCATCTCGTCTTTGCTGGCGCCGTCGTGGAGATCGCGTCGCTGCGCGCGATCCCTGGGCTTCGCGCTGTCGATGACGGTAGTGCCCCTGCGGCGAAGCGGGGAACGCGACTTGTCGAGGCGGTTGTCTCCAACTCCTTTCCCGGACTCAACCAGTCGATCCGCGAGTTTGGATTTCGCGCGCGCTACGACGCTGCGGTCATCGCCGTCGCGCGCAACGGTGAGCGGGTCCTCGGCCGCATCGGCGACATCACTTTGCAGACCGGGGACACGCTCCTCGTCGAAACGAGCGATGCATTCCTCGAGCGAAACCGCACGAGCCGCGACTTCTATCTCGTCAGTCAACTCGCTGGAGGCGAGATTCGTCCCGAACGCGCCGGCATCGCGCTGACCATCGTGGTCCTCATGATCGCCGCCGCGACCTACACGGGCGACATGCTTGGACCCGCGCTCGTGGCGGCGATTGCGATGGTCGTCACGGGGTGCCTGCGTGCCTCAGAGGCTCGTGCCTCGATCGATCTCTCGATTCTGCTGGTCATCGGCGCGGGACTCGGCCTCTCAAGGGCGGTCGAGTCAAGCGGACTCGGCTCGACGCTTGGACAACTCATCGTCGACCTCGGGTCGGGATCAGTGATCGCAAGCCTCGTCTGCGTCTACCTCGCCACCACAGTCCTGACGAACTTCATCTCCAATGCCGCCGCGGCGGCCATCATCTATCCGCTCGCGCTCGGCACGGCAATCCAGGCGCACACAGATCCGATGCCATTCGTCTTCGCGGTGCTCTTCGCCGCAAGTGCGGCGTTCTCCACTCCGATCGGCTACCAGACGAATCTCATGGTCTACGGTCCCGGTGGCTACCGCTTCTCCGACTTCGTGCGATTCGGACTTCCTCTCAATCTGATTGCACTTGTCGTCACTATCGCCATGCTCGTGTGGAAGTATCCGCTGACGGTAGCGCCATGACCGAGCAGAGCCCAGCGCCCACGACCGGGACCGTTCCCCACGAGGCAATTGCTTTCGCTCGTCGCGCCGAACTCCTCGGCCACCGTGGCTTGACGGTCTGGCTCACGGGGCTCCCCGCTTCTGGCAAGTCGACTATCGCGCTCGCGCTCGAAGAATCTCTCCTGGAGTCGCGCCGCGCTGCAGTCACTCTCGATGGGGACACGCTGCGACATGCCCTCAATGCCGGCCTCACCTTCGACGCTGCGGGTCGTGCGGAAGCGGTCCGTCGCGCAGGTGAGGCCGCGCTCCTCATCGCGCAGTCGGGGTCGATCGCCATCGCCAGTCTCGTCAGTCCCTACCGAAGCGACCGCGACCTGGTCCGTGCGCGCCACGCGACTCTCGGCATCGGGTTCCTCGAAGTCTTCGTCGATGCACCCATTGAAGTGGTAAAGGCCCGTGACCCCAAGGGCCACTACAAGATGGCGTTAAAGGGCGAGCTTCCCGCCTTCACCGGCGTCAGCGATCCGTACGAACCGCCGCTATCGCCGGAAGTGCATCTGCGTACTTCCGACACGACGCCCGCGGAGTGCGTGGCCACCCTTATGAGCGCGATCGCCGCGCGAACGGCCTCGTAGCATCGATTAGTTGCGCTGGTTCTGGATCATCATCGCACTCGTGGGTGCCGCCACGACGGCAGTCCTGCTTCGACCCACGATCGATGCGCCCGCGCCTGCCGCTCCACAGGCGCCATCGGCTCCACCGACGCCACCCGCACCGATCACCCGCCTTGACTCACGAACTATCCGACTCGACGACACCTTCGATATCACCGGTGCCGGGTCGCCGATCGACCCCTTCCTCATCAACTGGCCGCTGCTCATATCGCCCCAGGTGAAGGACGCACCAATGGACGCGGTCGAGATACCGGCATCGATCAGGCAACTCGATGGCGCGAGCGTCCAGATCAGCGGGTACCTCGCCCCTCCCGTCGCCGTCGACGAAACCGGCGAACTCCTCGTGATGCGCAATCGCTGGGATGGATGCTGCATCGGCACACCGCCGACGCCATACGACTGCATCGAGGTCACACTCACCGAGAAGGTGCCAGTGCGCGGGAAGCACCTCATCCAGTTCGGCACCGTGCGCGGACGCCTGCGCGTGGAGCCGTTCATGGCCGGCAAGTTTCTCCTCGGCCTGTACCGAATCGAAGACGGCGAGGTTGAGGGATTCGGAAACTAGCGCCCAGTGGTGTAGTTTCGCGCCAGAAGCAACCACACACACCAATGACCGAGACTCCCAGGACCCTCTTCGCACGACCCAACGACACTCTCCCAGCGAGCGACCTCGGCACCTTCGAGATCGTGCGTCGCCTCCCCGTGACAACCTGGGCGCTCAGACCACACACCGCTGTTCCTTCGGTGCCACCATCAAGAGAGGCTGCGACCGCCGCCGAATCGGTCGGCCGTCTCGCGGGCTGGATCGAAGCGACACCGTGGTGCGCTCCCGTACTCGCGCAACTCTCATCCAAGTACACGCTGCCGCGCGAACGACGCTCCCTGCGGACCACCTCGGCATGGCTCGGGATAGCCTCTGACTCACAAGATCGCCTGGCGACTGTCCCGCCGCCACCCCAGTGGCTCGGTGCGATCCTCACGGGATGGGACGCTGCGGTCACCCACAATGAGCGTGACGGCTCGTCAGATACACCCAACGCCTTCGAGCGCGCTTCGTGGACACTCTGGCTCTTCGGAATCACCCAGCCGTTCTCAAACGCCAGCGACTCGATCGCTGGCGCTCACGCCGCGCAGATGATCGCCCGCTCGATGCACCTACCAGCGCCACTGATCGCTGGGTGGCCAGCGCGCGACCCAGAGCGCATCACCCTGCAGCGCCTGCGCGCCAACGCTCTCGATCTCGTCCGCTACGAGCGGTGGCATCGCGCGTGGCTCACGGAAGTTGCGCACGAAGCGGATCGCCTGCTTGACACGCTGCGCGCGCTTGGTGCCGAGCGCGCGAGGATCATCGGCATCGCCTCGGCCATGCGAGCTCCCAGACACTGCGTCGCGCTCGCGGAGTCACTGGTCGCGCAGCCGCGAATGACGGTCGCCGACAGTGCCGCCCGCATGGAACTCACCTTCCGCGCCGCGCAGGCGATCGTCGACAAGTTCGTCAGCGATGGGATTCTCCGCGAGACGACGGGGCGAAAGCGGGATCGTGTCTACCAGTGCGATGCGACAGCAAACCTTGTAATCCCAGCTGCCGCTCTCACCGAACCGGGGCCTGCTGTGACGCCGCTTGCTCGTCGTCCTTGAGCTGCTCCGCGTCGGCCTCAGGAACTGCGGGAAGTTCAACCGCTTCCGCCGAGTCCTTCGCGCCCGTCTTGTAGAAGCGCGCGACATACCGATAGAGGAACTGCCCTGGCTGCACGGGGGCCCACGATGACACCGGCCCCGTGGGCGAGAGACTCGCCTTCACAACTCCCGCGCCTGCGGGTCCCTCGGCGGCATCGAGTCCCTTGGACCACTGGACATAGTCGGCACCGACGGCGTCGGCTGCCTTAATCGCCTCGGGGCCGCCGAAGCTCCCCGCGCTCACGAATGTCGAAGTTCCGATCAGCCCGACACCGGCGGGCCTCGCGGAGACGGCTGTCGCGCTCGCACCGGCATCAAACCTCGCCCCCTGGTAACTGGCCAGGAACTGATTAGTGCATCCCCCAAGAGCGATAATGCCCACGAACAGGGCGAGGATCTCACGCATTCCCTTCATAGGATCGATCCTACGCCAACACGGTAACTGCATGCTCACAATCGGATCGGTCCAACTTCAGACTCCCTTGCTTCTGGCACCGATCGCTGGCCACTGCGATCTGTCGTTCCGAATCCTCTGCCGTGAGCAGGGTGGAGTGGGGCTGGCGAGCACTGATCTTCTCAACAGCCGCGCCATCCTCAAGAGTGCGCCGCGCACGCTGGAACTCGCGGCCACCAACGAGTTCGACAACCCGTGCGGCATGCAACTCTACGGCAATTCAGAGGACCCGCTGCCCGAGGCCGCCTGCTGGGCCGTCGATCACGGGGCGAAGCTCATCGACATCAACATGGGATGCCCCGTAGACAAGGTCGCAAAGAAACACGGTGGCTCTCTTCTTCTTCGCGACTGCATCTCGACCATGAAACTCACTGAGCGCATTGTCGATGCCGTGCGCGCGCACTCCGGCGGCCGCGTTCCGGTGACTGCGAAGATGCGACTGGGGTGGGACGCACAGCACTTCGTCGCGCCGCAGCTGGCGCGCGACCTCGAATCCATCGGCGTCGAAGCGATCACCGTCCACGGTCGCTGGACCGTGCAGTTCTTCTCGGGCAAGGCCGACTGGGATCGCATCGGCGAAGTGGTGCGCGCGGTCAATCGCATCCCCGTCATTGGCAACGGCGATGTCACCGAGCCTGAACATGTCACCGCCCTGATGCGTCACACTGGATGTGCCGGTGTCATGATTGGTCGTGGCGCGCTGCGCACCCCGTGGATCTTCCGCCGAGCTGAGGCACTTCTCACTACCGGAACCGCCAGCGGCGAACCAACTCTTCTCGAGAAGTGCCGGGTCATTGCCCGCCACATCGAACTCCTCCAGACCTACGCCCCCTGCGAGCGCCTCGCGCAACACGCCATGCGCGGGAGGATCGCGTGGTACGGCAAGACGATGGGTCCGATAAAGCCGCTGAAGGAGGCGATTAGGACAGCCAATTCGCTTTCAGCCATGGCGGAAGCTGCCGATGACTGGATCTATCGCCTCGAAAGCGGAGACATTGCTACTCCTGAAGATTCTGAGACTAATTCGCGCGGAATCTTCCGCACCGCTTGACTTTCAAAAAACTCGCTCCAGAATCCACCTATGTGATGCCTCCAGAAAAGGAGGTTGTCGTATAGGTTTGGATGGGGATCGGAATGGATGGTTGAAAGGGAAAAGGGATATGACAAACAAGTTGAGATCTGCTTTCTCGTTGCTGCTCGCGGTGGCGTGCATCGGCCCTGCGTCTGCTGCAGTCGCCGATGTTTCGGCACCCGGCTTCTCGTTCACTCTGTCGACGCTCGGAAACACCGGGTCGACCAACTATGCCTCTGACTTCGGCACGGCCACGCAAGTGCCCGCCTACGGGTGGTTATTCGCCGGGGCGATGAACAATCCTGGTGTCGGCAACCTGACTTGGGCCTACCTCGTAGATCCTGATCCATTCATCACCGGCAACCTGTCTCTGACAAACACCACCGGACAGACGCAGGACTACATCATCGACTTCATGCTCAACATCGACCCAGTCTTGGGCGCGGGGAGCCATATCGCGGGTCAGGCCAGCGGATCCTTGACCGACGCCAATGGAAGTGGAGCGGCGTTGCTCACCTCGATATTGGGTGGCCCGGTTTACACGGCCCTCGGAGACGGAAACACAATTCAGGGGCTGATGTCAGGCGCGTCACAGAGCGTCTCCAGCTCATTTGGCACGGCATCATTCAGCGGCGGATCATTCGGGTACCCGATCGGGTCTCTCGTCGGTCCGGCTATACAGTCAACGATTGGGATTCGCTTCGCGTTCTCACTATCTGCGGGCGACTCGGTTTCGTTCTCAAGCATCTTCGTCGCCAATCCAATTCCTGGGCCGGGCGCCTTGGCGCTGGTCCTTGGTGTGGGATTGGCAGGGTCTAGGCGTCGGCGGCAGTAACACAGTGCGCCTCTGAATTGCGAGGCACTCTGGATCGATCGCCGAAGGAATGGGAATAGGGATAGGGATTCTTTAGGTTTGGGAAAGGGAAACACATGCGACAAATATGGCAATTAGGTTTTCGGACCGTGACGGCACGGACACTGATGTCTTTGGCTGCACTCGCGGCGTCTGGGCAGGCGTTGGGTTCCTTCCAGCCAGCGACACCGTTGTTCTCTGTCGTCTCGACTGCAGGGAGCGCATCTACGAGCAACTCGGCGACGCAACTCGCGCCAGGGGTCTACGCCCACACCGGTGGATGGCTGGTCAGCGGGGCGTCTGTCTCTTGGACCAGCAATGTCCTCGGATGGAGCGACTCAACGAACTCTGGGTTCCTCAACTCAAACATCGTGGTCAAGAACAACACCGCCACCTCACAGACCTTCCTCTTCACGGTCACGATGATGGGTACTACCGCTGGCTCTGCCACGTTCGGAGGATCGCTCGGCGGCCAGTTTGTCAATGCAGGCCCATCGCTGGGAAGCCTGACAAGCAGTGGTCCGCTGTGGAGCGCCTCGATCGACGGCGCGGCGGTCAACACGCAACTCAACAATGCACTCTTCTTCGCGCTGCCATTCAGTGTCGAATCGATTGGGTCGTCCAACTTCAGCAATCAGGCGTATGCCTCGTCGATTGCGTCGAGCATCTCCGTTAAGTACTCACTGACCCTTAGCGCAGGTGGCGAAGCAACATTCAACAGTTCATTCAGCCTGCAGGTGGTCCCCAGTCCTGCCGCGCTCGCGCTGTTCGGGTTCACCCCGCTGATGGGTTCCCGCCGACGGCGGCGCTGACTCAGCCTCGCTGAATCATCCGCGCTGGCCCTTGGTCTGCGGCAAGTCGGTCAGACTCGCCAATCCAAACACCTTGAGGAATTCTCCGGTCGTGCCATAGAGCATCGGGCGACCGAGTTCCTCGGCCCGTCCGACGATCCGCGCGAGCCGCCGTTCAAGCAAACCTCGCAGAACTTCGCCGCAGGCCACCCCCCGAATCACCTCGATCTCCGCGCGCTGGATCGGCTGCCGATAGGCAATGATGGCGATAGTTTCGATCGCCGCCTGAGTAAGCCTCGTCTGCTGCTTTTCGCCTCGAAGGCGCGACACGACCGGGGCGAATGCTGGCAGCGTCAGCACTTGACGGCCACCTGCGACCTGCTCGATTCGGAAGGCGCGGCCGCCAGCCGTGTAAGCCTCGTTCAACCGCTCGATCGCGTGGCGGACTTGGGTCGCGGGTTTCCCCTGCTCGGGGAGGCCAAGAAGTTCGACAATCCTGCCCTCGGCAATCGGCCGATCGGCTGCGAAGAGAAGCGCCTCGATCCGTGTCTGCAACGAGGCGTCCGCGCACGGCAATCCTGGAAAATCCACCTCCGACAGCATCCCAGTCTGATCCACAGCCACAGCCGCATTCGGCGAGGCGCTCGCGTCCTGCGGGGAGGTTGCCATGCTCAGGTCCTACGAGCCGCGGCAATCCGGGCGCGGGCGAGTGACTGGGCCTTCTCGATGTCTTCTCGCTGCGCGAGTGTGGTTGGTGTCTGAGGAGTCGCGGTCGCACGGGCATTGGCCTCGGCTAGCTTGCGCTGCGCGTCGTTGGCGTCAATGGAGTCGATCGCCTCCGTTGAGTCTGCCAGAAGCACCAGACTGTTCTGACTCATCTGGGCGAACCCGCCACTGAGTACGAAGCTCGACGACCCCGAGCTGGTATCGACTCGACAGACTCCGCAACCCAACTGCGAAAGAAACGGCGACGCCCCTGTCATCACTCCCTGCTGGCCATCGAAGGCCTGAAAGGAAATGTATGAGGCCTCGGTGTCGAGGACGGCGGCGGCGGGAGTGACGATTCGGCAGTGGAGCGTGGCCATGGTGATGCGTTCCTGATGCTAGCGACCATCTTCGCCGGTTGGAGGTCCGCGAACGGCGAGCGAGTAGTTGTGGTAGCGCGCATCGGATGTCACCTCGTGGAGAACCTCCGAGGCAAGCCACGGCGGGATCTCGACGAGATGATCCTCTGTGGGCAACTCGATCTCCGCCAAGAACAAGGGGAAATCAAGAAACTCGTCGATCTCCCAGACGAGACTCCCCACGCTGACGCGGTGCCGGTTCTTTCTGATCCTTCGTCCGAGAGTCGAGCACCACTCCCGCTCAAACTGAACGGCATCAATCGGCCCCTCGGCTTCATGTCGAACTCTCCCCTGGCCGCGCTTGATGTTCTCGTGATACACGCACGATCCATCCTCGCGGATCGTCCGGCGGATCCGACCCTGACGGGATCCGTCGCTGCTAGCAAAGTACCCCTGCTCGATCCTGAGACGCTCGGCACCGAGAGGGATCACGGGCATCCCGCCGAGAAGGAAAACGCGCTCGATTTCCAGCAGCTCCTTCATGCGAACCGTGATCGCACCTGCGACCACTGCGCGACGAAGTCTGCGAGTGCCAGCTTGAGATTCACATTCGCTCGGATGTGCGTCTCGGCGCGCGAGATCAGCGGTGGCACTTCCGACCAGTAGTCGATGGCCCGCACCGACGCCTGGGCGGCGCTCATTCGGCGGCGCACCTCCGATCCCAGCAGCGCGAAGATCAACCCGATCGCGCGACGATTGGCCGCGTCCTTGCTCGCCTGGGGATCCCGCCTTACCGCGGCCTCGGCGACTTCCGAGGCGATGTCGTGCATTCGCTCTGACATCCCCGGCGGACACTCCCCCTTCACGACCCTATCAATCAGTGGTGAGAGTTCAACGAACCACGCCTGCATTCCGAGTTCCACCGCGGTGACAGCCGCGCCGGGGGATCCATCCGCGAATGCCTCGATGAATTTTCGATCCGAGCCGGTGACCTGCCTGAGGTGTTCGTCTAACCATGCCGACATCTCCGCTGGCGCCAGCGCGTGCATCGCGACTCGTTGACAACGGCTCCTAATCGTCGGCAGGAGTCGATCGATACTGGTCGTGACAAGCACGATGATCGTCCCCGGAGGCGGCTCCTCGAGCGTCTTGAGGAGCGTGTTCTGGGCATCGGGTTCGAGCCGCTCCGCTTCGTCGATGATGAACGCCTTGCCAGCGCCGAAGACGCTCGACCGGTAGACGGGTGCATCGAACGACGCGCTGCCGCGCTCTCCTCCGCCGATCAGATGCTCCCTGAGGAGGCCGATCGGGATGTTCGCCTGCTTGCGCTGGCGAAGCTCCCTGTCGGCACTCGTCGACGCGAG
This sequence comes from Phycisphaerales bacterium, assembly GCA_009691915.1. Taxonomy (GTDB): domain Bacteria; phylum Planctomycetota; class Phycisphaerae; order Phycisphaerales; family SM1A02; genus F1-60-MAGs104. The sequence continues at coordinate 65,870 of SIAD01000009.1, forward strand.
ATCGGCGCGGATGATCCGCGCGTCCGGATGGATCCCGAAGCGCAGAGCCTCGGCACTTCGGCCCTGGCGGCGTGGCGAGAAGCTGGCTCGATCCGCATCGGTCGCCTCAGGATCGACTACCAGCGCGGCCAGTGCGAGCGCCATCGTGCACTTCCCGATCCCGGCGGGTCCGTGAAAGATCCATGCATGAGGCAGATGACCCGACGAAAGCGCCACTCCGAGTGTTCGCTTCGCCTGCTCATGACCGACGATTCCCCGCGCGAGCACCACCGATGCATGGGCCGAGAGAACAGGATCGCCGGGCGAGCCAACCGCAGGTGTCGTTTCCGAGATGCGTACGCGCGGTGCCTTGCGGGTCGTCACTGCGGAACCTCAACGAGAAGGGTCTGCTCCGGCGTCGTCTCACTGGATCCAGGACGCTTTAGGCGCATCAACTCCTCGCCGTTGACGAGCAGATTCGGATACCTCTTCTTCACGGCCTCGACCGCGTCGCTGTAGAGCATCGTCTGTGGGTTGTACGCATCCTCGCCGAAGACCCCGATGGTCACGATGCTCATGCGCTTGTCGTCGTCGTGGAAGTAGTACGCCTCGATCCCCTGAGTGCGGAGCTGCCTCGTATGCGCTTCAGCCTTCTTTCGGATTTCCTCGACACTCAGTTCCGCTGATCCGAAGTCGCTCCACACCGCGACCTCCATCGAGTAGAGCCGCCGGGCCTCTGGGTTGATCACTCTTGCGTGCCGCAGATCGAGCGGTCCCGGATTCTGGTCACGCGATGACTCCCATCGAGTCAGCATGGCGCGCGCGAATGGGCGAACGCCTCCATCTACGACCGACTGGGCGTTCTTGAGGGTCGGCTTCGCTTCCGGGTCCTTTGGTGATTTGAACCGCCCTACGACCACGACCGACCCCTTTGTCTTGGTGCGCACGAACGCCTCGGCAAGAGTCGGGTGGCGCTTTCGGATCTGCTCGCATGCTGTGATCGCCAGCTGGCGATGGTCGTCGCCGGTGAAGCTCATGAGCAGCACACTCCACCGGCGGTCATCGCCAGCTGCAGGCGGCGTCGGATCCTTTGCCGCCGGTGACTCATCGGTCGGCGGCGGCGCCTTTCGTTGGCCGATCTGCGGCGCCCCAGGCACACTCCACGCCGCACTTTTCGGCACCGAGCCCTCTGAACCACCCCTCGCCGACCCTGTCAATGCCCCCGCCCTCGATCTAGGATCGTCCAACTCGCTGTCGGCGAACAGGGCATCCGGCGAGGTCTCGAGCGCAGAAGTGGTTTTTTTTGGTGATTTCTGGGGTGGCGACTGACAGCCGGGCAGGGCGGCACCCACCGTCGCAACCGAGGCGGTCAGGAAGACGATGGCAACGCTTCTACGCACGGTAGGTGATCATAACTCGTGCAGGCGACACGAATTGATTAGTTGAAGACATCAATCGTCATGCGACGATATGTACCTTGGTTCTCATACGAACCATTCACCACGGATGACTTGCGAGGCGTTGGATCGGTGCTAAAGATGGATCTGAGGCAGCGGTCGCAGGAGTTGCATCATGTCTGAGTTCTCCAACACCATTCATCCAACCACCGTTCCCATGACCATTGCCGACTGCTCCAATGTCCGTCGACTCGACACCGACGGGTCCGACCACTCGGCCGAGCATGCGCGACACCTTGCGCATCTCAGATCGCTTCCTGAAGTTCGCGCCCAGCGAATCGCCACGATCAAAAAGATGATCGGCGACGGGACCTTCGACACCGATGCGCGGCTGTCTGTCGCACTCGACCGAATGTTCGACGAGCTTCGGCAGCACTAGTTCGGCGGTCACTCTTCCCATGCGATCCATGCGATGGCATGCCATCGCATGACGAGACCTACCGAGCGGATACTGTTGTGTTGATGACGATCCGGGCACCTTCGCGGGTCATCCATGTCAAGGTGATGTGTGCGCTTGGTTTGGGTAGCCCGGCGAATGGGGGCTTGATCTCCACCGCAATCCGGTACATCCGAAGTGGCGAGTCCCACGCCTTCGCGTTCACCTGTGGGTCATCGAGATTGACGCTGGCGACGACAGGGGGTCGCTCCGACATGGTGACATTCGCCTGGATGTGTCCGACGCCGCGGGAAGTCTCCCCTTCGGGGTCAAGGAACTCGATCCAGAGCTCGAGCGACTTGTAACCATCCGTCTCGCTGCCATCGAAGCGACTCAGTGAGTGGATTCGAATGCCTGCGGGCGCGTAGGGGTAACTGCTCATCGGCCCACCGGGCACACCGGGTGTCGTGTGGCATGCGACGGCCGCGACAAGCATGAACGCCAGCAGAGAAACCATCACCATCGGCGCCCGCAACATGGGTCGTTCAATGCTACGGGTAGGATCAATCGATGCTTCGATGGGCTCTTCTGGCGTTTGGTGTGATCGCCATCGCCTCATGCCAAAGTGAGTACCAGCCTGGTGCTGGCATAGTCGGTGCGATCCCGATGGTGGATCCATCGGCGCCTGCGCCTGAACC
>SIAD01000010.1 GCA_009691915.1 Phycisphaerales bacterium
ATGGTGGCGTACTGGCTCGGCACGAGCCGATCAGCACCGAGCGCGGTTGATGCGACAGATGTGAGCGCCACGGCGGCGAGGAAACGAGAAAGGCTTTCAATGTGCATGTGCAGCTCCTTGAAAAGGCAAGACCCCAAGCCACCCGAATCATGGGCAACTTACACCGCCAGGGGGGAAAGTCCAACCAATCCCGCATGTGTTGCTGACCTGTGCCAAACCAATGGGGACCCCATTGTCGCCAGATCTGTCCCGCGGCACTCGCAGTTCCGACCGCGCTTGCGCCATCGCCGCGGTCACCAACTTCTTCCCCGCAAACGCCCAATAAACTCCGCCACCCCCATGGACCTCGCTCGCGGAAAGAATCTCGATGTCGGATCCCACGGACTCGACATCTCTCAACTTCCCACCTTTGACGCTGGACCGTTCAACCCAGGCTCGCTCTTCCCAGACCCGACGCTTCCGCTCGAACTCGAGATCGGCTCGGGCAAGGGGACATTCCTCGTACAGCAGGCCGCGCTTCAAAGCGACACCAACTTCCTCGGCATCGAGTGGGCGACGGAATTCTGGCGATACGCCGCCGACCGCTCCCGCCGCCGCGCGATCGCGAATGTGCGCATCCTCCGCGCCGACGCGACGCAGTTCATCAGGCACTGGATGCCCGATGGATCCGTGCGCACGATCCATCTCTATTTCAGCGATCCCTGGCCCAAGTCACGCCATCACAAGAGGCGGGTCATCCAGGACGAGTCGCTCGCGCAGTTTCACCGGGTGCTTGGCCCGGGAGGACAACTTCGCATCGTCACCGACCACGAGAACCTATGGAAGTGGGATCTCGCCCTTGTAGAGCGACACGCCGATCTGTTCACACGGGGCGAGTTCATCGCGCCACCTTCGGCGGGCGAAGGTGAATTCGTCGGCACAAACTTCGAGCGCAAGTTTCGGCGCGAGGGCCGCCCGTTCATGGCGATGTCGTTGACGAAGCGGTCGGCTGCGGACGGGGCTGCCGCTTGCCCAGCCACTCAACAACTTTCGTGATCACTTCCGGCTCGACTCCCGTCTTGATCCTCTGATACTCGTCGGGAAGTCCGGTGCGCGCCTTCTGAAAGAGATGGTTGAGCCCGTCGAACACGACGATCTCAGGTGGTACAGGCGCCTTGCCCCCCGCCTCCTCGATCGCACCCCGATTGTGCGTGGGCGACACCTGAGTGTCCTTTCCTCCGAACACGAAAAGAGTCGGGACGGCAAGGAGGGCGACACTGGGCGCAGGGTCGAGCCTGATGAAACACGCCAGCCACGGACTCTTGAGACCCGGCGCGGCCATCTTCGCCGTCGCGGCGACGATCTCCGCGCTCGGCGCCTGCCCCGAGTTGCATTCGATCTGCGCCGCGACAAGAGCCAGCAGCGCCTCATCGAATGTCGCCCCATCTGCACCTGACTCCATCGCATCCATCAGGTCGCGGTGCTTCTCGACCGCGATCGCCGCCAGCATCGGATCAATTCGCGCCGCGCGGTAGAGGTCTTGCGTCTGAGTAGTCAGCACTTCGCGCCCGCTGATTCCAGGGGCAGCCAGAAGCACTGCAAAGTCGACGGCTGGGTTCGGTCCCGCCGCCATAAGTGTTCCGATCAGCCCGCCCTCACTGTGGCCAATGACTCCGACGCGGTTGGGATCGACTCCTGGAACCTTTCGTAGGAACTCCACCTCAGCCTTCGCATCCGCCATGAAGTCGAGGGTCGTCGCCAGGGAAGGGTTTCCCGTCGACTTGAAAACCCCGCGATCATCACATCGAAGCGACGCAATCCCCGCCTTCGCGAGAGCGTCGGCAATCTCCTTGAATGGCTTGTGGCCGAAGATCGTCTCGTCGCGGTCCTGGAGTCCGCTCCCAGTGATGAAGACGACTCCCGCGACGGGAGCCTTCGCCGAGGCCGATCCCTCGGCCGTAGGCACCAGCAGCGTCCCGACGAGATCCCCCGCAGGCCCGGCCACCGACACTTCCTGTTCGACCGCATCGATCGGCAGAGCGCCGACCGCTACCAAGCACACCACCGCAAGACTCAGCGCGCTCACGACGCTCGTTGCGACGCGCTCGCCGCGCCCCGCCACGACACGCGAGGCGCGTCGGGCCAGATCCCCTCGAGGTCATAGAAGGCCCGCTGCCCGGGTTCGAAGAGATGCACGACGACATCCACGAAATCGAAGACGAGCCAGCTCGCTCCGGAGTCGGCGTCGGAGCGCCACACGGGCGACCCGCGTTCCTTCCCCATCTTGTCAATCGCCTCGCCGACTGAGCGCATCTGCCGCTGGCTGGTTCCCGACCCGATCACTACCAGATCGCAGATGGGAGACCGGCCGACAAGATCGATGACCGCAACATCCGAGCACTTGAGCTCCGACATGAGCACTGCCGCATCGACCGCGAAGACCCGCGCGCGCGCCGCGTCCGCGGCCGTGCTGTCGGAGTTCCTGCTGTGTGGCTTGGGGCGCATCGCGCGCGGCAAATGTTCGCTCAGCGAGACGGCTTTCGACCGCCGCCTGAACCGCCTCGGCGCGGACCCGAAGGCCGCCCGCCTGCCGGCCGTCCGCCGCCTGTCCGTCCGGTGCTGGGCCGTCCGCCGCGGCTGGGTCCACTGCTGCCGCCGCTCCGCTCCCGTGGTCCGCCTGTTCCGCCGAAGGACCCGAATCCGCCACGATCGCCAGCGGACGAGTCGCGCATCGAGAACGAGCGAAGCGGTCCGCGGATCTTCGCGCGACGCTTCACTTCCGAAGGCTTCTCGTAGTACTGCCGAGCCTTCACATCCTTGGTGATCCCCTCCCGCTCGCACAACTTCTTGAAGCGGCGCAGCATCTGCTCAGCGGTTTCGTTTCCTCGGCTCTTGACTCGAATCGGCATCTCGTGAATTCCTTTGGTTTGGAGGGGCGGCGATTAGAGCAGGTTTCTGCGGCAAACGCAAGCCTCACGGAAAGTTGAGAAACTCCGCGCACCACCCCTTCCCATGCCGATCCTTGTCGACGCCAACAACGCACTTCATGTCACCGGCGTCCTCCCTCCAGACATCGCCGGAGTCGATGAAGCAGGGCTCGCCGCACTCGTCAACGGCAGTCGGTACGCGAGTGATGTCGTCTGCTTCGTCTGCGATGGCGCACCGCGTGGCCGACCGACCGTGGCCACAGGAGCCGTGCAGTTCGTCTATTCCGGGGCGCGCCTCTCAGCGGATGCCGTGATCGGCAGGCTTGTCGATGCCTGCACCGCCCCCGCCTCGATGACCGTCGTCACCAACGACCGCGCCGTCGCCAGGCACGCCGCACGCCGAAAGTGCAAGGGACTCTCTGCCGACGAGTTCCTTGCCGCGCTCGCGCGCGACTACGAGTCGCGCCTAGGCGGCAGTTCCTATCGCCGCCTCTCTCGACCGAAGTTCGCCGCACTCTCGAGTGCTCAGGTGGAGGCGTGGAAGGCGTACTTCGGGCTCGCTGATCCGGCGAGCCTTGAGCGGCTTGCCGCGAGCGCGCGCGAAGGCCCCGCGCACAAGAAGCCCCATGACCGCCGCACGCCGCGTGCGCTCTGATAAGCCGCGCTCGCCTACTCTGAACGCATGGGAGCGCCCATCGATCCATCCCAGTTCCTCGAGATTCCGCCCGGCGAAACTCCAGCGCTCGCCTTCACGCCGACAGCGATGGACTTCGACAATCCGCCGGTCGATCCAGTTGCCGAGATTCGACGATGGCTCGACGAGGCCTTCAAACTCCCCGTTCCCAATCCCAATGCGCTGTTCCTGGCGACCGCGACGCCGAGCGGTGGGCCGTCGGTCCGCACCGTGCTGCTAAAGGCATTCGACGAGCGCGGTCTTGTCTTCTTCACGAATCGGCAATCGCGCAAGGGGAAGGAACTCCTCGCAAACCCCGTCGCGGAAGCTCTCTTCTACTGGGACCAGCTCGGGCGGCAGATCCGCGTCGCGGGTGCCGTCACGACGCTGACCAAGGAGGAAGATGACGCCTACTTCGCTACGCGAGCGCGCGACTCACAGATCGGGGCGTGGGCAAGCGACCAGAGCCAGGAACTCGCCGACCGCGACACCTTGATGACGCGGGTCATGGAAACATTCGCCCGCTACGACGGAAGCGCCGTGCCCCGTCCCGCGCATTGGGGAGGCTTCCGCATCGCGCTCGACAAAATCGAGTTCTGGCAGGCCCATCCGTTTCGGATTCACGACCGCGTCATCTACCGGCGCCTTCTTGAGTCAGGTTCCCGCTGGAACGCCGTTCGGCTCTTTCCATGATTGTGACGACTGTGTTGATTGCGATGTGTCCGATGGCCGCTCGCTTCGGCCGCCGTATCCCCCGCCGCCGCCGTTGAATCGTCCCTCTCGTTCGCGCTTGGGCGGCATCCAGCCACCTCGCACGATGACACTTCCTCCTCCGACGACTTCCGCAATCTTCCGCAGCGTGCTTCGGTCAGCGACGATGCGTACGCCGTGCGGCACGAGCGTCGCCGTTCCTCCATCGACTTCCAAGGAGACCGTCACTTCAACCGGACGCCCCTTCAGATTCGCCACGCTTCCCGACGCCTGACGCAGAGTTCCGAGCAGCATGCGAACTTTCTGCTCGAACTGCTCGGTGGACTCCCCCGCAAGCGCGGGATCGCGCAGACGGATCTCGATTGATCCGGTCAAGTGCGCCGCTGCATCTTCGATCTGGTAGGCACGGTCGACAATGATGCTTGGCTCGGCCCGCGACCGGTCGATGCTCCCGACCAAGACGACAACCTTGCCATCAACCATCAGTTCGCCGCAGCTTGCGTAGGTGTCGGGAAAGAGAACCGCTTCGAACGCGCCCGCGCGATCGGCGAGTGTCGCCATGGCCATCCGGCGATTGGCCTGGGCGCCGCGCTGCGAGATCACCTGCCGTACCCGCGTGATGACACCGACGATGATGACCGGCGCCCCCGCGCCGAACTCCGCGATCCGACCACTGTCCGCGGTGGCAAAGGTGGCGATCTCGTCCTTCCAGAGTTCGAGGGGATGGCCCGAAAGATGGATTCCCATGACTTCGCGCTCGAAATTGAGCGTCGTCATGCGGTCCCACGGCTCGGTCCTCGTAAGCGGATGCGCGGACACCGCATTGGTCGGCGCGCCCGCAGTCTCCGCAGGGCCCTCGGGCACTCCGAACATCGACAACTGCCCCGCCGCCTTGTCGCGCGCCAGACTCTGACCGGCACTCATGGCTTCATCAAGCGTCGCGACCATCGCCGCCCGTTGCTCAACGCCGTGCAGCGAGTCAAGCGCGCCCGCCTTCACCATCGTCTCCAGTGCCGCGCGGCCGATGGCGCGGGACGAAAGCCGCGCGCAGAGGTCGTAGACATCGTGGAAGGAACCCCCTCGGTTGCGCTCTTCAAGGAGTGCGGTGATCGCGCCCTCGCCGACTCCCTTGAGTGCCTGCAGCCCGAATCGCACATGACCGTGCGCACTGTCGCGCGGCTCGTCCTTCGCGAACACGACGGAGAACCCGCGCTCCGAAAGGTTGATGTCGGGGGCCTTCACCTCAAGTCCGATGTGACGCCGCTCTTTGGTCGAGTCCGGCCAGGTGATCTTGCGGCACTCGTCGAGATAGACCGCCCAGTCCTCCACCTTCTGCGCCTGGCTCTCGAAAGTGAGAACCGCCGCCATGTACGGCGCGGGAAAGAAAGTCTTGAGGTACGCGGTCTGGTAGGCGAGGATCGCGTACCCGGTCGAATGGCTCTTGTTGAAGCCGTAGAGGGCAAACTTCAGGATCAGATCGAAGAGTTCGTGACCGCGGTCCTCGGAGAGTCCGCGCGTCGCCGCCCCCGCGACGAAATCCGCCCGCGCCGCATCGATGACATCTTCCTTCTTCTTGGAGATCGCCTTGATGATCGAGTACGCGGCCCGCAGCTCAATCCCACCGAGCTGGTGTAGAACCTGCATCACCTGTTCCTGATAGACCATGATCCCGTAGGTCTCCGCCGTCAGACGATCGACGACCTCGTGAACCTTGCCCACCGACTGTCGCCCCGACTTGCGCTGGCAATAGTCGTTGATGAGATCCATCGGTCCGGGGCGGAACAGCGCATTGGCCGCGATCAGGTCTTCGAGCCGGTCGGGCTGCATGTCCACAAGCAACTTTCGCATTCCACCCGACTCGAACTGGAAAATCCCCGTCGTCTCCGCGCGCCGAAACAGCGCGAGCACTCGCTGGTCAGCAAGGTCGATCCGATCAAGGTCGAGAGGATCCGCACCCCGCGAGCCCAGGGTCTTGTCAAACTCCGCGCCGCGGCCGACCGCCTGCCAGCGCTCCCGCTCACCCATCGACGAGCGAATCATTCCCTTGGCGAGCTCGATCGTTGAAAGCGTCCGCAGACCGAGGAAGTCCATCTTGAGGAGCCCAACACGCTCGCAGGTGGGACCGTCCCACTGCGTGATCGCGTCAGTGCCACCACCCGTGGCACGGCACAAGGGCACGATCGTCTCCAGAGGCTGCGTGGCGATGACAACACCCGCGGCGTGAATCCCCGCGTGGCGCGCATGGTCTTCAATCCCCTGAGCGTGCTCGATCACCCTCCGGATGGTCGGGTCGTCGTCAAAGGCCGCCCTCAGCTGCGGCTCCCGCTCGAGCGCGCGCTTGAGCGTGATGTTGAGCTCCGCCGGAACGAGATTGGAGAGCCGCTGACCCTCCGAAGGAGACAGGCCAAACGCCCGCGCCACATCCTTGACTGCCGCCTTCGCCTTCAGCCTTCCAAAGGTGATGATCTGCGCGACATGTCCATACTTCCGGCGGACATACTCGAGGACTGCCGGGCGACCGTCCTGACAGATGTCGATGTCGATGTCCGGATTCTCCTTGCGGTCTGGATCGGTGAATCGCTCGAACAGCAGCCCGTACTTCTCCGGACAGGCGTTCGATAGTCCCAGCACATAGCCGACCATCGTGCCCACTCCTGAACCTCTAGCCATCGCGGGAATCCCGTTCTGCCGCGCCCAGTTCACGAAGTCCCAGACAATCAGGAAGTACGCGCTGATCCCCTTCGAAGCGAGGATCCCGAGTTCCCGATCCAGTCTCGAACGAATCGCCGCAGTCGACCCGTGCGGGCCATACCGCCACACCAGCCCCGCTTCACACAGGAGCGCGAGTGCGCGATCGCATCCCTCACGAGCCTCATCAAGAGAGGACCGCCCCTCCTTGGCGTCGAACGGCTGCAGTTCGAACCCGCGGCAGTACTCCTTGAACCACTCGGTGAGGTCGCCCGAGTGGTACTGCGGACTCGTCGCGGGCGTGGTAACGCGCACCATCGGCGCGTGACTCTCCCCAACGGGCAGTTCAACCGAGCAGCGCGCGGCGATTGCCACGGAGTTCGCGAGTGCCTCAGCCTCTCCCTCCTGATCAAACAGCGCGGTCATTTCGGCCGGACTCTTCACATAGAGCGACGGTGGATACTTGTAACGACCCTCTGCGTCTTTCGTCCGTCCCATCGAGATGCAGCAGAGCGTGTCGTGGATGTCGTAGTCGGACTCGCGCAGGAAATGCGCGTCGTTGTCCGCGACCAGTGGGAGGCCGAGCTCCGCAGCCAGTTTCTTGAGCAGCGGGTTGATCCTCTCCTGCTCATCGTTGTGCCGTTGCAGCTCGATATAGAAACGCGGTCTGCCATACTCGTCGGGGCCGAAGCAGTGCGCATGCCATCGCGCCTCGTCCTTGGCGAGCGCCCAGTGCGACGGCTCGCCCGTGGTTGCGAGTTTCATCAGGTGGTGGGCGATGCTCGAACCAAGATGTCCGTTGATGGCGATGAGTCCGCCGTTCCACTGGGTGAGCGTCGACTTGTCCATGCGTGGCTTGTGGTAGAAGCCGTTGACGAAGGCATCGGTCGAGAGCTTCATGAGATGGCGCCACCCCTCAAGGTTCTGGGCGAGAAGCACCAGATGAAACCCGCCATCACTCATGCCCGTCGCCGTGCGATCGCGCCGATCACCCGCCCGTCCATCACGGTCGGGGGCGACATACGCCTCGATCCCGAGGATCGGCTTGATCCCCGCCTTGCGGGCGGCTTCGTAAAACTCCATCGCCCCGTAGAGATTGCCGTGATCAGTGACCGCGACCGAGGTCATCCCGAGTGCCTTCACTCGCTTGACGAGTTCGTCGATGCGGTTGCCCCCGTCGAGCAGCGAGTACTCAGAGTGGAGGTGAAGATGGACAAACTCGCCCGCCATCGCACCTCATGGTAGAGGCGCACCGAGCGCTTCATCATCGACCATTTCTGTGTACGCGCCCCGCAGCGCTTGCGTCAGGGCTCCGACCGCGCCCGAGCCGATGGGGGTTGCTTCTACATGGACGACCGGCAGGATTCCGAAGCTCGAGTTAGTCAGGAATACCTCGTCGGATCCGAGCAGGTCGTCGATTGAGAGAGTCGCCGAGGTCTCGACCACGAGTGACTGGGCGCGTGCAATCTCCATAACCGCTGCCCGTGTGATCCCCGGCAGCACCGCGCTTGGCTCTCCCTCGCCGCGCGCCATTGGCGTCCGCAGTCGCCCGTCCTTGATCAGGAAGACATTGCTCACTGACCCCGAGGCAAGCCGATTCGCGACTGTGAAATGGATGCTCTCAGAGCATCCCGCCGCGGCCGCCGCCTGAAGTTCGGAAAGCCTCGGCCAGTACCAGATTGTCTTGTGTCCGGCGAACGCGTCCAAGGGATTGACGCGAAGCGATGCCACGCGAACTCGCACCCCCTTCTCAAAGAGTTCCTCCGGATAGTTCGTCAGGGTCTGCGCGACAATCGCAATCGTCGGGTCGTGTCTCACACCCTTGGTCTGAGCCGACGGCGAGAGCATCAGATCGCCACCGGTGACCGTCACCCGAATGCGCGCCGCCTCAAGGGAGTTCTCATCGAGCGTCGACTCGACCGCTTTGGCGAGCGGTCCCAGGTGCAGCTCGTCCGTCAGGCGCAGCTCTGTCGCGGATGCCTTCAGCCGCCTCAGATGATCCATCAGTCGATGGACCTTCCCCTGGCTCGCGACCATCGTCTCGAAGAGACCGATTCCATGTTGAAGTCCCGAGTCGAAGAGAGAGACCTTTGCGTCTTCGACCGCCACGAACGCGCCATTCACCCAGGCTTTCATGAAGACGAATGTACTCCTCAGTTACCCACGGTGGCCGCCGGGCCCGGTGCCTCGGGCGTAAAGACTCCGATGATGGCGATCGGGTGGTCGGCACCATCGACGCGCACTCGCACCCCGATGGTCGAGCCACCTGAGTACCCGATGAGCGCCCAGTGGGTCGCGCTTCCATCGGACCCGAGGCCCGAGTCGCCCGATCTCACTTCAACCGTCGCCTCACTCGACCCGTCAGATGACGCCGCCACCCGAAGACGCGAGCGCAACTCTTCGACGATGGCGATCTCCGCGGGCGCGAATTGTGTGATTGGCCTTCCGGGTTCGATCGCCTGCGCCTCGAGGACCTGCAGCAGTTCGAGACGCACTCGATCCCCGGCCACGCGCAGTCGCGTCTCCTGCGCGCGCGCGATGAGGAGCCCGACACCGATCACTAGTGCCGGTATCAGCAGAAGACGAATCACGCGACGGACCATCCTCGCAGAGTAGCCGCGTAGGATCGACGAATGCCCCTCGCGACGCTCACGAAAGTCCGCTTCGGCCACGGCACGCGGCTGCTGTTGGATGAGGCGACGCTCTCCATCGAGCCGGGAGAGAAGATCGGACTCGTCGGGCGCAACGGCTGCGGAAAGAGCACATTGCTCAAGTTGCTCGAGGGCCGACTCAAGCCCGACGCGGGGGTCGTGGGGCTGCAACGGGGCCTGCGCATCGGGTTTCTCACCCAGGACCCGGACATCGATGTCAATGACACGCTGCGCGAGGCGGCCGAACGCGCGTTCACCCGGCTCTTTGAGATTCATCACGCTCTCAACGCGCTCTACGAACGACTCGCGCATGCCAAGGACGACGAAATCGCCCCGCTGCTTGATCGCCAGTCGCGGCTCGAGCACGACCTCGAAGCCGCGGGCGGCTACGCGATCGACCACCGCATCGACGCCGTCCTGCATGGTCTTGGCTTCACCGACGAACAGTTCGCACTGCCGGTGTCGAAGCTCTCCGGCGGACAGCGAGCGCGTGCGGGACTGGCGCGGCTACTCCTCGAAGAGCCGGACATGCTCCTTCTCGACGAACCCACCAACCATCTCGACATCGAAGGCCGTCGATGGCTCGAAGACTTTCTTGCCGACGAGTTCGCTGGCGCCGTCATCGTCGTCAGCCATGACCGATGGCTCCTCGACCGCGTTGTCTCGCGCATCGTCGAGATCCACGATGCCGGGCTGCGCGAGTACCCCGGGAACTACGCGGACTTCGTCCTCCTGCGACGACAGCGCGCGCTCACACAGCAGCGCGTTCACGAGAAGCAGCAGGACAAGATCTCCCGCGAGGAGGCGTACATCGCCCGCTACAAGGCGGGGCAGCGCGCGCGGCAGGCGAAGGGCCGGGCCACGAGACTCGAGCGGTACCAGCGCGACGAATTGGTAGAGCGACCGGTCGACTTCGAAGTGATGCGACTCGAACTGCCCAAGGCCGAGCGAGTCGGCGACATTGTGATCGCCGCCCACGCTGTCTCCAAGGCCTACGGGGAGCGAGTTCTTCTCACGGATCTCGATCTCACTCTCAAGCCGGGTGATCGCCTCGGCATCGTCGGTGCCAACGGCACCGGCAAGACCACGCTTATCCGCATCCTTATGGAGACCGAGGCCCCCGATGCGGGCGTCCTCAAGTCGAGCCCGCGTCTTTGTGTCGGCTGGTTCCGCCAGGATCAGGATCATCTGGATCCGACGCTCGAAGTCTGGCGCCACCTGCAGATGACCGTGCCGCGGCGAAAGAATGGCGCGCGCCTGTCGGAGCAGGAGGCGCGCGATCTCGCCGGGGCGTTTCTCTTCTCCGGATCTGCTCAGGAATCGACCATCGGTTCACTCTCGGGCGGTGAGCGCGCACGCGCGGTGCTCGCGGGTCTCGTTGCCGGGGCGCACAACCTCCTCATCCTCGACGAACCGAGCAATCACCTCGACATTCCGAGTGCCGAGCGGCTGGAGCAGGCTCTGTCGCTTCCGCCCGATGAGGGCGGCTACGACGGCACCTTGATCCTCGTCAGTCATGATCGAGCGTTGCTTCAGGCGACCTGCGACCAGATCCTCTGTCTCGAAGGAGATGGGGCGTGGAGTCTCTTTCAGGGGACCTACATGGAGTTCGATGCGCAGCGACGAAGCGGGGCAACCGCCGCGGCGAAGGCGGCGCCGAAGCCGTCTCCAAGGCCCGCACCAGAGCCCGCGAAAAAGAAGGCCGCGCCGAAAGCCGCGCCGAAGAAAACCGGCAAGGGGAGCAGTTTCCACATCGAGGATCTCGAGCGACGGATCGAAGAGGTTGACCGCCTGATCGCGTCGATTGATCAGCGCATGGGCGAGCCGGATGTCTATATGGACCGCGCCCGGACTACGGCACTGATTGACGAACGCAAGGATGCGGAAGCGGCGAAGTCAGCGCTTGAGTCAGAGTGGAGTCGGCGCGCCGGTTGAGATGCGCGTTCAGACGCTCGTTCAGGAAGGTCACTCGCGACGGGTCTTGAAGACCACCGCGCCGCGCTCGTCGACAAGATCCCACTCGGAAGCCGCATGCGCGGCGCCGTCAGGGAGATCGAAGCGACTTCCGCCGACCTGGTTCACGATCGACACGCTGCCGACCTCGCTCGTCGCGCCGGTGGCGGCATCGACGCTGCGTAGCGTGTACTTCTGAGCGGTTGGCAGATCGAGCCAGACGACCATGAGCTGCTTGAAGTCCGGCGAGAGCATCACCGACGCGACGCCGTTATCTCGGTTGGTCGCCCCCGTCAGCCCGCGCACGATGCAGCGCTGGTCGAGGAATGTCGGAAGCCCAGGCCCGATGTACCCGAGAAGTTGGTCCGAGACCGCGCGCTGAAGCGCGAGTTCACTGATCCGCGTCGCTTGTCTCGTCGTCGCGACATTGAACGCCAGCGATGCGAGCAGACCTCCGGCCAGTACCAGAGTCGCTGCGCGCCAGACGAATGCCGAGCGCCGCCACGGCGCGGACACTTCGGCTGCGGAGCGGCGATAGCCAAGGGAACGATGGCTGAGGGAATCTAGTGTGGACTCGCCTGCAGAGATGTCGCGTCCAGAAGCCCCGACGACCGGTCGCCCGATAGAAGCGATCGGAGCCAATTGATCGTCGCTTTCCTCGACCGCTTCGGCGACCGACGCGAGCACTCGAAGACGAAGTGATCCTTCAGGCTCAACGATCGGCAGGAAGCTGGTCTGCGTTACCAACTCCGCCTGGTACTCAATCACTTCCCGCTGAAAGAGTGGCGTGGCATCGCGGAAGAGTCTCTCCAGACGCACTGCGTCTGCAGGCTCTAACGCACCCAACACTTCAAGTTGGGACAGTTCGATGATTTCGTCGCGGTTTTCTGAAAACGCCGTCATTCGTACACCTCGGGCCAATACTTCTCTGGCCTTGCTACCCGCAGACAATCAGTACCAGCAGCGGGGAAAACCGCTGCAAGGCCCTTTTCTCTTTGGGTGACGCAAAACCCGTCACCACCGTTCCTTGGGTCAGCTGACACGCGTCAACCACACCCTCTTCCCTATACGCAGCAAGGTTGCGCTTTTCGCGCTTCCCTCTTCCGCGTCCCTGTTATCGGCCTTTCAGCCGGTTTGTTCGATCCCAAACTTCTCACGCAGTCGCGTCAGTCCTCGACTGAGCGCACTCTTGATCGTGCCTACCGGCATGTTTCGCTGCTCCGCGACTTCGCGAAGCGTGAAACCATGAAGGTAAACCCGTTCGATCACATCCCGTTGCAGTTCCGGGAGTTCGTTCATTCGGCGACGGATCGCGGCGCTGCCTTCCCGGACTTCGGAGTCTTGGCGCGGGGCTACCCCAGTGTCATGCACTGACTCATCAAGTGTGACGCTACCAGGCCGAACCATCCGCCTGCGAAGGCGGTCTATAAACATTCTTCTGCTAAGAAGCAGAACCCAAGTCACGAGCTTGGCGCGAGATGGGTCAAAGCGATCAGCTGTCCGCCAGACGCGCACAAACACGTCCTGGGTGGCATCTTCCGCTTCGGCCACGGTCCCGAGGACCTGACAGGCATTCCGGAAAACTAGTGACCCGAACCGGTCGTAAAGCGTCCGAACAGCGGCTTCGTCGGCCTGCGCGACCCTTTGCATCAAGATCCAGTCTTCGTTTTCCATTCCCATTCCTTGTCCAGTCCACGCGTAAATTTCGCGTCGCCACTTGACCATGCCACCAAATGACACAATGCCATTTCTAAGAAGGCACGAGCTGCGAAAGGGACCATCCATCCCTCTCCACCGGGAACCGTACTCCGGATCTGGGCAAAATCAACAGGGGTGCCGGACTTTCCTGTGTTTCCTCCCCCCCGTGGGGGGCGAGCCCCGGGCCCCCCACCCCACACGAATCATGAAAATTGTTCAGAGCAACCGATTCACCCTCGGAATCCGTGGCAGAATACCTCCTAGGGGAGTGAGCAGGTCCGCCGTTTGCGGCAGGAGTGTGTGTGCACAAAGACCCTTCGGAGAATCCTCTTCCGGGTTCCGAGCGCAGTTGCAGTGTGCGTGCGCGGCGGGCTTTCACCGTCGTCGAATTGCTGGTCACAATTTCCATCTGCGCGCTCTTGATGGGACTGCTGATGCCGGGACTCCGCGCAGCTCGCGAGGGTGCGCTCAGGATCCAGTGTGCCTCCAATATGCGCCAGATCGGAATCGCGATCTACGCCTACGCGTTCCAGCATGACGACATCCTTCCGGCGACGATTTTCGATGACGACCGCGAACACTACAGACCAGGGGAGATGATGGCACTCACGACCGGACTCATGACGCCAACCGGCAATGAGGCCCCGACGCCCGCTGACTGGGATGGACTTGGCCGACTGCTCTTGTTCCTCGACACACCCCGCGCGCTCTATTGCCCATGCCATCACGGCGAACACCCCTGGGACCACTACGCCGATGCGATCTACAAGGGGTCAGAGGAGCGTCTGTTCTGCAACTACCACTTCATCGGTGACACAGTCGTCAGCGAAGTCGAAAGCGACAACGGAGCGCGACGGCGACTCTTCCAGCTTGAGAAGGGTGACATCATCGTCGCCGACGGCATGCGCACGCCGAGCGACCTCAACCACAATGACGGCGCGAATGTCCTTCGTGCGGACGGATCAGTGCTCTACTGGTACGACCACGCATTCCGGATGCGTAACGCATTCGCCGAGACTGCTGCGGACGAGTCTCCGGTGCCTGCCCGATACGAGGAGATCTGGAAGATCTTCAACGAGCGACAGAACTAGCGCACCGCGCGAGTTTCACGGCGCCCCAGCGCCGACCCCAAACTCCAGAACCGCAGCCTGAATCCTGTGCTGTCCGATGCCCGGGTCGATCGCTTCGTATGCGAGCACACGCACTTCAGGGTCGACAAAGATATTGTCGATGTGCCAGAGGGGCAAGGCGCGCGGGAAGGTCCCTCCCCACCCCGATCCCCCAAGATCGAATGCGTTACGCATCGGCGATGCAACCAGCGTGAGCGATGCCCCCCCACGCACGGCATTGAAGTCCCCGAGCATGAGATCGGGGTTCGCGGCGCCCCGCTCCGCGAGGCGCGTTCGGATCGTCTGCATCACCTCAACGCGACCTCGCCGCACATCGGATGGGGCGTCGAGGATGACGGCGCTCCACGCGCGAACCCCGCTCGTTGCGTCGAACCGAATGAGTGCGCCCGCTGAAGACCCATCGTCGAACAGCGGGATCGCCTCGGCGATCGGCAATCGACTGATGACGGCAAACCGCCCCAAACTGACAGCGGCGATCCCAGACGGGATCATTCCTCTGAGTTCTGCGGCGGCGACAACCCCTCCTGGCTCGGAGACGAACACGACATCGGCGCCAGCGAGTGCAAACGCGTCGTGGATCGAAGTGGCCAGGGCGTGAGCCACCATCGCGGAAGTCGCCCCGGGCCAGTTTGCGTTGAAGTGGGCGACCCGTACGACTCCAGCGCGACTGGCCGACGCCGCGAGCGACGGACCCCACGGACGCCAGTCCTGAGCCAGCGTGACTCCGGCCGCTACAAGCGCAACTCCAAGGAGCGTCGCTGCCAGGTGTCGGCGCCTTCCGACCGCGAGAATCACGCTGCACGCCGCCGACGCGGCGATGGCGGCGACGCTGGGAATCCAGTGCAAGTATTGGGTCAGCACCCACGAGTCGGTGACGACTCGGCCGATCCCCCACCCAAGAGCGACGAGAAACCCGAGGGCTGCGATCGCGTTCAGCACGCCGAACCTTTGATGCCAGGACGCGTCGCGCACCCGCGCTCAACGAGCACTTGCCCCGCGGCCGAGCAGACCATCGAGGCGATGAACTTGTCGCAGGCGAGCGTCCCGAGGTTCTTCGAGAGAGTCGTCCCTGAGAACTCAAGCGCTCGCCCCGCTAGATCCGACACTTCGGCCCCCGACTCCGCGGCAACAACCGCGCCCGGCGCATGATCCCAGACGCACTCTTCGCGAGTCGCGCTGGGAACGCGCATGAAGCAGTCCGCGGCTCCTTCCGCGACCAGCGCGTACTTGCACTGGCTGTCCAACGATACCGAACGCCACGGGAGTCGAGTGTGATCCATCACCCGTCGCATCCTCTCGGCGCGCGAACTCCCCTCGATCGAGTCGCACACCAGCCAGGGCGTCCCGCTGGCCGCAGGGCGACGCACTTCGGAGACAGTTGATGGCATCACTCGCGCGCCATCAGCGGGCGCGAACTTCCACGCTCCGCCTCCCGCCGATGCGAAGTAGACGGTGCCTGGCTGAGCGTCAGAACCAATCTCGAGCGGGTCGCGCCCCATCATCAGGGTCGGACAGCTGAGCACGCCGACCGCCGCGCGATTCTTCTCAATGAGCGCCAGACAGAGCGCGTAGTGACGCCCCGAACGGAAACCCTTGGTCCCGTCGATCGGGTCAACGGTCCACCAAGTGTCGCTGGATGGTGCCGCGCTCGAAGCAAGAAATCTTGCCGGATCTCTGGGCGCGTCCGAACCCATCGCCGACCTGACCGCATCGATTGCTCGACCAAGGAGCGTCTCGCCCTCTCGCCCGCCTACGCTCGACTCCCCTTCTTCGCCGATGACCGAAACTCCCGGGCTGCGACGCTCAAGCACCGCAGAGACGGCGATCTGCACAGCAAGGTCGCCGGCCGTGACTGGTGTTCCGTCGGGCTTGATCATCGGAACGCGTGCGTCGGACTTGGCAAGAACGGCCCTTAGCGCACCGAGCCCTGCCAAAGCCGCCTCGACCGCGATAGTCACGCGCTCGTCAATTGGAGGCATCCGCTGCACGAACCGAGGATAGCCAGTTCGGCTCGAATCGAGCCATTTCTACATCGCGGCGTGGTTGGCACGGGATTTGCTCTATCTCCGCGTCGCTTTGGGCGGCAGAAACGGAACCACACCCATGTCCAAAATCATTGGAATCGACCTCGGCACCACCAACTCAGTCGTCGCCATCATGGAGGCAGGCCAGCCCAAGGTGCTCATCAACTCGCAGGGAAATCGCACGACGCCGTCGGTCGTCGGCTTCACTGAAAAGGGTGAGAGGCTTGTCGGGCAACCTGCGCGCCACCAGCAGATCACCAATCCAAAGAACACGGTGTTCTCGATCAAGCGCTTCATGGGCCGCCGTGGTTCGGAAGTGAAGGTCGAGCAGACCCGCGTCCCCTACACCTGCGTTGGCGGCCCGGACGATCTCCTCAAGGTCGACATCCGCGGCAGGCTGTACACGCCGCCAGAGATCTCGGCCATGATCCTCCAGGATCTCAAAAAGGTCGCGGAGGATTACTTGGGCGAGAAGGTCGACCGCGCGGTCATCACCGTCCCGGCGTACTTCAATGACTCCCAGCGCCAAGCGACCAAGGATGCGGGCGAGATTGCCGGCCTCAAGGTCGAACGAATCATCAACGAGCCGACAGCCGCCGCGCTGGCGTACGGCCTCGAGAAGCGGGCGAACGCGAAGATCGCGGTCTTCGATCTCGGAGGCGGAACATTCGACATTTCCATCCTCGATGTGGGCGACGGAGTCTTCGAAGTGCTCGCCACCAACGGCGACGGTCATCTCGGCGGCGATGACTTCGACCAGTACCTCATCGATTTCGTGGCGGAAGAGTTCCGCAAGAAGGAGGGGATCGACATCCGCAAGGACGCGATGGCCCTTCAGCGCCTGAAGGAGGCCTCGGAGAGGGCGAAAGTCGAACTTTCCACTCAGATGGAAACCTCGGTGAACCTCCCGTTCATCACGGCTGACCAGAACGGTCCCAAGCACCTTCAGGTCACAGTGACGCGCGCCAAATTCGAGGAACTCTGCGCATCTCTGTTCGACCGCCTCCGGGGCCCGTGCAAGGCGTGCCTCAGCGATGCCAAGCTGGATCCCAAGGAGGTCAAGGAAATCGTGATGGTCGGCGGGTCGATCCGCATCCCCAAGGTGCAGGAGATCGCCAAGGAGATCTTCAAGACCACCGAGCTCGATCGCAGCATCAACCCGGACGAGGTCGTGGCGGTCGGCGCCGCGATTCAGGGTGGTGTGCTCCAAGGGGAGGTGAAGGATGTTCTCCTCCTCGATGTGACTCCGCTCTCGCTTGGCGTCGAGACCCTCGGGGGCGTGATGACCAAGCTCATCGAACGCAACACCACGATTCCCACGAGCAAGAAGGAAGTGTTTTCGACTGCGGCCGACAACCAGACCTCGGTCACGATCCATGTCCTGCAGGGTGAACGCGAATTCGCCACAGACAATCGAAGCCTCGGACGGTTCGACCTCACGGGCATTCCCCCCGCCCCACGCGGTTCGCCACAAGTGGAAGTCGAGTTCTCCATCGATGCCAACGGCATCATGAATGTCTCCGCGACCGACAAGGCCTCGAGCAAGAAACAGGAGATCCGCATCTCGGGATCGAGCGGCATCAGCAAGGATGAGGTCGAGCGAATGCGCAAGGAGGCCGAAGAGAACGCCGGTGCCGACAAGGCAAGGCGCGAACTGGTCGATCTCCGCAATCAATCGGAACAGTTGATCTACGCCACGAAGAAGACGCTGGAAGATCACGGCAGCCGCCTCTCAGCTGAGAGCCGCGCCAAGGTTGAGAGCGCGATCTCCAACCTTGAATCAAAGGTCAAGGGAGACGACCGCTCGGCGATCGAGGCGGCCGTCAAAGGGCTGAACGAGGCTGCGGCGGAGTTGGGCAAAGCCGCCTACGAGGCGTCCAAGTCCGCTGCTCCGGATGGAGCGACCCAGCAAGGTGGCGGCTCCTCGACCGCGGGCTCTGCCAGGGACGATGTGATCGATGCCGAGTACGAGGTCAAGGACGGCCAGTAGTCGAACTCTGACGCGCAGCGGCAGTCGAAGACGCAACAGAGTTGATAGGATCCTGCCTAGGACCGATTCAACCGTCGCTCTCGGCAGCCGATTGGGTCGGACCGCCGCCGCGACCGATTCTTTCGGAGGCCGCGCGGACGATGGAAGCCATCAAAGGGATTGCAGCGAGCCCGGGGATCGCCATAGGCAAAGCCGTGGTGCTGGGGGAGTCACAGGAGCGGATCGCCTATCGCACAGTCGAAGAGGACCAAGTTCCCGCAGAACTCGCCCGAGTTGAGAGGGCACTCGAAGCATCGCGCGCCGATGTCCGGCGGCTGCGGACTCGGATGGCGTCGCGCGCCGGGGAGGATGCCGCCAGGATCTTCGACTTCCACCTCGGGTTGCTCAACGACCAGTTACTGGTGGGCCCGATTCTTGGTGACATCACACGAGAACGGGTCGTCGCGGAGTACGCGGTCGCCGAAGGCTTCCGAAAATTTGCGGACATGCTCAGAGCCCAGCCGGCGGACACGATCGCCGAGAAGGCATCGGATGTCGTCGATCTGCAACGCCGTGTCCTTGGGCACCTAGGCGAGCAGGTCGCGACGCGCGTGACCAACACGCGCGGGCCGGTCGTTGTCGTCGCTCACCAGCTCACGCCGAGCCAAACCGCTGAACTCCACAAGGCGCGCGTCGGTGGCTTTGTCACGGACGCGGGCGGTCTCACCGGCCACACGTCGATCCTTGCACGGGCACTCGGCATGCCGGCGGTGGTCGGCTGCGGCCGCGCGACCCAGAACATCGAGGAGGGGGACACTGTCATTCTGGATGGTGATGGCGGAGTTGTCATTGTCCGGCCCGACGATGGGCTGCTCGAGCGATACCAGTTTCTGGCACGCGAGGCGGAAGCCCGTACGCGCGCGCTGCGTGAGACGGTCGCGGAGGAGTCGGTCACTCGTGACGGAATGGCCATCCAGCTCCTCGGCAATATCGAGTTTCCCGAGGAGATCACCCAGGTGCTGGCTAACGGCGGTGCGGGCATCGGCCTCTATCGAACAGAGTTCCTCTACCTGACGAGTGAGGTTCCTCCCACCGAAGAGGACCAGCTGGAGAGTTACAGACGCGCGATCGAACTTTGCGCGGGGAGACCGCTCACCATCCGAACACTTGATCTCGGGGCGGACAAGTACACGCAGGAGCATCTCGACGAGGCTGAGCGCAACCCATTCCTGGGCCTCCGCAGCATTCGGTTCTGTCTGGCGAATCCGGAGATATTCAAGACGCAGTTGAGGGCGCTTCTTCGCGCCAGCGCCCTCGGACCAATCAAGATCATGCTCCCACTGGTCAGCCATGTGATGGAGATCCGCGAGACTCGGATGATGCTCAATGACCTCTGCGAGGAATTCGACGAGCAGGGCGTTCCCTTCGACCGCAACATCGCGCTGGGGATTATGGTTGAGACACCCGCCGCGGCGCTCATGGCCCGCGCCTTCGCGAACGAGGCTCGGTTCTTCTCTATCGGCACCAATGACCTCATCCAGTACACCCTTGCTGTGGATCGCGGCAACGAGCGGGTCGCCGGGCTCTACAACGCCGCCAACCCGGCCGTTCTGACCCTCATCAAGAGCGTTATCCGGACAGCCCGCCATGTAGGGATCGACTCCAGTATCTGTGGAGAGATCGCCGGACAGCCTCTTTTTACGCCGTTGCTTGTGGGAATGGGTGTGCGTACACTATCGATGAGTCCCGGGCAGATTCCCGCCGTCAAGCGGGTGGTTCGGAGTCTCGAGATTGACCATTGTGAATCCCTCGCGCGGCGAGTGGGTTCGTTTGACTCGGATCGGCAGGTGCTTTCATGCCTGCGCGACGAACTTCGGAGAATCGACCCAGAGGCTCTTGCTCGCTCAGAAGGCAGCTAGGGCCAGTCACTAAGGACCAGAACACACATCATGCAGGGGCCGGCAGGATCCGTGATCCATGCGCGAGCGTCGAAGGGGCAATCCCATCGAGCGAGCTCCCAGCGGGACTATGAAAGGCCCGCCTCTGCCTGAGGACGGAACACACGAGATGCCGTTGAATAAACTAATGCTTCAGTCAACCTTGTCGGTTGACCACCCCAGCTGGCCGTGTCCTTGGACACTTCCAGTGGTCGAAGCGCATCTTCGGGCGTTCCGTCATGACTCGCCGCCACAGTGCGGCAGGATGACAGCGTGCCAGACAACAACGACACCGTAGAAGACAACGACCACAACCTAGAAACACCGGGGGAAAGCGTCGGAGATGACGCCACACCCGCTGATTCCCCACCGATCCGGGCTGAGGACTACCTGGAGGAGGCACGGGAACGCGAGGCGCGTGAAACCCTGCGCCAGGAGATCGAGGAGTCGCTCTCTTCAGATAGTGCTGCCGACCCCGAGGCGAGCGCCGAGGAGGACGCCGAGGCGGAGTCGACCGAGCAACCCGAGACCATAGAGGCTGAGAAGGTCGCCGAGGCCGGTGACTCTGAGCCCTCGGATGAGTCCGTCCCCGGCAGCAATGGCGAAGCCGACCCCGACGCGCCAGAGTCTCCCGTAGCGGGAGCCGAGAGTGCAGAGGATGGCGCAGAGAAGGAACGGCCGCTTACCGTGCGGAAGGCGGCGCGCTCAGTCAAGGCGCTCCCACCGCGCGCGGTGACACTGGTCGTCAACGACGAGCCGGGCGAGGAATGCCGGATTGCAGTTCTGGCCAACGGCCGACTTGACTCGTACTTCTCCGAGCGCGAGGCGAGCGCAACGAATGTTGGCAGCATCTACAAGGCTCGGGTGATGAATGTCGAGGGGGCGATCCAGGCCGCCTTCGTGGACTTCGGCTCGGGCCAGAACGGCTTCCTGCATATCAGTGATCTCCATCCCAAGTACTTCCCGGGTGAGGGGCGCACCGAGCAGGTTGGCAAGAAAATCGCCCGCAGCGAACGCCCGCTCATTCAGCACGCACTCAAGAAGGGCCAGGAGATCCTGGTGCAGGTGATCAAGGAGGGACTCGGATCGAAGGGCCCGACGCTAACGAGTTACCTCAGCCTTCCCGGCCGACTCCTGGTGATGATGCCCGACATGGATCGCGTGGGCGTCTCGCGCCGCGTCGATGACGAGGACCAGCGCCGTGAGATGCGCAAGATTCTTGACTCCATCGCGTTGCCCGAAGGATTCGGGTTCATCTTGAGGACCGCCGGATTCGATTCCAGCAAGACTGAATTGCAGCGCGACGCGGCATATCTCCAGCGCCTCTGGGATTCCATGGAAGCGCGCAGCGCCAAGACCGGCGCACCCTGTGAGCTCTACACCGAGAGCGATGTGCTCGTGCGAACGCTCCGTGATCACACCGACTCGTCGGTCGAATCCATCATCGTCGACTCGCCCGGTGCCTTTGAACGCGCCAAGATGTTCCTAGATGTGATCGCCCCCAACACGGCGGCGAAAGTTCTCTACTACAACGGGAATGCGCCGATCTTTGAGGCCTATGGGATCGAGAAGCAGATCGACGAGATCCACGCGCGCGCGGTGCCGCTTCCCTCGGGCGGCGCTCTCGTCTTC
This sequence comes from Phycisphaerales bacterium, assembly GCA_009691915.1. Taxonomy (GTDB): domain Bacteria; phylum Planctomycetota; class Phycisphaerae; order Phycisphaerales; family SM1A02; genus F1-60-MAGs104. The sequence continues at coordinate 21,973 of SIAD01000010.1, forward strand.
GACCAGACCGAAGCGCTTGTCGCCATTGATGTCAACAGTGGACGGAGCCGCGGCGCGCGCGACTCGGAGACCAATGCGTTCCAGACCAACTGCGAGGCTGTCGAAGAACTCTGCCGCCAATTGCGGCTGCGCGACCTCGGCGGGCTTATCGTCGTGGACTGCATCGACATGCGTTTTGTCCGTCATCGCCGCGAAGTCGAAGACCGGCTGACCGCCCTTCTCAGGCTCGACCGGGCGAAGAGCTCGTTCGCCCCGATCAGTGAATTCGGCATCATCGAGATGACGCGGCAGCGCATGCGACCCAGCCTGCGCAAGATGCATTACGCCGACTGTCCGCATTGCAACGGTGCCGGAGAGGTGCGCCTTCCCGACGCAGTGGCTGCCGACGCGATGCGACGGGTCGCGTTGCTCTTCTGCCACACTGAGATCCAGCGAGTGGAAATCGTCTGCTCCGTCCGGGTTGCCGGGGAGTTGATGTCCAAACGACGCCGCGCGATGCATGAGATGGAAGAGAAGTTCGGTAAGCGCGTTGATGTGCGAATCAGCGAGGCGTTCGCCGCGGACCGCATCGAGATGTACGCCTATGACGACCGCAGTGCGGACATCGAACTTGATCGACTCGCGGCACTCTCCAAGCCAAGGCGTGACGCGCTCCACGACGATCTCCCGGAAGAGGACGAAGTCGAGTTGACGCCAACGGAAGCGCTGGCGCGACGCCGTCGTCGGCGCCGGCGCCCTGCCCCGGCCGACGCGACCGCTATCGCCATGGCCGGTGGGTTCGACAACCTTCCTGCAATCCTTCCCGGAGAACTGACCGTACGCGCGGCGATGGCGGCCAGGGGCTTGGACCGTGGTGACGACAGCAGTCCGAGGGCTGACACAGACGGCGCACGCCGCGACCGCGACCAGGATCGGCATCGACGAGGCCGGGGACGGGGGCGCGGCGGCGAGACATCATCGACCTCCGCGCCGCGCGACTCGCGACGGGCACCAAGATCCGAGCAGACACAATCGCGCCCGCAGGAAGCAGCCAAGGATCAACCACCCGCGCACGACGACGAGAATGGTTCGTCCCAGTCCGGCCGGCGCAGGCGCGGCCGACGACGGGGCCGAGGCCGCCGTTCATTCGAGTCGCTCGCCGAAATGGCGATGGATGGCTCGGCGTTCGAGACGACACGGGTCGCTGAAGCCGCGGGATCAAGTGTGGAGGAGCTTCTGATGAAGCTGCGTGCTGCGGTGGATCCCGAGATCGCAGCACTGCTTCTGCCGACGACCATCATGCTCCCGCCTGAACTGTTGAGCGTGTTGAATGGACTCTTCCCCAACGCAGGGAGTACCGAAGGCCGCGACAGCGCTGATCGAGGAACTGCCGAGGGGGGCGGTGAGGGCGGCGGCGACCCGGGCTCCGACGCCGAGAGCGCACCACGCTCGCAGAAACGCGACGACGATGCCGGCACTGGTCGACGGCGACGCGGCAGCCGACGGGGCCAAGGTGGCCGCGGACGCGGTGGTCAAGGTGGTAATCCCCGCGCTTCTGGCACAGTGTCGGAGCAGCACTCCGAACCGGCACCGCGCGCTGCCGAACCAGCGCCTCCCGCGCCTCCAGCGCCTCCCGCGCCTCCTGCGGCGGCGGCACCTGCGGAGCCACCTGCCAAGCCCAAACGCCGGTCCCTCTATGGAGCGGCGGTGAGACTTCTCTCGTCTGTCGAACGATCGCGCGCCAAGGGGCGCCCCGAGTAACGCAGTTCACACGATGCGTTCGACACGGCGCCTCATCGTCCTCGGTTCCACCGGCTCGATCGGCGAGAACACCCTCACGGTCGTTCGTCATCTTGCCAGAGAGGAGTCGATCGCATTTGAGGTAGTCGGGCTCGCCGCCGCCCGCAATGGCGCGGCGCTCGCGGCGCAGGCGCGCGAACTCGGTCCGCTGGCAGTCGCACTCGCCGATGTGAATGCCGCGTTGCCTGATCTACCCACGGGGATACGGATCCATCGCGGCCCGACGGCCGCGGTCGAACTCGTGAAGGAAACCGCGCGCCCGGGAGATCTGGTGCTGGCTGCAATCGTCGGCTCGGCAGGGATCGCCCCGGTACTCGCCGCCATCGAAATGGGCTGCGACATCGCGCTTGCCAACAAGGAGGCGCTCGTCGCCGCCGGTGCCATCGTCACCGCACGGGCCCGCGAGCGCGGTGTGCGGATCATCCCCGTGGACAGCGAACACAGTGCGATCGCGCAATGCCTTCGCTCGGGAGACCCCGCAGCCGAGGTGCGGAGAATTGTCCTAACTGCCAGCGGAGGCCCGTTCCGGCAGGCTTCGGTAGAGACGATTGAGCGCGCAACGCTGGCTGACGCACTCAAGCACCCCACATGGACGATGGGGCAGAAAGTCACTATCGACAGCGCGACGATGATGAACAAGGCCCTCGAAATCGTCGAGGCGCACTGGCTGTTCGGGCTGGACGCGGAACGGATTGATGCGATCGTCCATCCGGCATCGATCGTCCACTCCTTTGTTGAATTCGTCGATGGAAGCGTGATTGCCCAGATGTCACCGCCTGACATGCGTTTGCCAATCCAATTCGCGCTGACCTGGCCGCGGCGTGCGCCACTCTGCTGCACACCACTAGATTGGGCCTCGCTGCGAACGCTCGACTTTCACCCCATCGATCACCAACGGTTTCCGGCGGTGGCGCTCGCCGGTCAGGTGATTCGAGCGGGCGGAACCTCCGGTGCGATTCTCAACGGTGCCAATGAGGCCGCGGTCGAAGCTTTCGTCGCGGGCCGGATCCGGTTCGGGCAGATCTCACGGCTCGTCGCCGCCGCGCTTGCCGCGATCCCGGCGGTGCCAGCGCTCACGCTCAACGATGTGTCGGGAGCGGACTCGGCCGCACGCGCATTCGTCGCTTCGGAGATCTCGCCTAACCTACCGAAATGGCGCTGTTCGACTCAGGCGTAAACCTGCTGCTAGTAGTTCTCGGATTCGGGATCCTCATTGCCGTCCACGAGTTCGGGCACTTCATCGCGGCGAAGTGGGCCAATGTGCGCGTCGATGCGTTCGCCATCGGCATGGGACCGGTGGTCGCCTCGTTTCGTAAGGGGGTTGGCGTGAGGATTGGCTCCACCGAGCGCGCGGTGAAGGAGCGCTGTGGACGCGCGGCAATCACGATTCCACGGTTGGAACTTGATGGGCTCGGGATCTCGGAGACCGAGTATTCGCTGAGGCTGCTTCCTCTCGGAGGATTCGTGCGGATGCTCGGTCAGGATGACCTCGAACCCAACGCCACGAGTCATGATCCCCGTTCCTATTCCAGCGCGCCAATCTGGAAGCGAATGGTCATCGTGTCAGCAGGAGTGGCGTGCAACTTGATTCTCGCCATCGCCATGTTTGTTGCCGCGTTCATGATCGGGGTCCGGTTCGATGCGCCGGTTGTTGGGACAGTTGTCGCCGGTGAACCCGCCGACATTGCCGGGATCCGTCCCGGCGACACGGTGATCTCGATCGACGGTACACGCGCATCGACCTTTGCCGACCTGCAAATCGCCGCCGCGATGAGCAAGCCGGCGACACCGCTGGCGATCACGCTCCTGCGCACCAAGGACGGCGTCGCGCATGAAGTCCGAGTCAGCGTCGAACCTGAACAGAGCGCCATCGCCGGCATGAGAACGATCGGCGTCGCCCCCGCCGCCAGCACGGCGCTCGTCGGCCAAGTCGAGGCGCGGCAGTTCCTGTACGGCGCGCTCGAGCGGGCGGGATTCTGGGATCACACTCCCGACGCCATGCCCGTGAATGCGGTCTGGGGAGTGACGGCCGCCACGCTCAGTGGACCAGATGGATCGCCACCGAAGCGTGAGGCGTTCGAGGCTGAGTTCCGCGGCGGAACCCTGCTCAGTGTCGGCACTGAAACAGTGGCGACCTACGAGTCGCTTGAACAGGCGGCGCGCGTGTCTGGTGGGAATCCGTTGGCCACACGGTGGCGTCTTGACGGGATCGGAGAGTTTGACATCGCCCTCAACTGCGTTCCCTCGTGGCAGCCGCTCATCTACACCGAGAAACCCGCGCTCGCCGAAGTCGACTACGAAGTCGGGATCATGGGCCTCTCGCCACTGGTCAGGATCGGGCGGATCCCGGCGGCCTCGCCAGCAACCGGACTCCTCGCTGAAAACGATGTGATCCTCAGGGCGGGAGAAGTGATTGGGCCGAGGCTGATGGAGTTCCGTATCACGCTCGCCGAGCGCGCCGGCGAGTCAGTCACGCTTCGCATTCTGCGTCAGGGAGCCGAGATCGAGTGCACCGTTCCTGTGCGCCGCGATGGCAAACTCGGAGTCGAGGTAGCCAGTGCCTGGGATATTCCCTTGATTGCACGGCCGTTCGCACGCACCGGGGCGCCGCCGGGCGTGCCGACGCCAGTCGCTCCACTGGAACTGATGCCCCTGACGAGGATTGATGAGATCGACGGGCACTCGATCGGCACCTGGGCCGACATCTTTCGAGCGCTTACGGGCGCAGCGGCCGCCAGAAGTGCCTCGGTTGCGATGCGCGTGACCGACCCGATCAAGGGAGCCACTACAGAGAGCGTCTCGATCTCATTCGACCCAGCGGCTCAAGCCGACCTCGCTCGCCTCTCCTGGCGTCCGTCACTCGGACCGGAGTGGTTCAGCCCCGCCGAGACGCTGCTCGAAGCGCATAGCGATCCGTTCAAGGCGGTCGTTATGGGGTTCTCCGAAACGAAGAAGGTGGTCCTCATGACCTACCTCACACTCGATCGACTCTTCCGCGGCACCGTCGGTGTATCGCAGCTTCGCGGGCCAGTCGGGATCCTCCACATCGGCGCACGGATCGCACCCCGTGGGGTGACCTACCTCGTCTTCTTTCTGGCGATGATTAGTGTCAATCTCGCGGTCATCAACTTCCTGCCGATCCCCATCGCCGATGGCGGCCTCATAGTGTTTCTCCTCTACGAGAAACTCCGCGGCCGACCGCCCAGCACCGCCTTCCAGAGCGGCGCCCTGGTGACCGGCGTGGTCATCGTGGGACTGCTGTTCGCGGTCACCTTCTACAACGATGTGATGCGACTGGTTGGTTGAGTCTCGTCCATGCCTGGTCGCCGCTCCATCATCACCGGTGCAGGCAGCGGCATCGGTCGGGCTCTGGCGATTCTCCTTGCAAAGGGCGGTCACCGCGTCGCTCTGTCGGGGAGGACGCGGCACCGACTTGAGGAGACGGCATCACTATGCGGACAGCCGCCCGAAAGGGTGCTGGTTCATGCCGCCGACCTGCGAGTCCCGGCCGAGGCGCACGGACTCATCGACGCGACGGTCGCGCACTTTGGGGGTGTTGACACGCTCATCAACTGCGCGGGAGCCGCACCACTCGTGGCGATTGAGAACACCGACGAGGCCCTCCTTAGGGACACCTTTGCGATCAATGCGCTGGGCCCGGCTGCGTTGATCCATCGGTGTTGGCCCCACTTCGTCGCGCAGCGAATGGGGAGAGTCGTCAATGTCTCGACGCTTGGCACCACCGATCCATTCCCTGGCTACTTTGCCTACGCCGCCGCCAAGAGCGCGCTCGACTCGATGACTCGAAGCGTGGCGCGCGAGGGGTCCGAGCATGGCATCACCGCGTTCTCGGTGAACCTCGGTTGCATCGAGACTGAGATGCTCCGGAAGAACTTCTCCCTCAAGCAGATCCCCGCCTCCCGGACTCACCCACCGGAACTGGCGGCGGCGTTCATCAAGGAGTTCGTTGATGGACTCCACGATGCCGAGAGTGGATCATGCACTCCCCTCCTGGGGCCGTAGCGACGACTGCCGTCAACGACGGCGATGGACCGCTCGATCAATCTCGCGCTGACTCTCGCGCTTGGCAATCGACTGCCGCTTGTCCGACTTGGTCTTGCCGAGCCCCACCCCGACGAGCAACTTGGCAAACCCGTTCTTGAAGTAGATCTTGAGCGGGACGAGAGCGACCCCCTTGGCCTTCATCATCCCGGCCAGCCGCTCGATTTCGCGCCGCTTGGCGAGCAGCTTCCGGACGCGCAGAGGCTCATGCTGCCGATCTCGACCCGCCGGCGGGTACTCGGCGATGTGGACACCGTGGAGGTCGAGCCGGAGTGGCGCAAACTCCGCCATCACCCACCCTTCAGCGAGGCTGACCTGCGAGGCGCGCACCGACTTGACTTCCGTTCCCTTCAGTTCCATGCCACATTCCACCGACTCGCTGATGGAGTAGTCGTGGTGGGCCCGACGGTTCTCGATCGTCGGGCCAACTGAGGAAGATTTATCGTTTTTCTTAGCCATAAATGAAACTTCTCGCGACTTGTGCGCCTGCGCTGCCAGCGACTGTCGGAATTCGCTTGCGCAGGTCGGTTTTTGTGGCAGATTACTGGCACGCACCCTGAAATGGTGCGTAGTGTCTCTTGAAGCAGGATTGGTTGTAAGGGGTATTTCGGCAGCCACTCGCCTCTCTATTGTTTCGTTATTGTTTCGCTAATCCAAGATTCGAACCCCCCACCACTCTCAGAGGCACTCTCCGAATGACTCCAGCACTTCTTACTTGCGCTTACTACGTACTCACAGCGGCCACCATTTCGCTCCTTGCATCCGATGCACCAGCTCTTGCGCCTCAGGCAGTCGGCGCGGCCAGCAACAAGGGTGTCGCCATCGATGTTCCCGCCGCCCGACGGGACTTCTTCGACGCCAACCCGGCGGCCGACTTCTTCGAACGCGGCGGACGGATCACACGCGTCTTTGGACGCGCGTTCTCGACTGGTCGCAATCCCAGCGAGAGTGCTACGGGTTTCATCCGCGATCATGCCGATGTGTTTGGCGTCAAGGCCACCGACCTTGCACTCTTCGGGGCCTTCCCCGATGCGATTCACTCGGTCGACCTGCTGTGGGACGAAGTGAACGAGACCTACAAGTTCACGCTCTTGGGCTACTCACAGGTTGTCAACGGAATCCCGGTGTTCCGATCATCTTTGAAACTCCTCATGCGCAACGAGAGCGGCTATCCGATGGTTCTGGCGTCGTCCGAACTTCGGGATCTCGGATCGTTCGCGGCGGCCGGGAGGCCGACCCTCGGAGACTTTGACCGCGCCGCATGGTCGAGTCAGGCCCTGCGCAATCTTGCGGAGGAGGCCACCGACGCGCAGCTGGTGATCTTTGCTGGAGTCGATGACAGCCCCGCGACGCCGAAGCTGGCGGTGAGCTTCATCGTCATCCGCGGTGTGCCCGGCTCAGGTCTCTCCAAGATGCTCTATGTCGTTGATGCGGCTACGGGCAAAGTGCTCTTCGAGGAAGAGCAGGTCTGCAATGTCGACATCACGGGTACGGTTCAGGGATACGCGACGACGGCGTGGGCCGCTGATGCGTGCAACCCGGAAGTCCCGATTGGTTTGCCCTACGCCACAGTGAGCTATCCGGGTGGCAGCGTGACCGCGAGTTCTACCGGCGCATTCACAGTCCCCAATGCCGGGACCGGATCGCTGGCACTCACCTCGAATCTCGCGGACGCAGGCAAGTACTTCAAGGTCACAAATAGCGCAGGCAGCGCGTCGACACTGACCGACACTGTTGCCAGCGGCGCGACGACGACATTCATGCATAACGCCGCCAACTCCGCGGAACAGGAACGCTCGCAGGTCAATGCGTACCTCCACGCCAATGTCGCGCGCGACTTCATCATTGCGGCCAACCCGAACTACCCCACCATCTCGACCCAGCAGAACGCGACGGCCTTCCAGATCAATGTCAATCTGGCGTCGACCTGCAATGCGTATTACAACGGCACCTCGATCAACTTCTATCTTGCGGGCGGCGGCTGCAACAACACCGCCTTCTCGACGGTTGTCCATCATGAGTATGGCCACCACATGGTCGCCACGGGCGGAAGCGGCCAGGGTGCCTACGGTGAGGGAATGGGCGATGTCATCGGTGTATTGATCAGCGAGACCGCTGTGCTGGGCGTCGGCTTCCAATCCTGTTCGACTGGGATCCGCAACGCAGCCAACTCCTGCCAATACGACTCGGCAGGGTGCTCGAGCTGCGGCAGCGAAATCCATGCATGTGGCCAGCTGCTCTCAGGGTGTGTCTGGAGCACTCGGACCGGCCTCATCTCATCCGAGCCGGTCAACTACCGGACGATCATTCGAAACCTCTCGTTGAACAGCGTCCTCCTCCACGGAGGCACGACGATCGCAGGCGACATCACGATTGACTTCCTGACGCTTGACGACAACAACGCTGACATCAATGACGGCACCCCGCACTATCCGGAGATCAGCTCGGGATTCACGGCCCATGGTCTGCCCGGTCCCGTGATCTCCCCCATCAAGTTCAACTTCCCCAGCGGACTTCCCACAACTGGCACGCCCTACGGAACCGTGTCGCTGTCGGTCCAGGTGGCGCCGCTCGGCGGCCAGCCACAGCCCAACACGGGTCGGATCTATTGGCGCACGGGAACCGCAGCCTTCCAGAGCGCGGCGATGACTCAGACCACCGCCAACAACTACACCACAGTTCTCACGCTGGGCGCATGCGGCACCTCGGTCGACTACTACTTCGAGGCCAAGACCACCACCAATCTTGTGGTGACCAGTCCATCGACCGCCCCCACGGCTTTCCATAGCGTGGCCTCGGGCTACGGCGAAGTGACGACTGTCGATGACAAGCTCGAGACCGCGACCCTTTGGACGGTGGGCGCAACCGGCGACGCCGCTACGACCGGAGTATGGACGCGGGTCGATCCCAACGGAACACTAGCGCAACCCGAGAATGACCACAGCGACCCTGGGACGATGTGTTTCGTGACCGGTCAAGGAACTGCCGGCGGCTCGCTCGGTGAGTCCGACATCGACGGCGGAGCAACTACGCTCACTTCACCGAGTTTCAACGGGACCGCCGTGGGCAACGCGACCCTCAGTTACTGGCGCTGGTACTCCAACGACACTGGCGCAAGCCCCAACGCGGACTCGATGCCGGTTCAGATCTCCAACAATGGCGGGACCACCTGGGTCCAACTGGAGTCGGTCAGCGCGAATACGAATGCGTGGATCTTCAAGAGCTTCCGGATTGCAGATTTCGTCACTCCGACTGCGACCATGAAGGTGCGGTTTGTGGCCAGCGATCTCGGCAGCGGTTCAGTCGTCGAAGCCGGCGTTGATGATCTCAAGGTCGCAGGTTTCAACTGCACGGCGCCGTACGAGCCAGCCGACGTCAATCAGGACGGCGTCGTCGATGGACTTGACCTCGGGATGGTTCTGAGCGCCTGGGGCACCCCCGGCGGCGACATCAATGGGAGCGGCACCACTGACGGGGCCGACCTAACTGTCCTCTTCTCCGCTTGGAGCGGCTGAGGCCGTATACTCTCCGCCCCTCGCTTGCCCAGGTGGCGGAACTGGCAGACGCGCCAGCTTGAGGTGCTGGTGGGAGAAATCCCTTGGAGGTTCGAGTCCTCTTCTGGGCACTTTGCAGGAACACGGCGCCCGCGCACACGCGCGGGCGCTCTCTTTGTGAAGCGTGTTTTCCGGTCGATCCCGATAGTCTCATCCCCCCGTGCCACTCAGAGTCAACGAGATCTTCCACTCCATTCAGGGGGAGTCGACATTCGCTGGGGAACCATGCATCTTCGTGCGGCTTTCGGGATGCCCGCTGCGTTGCCGCTACTGCGACACCGCCTACGCCTTCCGCGAGGGTGTGTCACGGTCGGTCGAGTCTGTGGCCACCGAAGTGCTGGCGAATCCCTGTCGGCTTATCGAAATCACGGGTGGCGAACCACTCGCGCAACGAGAAGTTCACCCACTGATTGTGCGGCTCCTCGACGCAGGGCGCACTGTGCTCATCGAGTCATCAGGGGCGATCGACACCGCCGAAGTCGATCCTCGTGCGCACCTCATCCTCGACATCAAGACGCCGGGATCGGGAGAGTCGCACCGCATGGTCTGGGCAAATCTCACGCGACTGCGACCGCACGACGAAGTCAAGTTCGTCGTCTGCTCGCGCGAGGACTATGAGTTTGCGCGAGAGACAGTCATCCGCGAGCGGCTAGTCGAGCGCACCCGATGCGTGCTCTTCTCCCCAGCCCACGAGCAACGAGGATGCGCGGAGATCGAAGGCACGCCGGGACTCGAGCCGCGACTGCTCGCCCAGTGGATCCTTGAGGATCAGCTGAGTGTCCGCCTCCAGCTCCAGATGCACAAGTTCATCTGGGATCCCGCGACCCGCGGGGTCTAGTACTCAGTAGATCCATCCTTCGACGAGCGCCTCTGCGGGCACGGCCGAGGAGACCTGCGGCAGAAGCAGGACGAGCGCGTCCACTAGGTCTCCGTGCTCGTCGGCGATGGCCTGTTCGATCACGGGTGCCGGGACAGGCACTCCGAAGTCGACGACTCTCGCCACGATCTCGGCGCGCACGCGCCGCGGCGGCTCGCCTTGCCCCTTGTACCCGTGCGCTGGCCATCCCCTGGAGTAAAGGATGCTCGCCGGACATCCCTCGCAGGCGGTGACTCGCGACGCCGTCGGTGCCACGGGGACGATCGAGATTCCGGCCTCGTGAAGCGGCAGAAGAACCTCGCACAGGAGTGCCCACGACTGCTTGAACACACGAAGATTCATCGGGGCCAGCGGTGCGCGCAGGTCGTAATCGGTTCTTCGCCGCGGCTCAATGCGCGATACCTGCCTCAGCGCCGTTCGAAATGCCCTCGCCGATCCCGCGTTCTTCGCCCAGCGCGCGGAGGCGATCCAGCTGGCCTCGACCGAGTGTGCAGCAAGCGTTTTCAGCGGCAGTCCGGACGCCGCACCGATTCTCCAGAGGTGATCCTCTGTCCCCGGCACCGATTCTTGAATCATCCGAACGAGGCTTCGGCGATCCGTTCGCGTGATTGAGACCGGCGCGCCCAGAGACCACGACGCAACTCGAATTCTGTGGGTGCCGCCATCGTCGGCCCCCGAGAAGTCGACGCCATGCACGATCATGCGAGGCCTAGTCCCTGCGTCCGCACTGCGACTGTGCCTTCCCGCACGGACAACAGTTGCCCGAGTGGACATGCGATGAGCCAGCTGATCCACCAGCCGCTGACGGCGTTCCGAACACGCTTTGCTTGCGACGGAAGGCGCGTCCCTTCCCCCTGGGGTCCTTGACTGGCTTGTCGGCGTCAGCCATCGGACGCAGGAGCGTGATGACTTCGCCGTCGCTCTCGGAGATGTACTCGTACTGCGGCATCGAAGGCAAGTGTAGGCAGCGCTACGCGCGCGAGCGCCTGCGGTGAATGGTGGCGGCGTCTGCGAACGCCTCCCGCTTTAGGGCTGCAAGCTCTGCCGTTGTGAGATCGCGCCACGCGCCGACAGCAAGCCCCTTGAGCCTGAGCGGTCCCATGCGAATCCTTCGAAGCCGCTTCACAGGATGGCCAAGATCGGCCATCATCCTTCTGATCTGTCGGCTTCGACCTTCGCGCAATTCCATGGTGAGCAGCGTGCGTGATCCATCGCGGCGGAGGATTCGCAAGTGCGCCTTCCTTGTGCGGGATCCGGGCTCATCCGCCTCAGGAAGAAAGATCCCTTCTTCGAGCCTCGAGATGTCGGCGGGTCGCACCCCGCCCTTCACCAGCACCTCGTACTCCTTGTGCACTTCGTAGCGCGGATGGGTGAGGCGATTGGCGAGCTCGCCGTCATTTGTCAGGAGGAGCAGCCCGCTGGAATCCATGTCCAGTCGACCCACCCCGTAGAGGCGCGCTTTCGATGGATGGTCGACGAGGCCCGACGCGAGCCTTCGTCCCTCGGGATCGCTGTTGGTGCAAACATAGCCCGCCGGTTTGTTGAGAAGGACATAGACAAGCTCAATGCTCCGCCGCAACGGCCGACCATCGACAATGATCCGATCTTTGCTTGCATCGACCCACGCGGGCAGCGCATCGACGACTTCCCCGTTCACTGTGACGAGCCCCTGCACGATCATCGCCTCGGCGGCGCGGCGCGACGCAACTCCGGCATCGGCGAGGAGTTTCTGGATCCGCACACCTCGAGAAGCATCGGTGTATGAGTGGCGTGGCTTGGGGCTTCGACGGGCCATCCCACAAAGGTAGCGGTTCCATCACGGCGTACCCTCCGCAGTGTGAGTGGCACCACATGGATCGCTTGGATGGCCGCGGCGATCGCCTTCGGAGCGGGTTGCACGACTGTGCACGGGCCAGCCGCGGCAGGGCCTGGGGATCCCAAGCCGGACGGAAGATCACCCCTTGTCTTCGCCTGCTCCCGTGCGGATGCCCACCTCGATCCCACCCCAAACGGGGTGCTGCTGGGGAGATTGCTCGATGCCACTCGCCTGCGAACTCCCTACTCCGACACGGCGCGAGTCGTGGAAGCCGCATGTTCAGCGCCGCCCGGAGGAACGATCTCGGCGCCGATGAGTGCCGTTGCCAGATCACCGCTTGGAATTGCAGGCACTGCAGGAGCGCTGGCTGATGGGCTTCATGTTTCGAAGGGTGCGCCGAAAACTCTGGCGCCGCGCACCCCTCAGAGGCGCGTGGCCGAAGTTGTGGCCCGTAGCTTCGGGCTGGATCCTCTTTCGCTCTCGCCCTACCAAGGCAGCGTCCCCGTCCCGTCGGTGCAGGGAGCGATCTACGCCATGGACTTTCTCCTCAACGAGCCGCGACTTCTACTGGCCCACGCACTCGAGGATCGCCCCAGTCCGCGCGAGTGTTGTGAGTTTCTGGTGTGGCTCGGCGGCGCCGTCAGCCCAAGCGCGGAAGACGCGGCACCCAGGAAGGAGTTCATGGCGCGTGCGCAGCGCGACATTTCCGGCAGCACGGGAGGACTGATCTTCGCCGTCGCGCAGGCCATCGCCCACATCGATGCGGAGATTGCCGTCACGGCGGATTGGGGATCGGCGGAATCAGAGGCCGTCCCCCCGGAACTCGCGGGCGCGGTCACCGGAGCAATTCTGGGTGCCGAGAATGTCCCGGGAATCGGCTGGATTGTTGTCGGTGGCCTCGAGGCGAACACCTTTGACATGTCGATCGTGTCTGGCGTCTTCGATCCCGGCGGCGACGACACCTACACATGGCGTGCGATGAAGACCGGCAATCAGGGGATCATCGACCTCGCGGGGAACGACCGGTATACCGGCAGTGCCGAGCATGGCCCCGCAGCCGGAATCTTCGGACTCTCCTTGATCGATGACCACGCCGGGGACGATCGGTACGAGGGCCAATCGTTCGCTTGTGGCGTGGGAGTCTTCGGAGCAGGCGTGCTGATTGATCGGGGCGGCAACGACCGGTACTCATGCCTGCGATGGGGACTGGGAGCGGGCGCATTCGGCGCCGGGTTCATCATCGACGAGGCTGGGAGCGACTCGTACGAGAGCGGCTCGTATTCGCAGGGACTCGGAGGACCGCTGGGAGTTGGCGCGATCATTGACGGCGCAGGCAACGACCTCTATCGAGCCGATGGCGTGGTGCCCAGCGTGTACGACACGCCTGGCGTTTCGTACTCGATGAGTCAGGGAGTCGGCTTCGGTGCGCGCCGTCTCTGCGCCGGTGGTGTCGGACTGCTTGTCGATGCCGAGGGTGATGACCGCTACGAAGGGGGCGAGTTTTCGCAGGGCGGCGGCTACTACTTCGGGTTCGGCGCCCTCATTGACGCAAGCGGCAGCGACCTCTACCGAGGCGACCACTTTTCGCAGGGATTCTCGGCGCATGAGGGCGCGGGGGCACTCATCGATCTCGAAGGCAACGACACTTATTGGGCGACCATGTCGGCGTGCCAAGGCGCGGCGTGGGACTACGGCGTGTCGCTGCTTCTGGACGCGGATGGCGATGACACCTACCGAGGCGGAATCTTCTCTCAGGGTTCGGCGGCGAATCAGTCGATCGCCGCGCTGTGTGACCTCTCGGGGAGCGACCGCTACGAGGCGACGGGTCCCTCCGTGCAGGGAGAGTCGGCGGAGAACTCCTATCACTTCGCCGCGACCAAGGCGCGATCGTTCAGCGTGCTCGCCGACACCGGCTCGGGTGTGGACTGGTTCTCGTCGGGACGCGCGCTCGGAGCAGTGACTGTCACGGGCGGGCCGAATGATCCATCGGCGCCCGCGTCAGCGCGGCTCTTCGGACTCGCCATCGACCTTCTTCGCCCAGAGGCTGCGGCTAGACTCGTCCCGTGAGCCTCTTCAGTTCATCGAACCGAGGCTGGGTGATGGCACGGTGGTGCGTCTCGCACCTCGCCCAGGTGCGTGCCCCCGAGATGGCCGCGGCCCTCGCATTTCGCACTCTTTTCGGGCTGATTCCCGTGTTCTTTGTGGCCACGCTGGTCACCCGCAGCCTCCTCGGGGAGGCGTTTCCCAAGTTCGTTCGTTCGCTCGTCGAGACAGTGGGTCTCGGAAGCGTCAGCGGCCCCACGGACTCATCGACAGCGGAGGCGTCAGGCGCAGCGTCGGCCACCACAGTGCCGCTGAGCGCGTGGATCGAAGAGCTTGTCACATTCACCGGGACGCTGAATCTCTCCGCCCTCGGAGTCGTGGGCGTGCTGATCGTGCTGGCATCGGCTCTCTGGCTCATCGTCACGATCGAAGAGACATTCAATGTCGTCTGTCGTGTGACCAATTCGCGGCCATGGGTCAAGCGCGTCGTCGTGTACTGGGCCTCGCTCACACTGGGACCGCTCATCCTGGCTGCGCTTCCACTAGCGACCAGCGAACTGCGCACCCTCGTGGCGAGCAGCGACACGCTCAACCGGGGATATCTGCTCCTTGAACCAGTTCTCGCCTTCGCGCTCCTGTGGGGGTTGCTCATCTTTTCGTACTCCGTGATCCCGGCGCAGCGGATGCACCTGAGCCCCGTCCTGATCGGCGCGCTCACGGGTGCGGTCGGGTTGGAACTCGGACGGAACTTCCTGGGCTTCTATATGGAGCGAGCGTTCACTGTGAATCGGCTCTACGGATCGCTCGGTCTCGTCCCGCTGTTCATGTTCTGGGTGTACTCGATGTGGCTGATCGTCTTGTTCGGGCTCCAGGTCTCGTCGCTTCTGAACATTCTCATGAACCGCCAGACGCGGCGGATCGCGCTCGCGGGCCCGTTGCGCTCGTTCGACCCCCGCCTCGCGGTGATGGCGATGGAGTGGTTCAGCGAGCGGTATCGATGCGCTCAGCCGGGCCATCTGGCTGGGCTGGCCGACGCGATCGAGATCGACCAATCCACGGCGAAGCACCTGATTGACTGCCTCGCGCGCGCCGGACTCATCATCCGCGTCGGTACCGAGGGGATGGTCCTTCCCGCGCGCCCGCTCGAACTGATCCGAATCGAGGACGCGCTTGCGGTCGGCTACGAAATGTCGTCCGATGGCCGCCAGAGTTCACCCGGTGGTATCGTCGGGCGGCTCCGCGCGTCTCAGATGGAGAGCGTCGCGGGACTGACATTTGCCCAGCGGCCCACTTGCCAAGATCCGTCACGCATAGCAGACTGAGTAGAGCCCACCAATGACCCCTGACACCTCCGACACCTCCTCCACTTCGCTTGTGACCATCAGTCCGAAGAACCAACACCTGATCGTCCGGCTGCACGCGCTCTCGATCGGTGCCCGCGAGGCCCTCGCAATCGTTGAGGAGGCATCCCGAGCACTCGAGGGCGCGACGAAGGGAAAGAGGTTCGTCATCGACCTCTCGAGGACGAACTCGCTCTCCAGCATGGGGCTGGGACTGTGCGTCGACCTGCGCAACCGTGCCGTCGATGCAGGCCTCAAGCCTGCGATCGCCGGAATGAATGTGCAGTTGGCGGAACTCTTCCACATGATGCGCGTCGACCGCCTCTTCACGATCGTTTCGTCGGCGGGCGAACTTGAGCGGATTCTCTTGTGAAGTGCAGACGCATCGCCGCGCTGCTTGCGGGCACGGTGTGTGTCGCCGGGATTCTGGGGTGCTATGAGAAGGTCATTCGGACAACACAGGGGGATGTGACAACACAGGTCAACAAGCCAGACTTCGACGAGAAACAAGGGGCGCTCGACGAAGTGCTGTGGGGGCCGGTGCCCGCGGGTCAGGATCCTGAGGCGTACTACCGGAAGAAGAAGCGACTCATGGCCCAGTAGCCCGCGTCACAGCCCCTGACTAGACTCTGATTCCCATGGGCCTTGAGGCATCTCTCCCAGTCGACGGCGTCCTGACCACGAATCTCAACCGGGTCGTCAACTGGGCGCGCCGCTCAAGCATCTGGCCGATGCCATTCGCCACCGCCTGCTGCGGGATCGAGTTGATGGCGACAGCCTGCTCGCGCTTTGATCTCGCACGGTTCGGCGCCGAAGTCATGCGATTCTCTCCCAGACAGGCCGATCTCCTCATCATGGCCGGTCGGGTCAGCGTCAAGACTCTTCCCGTGCTCCAGCGCGTGTATGCCCAGATGGCCGAGCCCAAGTGGGTGATCTCGATGGGCGCGTGCGCCTCAACCGGCGGCGTGTTCGACACCTACGCCGTCGTGCAGGGAATCGATCAGTACCTGCCGGTCGATGTCTATGTCCCGGGGTGCCCCCCCCGCCCCGAGATGCTCATCGAAGGGATCATGACCATCCAGCGAATCATTGACGAGGACAACATTCCCCGGGACCCCAGTGGGCTCCGGCGGCCGCTAAACATTGCGCTGAGTCCGAACTATCAACCGCGCGATCAGCCGCTGCCCGTCACGATCGGCGTGACATGACTGGTGTGACCGACTTGACTTGATGCTCCGCCGGGGGCACGGCCTGAAGCGTTCGGACGAACGCGTCAATCCTCGCGACCCCCTTCTCGATCTCCTGTGTCGAGCACGCGAACGAGAGCCTGATGTGACATCGCGCGCACTCGCCGAAGTCCTCTCCAGGCACGACGGCAACATGTGCCTCACTGAGAAGCGCCTCGGCGAACGCCTGCGCCGAGTCGATGATCCGACCACCGGGCGAGCGTGATCCCATCAAGGCGGAGATGTCCGGGAACGCATAGAACGCGCCGTTGGGCTCGACGCATCGAAGTCCTGGGATTGAGCAGAGGAGCGTGTGAATCACGCGCGCGCGCGCGGCGAATGCGCTGCGCATCGACTCCACGCTCGGAGCCGTCGCGGGCGCGAGTGCCTCGACTACGGCAGGCAGAAAAAAGCTTGGAATCGAGTTTGTCATCTGCCCCTGAAGCTTGATGACCTCCTTCGCGAACTGGCCGCTCTGGCCCGGCGCGCAGAGATACCCGATGCGCCATCCAGTCATGGCGAAGGCCTTGCTCATACCGTTGATGGTCACGGTGCGATCGGCGACCCGTGAATCGCTCCCCGGCGACCAGTGGACCGCACGCGCATTGATCTCGGG
Source organism: Phycisphaerales bacterium (assembly GCA_009691915.1). GTDB lineage: Bacteria > Planctomycetota > Phycisphaerae > Phycisphaerales > SM1A02 > F1-60-MAGs104. Next base: position 39,286 of record SIAD01000010.1, read on the forward strand.
ATAGACAAGTTTCTCGTAGATCTCGTCGGAGAGGATGGAGATCGACGGGAAGCCTGCAATCACATCGACGATCGCGCGCAGTTCGTCGGGTGGGTAGACGATGCCGCACGGATTGCTCGGAGAGTTGAGGAGGATCCCGATCGTCTTTGGCGTGATCGCGGCGCGGATCTGATCGACCGTGACGCGGAACCCATGCTCGACTGAGCCTGGGACTTCGACGCACACCCCGCCGGCAAGCTCGATGAGAGGGCGGTAGGTCACCCACGCCGGTGTCGGCAGCAGAAACTCGTCGCCGCGAAGAGGCTCGATCATCGTCTGGAGCGCCATGTAGACCGCGTGCTTGGCACCCGAGGTCACCGTGATGTCCTCCATCCTGCAGGCGATGCCGTTCTCCTCGCGCAGCTTGCGTGCGATCGCCTCTCGCGCGCCCTTGTCCCCGGGTGTCGGTGCGTATTTCGTCATCCCGGCCTCGAGCGCACGAATCGCGGCCGCCTTGATGTTGGGTGGCGTGTCAAAGTCCGGCTCGCCCATCGCAAAACCAACGACATCGACTCCTGATGCCCTGAGCGCTGCGGCCTTCGCGCCGACGGCAAGCGTGGCGGACTCTTTCATCTGCGCAATGCGTGAAGCGATGTGCATTCGGAGGAGAGGGTAGTCCATGCGGCCACCCGCTGGCGTAGCGGATAGAGTCTCGTCGACGATGTCTCCCGAGCGAATCAAGCGGATCGGTGTATTGACCGGCGGTGGCGATTGCCCCGGGCTCAACGCGGTCATCCGCGCCGTGGCCAAGACCGCGATGCTCCAGTACGGCATCGAAGTGATGGGGATCGAGGATGGGTTCCTTGGTCTCGTTGAAAACCGCGTACGCCCGCTGACTTTCAAGGATGTCTCCGGGATTCTCACGCGCGGCGGGACGATCCTAGGCAGCAACAACAAGTGCAATCCCCGCCGCTTCGCAACCGGGACGGCAGCCGACGGATCACCGATCTTCTCTAATGTCACGCCACAGTGCCTTGACTCGATTCGCGCCCACCGACTTGATGCGATCATTGTGATCGGCGGAGACGGGACGATGGCGGCTGCTTCCACATTCGTCCACGCGGGGATCAATGTCATCGGCATCCCCAAGACCATCGACAATGACCTCGTTGGAACGGAGATCAGCTTCGGGTTCCTGACCGCGGTGGCGACCGCCACCGAGGCGCTTGATCGACTGCACTCGACCGCCGACAGCCACCATCGCGTGATGGTCTGCGAAGTCATGGGCCGTAACGCCGGGTGGATCGCGCTGACAGCCGGCGTGGCCAGCGGCTCCGACATGATCCTCATCCCGGAGATCCCCTACGACGAGGGATCGATCGCCTCGTACATCAACCGGCGGATGGATAGCGGCCCTGGCTTCGCGATCGTTGTTGTCGCTGAGGGCGCGACATCCCGGGGGGGATCGCAGTCCGTAGCCCGCATCGACCTATCGAGCTCCGAACCAATCCGGTTGGGGGGAATCGGACAGCGCGTTGCCGACTCGATTGCCGCACGCACGAGTGCTGAAGTGCGCACCACCGTGCTCGGCCACATCGTGCGCGGCGGCACACCAATCGCCGCTGACCGCATTCTCGCTACGAACTTCGGCTTTCATGCGATGAAGGTCCTGATGGAAGGTGCGCGCGGAAGGCTGGTCGTGCGCGAGAGCAACGCCTACGGCGACATCGACCTTCTCACATCGGCAGGCCAGCAGCGACGAGTCTCGCCAGGCAATCCGCTCATCACGGCGGCCCGCGCGATCGGAACGAGCTTCGGCGATTCCGAGGAGCTGTCCAGCGTGCTGCCGGGTTCGTCCGGCGCTTCAAGCCCGTCGGCGGTCTGGTGATCTGCGAACGCGTGCACTCGAGTTCTCGTCGTCACAGCTCGGCTAGCCTTGCATCGTGCGCTGTGCCGTCTTCCTCGACCGCGACAACACGCTGATCGCCAACGATGGAGATCTCGGCGATCCCGCACAAGTACGACTGATTACGGGAGCGGCGTGGGCCGTCCGCGCACTGCACGAGGCGGGGTACACACTGGTCGTTGTTACCAATCAGGGTGGCGTGGCAAGAGGGAGATACACCGACGGGGATGTTGATGCGGTGCACAAGAAGACCGAAGCGCTCCTCGCTCAGTCGAGCCGATGGAGCGGAGGCAGGTCCCTCATCGAGCGGTGGATGTCCTGCCCATTTCACCCTGATGGGACGGTCGCCGAGTACCGACGCGAGCACCCCTGGCGAAAGCCCGCCCCGGGAATGTTGATCGCAGCTGCGGCTGACCTCGCCATCGACCTCTCGCACAGTTGGATGGTCGGTGATCAGGAGCGGGACATTGAAGCGGGCCGCGCGGCCGGCTGCAGAACCATCCTCGTACATCCTGATGCGGCCACGCGGGGCGATGCAAAGTCAGCAAGCGGTGCCGACTTCGTCGAGTGCGACCTCCTTCACGCCTCCCACCGAATCATGCGCGCCGACGGGAAGGATGGCGGCGCGCGATGGGAACCGACGAGCGCGGTACGACTCGTTGCTGCGCCCGGGCAGCTCGGCGAGGCGCGGGTGCGCACGATGGTTTCCGCAGTGGCCGCAGAGATAGCGGCGGCCCAAGGCGTCATACTGGTGCGTTGCGAGGTTTGCGAGGGCGGAGCCGATCTTGAAGTTGTCGGACCGGAGATTGTGGTGCTCGGACTCGCGGCGGAACTCCGCCGACGGAGCAACCTCTTGGCTTCCGGACACGGCGAGTGTGCGCTGTGGATGCACGAATGACTCTCCGTCCTGCCGCGGCCGTGGCCGGAGCTCTGCCCGACGACATTGGATCAATCCTCGTGGTTCTGCCATCGTGGGTCGGCGATGTCTGCATGGCGATCCCCGCGATCCGCCACCTGCGCGCATGTCGGAAAGACGCGCGAGTCATCGCCTTTGGCCGACCATCGCTCAGGGCGCTGGTCGATGGCCTTCCATTCGTGGATGAGTTCATTGGCGGGTCCATGCGGGCGCCATCTGTGATAGCCGAGGCGCGCGCCATCCGGCGACGGCGGTTCGGTGCCGCGATCATCCTGCCGAACTCATTCCGGAGCGCTCTGTTTGTGCGAGCGTGCGGGATCGCCCACCGAGCGGGAGCCGCGCGCGACGGTCGAAGTTGGCTGCTCACGGTCCCCTGCGCAGACCCCCGCACTCTACGGACGGCGGCACAGGCCTACTCACGACTCGCCGAAGAGTGCACTGGCCACAAGGTCGAGTCGATGCGGGTTGAACTCCGCGTCACCGACTCTGAGCGGCGCGCTGCGGCGATATTGCTCGGAGAACCCCAAGACGCTCCTCCTGAGCGCCGATGGATCCTTCTCAATCCGGGCGCCAACCGCGAGGACAAGAGGTGGGATCCAGGGAACTTCGCCGCTGCTGCGTTGCGGATCGCGGCACTCACACGGGCCGGTCCTTCCGGAGTGCCGATCGCGGTGACCGGCTCCCCGCCCGAAGCGTCGCTCTGTGCGCAGGTGGCCGCGGCCTGCGGCGCACTGGACCTGTCGGCTCGGGGAGTCACCCTCGCCGGTCTCAAGGGAGTCCTCGAACGAACGGCGCTGCTCGTCACCAACGACACGGGTCCGAGCCACATGGCGGCGGGGCTGAACACGCCCGCGATCACGCTCTTTGGTCCGACCGACCATCGCTGGACCGCCCTCGCCTACCCGCTCGAACGCCGGCTTGTCGCAGAACCTTTTCTCACGGAGGACGCGATCGCTGATGAGCATCCGCACGCCTGCTCGATCGCGCGCATCCGAGTCACCGATGTCGTGCACACAGCTGACGCGCTCCTGGCTCGTGTTCATCGCCCGGGTGAGGCGTAGGATCTCCTCGTGAACGCGCCACTCTGGATCGTCTGGATCGCTGGAGCGTTCGTCGCAGGCAGCATTCCGTTCGGCATGATCATCGGCCGCGCGCACGGGATCGACATCTGCGCTCTGGGTTCGAAAAACATCGGCGCAACCAATGTCGGACGGGTTCTGGGCCGGCGATGGGGCATGGTTTGTTTCGCGCTCGATGCATTCAAGGGCGCCGCACCAGTCGCCGCACTCATCCTCCTCGCATCGCCCACCGCCGCGAACGCGCGAGAGAGCACACTCATTCCGCTTGTTGGCGCGGCTGCGATCCTCGGGCACATCTATTCGCCGTGGGTTGGCTTCAAGGGTGGCAAGGGGGTCGCCACGAGTTTTGGGGCGCTCCTTGCAATGTGGCCAACGATGACCTTTGCCGCGCTGGGCGCGCTCGTCGTGTGGCTGATCGTCGTCAAGGCGTCTCGCTTCATATCGCTCGCCTCGATGGTGGCCGCCGCGTCCCTTCCCATCCTCTATGCCGCTTTCGCTCTCTGGCCCATCGACGAGGGCGCGTGGTCGCGCCTCCTCTCCTCGGGGCCACTTCTTGTCGCGACGCTCGCGCTCGCCGTGCTGGTCCTGTGGAAGCACCGCGCCAACATCGCACGGCTGCGCGCGGGAACCGAGCCGCGGGTACGCGACTCCACGAAGCCCCCCTGCGCTACAGTGCAGTCATGACTTCGCACGCGCCGATAGTTGGATACCGATCCGCGCTCGAGACACGCAACGCATCGGCGGCAATGCGCGGGATCTGGAGCGATCACCGGCGGTTCACTTCGTGGAGGCGGATCTGGCTGGCGCTGGCTCAGGCGCAGATGGAACTGTCGCTTGGCCCGACTCAGCAGCAAGTCGAAGCGATCCGGCGTCAGCTGGAAACGATCGACCATGTCGCCGCCGAAGCGCATGAGCGGAGGCTGCGGCATGACGTGATGGCCCATGTCCACACGCTCGGGGATCAGGCCCCAGCGGCGCGGGCGATCATCCATCTCGGTGCCACTAGCCAGGATGTTGTGTGTAATGCCGACGCGCTTCTTCAGCACGCGGCACTCACTCTCACGGCCCAGCGACTCGCGCGGGTCATTGACCGCCTCGGAACATTCGCAACCGCTTGGCGCGACCTCCCCTGCCTCGGATTCACTCACTTCCAGCCGGCACAGCCGGTCACCGTGGGGCGACGCGCGACGCTCTGGGCGCAGGAATTCGCCGTCGCACTCGCCGAAGTCGAATCGCGCCTCGCGGGGATCCGCCTGCGGGGTCTGCGCGGCGCGACCGGAACACAGGCGTCGTTCCTCGCCCTGTGCAAAGGGGATGCTGCCATGGTTGATCGCCTCGAGCACCGGTTTGCTGAACTGCTCGGGTGGCCCTCCGACCGCCTCTGGCTGGTCACGGGGCAGACCTACCCGCGGATCTGGGACGCGCAGATGCTCTCATCGCTGGCGATCGCAGCCTGCAGTGTGCATAAATGCGCCACCGACATCCGCCTCCTGTGCAACCTTCACGAACTCGATGAACCTAGCGAGTCTGATCAGATCGGCTCGAGCGCAATGCCCTACAAGCGCAACCCGATGCGATGCGAGCGGGCCACGGGTCTCGCGCGCTTCGTGATCTCACTGGTACACAATGCCTACGACACAGCAAGTACGCAGTGGCTCGAACGCACACTCGACGACTCCTCGAACCGTCGGCTCTCGATCCCGGAGGCGTTCCTCGCACTCGACGGCGCGCTCGAAGTCATGGCGAATGTCGTGGGTGGGCTCGTCGTCTATCCGCACTCCTGCAAAGCCCGTCTCACCGCGGAACTCCCGTTCCTCGCCACCGAAGACATCATGCTGGCCGCGGTCGCGCAAGGTGCCGACCGCCAGGACGCCCACGAGAGAATCCGTACGCACGCGCGCGCGGCGGCCCATCGTGTCAAGGGCGAAGGAGCCCCGAATGACCTCCTCGACCGCCTCCGCCAGGACGGGATGTTCGCTACTCTCGACTTCTCAAAGGTGCTCGACGCGGGCCAATTCATCGGCCGCTGCCGGGAGCAGGTCGATGGCTTCGTACGCGATGTGGTCGAGCCGATCCGCGTGCGATACGACTCAGAACTGGGATCCGAGCCAGAGTTGAGGGTCTGAAGGGTCCATCCATGCCCGTCCCGAGGATCACGATTGGTCGCACAGTCCTCCTGGTTATCGATGTCCAGGAACGGCTCATCTCGACGATTCACAATCACGACGCACTTGTCGACCGATGTTCCCTGCTTGTTGAGGGTTGTGCCCAGCTGGAAGTTCCGATCCTCGTCACCGAGCAGTACACACGCGGACTAGGGAAAACGGTCGCCAAGATTGCGTCTGCGCTCCCAAAGAGCGCGCTCGTGTTTGAGAAGACTCAATTCAGCGCATTCACTCCCGAAGTCCGTGGCGAGATCGCACGGCTTGGTGCCAGCACAATCCTCGTCTGCGGCATCGAGGCCCATGTCTGCGTACTGCAGTCGGTGCTTGATGCGTGCGCTTCAGGAATCCAGCCATTTCACATGACCGACGCCATTTCTGCAGGCCAGGCCGACCAGATTGCCCCCGCATTCGTGCGCATGGAACGCGCCGGGAGCATTCCCTCGGGAGCCCTCTCAAGCCTCTATGAGATGATGGGTTCCTGCGAGCATCCGGCGTTTCGTGCCATGCTTCCGATCGCCAAGGGAATCGTCGCGGCATCCCCTTGATCCCGGCAAACTTGATCCCGGCCAACTCCAGCGGTTGGAATGGGCTGGTTCCTGACCCAGAAACACCCCCAAGGATCCTGTAACCGAGAAACTAGGCCTTGGGAGGGGCTTCGCGTCCGGCAAGAATCGCGATTCTCACTTCCTGCGCCGCGGAACGCACTTCCTGCATCGACTTGCGAGCTCGAGTGCCCGCCGCACGATTCCCGCCTGCGGCCTTCTCGAGATCCTCGCGTGCGCTGGTCACCGCTGCAATGAGCTTTTCGTAGGATTGCATGATCATGGGTGGATGCCTCCTTGTGCGTAGAATAGTACCAACCCCTCGGCTTTCGAAGAAATAGGGGCTCTGTTGGCATCCCCCCTTCTCTTTCCAATCGACGAAATTGACCGCGCGGCCACCGCCTGCGACAAGGCGGATATCGACCGATACCTCCCTCAGAGGGGTCAAATGAGGATGCTCGACCGGGTGATCTGGCTCAGCGAGTCAGGAACCAGTTGCTTCGGGATTCGGACGATCCGCCACGATGAGTTCTGGGTTGATGGCCACATCCCGGGACGGCCGCTGTTTCCGGGTGTGCTGATGATCGAGGCGGCCGCTCAACTTTGCAGCTTTTCGAATACCCGACTGGGGAGGACGACCGGATTCCTTGGATTCACCCGTTGCGACGATGTCGTCTTTCGCGGAACGGTGGTCCCTGGCGATGATTTGTACATCCTCACTGCCGAGATTGATTACAACCGACGACGGTTTATCTCGAAGACGCAGGGGATCGTCGGTGAGAAACTGGTTTTTGAGGCGACCATCACCGGTATGGCCATATGACCAATCTCCCGGTGCCGCTTGGGCCCTTGCGACTTGGGCCACTGTTCAAGCACCGCACATGGGGGGGATCGCGACTCCACACGATGATGAGTGGCGAGCATGCAGCGCATGGCGAGCAAGATCCGATCGGCGAAGCATGGCTCCTGTCGGATCTTCGTGGCCGTGACTCCGCCGAGAGCACCCTCGTCACCGCCGGACCCCTCCTGGGCCGCTCCCTCCACGATCTGTTGTTGGACGATGAAACACGGCGTGCCCTCCTTGGGCGCACGCCGCCAGGCAACGACGCGACCTTCCCGCTCCTGGTGAAGATTCTCGATGCGAGAGAGTCCCTCTCCGTGCAGGTTCATCCTCGCCGAAGCGGACCCGCAGCAGAGGCAGCCGCCCCCAAAGACGAACTCTGGTTCGTCCTTGAGGCGAGCGAAGATGCGCGCGTTTACCGAGGGATCCGCGATGGCGTCACTTCGAGTGAAGTCGCCCGTCGCGCACGAGACGGAACCCTTCTTGAAGTACTCGTTTCGCACTCCGCACGCCCAGGAGATGCGATCTGGATTCCAAGCGGCACATGCCATGCTCTGGGCGCGGGGCTTGTCGTTGCCGAGGTGCAGACCCCGAGCGACACTACCTATCGGCTCTGGGACTGGAACCGAGCTGATCCCGCGCGGCCGCTGCACATTGACTCCGCGCTGGCTGCGATGTCGCTTGGACCCGAACAACTCCTCCCCGAGATTCGCCATGTGGACCTCGACGGCCCCTGTGCACTCGGGAGCGACTCCATTGAACTGCTCCAATCGTCGCCGTGGTTTGAAGTCTCGCTCCGCAGCATTGGCGATGACGCGCGCGCGACGATCGGTTCCCGAGGGGCGGCATCTGTGTGGACCATCCTTAGCGGGAGCCTCTGGATCAATGGCCTCATGAAGCCCCTCGACGCGTGGGAGACGGTGGTGATACCGGCCGAGCATGGCGGTATCTCCATGCGAACTCACGAAGGTGCGGCGCGTGTGCTGGTGACTGACCTGCCAGACTCTCTCGGGAATGTTCGAGAGTTCGCCCCCGGACGCATGACCTGACACTTGGACGGGATCGGGCGTGTCCGCTATCCTTCCCGACCCAAGAATCGGACGAGTCTTCACGAGAACACCATGGCAACTACCGGCACAATCACACAAGTCATCGGTTCGACCTTCGACGCTCAGTTCCCCGAGGATTCCCTCCCGGAGATCTACAATGCGGTGAAGATCGACTTCGATTTCCGGGGCACAAAGACCACCCTCATGGGGGAAGTCGCCAAGCATCTCGGCGGCGGCGAAGTCCGCTGCGTCGCGCTCGCGTCAACCGACGGTCTGCGCCGCGGAGATCCGTGTCTCGACACCGGTTCGTCGCTCAAGGTTCCTGTCGGTGAAGCGGTCCTTGGACGGGTGTTCAACCTTCTGGGGCAACCGGTCGATGAGCGCGGACCGGTCGCGGCGACGAAGTTCGCACCGATCCACCGCGATCCTCCGAAATTCTTCGACCTCAATCCCAAGACGGAATTGCTCCCCACCGGCATCAAGGTCATCGATCTCCTCTGCCCCTTCGTGCGAGGCGGAAAGATTGGCCTCTTCGGTGGCGCAGGTGTCGGGAAGACGGTCGTCATTCAGGAGATGATCGCCCGGGTCGCCCGCAATTTCGGCGGGTACTCGGTGTTCGCGGGAGTCGGCGAGCGCACCCGCGAAGGCAACGACCTCTGGCTCGAGATGCAGGAGGCGGAGTACACCGATGCCGACGGCAAGAAGTGCCATGTTCTTGACAAGGTGGCGATGGTCTTCGGACAGATGAACGAACCGCCGGGCGCGCGGCTCAGGGTTGGCCTGAGCGCACTCACGATGGCGGAGAATTTCCGCGACGAGAGCGGCAAGGAGACCCTTCTGTTCGTCGACAATGTCTTCCGTTTCACGCAGGCGGGATCCGAGGTATCGGCCCTTCTGGGTCGAATGCCAAGCGCCGTCGGTTACCAGCCGACCCTATCGAGCGAGATGGGCCAACTTCAGGAGCGAATCACTTCCACCAACAAGGGCGCGATCACCTCGGTGCAGGCGATCTATGTTCCAGCGGACGATCTCACCGATCCGGCCCCCGCCACGACCTTCAGCCATCTCGATGCATTCATCGTGCTCGAGCGCAAGATTGCCGAGAAGGGCATCTACCCCGCGGTCGATCCACTGGCGTCGACGAGCCGAATCCTCGACCCCCAGGTCGTGGGTGATCGCCACTATCAGGTGGCACGGCGCGTGCAGGGAATTCTTCAGCGCTACAAAGACCTCCAGGACATCATCGCCATCCTCGGCGTCGATGAACTATCGGAAGAGGACAAACTCGCGGTCTCGCGCGCACGCAAACTTGAACGCTTTCTCTCGCAGCCGTTCTATGTCGGAGAGGTCTTCACCGGTCTCCCCGGCGTCACCTGCTCGCTCGAAGACACCATCGACAGTTTCGAGCGGATCTGCCAAGGCGAAGGCGACGATCTTCCCGAGAGCGCGTTCATGTATGTGGGCAACCTTGAGGACGCGCGCAAGAAGGCCGCCAAACTGGCGGCCGCGGTCTAGCTTCCATGTGGCCGGCGGCGGCCCGGGGCCCGCTCGTCACTGGTCCCACGATGGTCGCTGCCATGTGGTGACGCGTCCCTCGGCATCGAAGTAGATCGCCCACACTCGGTCCGACGCGGGCTGATCCTTGAACATGGCTCCGGTCGCAAGAGTCGAAAGGTTGTCTCCGTACTGCCAGCAGGCTGGAACGCGGGTGACGCCGCCTGGCCCCATGCTTGCGGCGTGCTTCGATGATGGCTTGCCCAGCAGCGCGGCGACCTCCGTCTCAGTCATGCCCCGTTGGAGTTGAGCAAACTTCTCGGCGCTGGGAACCTGGCACGCGACGGCACCGAGCGCTAGGACAGCAACCGTCCCAGCCCGAACCATGCATGCGCGAACTCGGCGGATCATGACGGCGAGAATAGCTCGCTCGGGCCGACTTCCCTTTCGGGGTGATCCCCTGCACAATGCCTCTCTCATGAACGAATCAGCCCTGAACGCAGTCTCCGCGCTCGTTGAGCGGCATGGGGAGAGTGAGCGCGCACGGATTGAGCGGGGCATCACCCAGGTTGCGGTGCGCTGGCGAGCAGAGGATGGTGAGGAGAGCGCGATGGCGCGCTTCTGCGCCGAGAGGTTCGTGGCGGATGGACCTGACCTGGATCGCCTCCTTGCCCGTCTCGAAGGAGCACTTGAGCAGGTCAATGGTCACCTCTATGAGATGCACAGGACGCTTCGGCGCCACAGCGACCTCGCGGGCGATGACTTCCCAGTCGTCGACGACATCCTCGCGACCTTTGACCCCGCGCCCGATCTCTCCGACCAGTTCTATCGGCAGCGGATCGCGTTTCTTGCTCTGCTGAACTTCGACCGCGCGAGCCTCCGAGCAATGCTGGACGAGGGGCCGAAGTGGACTTCAGCCTTGTGGGCCGCCGCCCGCGTCGCACAGTCGTTTGGCCCGCGCATCCCCAAGGAACTCTCTCAGAAAGCACGCATGATCAGCCACGCCTGCCAGCAATGGGTGGCCAAGTTCCACATCCCTGTCGGAACCCTTGTCGATGCCGCCGGCGCTCGGTGGTATGCACCCGACCGCGCACTTCTCACCCACTGGCTCGTACGTGAAGAGATCAAGGCCCAGTACCACACCAATGGCGGACTCGCGCGACAGCGCACGCTCGCTCATGTCATCGGTCGCGCCATCGATGGTGGCATTCCGACGGCGGTCATGGACCGGTCCGCGAAGGGCGACTGGGATCCGGCAAGTAACACACTCGCGGGTGTCGCGATCAAGCCTGAGGAGACGATGGGTCTCGCACGGTACGAGCGTTGGCTTGAACAGTTTGCCCTCTCGCGCGAGTTCGACGCGCACTACCCCGAGCATCCGACGGCGCTGGCGCGAAAGTTTGAACTGGCCCGGGAGATACCCGAACCGGAAGTCGAACGACTCCTCATCGACCTCCTTGAGCACCCGGTGCGTGTCGATCTGGCGAAGCTCCTCGCAGCGCGAGTCGGACGGAGGCTCGAACCATTTGACATCTACTTCGATGACATCGCCGAGGCCCGACCCGGAGCGGAACTCGACAAGGCCGTCAGGGAGCGCTTTTCCGACGAGAAGGCCTTTGAACGGGATCTTCCAATGGTCCTTCGAGATCTCGGCTTCTCTCCATCCGACGCGGATTTTCTCGGAAGCCACATCAAAGTCGAGATCGCCCGCGGGTCAGGCCACGCGATGCGACCGCAACTGACCGAGTACGGGGCGTGGCTGCGCACGAGCCGCTTGAAAGACCAGCTCGGCTGGGACGGGTTCGACACGGCGATGCACGAACTCGGCCACAACCTTGAGCAACTCTGCTCGACCTACTTCGCCCCGAGACCGGCCCTTAGGAATGTCCCCAATACCGCGTGCACAGAAGCATTTGCCTTCCTCTACCAATCGTTGGGCAAGCGAGTCCTCGGTCTCGAACCCGAGGGCGGCCACACGCGCGCGTTCCAGATCGACTCGATCCAGACGATGCTTGCGGCGTGCCAGATCGCTGGCCCCAGCCTCCTCGAGATCCAGGTCTGGCGGTGGCTCTACGCCACTCCCGATGCCTCAGTCCACGACCTTCGGGCCGAAGTCCTTCGCATCGCCGATCACCTCTGGAAGCGCCACTACGAACGCGACTTCGGCCACGACTCGAGTCACCTGCTCGCCGCCTACCAGCACATGATCGGTCACCCGCTGTACTTGGCGGACTACACGCTCGGCCATGTCATTAGCCACCAGATCCGATCTCACATGCGCGGGAAGGACCTTGCCAGCGAGACCAAACGAATCACCTCGATCGGACGCTTTACTCCCGACCTCTGGATGCACAAGGCAGTCGGCACGGGCGTTTCCGCCGCGACGCTCGCCAACGACACCGCGCACGCCCTGATCGCGTTCTCCGCAGAAACGGGTGCTGGGTGGGGTGTTTCTGCGTAGAACTGTGAACGGCCTCGCCTAGGCGCTGAAACTCGACCCGCATCCGCAGGTTGTCGAAGCATTCGGATTATTGAAGACAAAGCCCCGGCCCATGATCTCATCCTTGAAGTCGATGGTCGTTCCGTTGAGATACAGATAGGACTTGGGATCGCAGACGACGCGGACCGTGAATGGTCCGCCCGTAGCCGTAGTCGTGGCCGCCGCCGCCGTCGCGGTTCCGCCCGCGACCGCCGCGGCATCGACACTCTTGGGTGCCCGTCGGTCAAAGGTGTACGACCAGAGCTCATCAGACGGCTTCTCGACCTCGGTGAGATCGAGGATGTACGAGAACCCTGAGCACCCGCCTCCCTTGACCCCGACGCGCAGGCGGATCTTCTCCGCATTGAGCCCCTGCTGGTTGATGATGGTGTCGATCTCTCGCGCGGCGGTTTCCGTTACAACAAGCGGCATGTTTACTCCTCAGGCGTTGTGACCAACTGCGGAGGGCGCAGCGGCCGAACCAGACTTCTTCTTCCAATCCTCGATGGCCCCGCGAATCGAGTCCTCTGCGAGCACACTGCAGTGGATCTTGACCGGCGGCAGGCTCAGTTCCTCGACGATCTGCGTGTTTCGGATCGTGAGCGCCTCATCCACGGACTTCCCCTTGATCCACTCTGTCGCCAGCGAACTGCTGGCGATCGCGCTGCCGCAGCCGAAGCACTTGAACTTCGCGTCCTCGATGACCCCCTGGTCATTCACGCGGATCTGGAGCTGCATCACATCGCCGCATTCAGGGGCTCCGACGATGCCGATCCCGATGTCCTTGCGCGAAGCGACCTCCTTGGAGGTGCCGAACGACCCGACATTGCGCGGGTTCTCATAGTGGTCGATGACTTTCGTGCTGTATGCCATGGTGACTCCTTGCGGGCTAGAGAGGCGATTGTGGAACTAGTGCGTCTGCCAGACGATCTTTGAAATGTCGACCCCCTCCTTGTGGAGGTCGTAGAGCGGGCTGAGCTTGCGTAGATGGTTGACCGCCCCCTCAATGAGGCTGATCGCCCTGTCGATTTCTTCGGCTGTCGTCCATCGTCCCATGGAGAGGCGGAGCGACGAGTGCGCCATCTCATCGCCGATCCCGAGGCTCTTGAGGACATAGGACGGCTCGAGGCTCGCGCTGGTGCATGCCGAACCGGACGAGCACGCGATCTCCCTGACACCCATCATCAGGCTCTCCCCCTCGACGAAGGCGAACGAAATGTTGGCGGTCCCGGGGATGCGCCGCGTGGCGTGCCCATTGACCTGCGTGACATCGAGCCGCGAAGTGAGTTCCCGCTCCAGCTTGGTGCGCAGGGCGAGAAGGCGAGGGCGCTCCGCATCCGCCTCATCTCGGCAGAGTTCACACGCCTTCCCGAATCCGACGATCCCAGTCACATTGTGGGTCCCCGATCGCATCCCGCGCTCCTGGCCGCCACCATCCTGAAGGGCTTCCAGACGAACTCGGGGCTTGCGGCGGCGGACATAGAGACCGCCGACCCCCTTCGGGCCGTAGATCTTGTGAGCACTCCACGAGAGCAGGTCGATGCAATCTGCCTCGACATTCGTAGGCATCTTGCCGACCCATTGCGTCGCGTCGGTATGGAAGATGATCTCCTTCGAGTGGCAGAGCCTGCCAATCTCAGGAACTTCATTGATGGTCCCAAGTTCGTTGTTGGCCCACATGACAGAGACGAGGATGGTGTCGGGACGAATCGCCGCCTCGACCATGGCCGCCGTGATAACCCCGTCGGGTGGAGGCGAAATGAATGTCGCGTCAAACCCCTCGCGCTCCAGTCGGTGCACAGGATCAAGCACCGCCTTGTGCTCGTGGGCCACCGTCACGATATGACCGCGACCGCGTTGACCCTGAGGAGCGCGCGCGTAGATCTCGGCCGCTCCCTTCACCGCCAGATTGTTGGACTCGGTAGCCCCCGATGTAAAGACGACTTCCTTGGCCTGTGCTCCAATGACCGCCGCGCACTGCTCGCGCGCTTGCTCGATCGCATCTTCTGCCTCCCAGCCGAACCGGTGGTTGCGCGAGCCCGCATTTCCGAACTTTTCGGAGAAATAGGGGAACATCGCTTCAACGACCCGCGGATCGCAGCGCGTGGTTGCGGCATTGTCGAGGTAGATTGGATTCTTGCTTGGATTCACAGTTCGTCCTCTAGGTTGTTGAGACTCAATCTCAACCACATGGTAGGAACGAGACGCCCCAAACGCCACCCCCATGAGGTTGATCGAAGACCCCAATGAGCTAGTTGATACCGTCGGATGTGCTCTCGTTCCGACCATGGGGGCGCTGCATGAGGGGCATGCGTCATTGATCAGGGCTGCCGCAGGTTCCGGCCTTGGGGTTGTCGTGACGATTTTTGTGAATCCGACGCAGTTCGGCCCTAGGGAGGACTTCCTCAAGTATCCGCGGACCCTGAACGATGACCTTGCGGTCGCGGAGAGTGCAGGGGCGCGCGTCGTGTTCGTTCCGGGTGTCGACGCGATCTACCCGCGCGGCCTCGCTGCCGCCCGCGCGGAAGCTGCCGTCTTGCCGCTCCCTCCAGCCGCGCACGAACCCCACCTCGAGGACGCCTGCCGCCCGACCCACATGGCGGGAGTCTGCCAAGTTGTGGCCCGGCTCTGTGATCTTCTGTCGCCAGCGGTTGCCTACTTCGGAGAGAAGGATTTTCAGCAACTTCGTGTCATCGAACAGATGGTTGCGATGGACCCCACTCGATGGCCCGCCCTCAGGGTCCTCCCCTGTCCGACCATACGGGAACCCGATGGCCTCGCTATGAGCAGTCGCAATGTGTTTCTCAACGCGGAGGAGCGCCTCCGCGCGGCGGCGATTCCCCGTGCGCTGCTGGCGACGAAAGAACGCCTGGCCCACGGCGAGTCGGTGAACATCGGGCTGCTCTCCGAAGCGGAATCTGAGATGCGGGTAGCGCTGGCGGAGGCCGGACTGGGGACTCAATACGCGGTCATCCGGAACTCCCACACCCTGATGTCCGCCGGAAGTGACGCCACGGAACTTCGCGCCCTCGTTGCGGCTCGGCTTGGCGGAGCCAGACTGATCGACAATATGGAAGTTTGGACACGAGGCCAAGGCGACTAGAATCCGCGAGATGCACACTCCCCGATTCGCCGTGGTTTCCGTGGCGCTGCTCGCCTGCGCTTCGGGCGCATGGGGTCAGTACGGCGGTGGATACGGGCCGCCAATGCCAGCGCCCCCAGCTCCTGCACACCCGACGACCCCCGCTGCTCCCCAGTTTCCCGAGGAAGACGACGAGGACCTCGATGCTCAGCCGACAACTCCGGGCACTCCGTCAACCCCCACGCCTGGTGCGCCAGCGGGACCGTCTGCGCCAAAGGCCAAGAGCACCGAACGCTTCAACTGCTCCGCCCCGGAGAAGGGTTGGGTCGCCAAGCTCGATCAAGCCGATCGGGCGGCGATCGATGAGCGCCTTGGTTACGCCCTGCCGGCGATGTCCTCCGATCTTGACTGGGTTGGCTCGACCACCAGCGCACCAACTCTGGAGGGAA
The DNA here is from genome assembly GCA_009691915.1 of Phycisphaerales bacterium. Taxonomy (GTDB): domain Bacteria; phylum Planctomycetota; class Phycisphaerae; order Phycisphaerales; family SM1A02; genus F1-60-MAGs104. Next base: position 55,267 of record SIAD01000010.1, read on the forward strand.
AGGTCGTCGTCATCCAGACCTTCGATGTGAACTCCGGCGGATTGGGCCCGATCGACAAGGTGGCTAGTGCACTCAAGGCCCTCGATGACGAAGCGGATCTTGTGGTGATCGGAGTGCAGGTCCCCACCAAGGTAGAGGCGTCAACCCCACGCGTCGCGAAGTCGAAGGCCAAGGCAAGCCTGTGCGTCGACACGACTGGGGCGTGGTGCGACGCGCTCGGCGCGTTCAGAAAGCCGGTCAACTTTGTCGTCGACAAGTCCGGGACCGTCCGCTTCGTGGGTCTCACCGCGAAGGGAGTCCTGTCGGCGGTCAAGGTGCTCCTGGAGGAGCCGCGCCGGCCGGAGGGTGCCGCGGATCGCCCAGCGGCAACTGTTGCGGCTGACCCCACGGCGTCATTCCCGACCTACACGGGTCCTCTGAGTGGCGCGAATGATCTGCGCGGCAAGCCGAGTCCGGAGCTGCTCGTCGACCAGTGGATGTCGAAGGCCCCGGACACCCGTGGAAAACTCATCATCGTCGACTTCTTCTTCACAGGATGCGCCCCGTGCCGCGCCGCGATCCCGCACATGAATGAGATCGCCGACCACTACAAGAACCAGGTCGCGGTCGTCGGCGTCTCGTGGGAAACCAAGTCCACCTACGACTCCGGACTCACGCGCTACAAACTCAAGCAGAGTGACTTCCACTATGCCACCGGCCTCGACTCAAGCCGCCGCACAGTCGGAGCCTTCGGGGTGCAGAGCTATCCGAATGTCGCGGTCATCTCATCAGATGGCGTCGTGCGGTGGCAGGGGCATCCGACAGGGCTGACGCAGGCCGTGCTCGACCCAATCGTCGCCGCCAACCTGGCACTCGCCCCAACGGGCGGGAGTGGGTCGCGCGGCTGGGTGAAGTGACTGTCACTCCCGCAGCGGCTCAAGAGCACTGCTAGTACACGCGTTCGACCGTCGCATCGGCAATCGACTCGAGCAGCCGCCGCGACGGTGAATCCGTGAGGCACTCCACTCGTTCCTTCGCCGAGCTGACCAGTTCCATCGCCCGTTCCCGTGCGGCGCCGAGCGAGCCGGTGCCGCGCACGAGCGCAACAAGACCCGTGCGGTCGCAGGCCGCAATGGCGCGCAGCGTCTCCTCGCGCCCTGGGGCACTCGCCCGTCCAAGGTGGATCACGATGGGGAGAGTCAGCTTGCCCTTCTGCAGGTCGATCCCGAGCGTCTTGCCGACAACGCTTTCCTCGCCGATCAAGTCTAGGAGGTCGTCCTGAATCTGGAATGCCATACCCAGGTCTTCACCATATCGATGCAGCGCGGATACGACGCTGTCCGCGCCGCCGGCCAGGCGCGCCGCGAGAGCGCAGCACGCGCCAGAGAGAACTCCCGTCTTTCGCCGGATAATCTCGAAGTAGGTGGCCTCGCTGAGCGCGGTGTCCCCGCGATGTGTCAGCTGCAGGATTTCGCCGGAGCAGAGCTGGGTCGTCGTCACCCCCAATGCCGAGTTGAGCCAAGGAAGACCGACCGACGAGCACAAATGGAACGCGCTCGAAATCAGAAAGTCCCCAAGCATCACGGCTGTCTCGTTGCCTCGCAGACTGTTCACCGTTGCGCCGCCCCGGCGCATCTGTGCCTCGTCGAGCACATCGTCATGGACAAGGGTGGCCATGTGGATCATCTCGACGACGGCGGCAAGAGTGTCGATGCGGGAGTCCACCTCCGTGTCTTCCGGCATTGAGTCGCGGACCGCCCAACCAGAGATGATCACCAGCGTCGGTCGAAGCATCTTGCCTCGGTACCTCTCCACATGTCGGGCGAGGGAGTTGACCTGGGCCAAGTCGCTCTGGAGCTGCCGCTCAAACCGCGCGGCAACGCGATCAAGCCGAGCCGCAAGAGTCGTGGCCATTGCGTCGCTGCTGAGAAGTTCCTTCACGCGGATCCGATGGTAGGGACGATCGCTGGTCCAACAGAGTCGGCCTCGTCAGCGGTCGCGGTTCTCCGCGACGATGTAGACGATCCATCCCGCGCAGGCATCTCCGGCCTTCGTCGGCTTGAAGACCCCGTTGCCCCCGCCGGTCTTGCGGTCGGTCCCTTCCCAATAGACCACCGGGCGCACGAAACCTGCCTCGATGAGCGTCTCGGTGATCTCGGGAATCGTCCACAGCCGCCAGTCGTAGGTGAACGCCCGCCGAAGTTCGCTCCCGTCAGGGAATCGGAAGTGAATGTGGTTCTTGACCTCGTGAGTGATCGGATTGACCTTGGCCTGGTCCCAGACATAGGTGAATCCGTCGAGCGATCGCTCCTCCTCCTCCTCCTCCCACGACCCCGAGCCACCATAGGCATCGACGATCATCAGCCCGTCGCCGCGGATGTTGGCGCGCGCGTGGGCGAAGTAGTCGCGCAACTCGGACCGTCTCTTGAATACGAAGTAGCTGAAATTGAGTGCCACCAGCACATCACACGGAGTGGTGACGACACTGCGAACATCCCCACGACGGAAGGCGATCCGGCTGCGGACACTCGCGGGGAGCTTGGCGGCCCGTTCGCGCGCATGCCGCACTACCGCGATGTCGAGGTCGACGCCGGTTGCGTGATTGGATTTGCGCCACTGCGCCCACTCCCGGGCCATCTGAGCAGATGCGCAGAAGTCTTCGCGAAGGTCGTGGGCCTTCTTCCCCCGTAGTTGTCCGTACACGCGATCGATGAATGCGCAGTCAGACTCCGTTCCCTGCACCGCGAGCTCGTAGAGCTCATGAGGATCGGAGTTCTTCGCAGTACGCCATCCGCGCCGGGTTCTACTTCGTTTCGCCATAGGGGGGCGAAAAGTCTAGCGGGAGTGGCGCGCACGCGTCGGACCAATCGTCCTCAGTACCGGTAGTGAGTCGCCTTGTAAGGACCGTCAGCAGGGATCCCCAGATACGCCGCCTGTGCCGGAGTGAGTTCGGTCAGCTTCGCCCCAAGCTTCCCGAGATGGAGCCTGGCCACCTTCTCATCGAGCAACTTGGGGAGCGTGGACACCGTGCGCCCGTACTGCTTTGTGTTGGAGTGCAACTCGATCTGCGCGATCACCTGATTGGTGAAGCTCGCGCTCATCACGAACGAGGGATGGCCGGTCGCACACCCCAGATTGAGCAACCTTCCCTCGGCAAGGACGATGATCGAGTGGCCGTCTGCGAAGACCCACTCATCGACTTGTGGTTTCACCTTGACTCGCCGTGCTCCCTTGACCGACGCCAGTCCTGCGATGTCGATCTCATTGTCGAAGTGGCCGATGTTGCCGACGATGGCCTTGTCCTTCATCCGCGACATCTGATCAGCACTGATGACATTGCAGTTGCCTGTCGCGGTAACAAAGAGGTCCGCGCAGGAGACAACATCCTCGAGCCTGACGACCTCGTATCCCTCCATGCATGCCTGGAGCGCACAGATCGGGTCGATTTCCGTGATCTTGACGCGGCACCCCTGCCCGCGAAGGCTGCTGGCGCACCCCTTGCCGACATCTCCGAAGCCGAGCACTACGGCGACCTTGCCGGCGAGCATCACATCGGTCGCACGCATGATCCCGTCGACGCACGAGTGGCGGCAGCCGTACAGGTTGTCGAACTTGCTCTTGGTCACCGAGTCGTTGACATTGATCGCCGGGAAGAGAAGTTCCCCCTTCTCCTGCATCTGGTAGAGGCGATGGACACCCGTTGTCGTCTCCTCGCTCACGCCCCTGATCGTGGTGGCGATCCTGCCAAAGAGTCCCGGAGAACATCGGGAGAGATCGCCAAGTAGTGTCAGGATGACGGCATGCTCTTCGCTCGTGGCGCTGGCCGGACTCGGCACCGTACCCGCCTTCTCGTATTCGAATCCCTTGTGTACGAGAAGCGTGAGGTCGCCGCCGTCATCAAGAATCAGCGTCGGGCCCTTGCCTCCGGGCCAGTTCATCGCTTGGTAAGTGCACCACCAGTATTCGGGAAGGGTCTCGCCCTTCCAGGCGAAAACCGGAATGCCCGCGGGCGCATCGACCGTTCCAGTGGGGCCGACCGCGACTGCGGCGGCCGCATGATCCTGCGTCGAGAAGATGTTGCATGAGGCCCAGCGCACTTCGGCACCGAGATCGACGAGTGTTTCAATGAGCACCGCGGTCTGGATCGTCATATGCAGCGACCCTGAGATGCGTGCCCCCTTTAGAGGGGACTTGCCCTTGTACTCCTTGCGCAGGGCCATGAGCCCGGGCATCTCGAATTCGGCTAGCTCGATCTCCTTGCGGCCGTATCGGACCGTCTCGTGGGAGATGTCGCGCACCTCGAACGGCGGGTCTGCCGCTAGCGCGAACGAGGTGTTCATGAATGGCGTCAGGTGGTGCTTGATGGGGGCGGTTGTAGTGCTCACTGATGTATCCTTGCAAAATGTGGAGCGAATGGGCTTCAATCCGTCTATGCAGATGAACGAATCATAGTACGGGCTCCCCCTCGCCGTTAGGATTGGACACTCCATGAAACTCACTGCTCTCGTTCCTGACACTCTCGCTGGACTGACAGTTGTTGCCGCCCTCGCGGCTGGCGCCGCGCTCGATGCCTCGCAGGCCGGGGGAGTCGCGAAGGGATCTCCATATCCCCTGGCAACCTGCCCGGTTTCCGGCAAGCCGCTCGGAGAGTCCCCGACGATCCTCGTCATGGAAGACAAGGAGAATCCACTTCTTGATGGCCGCGAGATCCGTTTCTGCTGTGGGAAGTGTCCCGAACAGTTCAAGGCCGACCCATCGAAGTTTCTTCCGGCCGTCGACGAGGCGATCATCACGCTGCAGCGGCCCGGCTATCCGCTCATGAACTGCGCGGTGATGACCGAGGATGCGCTTGCCAAGCCTGGCGAGCCGGACGCCGACAAGATCAAAGAGATCGTGGTCCACAACGAACTCGTGCGCCTGTGCTGCAAGGGGTGCGTGAAGAAGGTCAAGAACGACCCTGCCAAGATCCTTGCGGCGATCGACGCGGCGGCGATCGCTGCACAGAGCAAGGCGTATCCGCTGGTGACCTGCCCCATCTCGGGGGAGGCGCTCGACGACGATGCAGCACGGATCGTCATCTCCGAGAGGCTCGTGAAGCTCTGCTGCATGGGCTGCGCAGAGAAGGCGCGCAAGGATCCGCTCAAGGTCCTCGCAAAGCTCGATGCCGCAACCGCCGCCAAAGCCGCACCGGCACCGGCCGCGCCATCCGCCACCAAGTGATCTCCAACGCCGCGTTCAGCGGCGCGAAAAGAGCGCACAGAAGAGACCGGGGCCACGCACATCAACGACCGGTGTGATCCGCCGCCACCTCCTCAAGACGACCGGAGCGGCACGCGCCCACACCTTGGCGCTCTCTTGCGAGAACCCGAGGTGTCGGTGTCCCATGGAAGTTCGGTAGGAAGTCCGTTCGTGCTCGACCATGTCGATCACCAGAATCCTCCCCCCGACCTTGACGCACCGGGCAATCTCCGTCATCGCACGCGACGGATCTTCGATGTGATGGAAGAGCAGCATGGCGATCGCCGCGTCGAACTCCGCGTCGCGCGCGGGGAGCGCGAGGATGTCACCGCGCCGGACTTCCGTGTTGGTCGCTTTGGAGAGACGCCGCCGTGCGGCGTCGATCATCGCCGCTTCGCGGTCGATGGCGACGACCCGGCCGACCGACGGCGCGAGCCGCTGAGCAACCTCGCCAGTGCCGCACCCGATGTCTGCGACGACCCAATCGGGATCGAGCAACGCAAGCAGCCCGTCGATTCCTCCCGCCTCGCCGAAGAGCTCACGGCGGATCGCGTCCCACTCGCCGCCGACTCTCCCGAAATACCCGAGTGAATCCATCGGTCGATCGGCAATGACGGCAGCCAGCCGTGCATCGTCCTCGGCTGACTGCGCACTCCCTGTGAGCGCATGCTTTGAGAGCTCCCACAGCGACTGCATTTCCTTGGAGACCGCAGTGAGGTCGGCGCGATACAGGCTGGTGGTCCCCTCGAGGCGCCGCGTCACAAACCCCCGCTCGAAGAGAGGCTTGATGAGCCGACTGGCCGTCGATTGGGGAACCTGAAGAGCGCGCGCGAGTTCCCCGACGGCAAGTTCGTTCGCCTCGAGTGCGCGGAGCACTCTGAGGCGTGCGGCATCACTGAACATTGCGAGCATCTGGGTCCAGCGACGCGCGGATGTCGACGCAGAAGTAGTCGAGGAAGGCACGGCCGCCGCGCGCGCGGGTGTGAGTACCGCACGGCGGGATGCCGACTCCCCTCGCAGTCGCGCCCGCCTCGCCATCGCTCTAGAGCCCCGGAGGGATCGCGGTCTGTGTGTCGATCAAGACCCCTTCAGCCTGCAGTGCCTGAGACACACGAGGGTCCGTGGCTGAGATTCCGTACGCCTGTCGAAGCCTCCGATTGGCCTCGGACTTGTTCCCGAGCGTCAACTGAAGCATGGCCATCTGGTAATAGGGTTCCGCGATCCGCGGGCGCACGACGCCAGAGTCGATCTCGATCGCGCTGCGCAACGCCGCCATCGCGCTGTCATTGTCTTTGAGCTCCTGCGCGTACTTCGCCAGAACGAGGTAGGGCTGGGGCGATCCAAGCGCCGCACCCGCACCCTTGAGGAGCTGATACATCTGAGTGCTGTCCCCTTGGCGACTCATGACTCCGGCGAGCGCGCCGATGATCTCCATGTTTCCCGGCGAGTGATCGTTGGCGGTTTCGAGGCAGCGGCGAGCGGTCACGAGGTCGCCAGTGTTCGCCTTGGCAACTCCATATCCGTACTCGGCCTGCCAGTTGCCCGGTGAACTGTTCACGACGACCTGAAAGGTCTCCGCCGCCTTCGCCCACTCACCGAACTCGAGATAGTGATTGCCGAGTTTGATCGACTCCTCGGTCGGGCGAGGACTATTGCACGCACAGAGTGACAATGAACACGCAAGAAGAGAGCAGGCGATCGTTCGCGCAGAGGTGGGGAAGTCCATGTGGGTAGAGTGTACGAAAGTGAGTCCCCACCGACGAGCCGACGGGCGATGGCGCGTTGCCGTCATCCTCGAGCACATCCTTCCGAGCGGCGATCGCCACTTCGACTGGCTGTTCGATGAGGGGGATCCGCCGCTTGATCCCGCCGCGAGGCGGCTGCGCGCGTTCCGCTGCGACTGTCCGGCCGCGGGGCTCGAGGTCGGCGACACTCGGGCCATCGAGTCGATGGGCCGTCATCGCGGGAAGTACCTGTCCATCGACACACCGACCGTGCTCGCCGAGGATCGCGGCACGGTGTCGACGGTGTTCCGTGGACTGTGGCGCAATGTCGAATCACATCGCCCGGAGTCGGTCCAGCGGATCGAACTCCGCGTCGACGGCACCGCGGATCACCTCGCGTTTGAGATCACCAGCAACTCGACGATTCGTAGAGTGCCCGGCTAGCTGGCCACCCGAACGGCGTCGGCGACCTCAGCAAGCGGAACAAGCCGCTGCGATCCGGCGTCGAGGTCCTTGACCGCCACCATGGCGCTCTCAAGTTCGGTGCCAATGATCACCGCGAATCGCGCTCGGCACTTCCCAGCCTCACTCAACAGCTTGCCGACATTGTGAGTGGCCTTGTAACTGTGGCGGACATGGAGTCCCAGCCGACGAAGGTCAAAGGCAAGCCTTGCCACCAGCGCATCGGCCTTCTCCGGCCCTGCGGAGATCAGGAATGCGTCAGTCCGTGGCAGGAGCGACCTCTCGGATTCCGTGGGGAGCTTCCCGCGGTCCTTGAGCACGAGCCCCAGCACGACATCGCCCATCCCGAATCCGACCGCAGGCAGCGACGGCCCGCCAAAGAGTTCGACGAGCCGGTCGTATCTCCCGCCGCCGGCAATCGCCCGCTCCGCTCCTGACGCTTCGTGGATCTCAAACACCGTCCCCGTGTAGTAGGCGAGGCCGCGCACAATGCCGAGGTCGATCTCGCACCACGCGCCGAGCCCCGCCTCGCGCAGGCGTCGCGCGATGTCCGCCAGCGGTTCTGCATCGGTCTCGTCGCACCCCAGTGCCTTCGCGATTTCCGACGCATCACTGTCGATGGGCAGTGTCGTCTTCGCAAGCGCGGCGAATCGGTCGATCGCCTCCGCCGGCAACCCTATCGCGCGCGCACGGGTGTCGAACTCCTTGGGATCCATCTTGTCGCGACGGTCAAGGAGTGTGAACGCCTCCGCCAAACTCTCGGCCGCGGCCCCGAGAGCGCGAAGTCCTGCGCCGACCGCACCGCGGTGGCTCAGTCGGACCCGCACATCGCTGGGGCCAAGCCCCAGCCGCTCCAAGGCCAGAATTGCGGTTGAAAGCACATCGACATCGGCCTGCGCTCCCAACAGCCCCACCATGTCGACATTCCACTGAATGAACTCGCGCAATCGCCCGCGCTGCGGCCGCTCGGCGCGGAAGTGCGATGGAATGGCGAACCACTTGACCGGCATCGAGAGACCACCGGCCCGCGCCGCCACCATTCGTGCCAGCGTCGGCGTGAACTCGGGGCGAAGCGCGTAATCGTCTTCGCCTCCCGCGCGTCGAAACGAGAAGAGTTCGTTCACGATCCCGTCACCGCTCTTTACTGTGTAGAGCGAGAGGTGCTCGAATGTGGGTCCATCAATCTCGTCGAACCCGTGCACGATCGACGCGTGCCGCCACGCCGACTCGATGTGCCTCCGAACGGCCATCTCTTCGGGGTAGAAGTCCCGCGTCCCTTTCGGAGCCTGATGCGTCGCGGCCGATGCCATGGGGCAAGTGTAGGAACTTGCGCCTACGCCCCCGCCTCGTCACCGAGGCTGCGCGTGGGAAGGACTCGTCTCGCGCGCGACGGCCGCGGCCCACACTGCGAGCACGCACCACACGGCGCAGTAGATCCCGATCAAGTCTGGCCAGTGGGCGCGGTCCTGGATCCACGCCGTAAGGACAGGCGCAGTCCCCGCAAAGAACGCGATTGAGATGCTGTAGCCGATAGAAACGAGGCTGCAGCGGAGCTCCCTCTCCACGGCCTCCGCGATCATCACCCCCTGCACTCCGAAGATGACTCCTACCGAGAGAGTGAGCGGGATCTCGCCGATCCAGAAGCGCGCGCTCGTCGAGTCAAGGAAGGGAGCGGCGTCAATCATCGCCTGCCACAAGAAGCCCTCACCCAACAGGAGGCTCAGACCCGGCCAGGCCCACACCGCACAGGCAATACCTCCCCACAGCGCGATTGCCCTTCGTCCGAGCGTGTCAGCGAGCCAGCCGCCCAGCACAATCGCTAACCCCTGGAGAGCAATGGCTGCGGTGGTGATCCCCTGCACCGCCGCAGCGCCCTGCGCTCGGTGAGCGATGGCGGCGTCGGGCGCGTACACGAACGCCGTGTAGAAGAGGACATTTGCGCCCGTGACGAGCGCGATGATCCACAGCACGCGCCTGACATGCACCCAGATGCCGCCGTGATCGCGCCATGCAACGACCTCCGCCATTGGCACCTTGGTCTCGGGGATCGATCGCCGAAGCCGGAGTCCAAGCAGCGCGATCGGCAGCCCGAGCAGGAATGGCAGCCTCCATCCCCACGCGGCGACCCCCTCGGTGCCCAGCGACTCGATGAGGATCCAATTGCTGAAGATCCCAAGGAACATCCCGGCAAGGCCACCGACGACTGCGAGGCTCGAGAAGACTCCGCGACGATGGTGCGGCGCGACCTCGGTCAGATAGGTCATCGATCCCGTGAACTCGCCACCGACCGAAAAGCCCTGGATCATTCTGAGGAGTGTGAGGGCGATCGGCGAAGCGACTCCGATCGCCGCGTGAGTCGGGAGGACACCCATCAGGAAGCTCGCGATCCCCATCAGGCAGATGGACCACACCATCATCGCGCGCCGACCGATCCGGTCGCCGACGCGCCCAAGGAAGATCGCACCCAGCGGGCGCATCAGGTATCCGACGGCGAAGACCCCGTAGGCACTCAGCGTGCTTGTGACCGGGTCCTCCGAAGGAAAGAAGAGCGGGCCGATCGTCGGCGCGAGATACCCGTAGACCGCGAAGGTGTACCACTCAAGGACATTCCCGACCGCACCGGCGACGATGGCGCGGCGTTGCAGCCGCCGATCACTCACCATTCAGGCCCGCCCGAGTAGCGCCCGAAGACATCGGCCAACGCGTTGACCATCTCCCCGAGCGTGCAGCGGCTGTGGGCTCCCGCAACGAGTGCGGGCATGGTGTTGTCGTCGGCTCTCGCGGCGCGACGGATTTCGTCGAGCGCGCGCCGCACCGAGTCGTTGTCGCGCGAGGCACGGAATTTCATGAGGCGATCGCACTGCTTGGTCTCAACCGTGTGGGGAATCTGCAGGATCTCGACGGCGCGCTCCTCGTTCCCTTCGGGGTACGCGTTCACACCGACCACGATCCGGTCTCCCGCCTCCATTTCCTGACCAACGCGGTAACTCGCTTCGGCGATGGCCCGTCGGAAGTACCCGTTGTGGATTCCGGCAACTACCCCACCCATGTCGTCAATCGTCCGGATCATCGAGTCGGCATCCTCCTGCATCCGGTCGGTGAGTGCCTCGACATACCACGATCCACCGAGCGGATCGACGGTGCGATGAACACCGGTTTCGTGCGCCAAGATCTGCTGGGTACGCAGGGCAACTCGAACCGCCTGTTCGGTGGGGAGACCGAGCGTCTCGTCCATGCTGTCGGTGTGCAGGCTCTGGCATCCGCCGAGCACACCGGCCATGGCCTGATAGGCGACGCGCACGATGTTGTTGATCGGCTGCTGCTCGGTGAGCGAGCACCCCGCGGTCTGCACATGGGTGCGCATGAGCCATGATCGTTCACTCTTGGCGCCGAACCGATCGCGCATCGCATGCGACCAGATCCGCCTCGCCGCCCGCAGTTTGCAGATCTCCTCGAAGAATTCGTTATGGCTATTGAAAAAGAACGAGAGCCGCGGAGCAAACGCATCGACCGGCATGCCGCGCTTGAGCCCCCATTCGACATATTCCATTCCGTCGCGCAAGGTGAAGGCGAGTTCCTGCGTTGCAGTCGAACCCGCCTCACGAATGTGATATCC
>SIAD01000011.1 GCA_009691915.1 Phycisphaerales bacterium
TCACTGCGCCTTGGTCCGCGCACCGCCCAGCAGTCCCCCCTTGGGAGCCGGCGGCAACCCAACCGATGCCAGCACGACGATGCCGGCGCGGATCGCCTGGGGCAGTTCGGGCCATGCTGCGACTACCTGCGCCAGGTTGGGGTCAGATTGGATGCGCCACGCGGTCAAAGCGTCCCGATCGTCGCCGAGTGCGTCGGATTCTGCGTCACTGGATTTGGTTACCCCCTGATTTTCCCGTGGATTCTGCATGGGTTCGAATCCCATTGGGGTCATTTTCGCGGATACCTTCGGGTGGGTGTGGGGTTGAATTCGCAGCCATTCGGGGTAAGTTGAAGGGCTCGATGAAACTCCGTCAACCCAGCATCGCATTCCGGCCGGTTGCTGCCGCCCTCATGTCGATCATCGCTCTCGCAACCTCAACGGAGGCGTTGGGGGTGGTTCGTTTCGTGGACGGTGCGCTCGCTACAGGCGCCAACAACGGTCTCTCCTGGGCTGATGCGTATCGCGGACCCTCGTCGGTCGCAGCCGCGCTCCTAGCGAGTGTCAGCGGCGATGAGATCTGGGTGAAGGCAGGCACCTACAAGCCAACCACCACCACCTCGCGCACGATCTTTCACACGCTCAAGTCTGGGGTAGGCGTCTACGGGGGATTCGCGGGCAACGAGACAGCGCGCGACCAACGAGACTTCGTCGTCAATGTCACGATTCTCTCGGGTGACCTCTCTGGTAACGACACGGGCACGGTGACCTCGATGGCGGAGAACTCCCACCACATCGTCGTCGGAAGCAGCGTGCTCAACACCGCGATCCTCGATGGCTTCACTGTGCAAGGCGGCTACGCCAACGGGGCCTCTGCGTCGAACTACGACAAGGGCGGCGGGATCATCATTCTCTCGTCGGGCAATCCGACCATTCGCAATTGCAAGTTTGTCGGCAATCGCTGCACCTTCGGGGGCGGCGCCGGCTACATCTTGGGCGCGCAGGCGACCTTCAGCGGATGCGAGTTCACCGACAATGTCGGCGGGAGTTACGGGGGGGCGTTTGACACGAACTCCACGAGCGTCACCTGGTTCCGCTGCACATTCACGAACAATCAGGCGGCGCGCGCGGGAGCGATCGAGTCCTATGGCAGCAGCCAGTCCTACATCACTAATTGCGTCTTCCTGCTCAACAAGGCGACTTCGACGAACTCAGGCGGCGCTGTCTGGGTCGGGACCACTTCGACTGTCACGGTTCGCAACTCGACCTTCGCGCAGAACTCGACAACCGCCACTACCGGCGGAGGCTTCTACAACACGAGTGGCTCAAGCACCCTCGCTAACTGCATCTTCTGGGGCAACTTCGGGTCCGGCGCAGCGACCGCGAACAATCAGGTGACCGCGGCCGGCGGGACCAACACCGCCACCTACTGCGTCGTCCAGAACGGACTTGCCGGAACCGGCAATACCTCAGTGGATCCGTCATTCGTGAGTCTCGCGACTGGCGACCTGCATCTGCTGGCGACATCTCCCGCAATCGACGCCGGGAGTAACGCGATGATTCCCACCGGGGTCATCATCGACCGCGATGGCAATCCACGGCAGATGGACATCGCCGCGATTCCCGACACGGGCGCGGGGACGGCACCCATCGTCGATCGCGGCGCCTACGAAGTTCAGCCGCCACCGCCTCCGGCGTGTCCGGCCGATCTCAACGATGACGGCACCGTGGACGGCGTTGACCTGACGAGCATCCTGTCGAGTTGGGGGACGCCGGACGCCGACATCAATGGCGACGGTACGACCGACGGGATCGACCTCTCCGCGGTGCTCGCGGCGTGGGGCCCGTGCTGAGCCGAGCCACAGCGCACGCTACGATCGCTCATTGGTGATGGCGTGATCGACCACCAGGAGACGCGCGACTGGCCGAGTGATCGATTCGAGTCGCTCTGGAGTGAGGTTGCGTCCGTGGGCGCACCGGGCGCACTCAGTCATTCAGATATCGCGACGAAGCCGGTGATCCTTCTCCCTCAATGGAACTCGATTCCTGAGGGATCGTGGGTTCTCGTTCAGGGGCAACTTGAGCAGGCCACGGCTCTTTCGCCGATCCACCCCGAAGGTCAGGAGTGGTTCATCCGCACGGCTCTCGGTGAGCCGATCGCGGCGTATGTGAATTTCGCGCCGAGAGTCAAGGAAGGGGATCGTGTCGCGGTGCTCGGTCGCGCCCTTGGATCTCTGCATATGGCGGATCGGCAGGGGGTCATGCGCGACTACCCCGCAGTCATCGCGAGGACCATCGATCCCGTGTGGGTGCGCGAGGTGGCTGCACGCCTCGACGGAGGTGGCGGCGCTGCAGGGACGCAGGGATCAGCCGTCGGAAACGCCGGATGGTTCGCGGTGCTCGCAGTTGTTCTCATCGGTGGGTGGATCGCGGCGCGGGTCTTTCTCAGGCGTTCGCCGGGTGGCTCAATGTCGCGGATCCATGGGGTCGCGGAGCGCGCAAGGTGACGCGGATCCTTGACCATCGGATTGGAACGGCAAGCGCGCCGGTCCATGTAGGCAGCGGAACGCTCGTGTCCGCGGGATCGTTGATCGCCAGCGCACTTGCCGGACACTCGACGACGGGCATCGTCGTCGTTGCGGACGAGGCGATCGATGGCGCGAACTCATGGGCCGCGTCGGTCATCGCATCGATCAAGGCCGAGCCGACCTTCACGAAAGTTCACCTCGAGCATGTCTCGCTGCATGCATCCGAGCGGAGCAAGTCAGTCGCACAATGGCAATCAATCATGGATCGCTCGCTCGCGGCGGGCCTTGATCGCCACGGGCTCATCGTCGCTATCGGTGGAGGAATTGCGACCGACCTCGCCGGTTTCGTCGCTGCCACCTACATGCGCGGCGTGAGTTGGGTTGCGGTTCCGACGACGCTCCTCGGGATGGTCGATTCCGCGCTCGGCGGGAAGACGGCGATCAACCTGCCGCTGCCACGGGGCGGACTCGGAAAGAACCTGGCAGGAGCGTTCTGGCCACCAGCGGCCGTCCTGTGCGATGTCCAGACGCTGTCCACGCTTCCGGCGAGGCAGATACGGGCGGGACTCGCCGAGTGCCTCAAGCATTCGATGATCGCCGATCATCCTCTGGGGGCACTCCTGGCGGGCACCGTGGAGTGCGCGGCCAGCCTTGACGCCGCCGATCAGTGGAAGCTGGTTGATCTCGTCTCTCGAAGTGCGAAGGTCAAGTTGGACATCGTCGCCAAGGACGAACGGGAAGCGGGGGTACGCCGGCATCTCAACCTTGGCCACACCTTTGCCCATGCGTTCGAGGCGCATTGCTGCGACCAACTGCTCCACGGCGAGGCGGTTGCCATCGGTCTCGTGGCGGCGGCGGCGGCATCCGGCGCGTCTGGGAGGCTCACGGCCGAGGAGGCGTCAGCGATCAAGGAGCGGGTTGCGTCCCTAGGCCTGCCGACCATGCTTCCCACCAAGGTCCCGACCGCAATGCTGCTAGACGCCGCTCGCAGTGACAAGAAGAGCCGGGGCGGACGGCTCTTGCTCGTTCTTCCACGGCGCGAAGGCGGGGTAGAGGTCGTATCCGACGACTCGGACAGACTGTTCGCCGCAGGGATCGCGGCAGTCTCGCCTCCCTGAGGCGCGCTCAGAGACTTCAAGCCCTTCCCGTGCCCGGGCCGATAAGGAATGGTGCGGGTCATCGCTGTTGTGAACCAGAAAGGTGGAAGTGGCAAGACCACGACGGCGGTCAACTTGGCCGCTGTTCTTGCGGCCCGTCGAGGGCGCACCCTCCTTGTCGACCTGGACCCGCAGGGACACTGCGCGCTCGCATTGGGGATCCCTGCGGCACGCATCGAACACGGGATCGAAGAGGCGCTCATTCAGGGAAGCGGAACGACCCTTCTCGACGAGGGGCTCTTCTGGGAGCCCTCTACCGGCCTGGTCGTTGCCCCATCGACGGTCAACCTGGCCATGATCGAGGCGCCGTCGGGGCCAATGCACATGGCTCCCGACCGCGATCGCCGTCTCGCGGCGATCCTTGATCGCCTAGCTCCGAGATTCGAGTGGTGCATCATTGACTGCCCTCCACACATCGGGCTCCTCGTCTTCAATGCCCTTCGTGCCTGCGATGAGGCGCTCATTCCGGTGGAGACTGGATTCTTCGCGCTGAAGGCGGCGCAGCGCCAGGTGGCGACGATTCGCGCCGCGGCCGCACGCCTTGAACGGACGATTGCCATCCGGGTCCTGCCGACACTGGTCCGCCGCCAGTCGCGACACTCCAGCGACATTCTTGCCGCAATCGGCCGTACCTTCGGCCCCGATGTGGTTCCTCTTTCGATCCATGAGCACGATGTGCTGCGCGAGGCGGCGGGGTTCGGACAGGCCGTGACCGAGTACGCACCGACTTCCGACGCGCGCGCGGACTTCGAGTCCCTCGCCGACTGGCTGCAGGCGCAGCCGATCGTGAGCCAGCGCGAAGGGGGTGTGCCCGCAGGGAGCGACCCGACTAACCGTGATGCCGCGCTGCTTGCACGCCTTGCCGCACCGCGCACCAACACCCGTGCCCTCGAGCGACCGATCGTGGAGATCGAGCCGCGCGCCTCGGCTCGCGAGGGGCGACTGGGTGAAGTGGCCCAGCGACTGCGCGCTGGCGGAGCGACTCCGATGCCATGACGAGCGCCGCCGACGACTTCTCCTCGCTCGCGGACGCCTTTCTCGGCGGTGCTGTGCCGCGCGGACACTCCGATCTGGCGCGCATGCCGACGCTGCTGGTTGTCGGGAATGTTCCCACGCTGGCGGGGATCTGGATCGCGCAATATGTAGATCAGCGCGCCCGTTCCGAGGGACCCATCGCGCTCGTGCGGCTTGATGGCGCCGCGAGCCGTGGAGAACTCTTTCGGGCACAGGGTCGTGCGATGCCGGCTCACGCGACGGCGTGGATGGATCGCGCGAGTGCCGTGACCAATCGGTGGGTCCTCTGCGCGGACTCGCAGGTGCAGGCGCGATCGATTGCCCGCAGCGGGTGCCCCATCGTCCTCATGTGCGGCACGGACGAGGCGGCGCTTGCCGCGGCGCGCCGGACGGTCGAGTCGATTGAGACAGCGGCAAGGGACGCAGGAATCTCTAGGCTGAAGGTGGGATTGGCACTCGTTGGATCCCCCGACGACGCGGCTCGGGATGCCGCGCAGCGGTTTTCGTCGTGGACGCGCGAGCGGGCACCTGGGGTCGAAGTCCATCTCGCCATGCTGGCGCAGCGGGTTGATCGTGTCGAGTCGACGGGACCGGTTCCACTCCCTATGTTTTCCGACCTCGAGGCGGAGAGCGCTGCCGAACTCATTGCCATCAGCATCGACGGGAGCGCGACGAGATTCGAGGCGCGGGACGAACGGAAGTCCGCCCAGTCTGCGGCACCTCTGTCAATCCCGACGCTTGTCGGTCGTACCGCAACGACGGTAGTGCCGGTGACGGAACGGCGAAGCGACACCCCATCGCTCGCCGCACACTTCCCCGAGTTCTCAGCGATCCCCTTCGTGTGCCCCGAGGCGCCCGAAGTGACCATCGCGTGCGATCGCGCCGGGGCACTCCACCTGATCGCGACCGGAAGCAACGCGAACGCGCTTCGTGCGGCTCGTGCGTGGGCGCGCGGCAACTGGAGGCTGCTCTCGGCCGCGAATCCGACGATCAACGAGGCCGCCGCGCGCGTGATCGAACACATGGTGCTCGATGACGCTCGCGAGGCCGTGTCGCTTCACCGAAGCGGAGTGCTGCTGCACGCACTCATTGCGCCTGCGGGTGTTTCCGAGTCCGGCCGTATCCGCGTCGATCTCAATGACGAGCGGACGGCGGGGCTTGCCTAGCGAGGCTCAACTCATCCCTGATGGCGTGGCGGTGTACCCAAGGGCCGCAGCGGCGTCGCGGATCCGCGTGATCGCCTCGTCCACCGTGGCCTGACTCTCGCTGTCTACTTCGACCTCGGCGCGTCTCGTTGTGAAATCAACGTGGGCGTTGCCGACTCCCTCGAGCTGAACTAGCCGATCGCGGAGCGTGGTCGCACACCGTTCGCAGGTCATCCCTGCAATCGTCAACGCGACGGGGCGGGTGGTACGGGGTGCCTGCTTCAGGGCCGACTGCTCTGCCTCGCCAATCCACGCAGTCACTTGGTGCGGGAACATGGTTAGCACTGCCACGATCGCGGCCGAGGGCCAGAGGAGCGCCCGCTGGAGGCGGCGACTGCCTCTGCGGCCGTCACGACAGCACGCGCCACAGACAGCGGGCCGTCTGCGGTAGGCGAAGTAGAAGCTCGCGCCGAGCATCAGGATCGCTCCTGCGATCAGAACTGGACGCCATCGCGCGACCGTTGCCGAGACGCCGATGGCCGACCCACCCAGAGCGATCAGCAGAAGCGGTCCCCAGCAACAGGCGCTCGCCCCAAGCGCGGCCACGACAGATCCCAGCGTGGCGATGCCTCCAACGCCCTCATGCGGCAGACGACGGTTGGCATCGACTCCGAGCGCGGCGCGGAACATCTCTTCAGACGGCAACCCGTCGGGTGTCAGGTACAAGCGGCACGACATGGAGTAGTCGGTTCGATCAGCGGCGGTCGGGTCGATATCGACTCCGTCGATCTGGATAGTGGGAGAGCCCAGAAACCTCTGACTCGCGAGATCCCCAGGCTCTACTGCGACCGCCTCGATCACGCCGTCGAGGCGGTGTTCGAGCACGAGGCGGTTCGCCATCGCGACCGACGGTGCGAAGTTAGGGCATCCGTCGAAGTACAGGATCCGGATGATCATCGAACATCGGGCGAGGGCTCAGTCGCCTTCGCGCAACATGAGGGAGTCGTGGAGGCATCTGTCGGCATCGCGTCGGCGCTGAGTGGACAGCGGTCCTTGCAGACGAGCTCTCCTGTCAGCGGGCAGACGACCTTTCCAGGACAGTCTGGTCGAGATGTTCCGTATGAGGAAACTGCGTACGAGACTCCGACGACGGTGGCGAGCAGGACGAGAGCAGTGGCGATTCGCTTCAGCATGGATGTGCTCCTTTCGGGGAATGCACCACCATTATGCACCTTGAACCATGGTGCAAGGTCAAGGGGATTTTCGAGATTTTCGGCGCGGTCCCCGGGCCGGTGCGGAAAGGGCCTCGAGAGCACCGCAGCGGCCCCGCTTGCCCGATGAACGGCACACCGATAGCCAGCCCTGCAGCAGCCGCTCGATCTCCACGAGGTGCATGCGCTCACCCTGCACCTTGGAGAGCCGCGCCGACACCAGTTCCTGCACCCTGGCGCAGGGAATCGGAGACTCGTTGCGGAACGCGACGAGGGTCTTGATGTCGCTCAGCGTAAACCCAGCCAGTTGCGCGCTTCGCACGAACTGAAGGCAATCGACAGCGCTTTCCCCATAGATGCGATAGTTCCCGGCACTACGACGATCAGGGTGCAGTAGCCCACGGCGTTAGTAGTAGCGGATCGTTGATGCAGGAACGCCTACTTCGCGGGCGAGCTGACCGATTGTCTGTGGCCCACTCATGGCGCGGCCGGGGTCGGACACGCGGCGAGGGCGCGCCGCAGCACCCGAATCCAGTTGTGTGCGGCAAAGCCATCGCACTCGGCCTCTGACCACCCGCGTGCCGCGAGCGCATCGGTGAGCGCGTCATAGTGATCAGGCTGGCGTACACCCTCGGGGACCGCGTCGGGAGGGAATCCTCCGTCGAGATCCGAGCCGAGTGCGCTGACGGCGCGCGTTCCCGCCGCGCGCGCGATGTGTTCGACATGATCGATCGCATCCGCGAGGGTCGCCGGCCGTCCCTCGGCCAGAAAGTTCCCGCAGAGGTTGAGTCCGACCACGCCCCCTCGGCGGGCAATCTCCCGGACCTGATCGTCGCGAATGTGGCGCTTAGATCCCGGCAGGAGTGCCCTCGAGTTTGAGTGCGAGGCGACGATGACGGCATCCGTCGTAGAGGCGAGCAGATCGAACGACTCGTCACTGAGATGGCTCGCGTCGTGGACGATTCCGAGACCATCGAGTGCGTGAATGAGATCGAGCCCCTCC
This sequence comes from Phycisphaerales bacterium, assembly GCA_009691915.1. Lineage (GTDB taxonomy): Bacteria > Planctomycetota > Phycisphaerae > Phycisphaerales > SM1A02 > F1-60-MAGs104. Next base: position 8,038 of record SIAD01000011.1, read on the forward strand.
CGCGTGAGTGGTCCGCCATTGCCGTTGCCGCCGGAGAACCGCGACCCGCGTGCCCACGAGAGTCCGACCATCCGGACCCCCATCGCGTGCCATCGCGCGGCATCGCCGGAGTTGCGGATCGGATCGGCGCCTTCCATGAGGATGACGAGCTTGAGGGGTTCGACTGCGCTGAGATCCGCGAGCGTGCGGACGATTTTCGCACGGCCCTCGCGTTCGAATCCTTCGTACAGGGCAATCTGCGCCAACGCGGCGCGATTCGCGCCCTCCCAGTCAGCCGAACCTCCGTATCCCCACTCAGTGCCTCGCGCCTCATCGGTCGGATCCACAAAGATCGTGGCGGCGACGATTCCGACACGCCCTCGGCGAAGACGATCGAGCGAAACCCCTCGCGGCCGTTCCGGTGTTGGCTCCGTGGTGAGGTCGCCGACCGACATCGACACATACGCAAGATCCAGATGTCCATCGATCCAGTCGCGCGGCATGCCGCGAGCCTAACCGTTGGAGGATGCAGGGCGGCTGCGATTCGCCGCACCTCTGGGTACGATTGTCCGCCCTCGATGGACCTGACTGCGATCACGCCCACACAGCGGATGGCCAAAGAGGCCGCGCTCCCAATTCCCCAACGCCTCCTCATGGGGGGCGCGGCACTTGGTGCATCAGCGGTTCTCGGAGTCGCGGCGTGGATCGATCCATCCGCTGCGGGAATCGGAACTCATACGCAACTGGGAATTGCGCCATGCTCGTGGCCTGCGTCGCTCAATATTCCATGCCCCAGTTGCGGGATGACGACCGCCTTCGCCTGCGCGGCCGATGGCCGGATTCTCGACGCGATCCACGCACAACCGGCTGGATTTCTTCTCGCCGTCGCCACAGCCGGCGCCGCGATTGCGTGCGGCTATTCCGCACTCACCGGCTCTAGACTCGTCGGCGCGCTGATGGAGGCGATCCCGGCCCGTGGCTGGTGGATCTTCGGCGGGATGCTGCTTGCCTCGTGGGGCTACAAGGCCGCCGTCATGCGAGGGCTCCTCCCATGATCGCGTCTCGGATTGTCCGCGCGGCGTCCGCCTGCGCACTGCTTCTGGCGACCGCAGTCACCGGTGGATGCGTCATCCCCGGGATCGTCTCGGTGATGGGGCAGCAAATCGAGAAGGACAAGGACATCGAGGTGCTCGCCAGGTATCGCGGCCTTGAGAACCGATCAGTCGCGGTGCTCGCGCACACCATGATGTCGACGGCCTACGAGTATCCGACGGCAATCCCCAACATCGTCGGCAATGTCGCCAATGAGATCCAGCAGAATGTCGGGGGCGCGCGTGTTCTCGACCCTCGACACTGCGTCGCCTGGATGCATCAGAATCCGGGATGGCCCACGATGCCGATGGCCGACCTCACCGGGGAACTCGATGTCGATCGCGTGGTCGTCATCGACATCTACGAGTACCGGCTCAACCCGGAGGGCAACGCATTCCTGTGGGAGGGGGTTGCCGCCGCGAACATCGGAGTTGTCGAGCGCGACGGGATCGATCCTGACTCGTATGCCGAGGAACTCCAGGTCATTTCGAAGTTTCCCGACATGGAAGGGGTCGGGCGGGAACAGGCGGGCGCACGCGAGATCGAACTTGGCGTCCAGAAGACTTTTGTCGACGAGATCTCCTATCTCTTCTACGACCACATCGAGAAGAAGTACCCCAACCGCGGGATCAGGAAGGTGAAATGATTCGCCACTGGACCCTCGTCGTCGGTCTCGTGGTGGGCGCCGCGGCGGTCATGCTGCCGTCGTGCAATCTGCTGATTCCGGGGATCTATCTGGCTGAAGGGCCGCCGAAGAACGACGCGCTCTACACCCTCCCTCACAAGAAAACCGTCGTGATTGTCGACGACACCACGAACCACATGTCACGGGTTGCGATGCGATCGGAAATGGGCGACGCCGTCGCTGAGGTACTGCTCGAACAGGATCTCGTACCTGAAGTCGTTGCGACCAGAGATGCCATCACCTACGCTCGCAAGACCGACTCCTCCGGGCGCGCCAGTTCAATTCAGCGGATCGGCGAGGCGCTTGGGGTCGAGCAAGTGGTCTATGTCAAGGTTGACCAGTTCTCGCTCGTCGGGACGGGGATCGACCGCAGCCCCGAAGCGATCGTTCTCGTGCGGGTGATCGATGTCACCAGCGGATCGCGCCTCTGGCCGTCGGCTGGCTCGGAGGCGGTGAAGGGAACGCTCATCGACATCGAGCCGTCGCTGACTTCGACCAGCGCCGGCCGGCGCGAGATCGAGGACAAGCTTGCCCGTGAGACCGGCGAGGCGATCGCCAAGCTCTTCTACGCGCATGAGCGGCGCGAACTCGGCGGCAGGCTCGGCGTGAAGAAGTGACACTGGGCGCGGTTTTCGCGCGGCTCCCACGGGGTGGGACGGTTCATGTTGTGCCCGCCGCACCCGACGGTGGTTGGACGATGGCAGTGCTCGCGGAGGCGGCCCGCCGCGGCGAGCCAGGCGAGGCAATCGTGGTGGTCGGGCCACCCTCGGCTGTCCACGATGCTCAGTCGCTCGGGGTCGCAGTGGATGCAACCATCGCCGCGCCTGCTGGAATTCATTCGCTTGCGTCGCGTCGGCTTCGGGCGTTGATCGCGGGGCGAGGGCTTTCTCCTCTGACGACGGTCACCTGGGGATCATGGCTGGCACCGATGGTGCGACGGGCGATCCCGAGTGCCCAGCGAATCGTCTACGACAGCGCGCCCGTGGGTAGCGACGCGCACTGCGCCGATGCCGCGCGGGCCTTCTGGCGCGGATCGCTCGATTCCGAGCGCAACAGAGTTAGGCGCGAACTCGGGATCTCCCCCGATGCGTTCGTCGTCCTCGTTGGCGGAGACTCGGCCGCGGGCATCGATGCGTTCGATGCCTTCCTGATCGTCTGCCGCGCCGCGCGCGCGGGGTGCGATGTGGTGGCGATCTCCCCGGCGAGGGCGAAGCGCGCAGCTGAGGCGCGGTCCCATGCGCGAGCGAGCGGAGTGGAACGCCGACTGGCTACCGTCGAGGGCGCCGAGCTGCCGTCGCGGCTCTGGCGGGGGTGCGATCTCATGCTGCTGAAACGGCCCTCGGTCGATCGCCTCGCGCCGTGGTGGGGAGCGTGCGCCTTCTGGGCGACTGAGGCCGGAATCCCAGTTCTTGCTGAAGAGTGCGCTCCGGCCATCGACTCGGTCGAGTTCTTTGCTCAGGGCGGCATCGATGCCGCAGCGCGCGCCATCGTCAGACATGCCGAGCGCGCGGCCGCTACGACAAGATCCCGTTGACGATCTCCCCCTTCACATCGGTGAGCCGGTAGTCGCGTCCCTGCGCGCGGTATGTCAACTGCCGATGATCGAGTCCAAGGAGGTGGAGCATGGTGGCGTGGAGGTCGTGCACCTCGACGGGGTTTTCGACGATGTTGTAGGAGAAGTCGTCGGTCGCGCCGTATGAGATCCCCGGTTTGATTCCACCACCGGCGAGCCACAGGGTGAAGCAGCGCGGATGATGGTCGCGTCCGTAATTGGTAGTAGTGAGCGTTCCCTGGCTGTAGGCGGTGCGCCCGAACTCTCCCGACCACAGGACGAGAGTCTCGTCGAGCATTCCGCGCCGCTTGAGGTCCTTGACAAGCGCGGCCTGCGCCTGATCGACGCTCTTGCACTGCGCGCGCAGTTCCGTCGGCAGGTTGTTGTGCTGGTCCCATCCGCGCATGAAGAGCTGCACGAAACGCACATCGCGCTCGGCCAGCCGCCGCGCCAGGAGACAGTTGGCGGCGAACGAGCCGGGAGTCATCACATCGGGCCCGTACATCTGAAGCGTCTCCGGTGACTCGTCCGAGAAGTCGGTCAGCTCAGGAACCGACATCTGCATGCGGTAGGCCATCTCGAACTGGGCGATGCGCGAGAGCACCTCGGGGTCGAGGCTGCGCGCGTGCTCTTCGTGATTGATCTTCGCCGCCAGATCGAGCATCCGTCGGCGATCCTCGCGTGAGACTCCCTCGGGGTCGCGCAGGTAGAGCACAGCGTCTTTCCCCGCGCGCAGCTTGCATCCCTGATGCTCGCTGGGAAGGAATCCGCTGCCCCAGAAGCGTGCGGTCAAGGCCTGCATGTTTCCAGTCCCCTGGGTGATCAGCACTACGAACGCCGGAAGATTCCGATTGATGCTCCCGAGGCCGTAACTCATCCACGAGCCGAACGAGGGGCGCCCCGGCTGCTCGGAGCCAGTCTGGAAAAAAGTGATCCCCGGGTCGTGGTTGATCGCCTGCGTGTGCATCGACTTGACAACGCAGATCTCGTTGGCGATTCCACCGGTGTAGGGAAGCAGCTCGGAAATCATCGCGCCGCCGTCGCGCGTGTCGTAGCGATCGAAGCGGAAGATCGAGGGAGCAACGGGGAACCTGGTCTGGCCGCTCGTCATGGTGGTGATCCGTTGCCCCATGCGCACTGACGCGGGAAGTTCCTTGTCGTAATGCGCGGCTAGCTGCGGCTTGTAGTCAAAGAGATCGATCTGACTCGGCGCCCCCTCCATGTGCATGTAGATGACGCGCTTGGCCTTGGGAGCGTGGTGGGGGAGATTGGCGAGGAGTCTCGCGGCATCGGGCGTTGCGCCCTGCGGCGCAGGAAGTGCCGCCAGCGCGCGCGACGAAAGAAGCTGCGCCAGCGCCGCGCCGCCAAGCCCCGCGCCGATCGATCCTGCGGCCGATCCAAAGAACTTTCGGCGCGTCAGATTGAGGAGGTGCTCCTCGAGAGGATCAGCCGGAGTGGAACTCAGCAGTGGATTTATTGGTCGCATCGGAATCTCAGTCCTTCACGAGTGTGGCGTCGCTTGTCATGATCGAATTCGCCAGCAGGGTCCACGCGGCAAGTTCCGTGGGGTCGATCCCCTCTGAGACGGCCGACTCACCGACTTCGACGACGGCCCTCGCCTCTTCCGGCGCCTTCGCGTACCGCGCGCGGTTCGCGGTGAGCGCCTCGGCAAGTGCCCGCATCATCGCCTCGGATGGGGACTCGCCTGTACACGAGCGAAACAGGCGGATGGCGCGCTCGGAATCACCATTGGCCTGGGCGAGCACACGGGTCGCGACAGCGCGCGATGCTTCCACAAACTGCTCGTCGTTCCACAGGACGAGCGCCTGCAGCGGTGTGTTGGTGGAGATCCGCCGCGTGACGCAGTACTCGCGCGAGGGCGCATCGAACGTGAGTAGTGACGGTGGCGGCACGGCGCGTTTCCAGTAGGTGTAGAGACTCCGGCGCCAGAGGTCGTCACCCATTCCTCGCACATGAGTGCGTGTGTTTGACTGGGGCATCGACACCTCTTCCCACAGTCCGTCGGGCTGGTAGCTCTTGACGCTTGGTCCGCCGGTCTGCTCCTTGAGGAGTCCAGCGACGAAGAGTGCCTGGTCGCGAATCTGTTCTGCCGCAAGCCGCTGCCTAGGGAAGTAGGAGAGCAAGCGGTTTTCGGGATCGCGCGCGGCGATTTCCGGCCGCAGCGCCGAAGCCTGCGCATAGGTCGAACTCTCGGTGATCAGCCGGATCATGTGGTTGAGATCCCATCCCGACTCGACGAATTCGACCGCGAGCCAGTCCAGGAGTTCCGGGTGCGTGGGCCACTCTCCCCTGAGGCCAAAGTCATCTTCGGTCCTCACGAGCCCGCGTCCAAAGAACTGCCCCCACAGGCGATTCATCGCCACACGCGCCGTCAGCGGATTCTCGCGGGACACCAACCACCGCGCGAGGCCGAGCCGGTTGCGCGGCGCGTCCTCGGGAAGCCGTCCCAGCGCTGCGGGCACGGCCCGCTCGACCGGGCGACTCGCATCCGCCTTGTCGTAGGCCCCTCTCATGTGCACAAAGGTCGCGCGCGGGGATGCCATCTCGCGCATCACCATGGTCTGCGGAATGTCCGTCGTGACCTTCGCCAGTGTCGCCTCGCGCTCAGTGATCGTCTTCGCGAGCGCACTGACGCGCGGCAGCGAAGTTCGCCTCCAGGATTCCCGCATCGCCGTGCGCAGCTCGCTTCGGACCATTGATTCTGCCAGCGCTGCGGGAACGAGCGGCTTCGGCAGCACCGAGGGCGCCTCACTCTCTCGGTGATAGAAGCCTCCAGGCCCGCCGGTATTGACCACCTTGCAGACGAGGGAGTTCTCTCCAGCTCGGAGGCTGAGCGTCACGCGCTCCTGATCCTTGGCAACGGGGCGGTCGATACGCGCCTCGTGGACCTTTTCGCCGTTGAGATAGACGACGATCCCATCGTCGCTGCCGAGCGAGAGTTCTATCTCGCGGGCACTGGGCGAAAAAATCTGCCTTGCCACAAACTCGCTGCCCGGACCCTGTGCGAGCGTCACGAGCTCAGCTTCGCGCACGCCTGGTGCGTACCGCCATGAGTATTCGGAATGCTCGCCCCAGGTCTTCCGACGATCAAAGCGTGCGCTCGACTCCGGGCCGCGCATCGTGTCGTACTCGATCTCCCCGGGGAGTGTCTGCCACGGACCCGCGATGTACCAAGCGCTGGTGGCGACCGGCAGTCGACCAAGGAGCTCGTCGTCCGCCTGCCCCAGAGTGACTCGAAGATGCCCGAGGGCGTGCTGGGCGTACTCCGACTCGTATCCGAGCGTGATTCGCAGCCGAGATCCACCCTCGAAGCCGAAGGGAGTTGTCGATGCGAAGAGCAGTGTTCGCTTTCCCGGCTGCATGTGCGAGTCGGGGGCCCACTCACGGCCGTCCTGGGCGACGAGCGCGTTGACGGCTCGGAAGTCGCCGTTGCCTTGCTCCAGATCGGCCCACGCCCAGTCGAGAGTGACACCAGCCTTTAGCGATGGATCACGCAGCGAAATCGCCTCGACCTCGATGGAGTCGAGGATCGCATTGCCGTTGAAAGCTCTACCGATCCGGCCGTCCTGGCGCGACGGGACCGGCAGTGCTTCGAGGGCGAGAACGCGCAGCGAGTCCGACGAGGTCTCCACCTCGATCGTGTGCTGGTCGGATGCGGGAGTGTCGCCGGACGCGAGGACGGTGCCATCCGCTTCGATCGAGAGCGATGCACCGTTGCGTGACGCAGCGCCGACCACGCTGGTCTCGACCCAGCGGATCCCCGACGGGCCTCGCATCGCCTCGCAATAGGCCGAAAAGAGCCCATCTTCGTCGGGAGTCGGTTGATCCCGCTCAGCGGTAAGCGCGGTGATCTCGGCGTTGAGGCGCTCAAGCGCAGAGGATTGCTCCGGCGTCGCCACCGTGATCGCCGGTTCGAACGACCGCGTCGCGTCAGGAAGTTGCGTGTAGACCCCCGGCTCCTCAATCGAGTTGTAGAAGGCCACCATCCCATAGAAGTCCTGCATCGACACGGGGTCGAACTTGTGGTCGTGACAGCGCGCGCACTGGAGAGTGAGGCCGAGGAAGGCAGCCCCGGTCGTCGCCACGCGGTCGACCGCGTACTCAAGGAGGTACTCCTCGTTGATCGCGCCGCCCTCATCGCTGGTGACATGATTGCGCTGGAAACCACTGGCGATTCGCTGCGCTTGGGTCGCCGCGGGCAAGAGGTCGCCGGCGATCTGTTCGGTGACGAAGCGGTCGTAGGGCATGTTGTCGCGCAGCGCATCGACCACCCAGTCCCGCCATAGCCAATTGGAGCGCCCCGCGTCGGTGTGGAGCCCCGAGGTGTCGGCGTACCTCGCGAGATCGAGCCACGGGACGGCCATTCGCTGCGCGAACCGCGTCCGGTACGGCTCCTCGGTGAGCAGTCGTGCGATGAGCGATCGTGTCGCGTCAGCGGAGCCATCCGCGACGAAGGCATCAATCTCCTCAGGGGTCGGCGGGAGTCCCGTCAGGTCGAGGAAGAGTCTTCGCGCCAGCGTGGCGCCCTCAGCGGGCAGACTCGGCGCGATCGATTCCGCTTCGAGCGTGGCGAGGATGAATGAGTCGATCTCGTTGGCGCACCACGCGGGATCCTTCACGCGAGCGGGGGCGCTCCGCGTCGGAGGAACGAACGACCAGTGTGACTCGTAGTGGGCTCCTTCGTCGATCCATCGTCGCATGAGCGCGAGGGTCTCCCGATCGAGTGCATGAGTCGTCGGCGACACGGGCGGCATCCGGAGTTCTGGATCCAGCGAGGCCACGCGGCGGTAGAGCGCACTCCTAGCCGCGTCCCCGGGCACGATCGCGGCGCCGTCCTCGCGCGGTCGCGTTGCGTCGTCGCGGTCGTCGAGTCTCAGGTCGGACTTGCGCTTGGCGGCGTCGGGGCCGTGACAGGTGAAGCACCGTTCAGACAGAATCGGGCGAATCTCATGGTCGTAGCCCACGGGCCCTCGGGTGCGCCCAGTTACCGGTGTCGGGAGCACCACGATGGCGGCCGGGATCGCCACTGCGAAAAGAGCCAGGATGAGCATCCGGTTGCGTATCACACAGTGAAAGGTAGCCCATCTGGGGGCGACAGCCTCCAGTACGAGGCTGTTTTCTGCGAGTTCTACGAGGAGTATCCGGACGCCGAGCGGCCCGAGAAGTCACGGGCATTGCCTGCGTATAGGAGGTGGAGAAGGTCCCCCGGCAGGGCGACCCCACGCAGCGTTGGCGAGTCCCGCACCGTAAAGCGCGCGGGGTCTACGAGGGCGAGATCGGGATCGGCGATCGGGCTTGGCCCCTCCCACGATGACTCCCACAGCGTCCGGAGTGCCCAGTAACGACTGGCATAGAGCTCGAACGCGGCATCTGCGGAACTTGCTTTGCGATCCATGTCGAACTTCGATGGCTCATCGCTGAGGTGCGCGTCACTCGTGACGATGTCCGAGCCGAAGAGCAGGCGATGACGCCACTTGGAGAAGAACGCATGCACCTCCTCCCGTGGATGCCTCGAGACTTCGCGAACGACCCACTTCGTCGCGCTTGTGTCGAGCCATAGGTTGTGATGGCGGGAGAGCAGTCCGTCGAGGAACGCGAGATCCTCCGGCCATCCTCCCATGTGCGCGGCGATCCACGGCGCGTCGAATCGATCAACGGCTTGCTCGAATGGCTCGTACTGCGATGCCTTGGTTCCATAACGCGACGCATCCGCGTACTTGGTTGCGAACCAGGTGTCGGGATCGGCCACATGGACCATGAACGACATGCCGAGGTCGTACGCCCGTTGCATGGCGGCGATGCGCACAGGATTGTCGAGGCGCATGAGGGCGCCATCGCCGACTTCATGGCCCATGTCGACTCCCCGCGGCGCGGCCCAGAACTTGGCGATGCGCGCGCCCCGCGTGTGCATCTCTTCGATGCGGCGCGCATATCCCTCGCCGTGAGTACTGCGACGGTCAGGACTTCGCCAGTCTGGTACGGCGATGAATCTGATCCGCTGACCGAAAAGGTCGCGCATGGCTTCGACCTCCGTCAGCGACGGGGTCATGCTCCAGATCTCGGCGATCCCGTAGAGATCCATCACCTCTAGAAGAATGCGGGCTGCCCGAGTACCCACGATATGGGCGTGCGCGTCAATGATCGGGACGGGAGGCACACCCAGGCGCGCCGCCTCGGCACGGAAGTCAAGCCCGCTGAGGTTCGAGTCGCTCGGCACCACCCGATGCTAGGAGCGGCGCGACTTGGAGCCGTCGCGCCCTCGGATCGCCGTGTTCTTGGGCGCACGAGCCCGCGCGTTGAGGTGAGCGCGGGCGGCGGACGACCGCGAACCCTTCGTCTCTGCCCGTGAGGGTGCCTCGCCAAGCAGTGCTGCGTGGTGGATCATCCCGATGTAGACCTCGTAGTCCGCCTCGATGTCGAGATGGCGGACGAGTTCGCAGGCGATGTATCCGAGTGCGCGCAGGGGCACTGGTGATCCGCCTGCGGCCTTCACATGGGGGATCGCGAGGAACGGATCGACTCCATGATCGGGAGCTGTAGCAAACATCTTGCGCATCGCCCGGTCGTCGCGATGGAGGACACAGATCGCAAAGTTGCGGCTATCGCGAATCACCGGCGAGAGCGGCTGCCCCTTCTCCATTGCCACCAGCAGCATCGGGGGATGCATCGCGACCTGCTGCACACACTTAACGATCACCCCGCTGCGAACTTCTCCGAAGGCTGAGGTCAGCAGGAATGCGGATGAAGGGAGCAGGTCGAGCACATGCTCAATGCTTGGTCGGTCGGCCGCTGGTCGATCGGTCTGCATGGGTTGGGAATCGCCGTCACTAACTGTTGTCGGTGATCTGAGTAAATATAGGACAGATTCGTGCCATGTCCATAAAGACATCGGCAGGAATGAGTTACGGGTATGTCCAACAGGTCAAGCGTTCTCGGACCACGAATTCATTCGTAGAAGTGGGGTGTGATTCTTGAATTTTGTCGACATGTGTTGCATTGTGGGGCGTAGTGGGTATAGTCACCGCGCCCCGAATGTTCACTCACCATGCTCTTCCTCGGCGAATACGAACACAGCATCGACTCGAAGCAGCGTCTCGCCATTCCGAGCGAACTGCGCGCAGTACTCGATGCCGCAACGATTGGAAGCGCGTTCGTCGCAGTGCCAGGCCCCGAGTCACTGCTCCTCTGGCCGGACAGGACCTTCGAACTTCTTGCCTCGCGCATGGGTGGATCGCTCGTCGGCGACGAGACGCTGCGAACATTCGAACGATCATTCTTCTCGCAGGCATCGAGCGCTCCGTTGGACTCGGCAGGGCGCATTCGCATTCCCGACCGTCTTCTCTCGAGATTCGGACTCGCGGGAAGCGTCATGATTCTCGGTGTTCGCGATCATCTGGAACTGGTCGGGGCAGCCGCATGGCAGGCGCAGCAGCAGGAACGGAACTCCGCTGCGAACGACCTGTGGCGGCGCGCCAACCAGATCCTCGACTCACGGTCTCCTGGGAACAGGTGATGGATCGCCTCTCCCACGACCACGCTTCTGCACGGACGCAGTAGCGACGAATCAACGCCTGCTCCGCGCACGGACGCGCGCGGCGGGCTCGACAAACTCTCCTTTCGCAGGGATGCGCAAGGTGAGCAGGACAACGGGTCAGGGACGACCCGAAGGGAGCGCGCGGTTGGCCAAGGACGGCAACGCGACGCGCGAAGTCCGGTCAGGCGACTGCCGGATTATCTGCCGTGCCCCCGCGTCACTGGCCCGACGCGGGGGCTTTTTTGTGCCCAATAATGCCATTTTCTCCAATTTGTCAATCAGCCGATAGGCGCGATCCGATCGAGCGATACCCTTTCAGTCGTTCGGGTTTCTTGCCGATGAAGTGCAGGCAAGGGTCGCAGGGAAGACGCACCGTGCGTCCGAGGCGAACCGGACAATCGGCTGGCGAAGATCCAGCCGTCTTTGGGATAGGAGGTCCGCATGCTCGTAATCACCAGGCGCGAAGGCGAAGAGGTCGTCATCGGCAACCCAGCGTCGCCGATCGGCATCGTTCGCATCGCGTCCATCAAGGGTGATCGCGTTCGGATCGCCTTCGAGTTCCCGCGCGAGATCCCCGTGCATCGCAAAGAGGTCGCCGCCCAGATTCTGGCTGGCGCGATCGATCCAGCCAAGCCAGTCATCGGTCAGATTCGCCCCGCGGCCGAAGGGTGATTACTCCGCGCTGGGGTGCTACTTAACGGCGCGGACTTCTCGGATCTCCGGTATCCGCTCCCGCATCAACTGCGCAATTCCTGTCTGCAGAGTCATAGACGCTGAGGGACATCCCACGCAAGCCCCGTGGAAGCGGACATCCACGATTCCGTTGCTGACCGCGACAATCTCCACATCGCCGCCGTCGGCCTGAATCGAGGGTCGCATCAGGTCAAGAACCTCCGCCACTCGTTCGCGCAGCGGATCGCTCTCGGGGGTTGGCTTCGCCTGACGCGCGCTCATTGAGCGAATCCTACGCAACTCCAACTACACTTCGTCGATGCGAACGCGCATCGCACGGTTGGCCACCTTCTTCACCAGCGCTGCCCTCGCGCTCGCGGGATGCGCCGCCACGCCCGAGGGCGATCCACTCGAGTCTCTCGGCCGCACCGACATTGTTCCGCAGCGCCAGGAGGCCGCCATGAGACTCCTCGACGCGGACGCGACCAACCCGAACTACATCAAGGCGTTGCGCAAGATCGTGGTGCAGCCGGGGTACTCGGCGTCGATCCGCAACGAGGCGTGGGATCGGCTCGCGCGCAACGATCCCGCCGCGCTAAGAGAGGCACTCGAACTCGCGCTCCCGAAGATGAGTGCGTATGAGTGGCGGACAGAGGTCTGCCGTCGCATCGGCGTCCTCGGATGGAAGGATCTCACGCAGACGCTGGTGCGTGCGTGGGCGGTCCCGATGCCGATCCTTGCCACCAAGCTCAAGGACCGTCCCGAGTATTTCGCGCTCTGCACGCTGTGGGGAACCGAGCGCGTGCCGAGCGTGCTCTATGAGCTGCTTCTCAAGAGCGACCCCGTCAAGGAATCCAACCTGCGCGCGCGCTGCTGGGAACTGCTGCTGGCCACGGGAGAGCGCGATCGGATTACGGCGCTTCTGGCTGACGAGAGCGATGCCACCACCGACTCGTTCATTCTCGACATGCGGCGCGGCTCGTCCGACCTTCATGTGATCCCGCGCAATCGCGAAGAAATCCTGTGGATCCGTGCACTGCGCACACCTCAGCGGCGCGCCTTCTGGGACGCGGCGCGCGAGGCGGTGGCGAGGCTTCCCGAGAGTGTGCACGCGACCCTGGAGCCGAGGGACATCTCCATCATTGTCGCGGTGGCCAAGGCGAGGCCGGATCTTCTTTCACGCGACCGAGACGCGCTCTTCGCGGAGGTCTCGGCCACCCTCGCGGCAGATCGCATCAAGCGGCACAGCGCCTCCTTTGAGGGGTACGGAACCCAACTGGCCGAGACACCGCGGGCGCACGCCTCAGATATGACCTGGGGGGATTGCGCGGCGGTTCTCGTTATCGACGCGGCGCTCCAGGACCCGGCGGTCAATGCCCACCTTTTCGACCTCGCGGACCGCGACCTCGCTGACCGCACCTCCGAGCACGGCGGACTCCTCCGACTTGATGAGGATGGTCGCTTCGAGCTCGTCGAGTATCAGCCGCAGAACCGTGGCAGCGATGTTCGATTCGAGGCCTCGGGGCAGATGTTCGAAGACGGGTACGACTGCATCGCCCATGTGCATCTCCACGCGCAGCAGTACGACAACCGCCGATACGCCGGCCCGCACATCGGCGACTTCAGTTATGCCGACGCCACCGGAGTCAACGGCCTCGTCCTCTGCTTCATCGACAGCGCGACGCTCAATGCGGATTTCTATCGACGGGGCCAGGTCGTGATCGACCTCGGCACCATCGGCAGATCCACGAGAAGTGCCCCATGAAGTTCTCGAAGATGCACGGTATCGGCAATGACTACATATATGTCGACGCCGCGCGCGAACGGGTCGTGGATCCTCCGGCGCTGGCGCGCGCGATCAGCCATCGCAACAGGGGAATCGGCGGAGACGGTCTGATCCTCGTGACGCCAGTGTCGGAGGGATCGCTCGCCCATGTGGCGATGCGGATGTTCAATGCCGACGGCAGTGAGGCCGAGATGTGCGGGAACGGGATCCGCTGCCTGACGAAATTCGCAGTGGATCGTGGCCTAGCGCAGGCGAACCCGCTCAGAGTCGAGACGCGGCGAGGCATCCTGGAGACGAAATGGACGCGCGGAGTGGACGGTGCCGTGGCCGAAGTCGAAGTGGATTTGGGCGAGCCGATTTTGGAGGCCGGTTCCATGGGCGTCGCGATCCAGGGAGTGGGAACCGCCCAACGCATCGTGGGTATGGAATGGACGCCGGACATGTGGGCGGACGCGCTCAGCGGTCAGTCGACTCGCGTCGACCCATCATGGCTGGCGAACGCGGGAGTCGCTCCATGTGCGAGTGTTGTCTCGATGGGCAATCCCCACATCGTGTTCTGGGCGCGCGATGTTGGTCGCGTCCCGCTCGAGCTGGTCGGCGGCGCCATCGAACGCCACCGCTTCTTTCCAGAGCGAATCAATGTGCACTTCGTTGAGGTGATCACCCGCAGCGAAGTCCGCATGCGAACCTGGGAGCGCGGTTCGGGGATCACTCAGGCGTGTGGCACCGGAGCGAGCGCGGTGTGCGTGGCCGGCGTGCTGGAGGGGCGGCTCGATCGAACAGTGCTCGCGCACCTGCCTGGAGGCGATCTCACTCTTCGGTGGGTCGAGAAGGATGGCCATGTCAGGATGATCGGTCCTGCCACGCATGTGTTCGATGGGGAGTGGCCAGCGTGAGGAGCCGCCCGCAATGGGGCTGAACGAGACCGAGTCACTCCTAGTTGCCAAGATCCGTGCGCGCGCGGACGCGATGCTCACCGACCTTCGAGACCTGGTCGCCATGCCCACGGGACACGGCCACCGGGAGGGACTCGAACACGCTCGGAGTTGGATAACGGCGAGGCTCACCGCGCTCGGGGCGAGCGTGACCCGCGTGGCTGGGGAAGCGCGTCCCGACTGGCTGCGCGAGGGAGTGGGGGGGCTCGACGGCGCTGACATCCTCGTGGCCGACCGACTCAGTGTCCTCTCCCAGGGCACGCGAATTCTTGTGTCGGGTCATCTCGATACGGTCCACGATCCGCGTGGCGGATTCCGTGAGCTGTCCTCGAAGGGCGACGGCACGCTGTGCGGCCCCGGCGCCGTCGACATGAAGGGGGGCATCATCGTCGCACTGCACGCGCTCGAGGCGCTGGAGGCGTGCGGCGTCGGGGTGCGCTGGTCGTTCGTGCTGAATGCCGATGAGGAGACGGGGAGTTTCGCGAGCGCTCAAGCGCTCAGTCGTGTTGCGCACGACCACGATCTCGGACTTGTTGTTGAGCCTGCCTTCGGTGACGGGAACTTCGTCACCAGCCGCGCGGGAAGCGCGCAGTTCCGGCTCGACGCCTTCGGACGCGAGGCGCACGCAGGGCGCGACGCGGCATCGGGAGTCTCGGCTGTCGAGGCGCTTTGCAAGGCGGTTGTGTCGGTGCTCGCGCACTCAGATCCAGCCGTCGGGCGCACCCTGAACATCGGCCCACTCGAGGGGGGCACGGCGACGAACATCGTGCCCGGTCACGCGGTCGCGTGGGGGAACGGGAGGTACCGGACTCACGAGCAGCGTTCAGAGGTCGAGCATGCGATCAACGCGGTCAGAGTCGGCAGCTCGCCCTCAGTGCCGCGCGTCGAGACCCGGATCATCCACAACCGCCCCGCGAAGCCTGCAACGCGCGAAGTCGACTCGATCGCCGCCTTCGCCATCGCCTCGGCGGAAGACCTTGGTGTGAAGGCGGGGTGCGCCTCAAGCGGGGGAGTCAGTGATGCCAATCTCCTTCAGGCCGCCGGGTTGCCGTGCCTCGATGGACTCGGCGTTCGCGGAGGAAATCTCCACCGTACCGACGAGTTCGTGGTAGAGGCGAGCCTTGTCGAGCGCGCGTCGATCTTCGCACTGCTGGTCGCGCGGATCGCGTCGCACCGAGGCGTACCATGGAGCCGATGAACGCGACGACGACTTCCGCAGCGCAGACCGCGGGCGTGTCGCACATGCCGCTTCCCGCGACCGACCCGGCGATCCGCGCGGCCATCGATCAGATCATCGCCCGCCTCGCTCGACTCCAGTCAGGTCTGACTCATTCGCGCCCGGCGGATCCGGCCCGTGCCGCCGAGGTCGCCGCGTGGCACGCCCGCAACGCGGCACTGCGAGGACGCGCGACGATGTATCCGTATGTCGGGGCCGGGCTCGGGAATGGGCCGCTGGTGCAGGGGGCCGACGGGAGTGTCAAGTGGGACATGATCAGCGGAATCGGGATCCACATGTTCGGCCACTCCGATGGGCGCATGGTCGAAGCTGCGCTGGAGGGGGCGTTGTCGGACATCTGCATGGAGGGGCATATTCAGCACAATGCCGATGTGCTGGCGATCGCCGAAATCCTTGTTGGGCAGGCGTCGCGCACCAGCGGAGTGCGCCACTGCTTCGTCGCCAACTCCGGCTGCATGGTCAACGAAGCCGCACTCAAGATCTGCCAACAGAAAACAAACGCCGCGCCTCGCGTCATTGCGTTCAACGATTGCTTCATGGGGCGATCCACCGCCATGAGCCAGATCGGCGACACGCCCGCCTATCGCCAGGGTCTCCATCTCAACATGCTCGTCGACTACATGCCCTTCTACGACCCGCATATGGGTGCGCGGTCGACCGAGAGTTCGGTGCGGCGGCTCAGGGATCTTGTCGCGCGGTATCCAAAGCAGCACTCCTGTTTCGTGATGGAACTGATTCAGGGAGAAGGTGGCTTCAATATCGCCCCGCGTGAGCATCTGGCGGCGCTCATGGAAGTCTGCCGCGATGCGGGAATCCCAGTCTGGGCGGACGAGATTCAGACCTTCGGTCGTACCACGCAGATGTTCGCGTTCGAAGCTCTTGGGCTCGGCGAGTTCATCGATGTCGTAACCGTCGGGAAGATGGCGCAGATCTGTGCCTGCCTCTTCACCCCGGACCTCAATCCCAAGCCCGGGCTCCTGGCCGGAACATTTATGGCCTCGACGAGCGCCTTCCATGTCGGGCGGCGCGCGCTGGAGCTCATGCGCGATGGCGGCTACTACGGTGCGGGAGGAAAGATCCAGAACCTCCACGATGGATTCCGCGTTCACGCCGAGCGCCTCGTCAAGCGACGGCCGGAGTTCTTCCCCGCGGTCATCGACGCGGAGGGTCGCAGACTCCCCAGCGTGATCGGCGGCATCGGGGGAATGTGCCGTCTCACTCCCTTAGGGGGCAGCAAGGAGCGGATTACGAAGCTACTGAATGTGCTGTTCGACGAGGGAGTCATTGCGCTCAGCTGCGGCCACGGCCCGTACCACCTCCGGTTCCTTCCGTCCGTCGGTGTGATGGAAGCCGAGCAATTCGCACCGGTCTTCGAGATTGTCGAACGGTCTCTCGAGCGCTGTGTGCGCGAGGAGCACCCCTGAAGTGTTCGTGATCCGTGAGGCGTGCAGTGCCGATATGCCGCAGCTCCTGAGGCTGTCCCGGCTCGTCCACTCCTTCAATCTCCCGCAGGACCTCGAGTCGCTGGAGGCAAAAGTCGAACGGAGCCGCCGCGCCTTCGCCGGTCAGGTCAAGGAACCGCGCGGGCGCGAGTTTGTCTTTGTACTCGAGGACGTGGAGTCGGGCACGGTCGTGGGGACCAGTTCCATCTACTCATGCATTTCCTGGCCGGGGCATCCCCACCTCTACTTCAAGACGAGGCGACGGGAGCACTACAGCAAGGACCTCGGGACCGGGCAGGTCCATGTGACCATCCAGTTGACCTCCGACGAGACCGGACCGAGCGAGATCGGCGGGCTCATCCTCGCGCCGGGATACCGCGGGCACCCCCAGAAGCTCGGATCACTCCTCTCCTATGTGCGGTTCCAGTTCATCGCGATGCACAGAAAGTGGTTTGAGACGAGGATCCTCGCCGAGTTGATGGGCGCACTCACCCCCGACAGCCGCTCGTCGCTGTGGGACTACCTCGGCCGGCGGTTCATCAATCTCTCGTACACCGAGGCGGACACATTCTGTCAGCGGTCGAAGGAGTTCATCTTGACGCTCTTTCCGTCGGTTGAGATTTACTGCTCACTCCTTCCTCCCGAAGCGCGGCAACTTGTGGGCAAGGTCGGCGAGGAGACGATCCCTGCATTGCGAATGCTCGAACGGCTTGGGTTTGCAGCGCAGGATCATGTCGATCCATTTGACGGCGGGCCCTACCTCCAAGCAATGCGCGACGAGATTCCCATCGTGCGTCACACGGCGAACCTGCGGCTCGCGGGTCCGCTGCGGCAAGGTGGCTCTGGTGCCCGAGGGATTGTCAGCGCACACAGCGCCCTCGGATTCCGAGCAGTGCGCAGCGAGTACTCGGTAACGGCGGGCACTCTGCGGCTCCCGGAGCGCACGATCGAGATACTGGGCGCGGCCACGGGCTGTTCCATCGGCCTCAGTCGTTTCAATGCCAAGGGGGAGGCGGTTGCGGTCACCGCGGCGCGTGCGCGCGGCAGCGCGCCGAGGTCGCGGAGCGCACGGTGAACGCAGCGTCGGAGCGGGGACTTCTGGCGATGCCACCCGGCAACCTGATCGCGGGACGGCACATGCTTCTCACCGCGCCGGGCAGTCCGGTGGAGGGAGAAGATGTCGTCAGCAGCGACCCCGCGCGGCCACGCACCACCGTGTGGAGCGCGCGCGCGACTGTCGCCCATGTCGATGTCGCGGTGTCGGTGGCCCGCAAGTCGCTCGCCCGGTGGCGCGCGTCCGGTACCGCAGGACGCACCTTTGCCCTTGAGTCGTGGCGCTCGGCGGCGATCACCCACGCCGAGCGACTCGCCGCACTCATCACGCTCGAGACTGGCAAGACGCTGTCGGAGAGTCGGCTGGAAGCGAAGGCGGTTGCCGAGAAGGTCTCCATCACACTCGATGCGCAAGTGAGCGCGCGCGTGGCGGGATTCGACTTCGAGGTCTCCCCAACGCGGCGAGGGGTCTGCGAGTTCGCACCGCATGGCGTGGTCGCCGTGATCGGCCCATTCAACTTCCCCGCGCATCTGCCCAACGGACACATCGTCCCCGCGCTCCTGGCTGGAAACACCGTCGTCTTCAAGCCCAGCGAACGCGCGCCGGCGGTGGGGCAATTCCTGGGAGAATTGGCACAAATCGCGGGGATTCCTGCGGGAGTGTTCAATGTCGTTCAGGGGGCGGGGCGGGTCGCCTCGGCGCTCGCCGCGCATCACGACATCGACGGAGTGCTGTTCACGGGATCGTGGAGTGTCGGGCGGAAGATCCTCGAGGCGAATCTCGACTCGCCCGGGCGCATGGTCGCCTTGGAGATGGGAGGAAGCAACGCATCTATCGTTCTCGACGACTGCCACATGACGCAGGCGGTGGTCGAGTGCGTGCGCAGCGCGTTCGCTACGGCGGGGCAGCGCTGCACCTGCACGCGGAGGATCATCATCCTTCCGGAGATCGCCAGCGAGTTCATCGCGCTCTTCTGCAAGCTGGCGGCCGGTCTCTCCATCGGACCCGGCGACTCGGCTGATCCGGTCTTCATGGGGCCGCTCATCTCGAAGAGCGCGCGCGATGCGGCCTTGGCGTTTCAGGCCCGGCGATGTCAGGCGGGTGCAGAGGTGCTCCTTGAGTCCAAGCCACTCGACCGCGAGGGGTGGTTCCTCACTCCAGGCGTCATTCAAGTCGAGCGGTTCGATGCTCTCACCGACGAGGAGGTGTTCGGGCCAATCGTGCAGGTGTCGGTGGCGCGGGATCTCGATGACGCGATCGACCAGGCAAATGCCACGGAGTACGGGTTGGCGGCGGCGGTCTACACGGCGAGCCGTACGAAGTGGGATGCGACGAGGCTGCGGCTCAGGGCGGGATGCGTCAACTGGAATGTCTCGACGGCCGGAGCGAGCAGTCGCCTGCCGTTCGGGGGACTTGGGAAATCGGGCAATCTCCGCCCGGCCGGTGCCTTCAGCGTCGACTATTGCGCCGCGCCGGTGGCCCGCCTGGAAGAGTCATCCGATTTGGTCGTGTTCCCCGACGGAATGCGACCGCTCTAGGGCGAGAGAGCTCCACGCACAGCGCGAAGGGCGTTTATCCTCCTCGCATGCCGACCGACCTGCCCAGCGGCCGAACGCAGCCGAGGTTTGCGGGGATCTCGTCGTTCATGCGCCTGCCACGGCTCGCGGACGCTGTGGGGTCACTCGACTGGATCGTCTACGGCGCGCCATTTGACGGCGGCACCACCTACCACCCCGGCGCACGATTCGGTCCGCGCGCGATCCGCGACGCGAGTCAGTACATCAAACCAGCAAGCATGGAGCACGGCGTGAACATTGCCGAGAGCTTCTCGCTCGCCGATGGCGGGGACGCGCCGGTCGCGCCGTACTCGTGCGCAGACACTCTCGACTGCGTGACCGCATTCGCGCAGGGTCTCGGGCAGGCCGACGCGACCCATCTTCTGGCACTCGGTGGCGATCACTCCATCGCGCTCGCCAACATCCGCGTCGCGTGGGAGCGCACGGGGCGACCGGCCTCCGGGCTCGCCTGTGTCGTGTTCGATGCCCATGTCGACACCGTCGACAGTGTCTGGGACGAGCGATATGGCCACGCCTCCTATCTGCGTCGTGCGATCGAGGACGGGTGCATCGACGCCGCGCGAACACTCGTCGTGGGAGTTCGTGGGTCGCTCAACACCCTTGAGGATCTTGCCTACCCCCGCTCCAAGGGGATCGCGCTCGTGCCGATGCAGGCATTCACCAATGACTTCGCCAGCGCTGAGCGGCAGGTGCTTGAGTTCCGAGGACGCATCGGTGACGCCCCGCTCTATCTGTCGTTCGATGTCGACGCGGTCGACCCGGCTTTCGCCCCGGGGACCGGCACGCCTGTCTGCGGTGGCTTCAGCAGTGCCGACGCGCTCGGCCTGCTGCGTCGATTCGCCGGAGCGCAGCTTGTGGGAGCCGATGTTGTTGAAGTCTGTCCGGCGCGCGATGTCGGCGCGGCGACTGCCACGCTGGCAGCGCAGTTGGCGTTCGAGATGCTCTGCCTCGACGCCGTCGGACGCGCCTGAGCGGTCCTCTGGTGGTGGGATTACAGCCCCGAGGCGGGCGCCCGTCCGATGTCGATCAGCCTCAGGAATTCCGATCGGGTGCGGTTGTCTTCGAGGAATACGCCGGTCAACTTGCTCGTCGTCGTCCAGGCATGAGGCTGGTGGACGCCGCGGTAGCACATGCAGAAGTGGCGCGCCTGAATGACGACCGCGACCCCCATCGGCTTCAGGTGCGACTGGATCGCGTTGGCAATCTGCGCGGTCAGTTTCTCCTGAACCTGAAGCCTCTTGGAATAGATCTCGACGACCTTGGCAAGCTTTGATAGTCCGACGACCTTCCCATCGGGGATGTACGCGACATGCGCTTTGCCGACGAAGGGGACCATGTGGTGTTCGCAGTGGCTGTGGAGGTCGAGACCGGTCAGCAGGACCATCTGGTCATAGCCGTCGATTTCCGTGAAGGTTCGCGAGAGGTAGTCGGAGGGGTCCTCGGCGTAGCCGGAAAAGTGTTCTGCCCACGACTTCACGACGCGCTTGGGAGTGTCGATGAGTCCTTCGCGTTGCGGATCCTCCCCGATGTACCGCAGAATGGCGCGAACATGCTCCAGTGCTTCCTCGTGTTCAGCATCCCGCTGATGGGGGCGTATGGAAGTGGAGTCGTGCGGGGTCATGGATCGCCAATGATAGGCTTCGCACCCCGTGGTAGAAGCGGCAGACTCACATTACAAGGCCGTTCACCGCACCTCGGGGCGAACGATGATCCGCCGCCTGGTGATCGGCGCCGTGGCAATGCTGATCGCCCTCGCCGTCACGGCGGTGCTTTTTCTTGATGCCGCGGCGGCGAGGATTGTCGCGTCTGCCGCGACGAGAGTGCTTGGAGCCGAAACCACGGTGGCATCGAGTCATCTCGGGCTATTCGAAGGGCGATCAACGCTCCACGGGCTCGACATCCGGCAGCCCTCGGGATTTCCCGAGGGATCCATGATCAGTGTCCGCGAGGCGTCGGTCACCGCGGGGCTCTCGGGTCTCTTGGGCGACTCGATCGAGATTGAAGAGATCACAATCTCCGGAGTCGTTGTGCACATCGACGAGGCATCGGGCAAGGTCAATCTTGAAGTCGTGGCGAACCATGTCTCGAAGGGCGACACCAAGCCCCAGCCGACACCGGCGGGCCCGTCACGCTCCGTCGTCGTTCACCGGCTGACCATCCATGACATCACGGTGATCGTCTCGGGCCGGGCCGCCGAGATCGCCGGGAAGACTGTGACGGTCACGATTCCGGACATCATCGTCACCGAGCTGGGGACCAGATCGACAGTCAGTGACATCGCCGAGAGGATTTCGAGGCAACTCCTGGACCGTCTGACCGTTGCCATCGTCGAAGCTCGGATCGAGGGGCTTGCGTCGGGTGTGGGGTCGACCTTACAGGTCACCGCGACCACTCTTCAAAATGCTGGTGCAGGGATTCTGACGGGCGCCGGCGATGGCCTCAACGGCGCGCTGGAGAAGGCAGGCCAAGGGATCGGCGACGCGATGAAGGGGATCCTGGGGAAGTAGTGGAGTCACGCCACCACCGCGTGATCTCGTTGAGGCGATGGATCCGCAGATCTGGGGGTCCGCTGCGGCTCATCCCATGGCTCGTTTCGCGGGGGTAGCGTACGAATCGCACAGGAACTCCCTGTACCACGAGCGCCGCATGGATCTGCTCGGACTGCTCAATATTGCAGCGCAGATCTCCCTCGGAGTGAATCAGGAGCATCGGTGTGCGCGCCTTGGAGAAGTGGGCGATAGGACTCGCGCGCCAGAGCGCAGAAGGGTCTCCGAAGGCGCTGCCCTTCCAGTATTCGCCAGGCACTTCCGGGTAGTCGGAGCTGCCGGCCTGGCTCACAAGATTGGATACACATCGGTCGGCGATCGCGGCGCAGTAGCTGCGGCTGTGCGAGACCGCCCAGGTGGCCATGTATCCACCGTACGAACCGCCCATGATGCCGATCCTCTTCGGGTCGACTCTCGTGTCGCGTTTCATCGCACGGGTGATGGCCTGAATGTCGAGCCAGTCCTTCGTGCCCCACGCACCGCGGATCGCCGCGCAGTGGCGCATGCCGTACCCCTTCGATCCCCGTGGGTTTCCGTAATAGACCGTGTATCCCTGAGCCGCGAGCAGCTGGAACTCGAGAAAGAATGCGCATCCGTACTGGGCGTGCGGGCCGCCATGGACCGTGAGGATCCCGGGACCGCGCCGCCGTGAGACAGTGCGCGGCCTCAGGATCCAGTAGTGGATCGGCGAGCCGTCGCTGGCGGTGATCCATCGCTCCTCGGGATGAACAAGCTGCAGCGAGTCGGCCAGTGCGCCATTGAGCGTTGTCAACTGGCGCACCGGGAACTCGCGCCCGACGATGTCAGCGATGCAGACCTCGGCCGGTTCGGTCGGCGCTGTACGCACGAGCGCGATGCGCGACCCATCACCCGAGAGCGATGCGGGAATGTGCTCGGCCCCCTCGGGTGTGTGTATGGCGACCATCGAATCGCGCAGCCCGACGCTCGCAAGATGCCCCGAGCCGTGCCATCCGGCTCTGAGAACGATTGACTCGCCGTCGGGCAGGAAGCGGAACCACGCCGAGAATCCTGTCTCTGCACTGTCGGTGAGTGTGGCCGCCAGCATGCAGAGGTCGGTGCTCGCAAGGAGGTCGCGGGTCTTCCGGGTGGACAGGTTGTGCACGAACAGGCCGAGATTCGCGGTCGAATAGGCAGAATCGCGCCCACAGCGCCCGGCGTAGGCGATCGATGCGCCGTCGGGACTCCACGCCACGAAACCCTTGGGCCCCTCCGGGAGTCCGCCCAGCGTTCGCCCACGGCCATTGCGTGCATCCACGATGACAACCTCGCACTTCCACAGCGCAATGAGCGCGGTCTTGGATCGGTTGACGGTGGCAGCGATTGAGCGGCCGTCGGGAGACCAGTCAAAGGAGAAAGTCCCCATGGAGTCTCCGAGGTCGATCGTGCGGACGCGCCGCGAGGCAATGTCGACGATGTGGAGTCCGTAGCGCGCCGCGCCAAACACACCGTCACCGTCGAGGCGATACCAGGGATCGGCAACTTCGACAGGAGGAGTGCTGGCCTTGGACCGTTCACGCCTCTTGGCGGCGGCCACGGTTCGCTCCGGGTCGGTGGCGCGGTAAGCAAAGGCGACTTCGCGCCCCGTGGGCGACCATCGCACATCGCCGATCGATCCCGGTGCAAGCCGTGTGATCGTCGCGGGTCGTCCAACGCGCACACCCGTGACTGCCGCGAGCACCAATTGTGGTGAGCCCTTCTCGGACTCCGTCACGAACAGAAGGCGGCGTGCGTCGGGGGACCATCGTGGGGAGCGGTCTCGTGGTCCCTTGGTCAGGTGCCGCGCCCTAGGCGCGCCGTCGCACGAGGCGATGTGAATCGAGGTCGCGTAGGTCGAGCTGGAGTCCACTCGTTTCACGACGAACACGACGCGCGTGCCGTCTCGGTCGATCTGCGGGTCCGTAGGAATCTCAAGGTGGAGGAGGTCTGAGGCTTCGATGGGCCGAGTAGTGGCGTGTGTTGGGCGCGGCATTGAGAGCCCATCGTAAGATCGTCCGCATGACATGGAACTGGCGCGGACGAGATGACGGACCGGACCCGCAGGCGCAGCGGTGGCATCAGGCGATGCGGCCCTGGGATGCGATGCCCAAGTCCCGTGCGCGGCGGCCGTCGATCGTCGTCATCGGCTACCCGACCGACGCCGGTGTCCGGGCGAATTTCGGCCGAGCTGGGGCCCATGATGGCCCCGGTGCGCTGCGCGGGGCGTGCGGCAATCTCCCCGCACCCTCCGGGTTCACGCTGTTTGACGCGGGAGATGTGGCGGGCGGTTCGGAGCAGGTTGAGTCGTGGCAGCAGAGTCTCGCGGCGATCGTGGCGGCGGTGCGAGTTTCGGGTGGAGTGCCTCTCGTTCTGGGTGGCGGGCACGATCAGGCCTTTGGGCATTGGCTCGGCACGGTGCAGGCGGCCACGGAAGGAACCATTGTCGGATGCATCAACTTCGACGCGCACATCGACATGCGCGAGTCCAACCATGTTGGCGCCCACTCTGGAACCCCGTACACACAGGTGCATGGATGGGCCACGGCGCACGGGCGGCCATTTCGCTATCTCGTCCTCGGCGTGCAGCCCGCGCACAACACGCCATCGCTCATTCATCGCGCGCTCGCGGCGGGGGCGCAGATCGTCGACATGGACGCGTTCCAAGCCTCTCAGGAGACCGCGCTCCTGCAGTTGATCGACCGCTTCGTCAACGCCTGCGATCTGATCTGTCTGAGCATTGATCTCGACGCCTTCAGCGCCTCCGCCGCTCCGGGGGTGAGCGCGCCGAGCCCGATGGGGATCGCCCCCGATGCGATCTTCCGCAGTGTCGTGCGGCGAATCGCCTCCAGCGGAAAGGTGGCCGGCATCGAGATCGCGGAGTGCGCGCCCTGCCTCGATGTCGGAGGACGCACCGCGCGTCTGGGTGCGGCCGTTGTCGACACCATCGTGCGTGCGCTGCCGGTGAGCGCGTGACGAGGCTGTCATGATCCGGGTCGGCATCGACCTCGGGGGAACAAAGATTGCGGCGTGCGCGCTGGCGGAGGGCGGCGAAGAACTCGCGCGCTCGCGGGTCGCGACGCCAGTGGGGAGTTATGAGGGAACCATCGCGGCGATTGCCACGCTAGTCAAGTCGGTGGAGGCAGAGGCGGGGGGGGATCCCGGCGCGGCGAAGGTTGGAATCGGCTTTCCCGGCAGCGTCTCGCCCACGACCGGGCTTCATCGCAACGCCAACTCGACTTGTCTCAACGGACGCGACCTCGTTGGCGACCTCAGTGCAATGCTGGGTCGCGCGGTGCGCGGAGCCAACGATGCAAACTGCCTCGCCCTCTCCGAAGCACTTGATGGCGCGGCCAAGGACGCGCGTGTCGTCTTCGCAGTGATTCTGGGCACAGGGGTCGGCGGAGGCGTCGTCGTCGATCGAAGGATCGTCGAGGGGCGCAACGCCATCGGTGGCGAGTGGGGGCATTGCCCGCTCCCTCTGTCGCAGAGTGAGGATCGCGCACGGCGCCCGTGCTACTGCGGCAAGTTCGGCTGCACCGAGCAGTTCATCTCCGGACCGGCCCTCGAAGCCGACTACCAAGGCCGCGCGGGAGTCAGCCTTCCGCTTTGCGAGATCGATGCGATGGCGCGAGGTGGCGGCGACCCGCACGCACTCGCGACCATCGACGCGCTCTGCCACAGGCTTGCCGACGCGCTGGCGTCGGTCGTGAACATCCTTGATCCCGACGCAATCGTGCTCGGTGGAGGAGTGAGCCTCATCGCGGCCATCTATGAGCGCGTCCCGGAACTGGTGAGGGCGCGAGTCTTCGCAGACCGATTCGAAACGCCGATCATCGCTGCGAAGTTCGGCGACGCAAGCGGCGTTCGTGGGGCGGCACGACTCTGGGACGCGCGCGCCTGAGCGCGGCGCGGCCCAGGCCAACCCGTTACAGCCGCCGTGGCCGCACCGAGGCGAGCAGTTCGTGTGAAACCGACTGGCGAAGACCAAGAATGTCCGCGGCCGCAATCATCCCCGTGACTGGACCGAGCATCAGCCCCATCATCGCGTGGCCGGTGGCGATGTAGAGGTTGGCAATCTCGCGCGAGAATCCGATGATGGGCATTCCGTCGGCAGTGCAGGGGCGGTATCCCGCCCACTCTTCGACCGCCTTGGTCTGCGAAATGCCGTGAATTGCACGGGCCGCCTGTCTTGTCAGCGCCTCCAGCCGTCGCCTCATCCATGGCCGACCTAGCGGCGCGATCTCCAGCGTCCCGGCGAGTCTCAGTTGATTGCCCATCGGCGTATACGCGACCGCCGTCTCATGGAGAACGCCACCGGTCTTCGGAAGCCTAGCCATTCCTTCAAGCTGGATGTGATAGCCGCGCGCTGGCTGCATTGGCACCCTGACCCCGACGGTGCGTGCCAGCTGCTCGCTCCAGATTCCCGCGGCCAGCACCACCGTCTCGCCTTCGACAACTTCGCCGCTCGCAAGGCGAACCCCCGCACACCGCTGAGCGTGATCGCAGACTAAGGCGGTCACTGCGGCGTCAGTGCGAATCTCTCCGCCACGACGAACGACCGCCTGGGCGAGCCCCTGCATCAGAAGTCCGGGATGGATGATCGCCGTGTCCTCATAGTGGACCGCGCCCGCGACGGCGTCCGTGTAACTCCCATCCCATGCGCGCAGTTCATCCCCCGAGAGGCGACGCGTCCTGTACCCGAAGGGCGCGAGCGATCTCCCCTCGGCCTCCGCGGCGTCGAGCGCGCGATCATCGCACACGATGTCGAGCCAGCCGCTCCGCTGATAGTGACAGGCAATCGACTCCTCGTCGAGGATCTTCTCCAGCGCCTGAATCGTTCGCCATCCGAGAGCGCACAGAGTCCGCATGGACTGCTGAGTCGTCGCAGCATCGCAACTGCGGTGGAACATCCAGAGCCAGCGAAGGAGCGCAGGTGAGAGAGTCGGTCGGATCCACAGCGGACTCTGTGGATCGAACATCCATTTGAAGCCGCGCCACGAGGCGCCGGGCCTCGTCAACGGATAGTGGCCGATCGAGAAGAGCCCCGCGTTCCCGCACGACGCGCTCTCACCGAGGCGCTCGCGGTCGAGCACCGTGACGCGTTGGCCGCGCGTCGCCAGTTCGTACGCGGTACAGAGTCCGACGATCCCTGCGCCGACGACCACCATCCGTGCTGAACCCATCGTCGTATCCTAGAAAGATGCCGTTCAATCTTGGCGTTGTTGGCTGCGGCGCAATCGGGTCAGTGCATGCGCAGGTTGCACGCCGAGCCGGCATCACGATTGCGGCAGCGTGGGATCTCGTTCCTGAGCGTGCGAAGACGCTCGTTACCAAGCACGGGGGGCGAACCATGGCGAGCCTCGCTGAGCTTCTCTCGCTCAAGGAGGTCGATGCGGTTGCCATCGCCGTTCCCAACGACCGCCATCGGGAGTGCGCGTGCGCGGCACTGCGCGCGGGAAAGCATGTGCTCCTCGAGAAACCGATGGCGCTGTCGAAGGCCGAGTGCGACGAGATTCTCTCCGTCGCGAGGGAATGCGGCGACGGCGCGAACTCGCCCCGACTTCAGATCGGCCTCCTTTGCCGGGGGGCACCGGCGGTGAAGACCGTCAGACGCTTCGTCGACGACGGGACATTCGGATCCATCTATCACATCAAGGCGTCCGCCTATCGACAGCGGGGGATCCCCGGCCTCGGCGGCTGGTTCACTTCGCGGCAACACTCGGGCGGGGGACCGCTCATCGACCTCGGCGTGCATGTCCTTGATGCCGCGTTGCATCTTGCTGGACAACCCAGAGTCGAGCGGGTCAGCGCGATGACCTGGGCGAAGTTCGGGAGTCCCATCAAGGACTATCGGTTTGCGTCGATGTGGGCGGGCCCGCCACGCCTCGACGGAGTGTTCGATGTCGAGGACTCGGCGACCGCCCTCATCCGCTGTGCAGGCGGTCTTGCGATCGAACTCAGCGTGTCGTGGGCCGGCAATCACCCGGATGGGTCGCTCAAAGATGGCCTCGTGATCTGGGGGACAAGTGCAGGCGCCAGCTTCGAACTCCTCGGCCAATCGGCCGCCATCGCTGTCGAACAAGACGGCCTCCTCGTTGACATCGCTCCCAAGGTCGTGGCTTCCTCGCCAAGCACCCCGACGCCACTTGACCAGGCGTGGGACGAGGAGTACCGGAACTTCATCACACTCGTCACCCGCGGTGGGGCGAGTTGCGCCAGCGGTGAAGAGTCCCGCGCCATGCACGCGGTCATAGACGCGATCTACGAGAGTTCACGGCTAGGCCGCGAAGTTGAACTCGCCTGACGGCCCGAGGGGCTGAGGCACCCGACGAAACCCGAGCCGTTCAGCCAGCCTTCGCCGGACTGGCGGGGGTCGTGTATTCCTCGAGTGCCTTCTTCATCTGGTCGCGCATCGGGCCCTCTTCGGTGGCGGCGATCGCCTCCTTCTGGGTGGTGATTGCGCGCGACTTGTCTCCGGTCTTCCAGTACGCGGCGGCGAGCGTGTCGAGGATGGCGCCTTCCTTGCCCTGCGAAATCGAGTTCGCCTCCTTGGCGGCGTCGAGCGCGAAGCGGTAGTCCGGATTCTTCAGAGAGGAAGTGTCGATGACGAACCAGGAAATCTGGTTGAGACCAATCGTGTCCTTGTTCGCAACCATGGATGCGACCAGGTGCTTGCCCAAGGTGTAGCCAGCCTCCGGCTGGTTGGCCGGTCCGACGAGGAGCTGGAACTTCTGCATCTCGAGTGCGCTCGTCGTGTCGGGTGAGCCCTTGGCGATCATCTCATCGATCTCCATGAGCACTTCGTCAAACTTGCCGTTCGACCTGGCATCGCGCATCAGGACCGAAAGCCGCCGCTGCGCCATCTTGGCCTGCGCCGCCACGGCGAACTGGGTCTTGGCCGCGGCGATATCCCATGTTCCGTCGACGATCTGCGCCAGCGCATTGTCCATTGTCTGCGGATGACCGATCCACTGGACCACCGAGTCCTTCACGATGAACGCCGTGGGGATCCCATTCTGCATCGCGGCCTTCATGTAGTTGTCGTATGCCGAGCGGTCGGGATCGGTTGCGAGTGTGTACTGGGTCTTCGCCGCCCACTCGGGCAAGGCAAGAAACGCTTCAACCGTCGCGAGCGGTTCATCGCTGATCCCGATGATCGTCACTCCCTTGTCCTTGTACTCCTCCTGGAGATGGGAGAGGTGTGGCATCCCCACCTTGCACGGGCCACACCAGGTTGCCCAGAACTCCAGCACGCAAACCTTTCCGGGCGCGAAGGCATCGACCTTGTCGCCCTTCACGAAGTGCGCGATGGCCGGGAAGACGGCCGGTGATCCTGGCGTGAGCGTCGGCTCGGTGATCGGCGCGGTCGCCTTTGCTGCAGCGGCGATGGGGACGATCTTTGCTGCAGGCACTGATGGTGCCGGCTTGGCTGAGTCCTGCACAAACGAGAGCGATGCGACGATGGCGAGCGTGATCATGGTTGGAATCCTTTGCGGAGTTGAACCGGGTCCAGTAAGCATAGCCGAGGCGAGTATCTTTCCTGCATGAGTGCGAAACTGATTGACGGGCGCGCGATGGGCGCGGCGATTCGCGCGCAGCTCTCGACGCGCATCGCGCGAAGTTCCCGCAGCGTCCGCCTGGACGCAGTCCTCGTGGGGAATCATCAGGCCGCGGAAATCTATGCCCAGAACCAAGCAAAAACCTGCCGGGAAGTTGGTCTTGAGTACCACCTGCACACGCTTTCAGCGACGGCCGGATTCGGGGAGATCGCCGGGCGGATTCGCTCCATGAACACCGAGGAATCGGTGCGCGCGATGATGGTTCACCTGCCGCTGCCGGAGGGGGTCGACACCGAGCGCATTCAAGCTCTGATCGATCCAGAAAAGGATGTCGAAGGGGTCAACCCCGTGAACATCGGCAATGTCGTCTACGGAAGGCGCAGCCTCGTCCCATGCACGGCGCTAGCCGTCCTTGAGATGATCGAGCACACTGGGATCGCGCTCTGCGGAGCTCGCTGCGTGATCGTGGGGGCGAGCAACATCGTCGGCAAGCCGATCGCTGTGCTGCTCATGCGCGAAGAGGCGACGGTGGTGAGCGCCAATCGGTACACCCGCGATCTCCCCTCGATCACTCGCGAAGCGGATGTCGTCGTCGCTGCGGCCGGAGTCGCAGGGCTCGTGACGCGCGAGTGGATCAGGCCGGGCGCCATCGTCGTCGATGTCGGGATCAATCGTGCGCGCGGTGCGGACGGAAAGACCATGACCGTCGGCGATGTCGATCCCTCGGTGCGGGAGGTCGCGGGTTGGATGAGCCCGGTTCCAGGCGGGGTCGGCCCCTTGACCGTGGCCATGCTTCTTCGCAATGTCGTTGACGCGGCACTCGCGTGACGCGGATTCGCCGCGTCCGCGCACCTAGGCGCGGAGCCTTTCGAGCGCTTCCTTGTAACGAGCCAGCGTCCCCGCGACGACCTCCGCAGGAAGTTCCGGCCCCGGCGGGTTCTTCGCCCACGCTCCCGATGCCACCCGCGCGAGCAGCCAGTTTCGCAGGTACTGCTTGTCAAAGCTCGGCTGATCCCTCCCGGGCGTGTAGGCATCACGCGGCCAGTAGCGGCTCGAGTCGGGGGTCAGCACTTCGTCGATGAGGAGCAGCTCGTCGGTCGGTCGCCCATCAGGCCCGAGCGCGAATCCGAACTCGAACTTGGTGTCTGCGAGGATCATTCCGCGTGAGTGCGCGTGCGCCGCGGCGACCGAAAAAATCCGCACCGAGATGGCACGCAGCCGCTCCATCAGCGCGCCGCCCGCGAGATCGCAGGCACGCTCGAACGAGATGTTCTCGTCGTGGCCATGCGCCTCCTTCGTGGCTGGCGTGAAGATCGGCTCGGGCAATTGCTGGCATTGCGCCAGCCCGGATGGAAGTGAAACCCCGCAAATCGCGCCGCGCTTCTGATACTCGGTCCATCCGCTACCGGCGAGATACCCGCGCACGACGCACTCGATAGGTATCACTTCGGCCGCGCGGCAGACCATGACCCGTCCCGTGAGCGCGCCCCGCAGGGGTTCGTCGGCGCTCGGGAGTTCGGGCACCTTGGTCGAAAGAAGGTGGTCTCGTACAAAGGCGTGGCGGCGCAGGAAGTCGAACCATGTCGACGCCAGCGCGGTGAGGATCCGTCCCTTCCCGGGGATCGCTGTCGGCATCACTACATCGAATGCGGAGACTCGGTCGGACGCTACGAGAAGCACCCTCGGTCCCTGGGCGTCGCCGGGCAGCTCGTAGATGTCACGGACTTTCCCTTGGCGACGGTTGGGCAGATGCAGGTGCGTGTCGAAGAGCGAGTCAATCGTCGACGAAGGCATCGCCCAAGTGTAGGGATCGAGCGCCTCGTCAATCGTGGCGCGCACTCGCAGGGCCGTTCCAAAGCGGCGAGGTTGCTGGACACATCGAGCGCGGCGATAGACTCGGCTCGCCCAATGCTGCGTTTCACCATTCATCCATCACGGGACCGCCGCGTCAAGTTCGACGCGGCCCGTGGCTACCTGCTGGGAGCGCACGATATGGCGGTGAAGGGCCGGATCAAGGTCGGTGATGGAATCCTGGAGTGCGAGACCACGAGTTCGAAGGCGGCGGCTATCAACCTCGAGTGCGAGACGAAGGAGATGGGCCGTCTCGCGCTCTCGACTTGCCTGCTCGAACAGCGCGATGAGCCATACTTGTTGCTCCTGGAACTCGCCCGTCACCGAATCAAGCAGTTCATAGCGAAGGCTGAGGACTGGCAGATCTGGGATCACCCGGCCGCCAAAGAGGCGCTGGAGCAGTGGAACCGAGCGCGCGATCACTTCACTTCTGCGATGACCAGCGCCGATCCGGCCCAGGCCGACCACGAGAGCGCTCTTGCACTCATCACGGGTCTCAAGGCCAGCGAGCGGCTCGCCGTCGCGCACTCGCGGATACTCATGCACCGCCGCTTCGGGAGCCGTGCGGCGTCGAAACTGGTCCTCGGAGTGAAACTCGATCCCGGCATCACGCCATCGCGCGCGACGGGAGCCCAGGGTGAGGCTGATCAGTTTGCCCAGTTTGACATGGTGAGCCTGCCGCTTCCGTGGTCGAAGATCGAGCGGGCACCTGGCGTCTACGACACTTCGGTTCTAGGGCCTTGGATCGAGTGGGCGCAAGCGCATTCGCGAACCGTGATGGCCGGTCCACTCATCGATCTGCGTCCCGCAAACCTGCCCCCTTGGCTCGTCGCCAAGCGCGGGGACTTCGCTGCCTTGCGCGATGGTGTCTGGAAGTTCGCGGAGGCAGTCGGAGATGCCATCGCGGGGCATGTGCGGATGTGGGACATTGCCTCGGGGCTCAACGACGGCGAGTGGTGGACGCTCAAGATCGAGCAGATGGTTGAACTCGCGCGGCGCGCCGAAGTGGGACTGCGAAAGGCGCGCAAGGAAGTCCCGACGCTCGTCGAGATTGAACACCCGTTCGGCCATGATGTCGCTTTGCGCGAGGGGGCGATCGCGCCGCGCGCCTTTGTCGAGGCGCTGGTGAACGACGGGGTTCATGTCGACTGCCTGATGGTCAAGCTCCTGATGGGGGAACCGGGAAGCGGTCACCTCACGCGCGACCTCCTCGAAGTGTCGGCGATGCTCGACGCCTACATTCCCTACAGGAAGCCGGTGTTTGTCGAGATCGGCGCGCCCAGCGCACTCATCGATCAGCAGGCCGGTCACTGGCGAGCCCCGTGGACTCCGAAGTCGCAGTCGGTCTGGGCTTCGCGGATCTTCGCGATCGCCATGAGCAAGCCGCATGTCGAACTGGTTCTATGGCACGCGCTCCAGGACTCCGATGCTTCGGCACCACCTCATGGGCTCGTGGGAATCGATCGTGCGGTCAAGCCCGTCGCCGCGGCGCTCGCCACGATCCGCAACACTCTGCGAAAGCCGCTGGGAGTGTGGAAGCCCGTGGTTCAGAAGGGGCCATCTGGGGCACACGCCCACGACGGCGGATCTCGCGGCGCATGATCGCTGTTGCGCGCAATGGGTGGTTCCAGCGCGCGCGCCGAAATCTGTGGCGACTCTCGCCATCGACGACGGTCCTTCTCGCGATCGCCTCGTCGGCAGCCGCCGCAGCACCTTGGCTGTCCAGTGTTGAGTGGGACGGTCCAGTCGTTGCCACCCACTCGCCGACTCCCTCACACGCAACCATCGACCTCAACACGGCGAGTGTCGACGAGTTGGCGGTCTTGCCCGGGGTCGGACCGTTCCTTGCGATGCGAATCGTCGATCACCGGGAGCGCTACGGCAGATTCGAGTCGGTAGCTGCGCTCGACGGTGTGAAGGGGATCGGCCCGGCGATCCTCGACGGTCTCGCCCAGTTCGCCTCTGTGGATGGCCGCGGGGCGGCGGCACCCTAGCGTCGCAGGCGCCGATCCCATGGAATGGTTCGACGCGATCGTCAGCGGAACTCCCATCACCACGCTATCGGCCCTCGTCATGTGCGCGCGACGCGGCACTCCTGTGACTCTCGCAGGATCGGCTGGATCGAGCACTACGGTCGTTGTCGGCGCGCTTTCGCGTGCGTCTCACCGGTCAATCCTGATGGTGACCGCCCATCGCGACGAAGCGGACGAGGCGGTTGTGGAACTCTCTGCACTTGGCCTCGAGGCACGGCTTTTCCCCGCGCTCGAGGCACCCTCGATGGACCAGGAGGCCGCAGAGCAGCTAGCCGACCGCATCCGAATTCTCCGCCTTCTCGACTCCGGGAAGCCTCCGGCGATCCTCGTCGCACCCGCGCCCGCACTGATGCAGGGGGTTCCATCTCGCGCCTCACTCGACGATGTCTCCATGACGATCCGCGCGGGGGAGCAGGTCGAGCGCGAACGGCTTCTCGCCTGGCTCGTCGCCTCGCACTACGAGCGGATGGCGGTCGCCGAGTCACCGGGTTCGTTCGCGGTGCGGGGGGGGATCATCGACATCTTTCCCTCGGGTGCACTTGGTCCGGTCCGCATCGACTTCTTCGGCGATCTCGTGGAGCACCTCTTCG
This sequence comes from Phycisphaerales bacterium, assembly GCA_009691915.1. GTDB lineage: Bacteria > Planctomycetota > Phycisphaerae > Phycisphaerales > SM1A02 > F1-60-MAGs104. Next base: position 42,180 of record SIAD01000011.1, read on the forward strand.
AGGTGGACCCACGCACACAGGCGGTCGATCGACAGGTGGCGTCGGTCGATCTCGTCGCCAGCGGCGGATTCGCTGATGCGCTGCGCGCGGATCTCGTGGCCACGCGCCTTGGTCCGGACACGATCCTCGTTCTCCAGGATGCCGCCGAGATTCACGAGCAGGCGCGCGGTTTCCAGGATCGCCTGAGTGATGGCCGCGGGGTCTGGCCATGGTCCGACACACTGAAGGCACTTCACGGAGGCTGCGCCTGCACGATCGAGGCGGGTCATGCGACGAGGGCCGCGTCCATCGAAACAACCTGCGAGATTCCCGTCTCTCCACTCGAACCATTTTCCGAGACTCTGGCGACTGCGGTCGACTCGCTCCTCCGGATGGCGAAACCCGGGCATGTCTGGGTCCTCTGCGACACTCCGGGAGAACTCACGCGCGCCCGCGAACTGCTTGATGCGCGCGATGGAGGCGCGGCTATTGTCAGCCACGAGGGGCACCTTCATCGTGGATTCCACTGGGGCTCACCCGGACCGGGGCGGATCACGCTCGTTCCCTGGCACGAGCTGCTCAATCGCTTTGGAGTGAGGCGGCGCGCGTCGACGGCGCCGATGGCGCAAAGTCGCGCGCGCGATGCGTTCCTCTTCTTTGAGCCGGGTGACTTCGTCGTTCACCGTGATCACGGCATCGCGCTCTATCGAGGGCTCGTGCAGCTTGCGGAGGCAGGCCGGGGCGGATCGAGCGACGAGGAGTTTCTCACGCTCGAGTTTCATGGGGGATCGACGATTCATGTACCCGCCTCGCGCGTCTCACTGGTGCAGCGGTATGTCGGTGCCGGATCGCCGCGTCCGACGACTTCGACCCTCGGCGGTCGACGCTGGAGGGCCCAGAAAGATGATGCTGCCGAGGCGGTGCGTGAGCTCGCCGCCACCATGATGCGTGTCCTGGCGGTGCGCGAGTCGACGCCCGGGATTGTGTATCCGTGTGACTCTCATTTGCAGACCGAGTTTGAGGCGGAGTTCCCCTTTGAAGAAACCCCGGATCAGATCACTTCGATCGCCGCCGCCAAACGAGACATGGAGCGGTCGCGGCCGATGGACCGATTGGTCTGTGGCGATGTCGGGTTCGGCAAGACCGAGATCGCGCTTCGCGCGGCTTTCAAGGCCGTCGATTCGGGGCGGCAGGTGGCGCTTCTGGTTCCGACGACCGTGCTCGCCGAGCAACATGAACGCACTTTCCGCGAGCGCCTGCGCGCGTACCCGGTGCGCGTCGAGAGCGTCAGCCGATTCAAGAGCGACCGTGACATCAGAGAAGTCCTGGCCGGAGTCGCCGCGGGCACGGTCGACATCATCGTCGGAACGCATCGCCTTCTCTCGGCTGATGTGAAGTTCAAGGATCTCGGGCTGGTCGTCATCGACGAAGAGCAGCGATTCGGGGTCGAACACAAGCAGCGGCTCCTGGAGTTCCGACTGACCGCTGATGTGCTCACCTTGAGCGCGACGCCGATCCCGCGAACTCTTCACATGGCGATGCTCGGATTGCGGGACATCTCAAGTCTCACGACGCCGCCGCCTGACCGTCGCGCCATCGTGACTGAAGTCATGCCGTGGAACGGTGATCGGCTCGCGGTAGCGATCCGCCGTGAACTCGCCCGCGAAGGTCAGGTGTTCTGGGTCCACAATCGGGTCCACGACATCGATGACGCCGCCGACGCCGTCCGCAGGCTTGCCCCCGGCGCGCGCATCGCCATCGGCCACGGGCAGATGGCCGACGGTGAGCTCGAAAGCGTCATGCGCACCTTCATGCGCCGCGAGGCGGACATTCTCGTCTCGACGACGATCATCGAGAGCGGCATCGACATCCCCACGGCGAACACGATGATCATCGACGACGCGCACCGTTTCGGCCTCTCGGAACTTCATCAGCTGCGCGGCCGCGTCGGTAGGTCGAGCCATCGGGCTTACTGCTACCTGCTGCTGCCCGCCAAACCCATCCCCCCCGATGCCATGAAGCGGCTTAGAGCCCTCGAGGACTACTCCATGCTCGGCGCGGGATTCCGCATCGCGGTGCGCGACCTCGAGATCCGTGGGGCGGGGAATCTCCTGGGCAGTGAGCAGTCCGGGCACATCGCGGCCGTTGGCTACGAGATGTACTGCCAGATGCTCGAGGCCGCCGTGCACGAACTCCGCAGCGAGCCGCGCGTTGTGTGCCTCGACACCTTCGTCGATCTCGGTTTCTCAGGCGTGATCCCCAAGTCGTACATCCCCAGCGACCGCCGCCGCCTCGAGGCGTACAGGCGACTCGCCGACGCCGCCGACCAAGTCGAGTTAGACAAGGCTGTCGCCGATCTTGCGAGTGCCTACGGCGATCCTCCCGAGACATTTATACGGCTCGTCCTGCTTACGCGGGTGCGTCTGCGCGCGACGCTGGCGGGCATCGTCTCGATCCGCATGGACGATGCGGATGTTGTCGTGCGGACGCCGCATCCGGAGGTGATTCATCACATGATGAAGGGAGTGCGAGGCAGCGTCCGTTCAGTCGGGACACCCGATGGGTCGGGGATCGTCGATGTCTATTGGAGGCCGCAGGGGACAGGAGCGAAGCCCGAGGCGATTGCCGCAGAACTTGACCGGCGGTTGGCGCGCCCCGTCGGACCCTAAGCCGTTCAGCGCGACTTCAAGCCGGGAAAGTTAAACTCGAGGTACCGCGCCACATAGTCAAGGATGCTTGAACAGTCGGGGATGTCGGGGTTCGAGGTCGCCCCCATCGGTTCGAACCGCATACCCCGGAAGCGTTCGGCGGCATCCTGGAGGGCCAGCCCATGCTGGAGCGAGAGGCTGAACGCGCGGCAGAACCCCTGAATGAGACCGGAGAGGGTCGATCCCTCCTTGCTCATCTTGATGAAGATCTCCCCAGGGCGACCATCCGGGAAGAGCCCGACGGTGAGGTACCCCTCATAGGTCGAGATCGAAAACTTGTGGGTGACGCTTCGCCTCGTTTCGGGCAGCACTTCGCGGTGAGGCGACTGGGTGAGCATGGCGGCGCAATCTCCTTCGGAGTTACCGGCCTCAGGTGCCACAAAGTCGCGCCCGTGCCGAGTACTCAATCGGCAAGCGGCCGCGGTTGGCTGCGGATTTTCCGTTGCTGATGCGGTCACTCCGCTGCGGGCTTCTTCGACGACTTGCGGGCGCTCTTGGTTGCACGATCAGACTTCGATTCATCGTCCGTCGAGCGCTCGGTCGAGGGCTCCTTCGAGCCGGTGTCATCGCCGTCCTCGTCGTCGCGGTCGCCTTCGCCGCCCTTGTTCTTCGCCTCGGCCTCATGGTGCTTCGCGTGGCCGGGGGTCTCGAGTTCGATGATCCGGTCGGGCTTGACCTCGACGGTGATTTCAGCGATGAGATCCCGACCGAACTGGATCGTGACATGCTGGGAACCGATGCGCCGCATCGGGTTGGTCAGGCGCACCGCGCGCATATCGACCCCGTACCCCTCAGTGACCAGCTTGTCGCTGATGTCGCGCTGGGTGACGGCACCATAGAGGACGCCCTGGTCGTTGCAGGGGCGAATCAGCGTGATCGTGACACCGTTCAGACGGGTGATGATCGCCTCCCTCTGGGCGCGCTGCTTCGAGACTTCAGCCTCGGCCTTGGCACGGGCCTCCTTGAGGGATTCGATCTTCTCCGGGGTCGGCGCCTCCGCCATCTCATTGGGCAGGAGATAGTTGCGTGCATATCCCGGGCGCACCTTGACGACATCGCCCACAAGGCCAAGGTTCTCGATCGTCTCGAGGAGGAGGAGTTCGTACTGTCGTGCCATGGTCGCTGTCCTTTCGGGGAGAGTTAGGGGCGCCGCCTAGGCCCCAGCGATGGTCCCAGCGCACTCGCGATGGGGGCGGCCGGATTGTCCCCCGGCGTGGCACGCCGAGGGGCGGGGAGTATCGCAGATCGTCCTCGTCCGCGCAACCTCCATCGAATCCGGGAAACATTCGGCCCCATTAGGGCGTTTTGTTTCCCGAATTCGCACATTGGCTCACGAGGCGGCGTGGGCCCTCAGGTGGTTGATGAGGTCGATCTTCGTGATGAGCCCACAGAACTTCGTGCCGTCATGGACAACCGCGACCTTGTCCGCGCGAAAAATGGGGAGGAGGTCGTTGGGTGTTTTTGAGGGGTGGATCGTCTCCACCCTGCTCACCATGAACGCGGACACTGGCTGAGACTGCGCTTGGGGATCCTGCGCCAAGGCGAGAAGGACATCGCTTTCGTCGAGGATTCCAACGAGATGGTCCGCTTCGTCGAGGACTGCCATCTGGCTGACTGAGAACATTCTCATTCGGCGGACGGCGATCGCCAGCGGCATGGTGGGATGGAGGACGAAGTCCTCGCGATCGTCGTGGCGTCTGGCGATGAGGTCCCTCAGATCCCCCGTCCTGGCGCGCTCGATGAACCCCTGATCGCGCATCCAGAAGTCGTTGTACATCTTCGAGAGGTATTTCGCGCCCGAGTCGCAGATGAGAGTGACGACGCGTCTGGGCGAGGTTTGCGCACGGCAGTAGGCGAGCGCCGCATGGAGCAGCACTCCGACGCTCGATCCGGCGAGGATTCCCTCCTTGCACAAGAGTTCGCGGACCGCCGCGAACGCTTCCGCGTCGGTCACGGAGTACGCGCAATCGATCGCCGCCAGATCAAGAATCGACGGCACGAAATCCTCGCCGATTCCTTCGACCAGCCACGATCCCGCTTCGACTCGCTTCCCCTCATTGACAAGCGGCGCGAGGATCGATCCGCGCGGGTCGGCGAGCACGATCTCGCATTTGGAATTGCGCTCCTTCAAGAACCTGGCGACTCCCGCAATCGTCCCGCCGCTGCCGACTCCAGCGACAAAGGCGTCGATACGGCCATCCATCTGCTCCCAGATCTCCGGCGCGGTTGTCTCATAGTGTGCCAGCGGATTGTTCGCATTGTCGAACTGATTCACATAGAACGACGATGGATCCTCGTCCGCCATCCGCTGGGCGATGTCCTGGTAGTACTCGGGATGACCCTTGGCAACATCGGAGCGAGTCAGCACGACCTCTGCTCCCATCGCGCGCAGGTGGGCCATTTTCTCTTCGCTCATCTTGTCTGGCATGACGACGGTCAGCCGGTAGCCCTTGACCGCGGCGACGAGCGCGAGCGCGATCCCCGTGTTTCCCGCAGTCGCCTCGATGATCCTTCCGCCTGCGCGCAATCGCCCCTCGGCCTCGGCGACTTCCACCATCTTGAGGGCGATCCTGTCCTTGATCGACTGGCCCGGATTCTGGCACTCCAGCTTGACGAAAAGCTCGCACCGACCAGTCTCAATCCGGCTAATCCGCAACATCGGGGTATTGCCGATGAGTTCGAGGACGCTTTGGAAGACGCCCCCAGTTGTCGCGTTGGTCATGGGTTGAGTGTAATACTGCGCACAATGGCGGGACTTCCGAGGAGCGTGCTGGCGCAGCTTGATCCGCATGGACGGATGGAGCTCATTGAACCGGGCGAACGACCCGGGACCGGGGCGTGTGTCGACTTTCGACGGCTCGACCTCGCCGGTGTTTCCTCGCAGCCGCTGGTGCGGGCGTGCGGAAAGAAGGGTGCGCTCGTCGACGCGACCGCGGGGCTCGGTGGCGATGCCTGGATTCTCGCCGCCGCCGGGTTTTCGGTGACCTGCATCGAGAGATCACCACTGGTGGCCGCCGTACTCGATGATGGGATTTCCCGGGCGCTCCTTGACAGCGCACTCGCACTCGTTGCGTCGCGCATCGTGTTGCGCGTCGGAGACTCGGCGCAGCTTCTCGGTGTCGTGCTCGACCCCGCCGCACGCTCCGAGGCGACGGCCTACCTTGACCCGATGTATCCGCACCAGAGTGGATCGGCGCTTGCACCCAAGCCCATCGTGCTCGTCCGCAAGGCGGTCGGGGAGGATGCCGACTCGCAATCTCTCTTCGCGGCGGCGATCAACGCGAGGTACAAGCGGATCGTCGTCAAACGGCCGCACCACGCGCCGCCGATCCATCCAGAACCGCATCATGTCATTGAAGGAAAGCTCGCCCGATTCGATGTGTATTGCCTGGGTGGCAGCGCGGGTTTGCCGAGGCCAGGTCCGGAATGATCGCGCCCTGGGCGTACTGCCGGAACCTCGCGAGTGTTGCCCCGAGTGTGTGCGATGTCTCAGAGGAGGAGGCGCGCCACCTGAGCGCGAGCCGTCGCCTGAGAGCGGGGGACGCGATCACGCTCTTTGACGGCACCGGACTCGTCGCGGATGCCCGTGTCGGCACCCCGCGCGCAGACGGCGGGCTCGAGGTAGAAGTCTCCGCCGTTCGCCTCGCGTCGCGTGTGAAACCCGCCATCGACATCGCGTCGGCACTTCCCAAGGGCGATCGACTGGCAACCCTTCTGGAGGCGGCGGGGGCGCTTGCGGCGCGACGGTTCATCCCGCTTCTGTGCGAGCGGTCGGTTGTTGCTTGGAATCCGTCGATCAACGCGCGAGGAGCCAGAGTCCTTGTTGCCGCGTGCAAGCAGGCGCGACAGCCGCATCTTCCCGAAGTCGCCCCAGCGGCGACCGTCACCGACGCCGTCGCTCGATCGGTCGAGCATCAGTCGGCGATTCTGATGGCGCACCCTAGGGGAGCGCGGCTAACGGAAGTCGTCGGGCGTCTCGCGCAGGATCGATCGGCTGCGGCGATCACGGTGCTGATTGGCCCGGAAGGAGGATTCACCGACTCGGAAGTCGCCATGGCGACCGACCACGGCGCGATGCTCGTCTCACTCGGCGACTCCGTTCTGCGCATCGAACTTGCTGTCGCCGCGACCCTCGCGGCATTTCGCGTGTAACTCCGCAGCGAACAGGAAGTGGAGCGTATCGGGGTCGAACCGATAACCTCCGCCTTGCAAAGGCGGCGCTCTCCCAATTGAGCTAACGCCCCATTCGCACTGCGATTAGACGACGGATCCTACTGGAAGTCGCGGCCGAGCGTCTCAGTCGTCGCTCTTCGGCGTGAGATAGTCAATCGTCGACGGTGTAATCGTGTCGAGCTTCAGCGCATCGTCGAAGCACCGTTCGCCTCGAATACCGATCAGCGTCCCCAGCATCGTCGAAAGCTGGTACGAGTCGTCGGGGACGACATACGCGACCGTCTGTCCGCTTGCGGGATCCTGAAGGCGGAAGAGCAGGGGGAGAGTCGCCCCGTCATAGACGATGGACGCGTTCAGCACGCCGACCGCGGCGTAGTCGCTACGGGCTTCGATGGCCTTGGCAACCGACTCGATCTGATCGCACTCGCCGCTCAGCCGCGCCTTCGCGTTTCTGATTTCGACAAGCTTGCCCTGGACGACCTGCTGAACTTCAAGTTGTTCAGTGCGGGCATGAGCGCGCGCCTTGATCCCCGGCTCGCATGCCGGATCCGCCACGAGCACCGTATAGGCGGCGAACATGGCACCGAGCTCCGCTTCCTCGATGGCCTGACCCTTGACCTTCAACCAGGTCGCCTCGAGATCTGCAAAAGTCGCACGGCGCTTCTGAGAGGCGATGGCCTCCGGAGACGGACCCCTGGCGACGATCTCAACGCCCGCCACTTCGATCGCTGCGCCCGGTTCAGATGGTTCACCTGATGCATCGGAGAGCGACGCCGTTGCGAGGACCGCTCCCGGCTGAGGTGCTTCGAAGGCCGCAGCCTCCGCGGCCGTCGCGGCGCGCAGGAAACTCGAGTTGATCCATCCTTCGCCGCTCGTGGGCAGTCTCACGCGCCAGACCGATCCGCGTTCGCCATCGACGCGGTTGAGCGCGATGAGCGTGGTCCCCGCGTCCACGCGGCCGATCTGCTTCCAAGAGCTATCGGGACTCGAATCGGCGCCGATGTTGGGTGCGCGTAACTCCGTCACCGCTGTCGCGGTGATCGATCCGCCGTCGGCCGAGAGTTGCACACGATCGTCAGCCAACACGAATCCGGACATGTCCCGAAACGCTGCGCCCGCCGTCTGCACACGCGACCATCCAAAGTTCTCTTCAACAACGCGCACAATCCTGTTGCGGTCGAGCTTCCCGAACGGATACGAACTCTGCACACTCGGCCCCGAGCGCACATACACATTGTCGGCAGTGACGGCGGCGAAGTGCGCTGCGGCGGTCTGCGGCGGCGCGTTTGGCACTGCACTTGGCGCAGCGCTGGGCGGCGCTCCTTGCTGTGCCTGCACGCTCGCAGTGGGAGCGATACCCACGGCAAAAAAGGCGATCGCGACCATGGAACCGGCGGTCCGTGCTCTGTCCATGCGCGAATCGTAACCGCTAGCATCGCAAAGATGCCAGAGGGCACGGTCAATTTTTTTTTCGGTCGTGGCACCTGGTCCCTCGGACTGCTCGTGACCGCATGTCTGATCTCGTGCGAGTCGCCATTCCCCGGCGATCAGGCCGACCGGGGTGATGCCGAACTCTCCTCGGCCATCGAGTCGGTGCTTGCCCGTCAGGGGGCATCGCCCAGAGCAGCCTCCGCCGATCAGGCGGCGGCCAGCCACCTCCAGACGGCAACACAACTCCCCAATGACCTCTTTGAAACCCTGAAATCGCGCATGCCCGAGCTCGACTCGCTCGGCCCACAGACCCCGGGAGTGGGAATCGGGCTCGATCTGGGGCCCGATGTCTCGGGAACTCCCGCCCGCGAAGTCGGAATCAGCCTCAGGAACGCGATTTCAGCCTCGGTCCGCAACAACTTGTCGGTCCAATCCGCCCGGATCGAAGAGTCCATCGTCCAAGCAGATGTCGTCAAGGCCGAGGCGGCCTTCGACGCCGTACTCCTCGCGTCTACTGGCTACCAGGTCAACAACATCCCGCCTCCGCCACTCAACCTCGGAGGGCTCGACAACGCCTTCACCAAGGAGGACACGGCCACGACCCTCTCCACCGGGATCCAGAAGCGGCTCATCTCTGGTGGCACCGTATCGGCCAGTTTCGACATGGAGTACACACAGCAGGCCACAACCAGCATCTACGACCCGGCCAACTACTGGACTAACTCTGTCAATTTCAACATCAGCCAGCCCCTTCTTCAGGGGTTCGGCAGCGATGTGAACGAGGCGCAGATCCGGATTGCACGCAACCAGGATCGCGTGGGGGTCCTCAACCTTCGCCAGACGCTCCTCGATACCGTGCGGGACACGGAAGTTCAGTACTGGTCGCTCCTTCAGACGAGGCAGCAGGTCGTCGCCGCGGCATGGCTCGTCAAGGTCGGCGGCGATGTCCGTGACATCCTCAAGAAGCGGCTCAACTTCGATGCCACCGTGGCCGACTACTCCCTGGCCGTCGCTATCGTCGAAGTGCGCCGCGCCAACCTCATAAGGGCCTGGCTCGCCTCGCGCGATGCGAGTGACCGGCTCAAGCTGACTCTCAACGATCCCGCCGCATCGGTGGGAAGCGACGCTCTCCTTGTCCCCGTGGACAGGCCTGTCCTTCAGCCGATTAGTTACAACCTCCGCGACGCCATCGTGACCAGCGTCGAGCAGAATCCATCGATCGCGCGGTCCATACTGGCGATCGACGACGCGGCGATCCGTCTGATCGTGGCTGACAACGGGCGGCTGCCGCAGCTGGGTCTTCAGGCGGGTGTGACGCTGACCGGTCAGGACAATTCCAGCGGAACCTTCGGCAGCGCGATGAGCGAAATCAACAACGCGGACTTCGTGTCGTGGCTCGCCCAGATGGCCTTCAGCCAGCCGATCGGTAACCGCGCGGCCGAGGCGGAGTACCGCAAGGCCCGACTGCGCCGTTCGTCCGCGGTGATCTCCTACCAGCAGGCGATTGAGAATGCGGTCTTTGCCGTCAAGGTTTCACTCCGCAGTGTGACGACCAGCTACGAGTTGATCGAGCAGTCGCGGGCCAGTCGCCTCGCCTCGGCGGAGAGCCTGCGGGCGCTGAATGTGCTTGAGAAGACCCTTGCCGCACTCACCCCCGAGTTCCTCCAGACGAGATTCCAGGCGCAGGATCGCCTCGCCACGGCGTGGCTCTCCGAGGTTGACGCAATGGTCAACTACAACAGCGCGATGGCCCGCCTCTACCACGCGATGGGAACCGGACTCATCATGAATCGTGTCGAGATCGATGTCGTCGAGCCGGGACCCTGACACCCTGACACCTTGCCATGGCCGCGATCCTTCCCTACTCCGACGACAGCATCGACCTTGCCTCGGGCATGATCCGCGACGGGAAAGTGGTGGCATTCGCGACCGAGACGGTCTACGGACTCGGCGCAGACACCTTCAATCCCGACGCCATCGCGCGGGTCTACGAACTCAAGAATCGCCCGGGCGGGAATCCGCTCATCGCGCATGTCGTCGATCTGGCGATGGCCAAGGAAGTCAGCGACGGGTGGACGCGCCGCGCGATGCATCTGGTTGGGGCGTGCTGGCCGGGACCACTGACGATCATCCTTCCCCGCAAGTCGTCGGTGCCTGCGAACGCGTCGGGGGGCCTCGCAACAATCGCCGTGCGAAGTCCCCGGCATCCACTGGCCCGGAGTCTCCTCTACGGATGCTCACGGCCGATCAGTGCGCCCAGCGCCAATCGAAGCGGCGGTGTCTCGCCCACTTCCGCGCAGCATGTCGCGTCGGACTACAGCGATCAGCAGGACTTGCTGATCCTCGATGGCGGGCCGTGCACCGTCGGAATCGAGTCGACCGTCGTCGACCTCACGGAGTCGAAGGCGGTCGTGCGACGCCTTGGAAGTGTGTCCATCGAGCGCCTCGCGGAGATCCTTGGGGCCATCGAAGTCGATGTTTCAATTGAGCAGAACGCAAGCCCCGGTTCGGCGCTGCGCCACTATGCGCCGAGGATTCCCGCCACGCTGGTCGAGAAGGAGATAATCGCCCAGGTGCTAGCGAGCGGCCCTCCCGCGGTCGTCCTGTGCCTTGAGTCAACGGAAGTCGAGGCTCCCCATGTGCGGATTGTTCTCCCGCCTGAGGCGGATGGGTATGCCGCCGAGCTCTACAACGCGATGCGCCGCGCCGACACGACCGGATGTTCACGGATGGTCATCGAGAGTCCGCCCCGGGCTCCCGGCCTCTGGAGCGCGATCCACGATCGGCTCGCTCGCGCGACTTCTCCCTGAAACCGGCGCGTCACCAGTCGCGCATCGGGATGTTGACGCCGAGCCGGTCGGCGCACTTCTGCGCTGCGTCGTACCCGGCATCCGCGTGCCGGAACACTCCCATCATCGGATCATTCGTGAGGACCCGCTCCAGCCGCGCGGCAGCTTCCTTCGTTCCGTCGGCGACGACCACCTGCCCGGCGTGCTGGCTGAAACCGATTCCGACGCCTCCTCCATGATGGAAGCTGGCCCACGACGCGCCCGATGCGATGTTCACGGCGAAGTTGAGCAGCGCCCAGTCGCTGACGGCATCGGTGCCGTCGAGCATCCCCTCCGTCTCGCGATTGGGACTTGCAACTGAGCCGCAGTCAAGATGATCGCGCCCGATGACGATCGGAGCCTTCACTTCGCCCGAGGCCACCATCTCGTTGAAGCGAAGACCGGCCCTGTGCCTTTCGCCGAGTCCCAGCCAGCAGATGCGCGCAGGCAGCCCCTGGAATGCGACGCGCTCCTGCGCCTTGCGGATCCACCTCGCAAGCGGCTCGTCCCTCGGAAACAGTTTGAGGATCGCCGCATCGGTGGCGTGGATGTCCAGGGGATCGCCCGAGAGCGCAGCCCAGCGGAACGGTCCGCGACCGACACAGAACTGCGGACGGATGTACGCGGGGACGAATCCAGGAAACGCGAACGCGTCGACGAATCCCTGATCCTTCGCCCGCTGACGGATGTTGTTGCCGTAGTCGAAGGTGCGCGATCCCTTGCGCATGAAGGCAACCATCAGTCGGACATGCCGCTCCATCGACTGAAGCGCGAGGTTTCTGTATTGCTCGGGAGCATTCGCGCGCAGCGCATCGGCCGCCTCGCGCGTGAGACCTGCGGGGTAATACCCCTCAAGAGGATCGTGCGCGCTCGTCTGATCGGTGAGCGTCGCGGGGATGATCCCGCGTTCCCTGAGCCGCTCAAGGAGGTCGATCGCGTTGGCAAGCACTCCAACCGAGATCGCTTCACCGGCCTTCGCCAGCGCGACCGCACGGTCAATCCCGGTGTCAAGATCCTCATGAAACTCATCGAGGTACCGGTCCTTCACCCGCTTCTCAAGTCGCTCGCGGCATATCTCCGCGATCAGGCAGGTGCCATCATTCATGGTGATCGCAAGCGGCTGCGCCCCGCCCATTCCGCCGCAGCCGGCGGTCACATTGAGCGTTCCCGCAAGCGATCCCTTGAAGTGCTGCCTCGCACATTCGGCGTAGGTCTCGTAGGTCCCTTGGAGGATCCCCTGCGTGCCGATGTAGATCCAGCTCCCGGCGGTCATCTGACCGAACATGATGAGTCCGCGGGCGGCGAGATCGTCGAAGTGCCCCTGCGTCGCCCAGTGCGGAACGAGATTCGAGTTGGCGATGAGGACCCGCGGCGCGTCGGCGTGAGTGCGCACGACTCCCACTGGTTTGCCGCTCTGGATCAATAGAGTCTCATCCGTGCCGAGCGATTTGAGGCTCGCGACGATGGCATCGAACGCCGCCCACGAGCGCGCGGCCTGGCCGCGTCCTCCGTAGACGATGAGGTCCGCGGGCCGCTCCGCAACCTCGGGGTCGAGGTTGTTCATGAGCATGCGCATGGCCGCTTCCGCCGCCCAGGTCTTGCAGGTGAGTGTGTTTCCGCGCGGGGCGCGCTGGACCCGCGGCGACTGTTCAGTCAGGGGCATCGCTCGAGTGTAATCGTCCCGCCTGCGCGAACCCAACTTTCACTTCGGGGCACGCGCGAACCAGTACCCCATCCCGGATGGCCTCAGCAATCGCTGCGAGATCCTTGGCAGGGGGGCGGTCCTCCTTCAGGGGCGAGACGAGTGCTCGGATTGCCGCGTGGGCGCGCTCGACGCCATCGCCGCTTCGCTGGGGCCGCTGATGCTCTAGGGCCTCGGCCATCACCAGAAATTCGCAGGCGACGACATCACGCGCCAGTCGGACCGCGCTTGCGGCATGGAGCGCGCTTGTTGCCCCCATCGAGTTGTAATCCTCGATTCCCGCGCAGGTCGGGATGTTTCCGACGCTCGACGGATACGCCAGTGTTCGCAGCTCGTTGCAACAGGCCGCCGCCGAGTACTGCACGATCATGAAGCCGCTGTGCAGACCGGGACTCGCGGCCAGATGCGCTGGAAGATGGCTCTCGGGGTCGTGTCCCGCGAGGGCCCAGTAGATGCGCCGCTCCGCGATACCGCCTAGGTGCGAGAGGGCGATCTTCACGACATCGAGGGCAATCGCCAGCGGCATCCCGTGAAAGTTGGCGCCACTCACGATGTCGACGCGGTCGTTCCCTGTTGCGAACACAAGCGGGTTGTCCGTGACGGCACCGAGCTCGCGCGAGATCGCCGCCCCAGCGAATTCGAGCGCGTCGATCACCGCGCCGAGCACCTGAGGGGCCGCGCGGAGCGAATAGGGATCCTGCACACGAGGGTCCTGAGTGGCGTGACTCTGCGCAATCGTGCCGCCCCAGAGAAGCCCGCGCAGGTTTCGCGCCACCGTCACCTGCCCGGGCTGCCTGCGCACCTCGTGGATGCGTTCGTCGAGCATCGCATGGGTCCCCCGGCACCCGTCAATCGCCATGGCGGTCGCCACGGTCGCGGCATGGGCAAGCGTCCACGCATCGTCAAGGACGAGCGCACCGAGACCCGCCATCAGGTGCGTGCCGTTGAGAAGCGCGAGACCTTCCTTTTCCTCCAGCACGAGCGGCGCAATACCGCACGACGCATGGGCCGAACGAGCGGCGCCACGCACCCCCTTGTAATGCACTTCTCCCTCGCCGATGAGCGCGAGTGCGATGTGCGCCAGCGGTGCAAGATCCCCGCTGGCCCCGACCGAGCCACGGCTGGGGACGATCGGTGTGATGGCGTGATTGAGGTGGAGAAGGATGGAGTCGACGACTTCGCTGCGGACCCCGGAGTGGCCTCGGGCAAGGCTCGCAGCGAGCACGACCATCGTCGCACGAACCGTCTCGCCATCAAGTGGCTCACCGAGCCCGGCGCTGTGCGACCTGACGATGTTCAACTGGAGTTGCGTAAGGTCCTTCGCGTCGAGCCGGACGCTTGCAAAGCTGCCGAATCCCGTATTGATCCCGTAGAGCGCGGTTCCGCCGCGGGCCTGCGCCAACATCGCCGAGCGCGCGAGATCCATCGCCCGGCGCGCCTCAGCACCGAGCGCCACGCATCCCGCCCCCCGCGCGACCGCCACCACCTCCCGGATCGAAATCGGTCGAGCGTCGAGTGTGATCGTCTCAGCAGCCGTTGACTTCACAGAGGCGAGCGTACGCCGAGTTTGCGAAGCACGGCGTGTGCGGATACACCTTCGCCGATGAGCCCCACCGACTCCGCCGGCGCGCGCGCCGATGCCCACGGCTCCAGCAGCGCGCGGCGCGCATCGTCCTTTATGGAGCGCGGCTGGATCCGCGGGGCGTTTCTCACACTCGCAATCGGCGCCTCCATCTGGATCGGCATCGCCGCGAGCTCTCTGGGTGTCGATGCGCGAGGCGTGGCGACGGGCACGATCGCTCTCTCGACGAGCACGGGGTCTGCCGCGATCGTCCTGTTGGGGCTCTTCGCTGTCGCGACGGTAATCGCCGCGGCTGTCGGACGACTCGTCAACGCCGTCGTCGGACTTTTCGTCCTCGGCGCGGTCCTGACCGCCTTCTCGATGCGCACTGGCGCCATCAGCAGCGCGGTGTTCGACTCGGCCTCGCTGAGTTCAATCGGCATCGAGGCGCTCTTGTGGACGCTGCCGGTAGCCATCGGGGTTGTCGTCGTCTTTCGCGTTGCCGGACCGCTTCCCGATGTGCCGCCGCGCCATGACGAGGGGCCGTGGTGGCGCGAGTACTTCGATCTCGAGGCGCTACGCGCGAGCCTTGTCGGCGGGCTGCTGCCCATCGTCGCTTGGCTCCTCGTGCGCTCCGTCATGAAGGGCCAGGCAATCGGCGGCGCCTGCGTCGGCGGGATTGCCGTGGGGATGGCATTTCGGTTGGTCGCGCCCAGGATCCAGCCGGCCATCGCCTTCATCTCGCCGATCCTTCTCATGGGTGGCTACCAGTGGTTCGTGGCCTCGCGGCTCCGAGTCGGCGCCGACGCGCTCTTCGCCGCGACGCTCCTTCCGCCGGAACTCTGCGTGATGCCTCTCGACACCGTGGCGGGGACTCTTCTGGGTGTCGCCATCGGAATTGGATGGGCTCGGAGTTTTCGCAAGACCGATACGATCCACTCGTGAAGCTCGTTGTCACCGGCACAATCGGGATCGACACCGTCTACACGCCGCGTGCGAGCCGCGAGGGAGTTTCCGGCGGGAGCGCCGCCTACTTCGCCGCCGCCGCAAGCCACATGGGTCCGGTCGGTGTCGTCGCCGTTGTCGGCGGCGACTGGCCCAAGGAGCACGAAGCCATCCTCCGCGCACTCCCGGGAGTTTCACTCGATGGGCTGGAGTCGCGCGCGGGTTCGCGCACTTTCGCCTGGGGTGGGCGCTACTTCGAGGATGTCAATCGCCGCGAAACGCTCTTCACCGAAGTCGGCGTTCTGCAGGAGACGCCGCCGTCTGTCCCCGACTCCTACCGGGCCGCCGAGTTCATCTTTCTCGGCAACACCCATCCCGCAGTGCAGCTTGGGTTTCTCGACCAGTTTCCCGAGAGGCAACTGGTTGTTGCCGACACCATGGACTTGTGGATCCGCACCGCCCACGGAGACCTGATGTCGCTCCTGGGACGGGTCGACGGCGTGATCGTCAATGACTCGGAGGCGGCCGAACTCACCGGGATGCGCAATGCGATCAGTGCCGCGCAGAAACTCCTGGATTTCGGCCCTCGATTCGTCGTCGTCAAGAAGGGAGAGCACGGGGCGATCCTTATCCACCCCGAGGGTCGCGCGGTTCTGCCCGCGTTTCCGGTGGAGGAGGTGGCGGTCGTCGATCCGACCGGAGCCGGCGATTCCTTTGCCGGAGGATTCATGGGCTACCTCGCTCGTGAGGGGCGCGGAGACTTCAAGGCACTGCAAGCCGCGATGGCCTACGGGACCGTCCTTGCGAGTTTCACCCTCGAAGCCTTCGGGCTCGACCGGCTCCGAGAATTGAAGCCCGGCGAGATTGATCGACGGCTGCGACAGTTTCAGCAGATCGCGCGCGTGGGCTGAATGAGAGTCATCGCTCTCATCCTCGCTGGCGCCATCGCGGCGTGCGCCTTCTCTCAGGGGGAGTCCGGCGTCGTCCGCGACATCCGATGGGACATTGATGGTGGCGTCGCGTGGTTTCGCCGAGATGGACACTGGCGGACCGTTGACCTCGACACCGGCGCAATCACCGATGCCCCCGCGGGCACCAAACCGCCTGAAGTGCAGGAGCCTTCCCGCGCAGTGATGCGTGGAGTACCTCCAGGGCGGGGACGCCAGCGGCCGCTTGAACTCTCTGCGGATGGATCGCGCAGCGCGGTCACGCAGAAGGGAAACCTGTTTGTCAAGTGTGGCGGGGAGTCCAAGCGCGCAGTGACCGCCGACGGCCACGAGACCTTGCGCTACGGCACGGCGAGCTGGGTCTACGGCGAAGAGCTTGACCAGTCGACCGGCATGTGGTGGAGCCCCGACTCGAAGCGCCTGGCGTTCTACAAGTTCGACGACTCGAAGGTGCCTGAGTTCCACTTGCTCTCAGGCCTCTCTGGCATCCGCACCGCAGTCGAGTCCGAGCGGTATCCCAAGCCGGGGGACCCAAATCCCGTCGCGACGCTCGCCATCCTTGATGCGGAGGCGTTCTGTGCTGATCCCACGGGCGATCCCCTGACGAATGTCGTGTTGATCGCCGTCGGCGACGCCGACCAGTACATATATGGAGTCGAGTGGTCGAAGTCGGGTGGTGAACTTCTCTTCCACCGCCTTTCCCGCAGGCACGATGTTCTCGAACTATGCGCCGCGGACGCCAGAACCGGCGAGGTCCGTGTCATCCTGCGCGAGCAACAGGTCCACTGGACTCATCACATACCGGAGATGAGGTTCCTCGACGACGGTCGGCGATTCCTCTGGGCCTCCGAGCGCACCGGATTCAAGCAGTACGAACTTCGTTCGCTCGACTCCGGTCAGATCGTTCCGCTCACTTCCGGCGCGTTTCCCGCGGATCGCATCCAGAAGGTCGATGAAGCGGGGGGAGCGTTCTACTACAGCGCGTATCCGGCGCCGACCGCGGTGAATTCGCAGCTCATGGCAGCGAAGCTTGACGGTTCGGGACAGCGGCGGCTGACTCCCGACGATCTCCACTATGGCCGCTACAAGATCGCCCCCGGCGGGGGCTGGTTCGCCGCCACCGACGAATCTGTTTCGCGCCGGGCGTCGACCCGGATCTATACGAACCAGGGCGCGCTCCTCGCCACGCTGGCGCAGGGGGAGTCGGATCCGTGGACTCCGATGGGACTCCGGCCTCCTCTACTCAAGAAGTTCAAGTCCGCCGATGGGGTCACCGACATTTACGGGGTCGTCCACTATCCGAAAGGATTCGATCCCGGTTCCGAGTGGCCGATCATCGTCGCGGTCTATGGCGGCCCGTACTTTCGGACCGTCGACGGCTCCTTCGCCGATCAACCCGAGCCCTGCGACCACGGGTTCGTAACGCTGCGGGTGGACAATCGAGGGACGCCGGGGCGGGGCAAGGCGTTCGAGGACGCGACCTACATGGCGCTCGGGATCGCGGACCTGGATGACCAGGCGGCCGCAGTGAGGCAGCTGGGCGCGGAGCCAGGAATGGATGAGCTCCGTGTTGGGATCACCGGGCTTTCCTACGGCGGGTATCTCTCTGCGCTGGCGCTTGTGCGATATCCGGAGGTCTTCAGCGCGGCCGTCGCCGAGAGTGGCCCGATGGACTGGCGCCAGTACGACTCGATCTACACCGAGCGATTCATGAGGACTCCACAGGAGAATCCGGCGGGGTACGACGCAGGCAGCGTCGTCGTCCATGCCGATCGCATGAAGGGGCATCTCCTTCTCGTACACGGCATGCAGGATGACAATGTGCATCCCACGAATGCGTTCGCGCTCGCGCAGCGGCTCTACGACCGAGGCTTCGACTTCGAGATGAGGCTCTATCCGCGCGCGGGCCACGGAGGATTCGGGCAATCGGAGTTTGACGCAAAGTGGCGGTTCTTTGGGAAGTGGCTTCAGCCATGAGCCAGTCGCTGCCCCCCGACCGTTCTCATGTGGCGGTGGAACAGCGCAATCCAGCCTCGAGCAGTTTCGACGAGCTCTCGACGCGCGAGCAACTGGCCATCATGGTGCGCGATCACGAGGCGGTGACCGTGGCGGTCGCTGCCGCGTCGGACGCGCTCGCCGCCTTCATCGACGCGCTCGAAGTGCGAGTGCGCGGCGGCGGTCGTCTCTTCTACTGTGGAGCGGGGACTTCGGGACGGCTCGGAGTTCTCGACGCAGCCGAGTGTCCGCCGACTTTCCTCTGCGACCCTTCGCAGATCGTCGGTCTCATCGCGGGCGGCGATGCAGCGCTGCGGAAAAGCAGCGAACGCCGGGAGGACGAGTTCGATGGCACCCATGCGGAGTTCGCAGCGCATGGCGTCGGGGCGCGTGACACGGTCGTGGCGATCGCAGCGGGGGGGACGACCCCGTACGCGCTCGGTGCCCTCGTTGACGCGAAGGCGCGGGGCGCACTCACAGCGTTTCTGACTTCGTCGGCGCGCGAAGTGCCCCGGGATTGCGACCATTTCCTTGTGCTTGCAACCGGCCCCGAAGTCCTGACCGGATCAACGAGGCTCAAGGCAGGCTCGGCGACGAAGCTCGCGCTCAACTGCATCACCACGATTCTCTTTGCGAAGCTCGGCAAGATCCACGGCAACCTGATGGTCGACCTCGCAGCGACCAACGACAAGCTCGTCGATCGCGCCATCCGCACGCTCTGCCAGTTCGACCCAGCGCTGACACGCGACGCCGCGGCAGCCTTGCTGCGCGAGGCCGACGGCCGCGTCAAGGTCGCCATCGTCATGCGCTCGCTTGGCCTCGGCGCGTCCGACGCGCGCTCTCTCCTCGACGCCTCTGGTGGATCGCTGCGCCGCGCGCTTGAGACAAAAAAAAACGCGGCCCCGCGTTGATGCGGGACCGCGTGAACTGACGAGTTCAGCGAATCAGCTGACGAGGGTGTTGAGACCCTTGGTCGGACGAATCCGAACCTTCTTGCTCGCGGGCTTCGCCTTGAAGACCTGAGTCTCGCCGGTGAATGGGTTCACGCCGGTTCGCTCCTTGGTGGCGGGCTTCTTGACAGTCTTCATCTTCATGAGACCCATGAAGCTGAACACGCCCGGGCCGCGGCCGCCGAGATCGCTGCCGATCATCGTGCCGAGGTTCTCAAAGAGCTCCTTGACGACGCCCTTCTTGAGGTCGCATGCGCAAGCGAGTTCTGCGATCACCTGACTGCGGGTTCGGACCTTCGAACTCGGAGTCGGCTTGTAAGCCTTCTTCGTGTTCTTGGTGGTCTTCGAGTGCTTCGTTGCCTTCTTTGCGGGCGACTTCTTGGTCATTGTTGCCATTGGTTCGATGTCCTTTCTATTGCCGTTCCATGTCGAGCATGTCGAGCATGACGGCTCTTGTCGAGAAACTGGTCTCGCTCCCAGCCGCACAGAGCATGCGGCAGCGTGAATGTAGAGCCACTAGATGGCGCGCCGCAAGGGCAGGGCGCGAAAAATCCCTACATTTCGGGCAGTTTCTGAGTGGTCCGATCTGGGGTCCGCCCGCGGTCCCTCCCGGAGGTCCCGTGTCAGCCCGGCCGTACCGTCGTGCGACCGACCGAGGCATAGGTAAACCCAGCCGCGCCAAGTTGCGAGGGTCGGAAGAGATTTCGGCCGTCGAAAATGATCGGCTGCTTCAGTCGGCGGCGGATCTCGTCGAAGTCCGGAGCCCTGAATTCAGCCCATTCTGTGCAGATAATGAGGGCATCCGCCCCGTCGAGGGCCGAGTATTGGTCAGCCGCTCTCGCGATCCCTGGCATCTCCTTGGCAAGATGGTCAAGGGCGACCGGGTCGTAGGCGGTTACGACAGCACCCGCCCCTAGTGCCATCTCCATCAGGGTAATGCTCGGGGCTTCGCGGATGTCGTCGGTCTTGGGCTTGAATGCAACCCCCCAGAATGCCAGGGATTTACCACGCATTTCGCCGCCGAGTTCCTTGACGATCTTCGCCCAGAAATGCCTGCGCTGGTCCTGGTTCACCTCGTGGACGGAGGCGTTCAACTTGCAGTCAAGCCCGACCGCACGGCCCATCGACACGACCGCCTGGGTGTCCTTGGGGAAACAGGATCCGCCGTAGCCAAGCCCGGGATAGAGGAACTGGTTGCCGATCCGCTTGTCGGCGCACATCCCCTCCCGGACAGCGATGATGTTGGCTCCGTAGAGTTCGCAGAGATTGGCGATCTCGTTGATGAAGGAGATCTTGCAGGCGAGCATGGCGTTGGACGCGTACTTGACCATTTCCGCGCTGCGAACATCGAGAATGAAGATCGGGTTGCCTTGGCGGACGAAGGGGTCGTAGAGCGTCCGCATGAGGTTTCCCGTCGCCTCGTCGTCGACGCCGCACACGACGCGGTCGGGCTTCATGAAGTCCTGGATCGCGTCACCTTCCTTGAGGAACTCGGGATTGTCGGCGATATTGAAGGGAACCTTTGTGATCTTCCGGATCGTGTCGCGCACCGCGTGGCTGGTTCCCACCGGCACCGTGCTCTTGACGACGACCGTCTTCCCCGCGCCCTTCGCGCCGAGGCACTCGATCGCCCTCGCAATGTCCTCCGCGACCTTGAGGACATACTGGAGATCCGCGCTCCCGTCGTCGCGGCTCGGCGTCCCGACGCAGATGAAGATGATCTGTGCGCTTCCGTACGCCGAGGCCTTGTCAGTCGTGAAGTCAAGTCTCCCCGAGGCGGCATTGCGCTTGATCATCTCCGAGAGCCCCGGCTCGTAGATCGGGCTCTCACCAGTGCGCAGGGTGGCGATCTTCGCCTCGTCGATGTCGAGGCATGTCACATGGTTCCCCATGTCGGCGAAGCACGCGCCCGTGACGAGCCCGACATAACCGGTTCCGACCATTGTGATGTGCATTCGAGAGACTCTCCGACCGGGGTGGCGACTGAGTGAGCGCGAAGCGTAAGGGAATCAGCGGGCCCGCGA
This sequence comes from Phycisphaerales bacterium, assembly GCA_009691915.1. Taxonomy (GTDB): domain Bacteria; phylum Planctomycetota; class Phycisphaerae; order Phycisphaerales; family SM1A02; genus F1-60-MAGs104. The sequence continues at coordinate 63,423 of SIAD01000011.1, forward strand.
CTTCGCCGCCTCGATGCGCAGGAGTTCTGCCTTGAGCAAGAGGAAGCGAGAGGCTTCTCGCGTCGCCCCTCCCATGCTAGGCATGTGTCCATGACCGCAGAACCCACCGGGATTGCCCGTCCCAACGACACGGTGGCACGGAACGAGAAGCGGCAAGGGATTGCGTGCCATCGACTGGGCCGCCGCGCGCGCGGCGCGGGGGCGCCCCGCGGTCCTGGCGAGCCACGAATAAGTTCGCGTCTCGCCACGGGGGATCTTCATGCAGGCTTTCCAGCAGGCGACGAAGAACTCCGGAGTCTGTGGAAGAAGCCCTGCTACGCGCCTCGGCTCAGGATCCCTTCCTCGACGCCACTTGGCGACAAGCGCGGCGATCTCGCGCGCCTGAGAGTCGGGCAAGCCCCGGCCGCGGCGGCCAGCCACGGCAGGCGACACGATCCAGTCCGCCCGGACCCGGCCATCAACCGCTTCGAACTTCAGCTGCGCACCGGCGATTGAGAAATTCATGGGGGTCACAGGGCGCGACGATATCCGGATCCTCCTGAGTACATTGAGCCGATGCAGACCGCGAAAGAGCGCCCCTCTGGTGCCGCCTCACCATCACACTCGATGTCCGACGACCTCCTCGCCCTCCTTGGTGGTGTGGACCCTCAAGTCTCGCAGATCCTCGCCGGCGAACGCGAGCGCCAGGAGTCGACCCTTGAACTCATCGCCAGCGAGAACCATGTCAGTGCGGCCGTCATGCACGCGGCCGGATCGTGGATGACCAACAAGTATGCCGAGGGGTATCCCGGCAAGCGCTACTACGGAGGATGTGAATTCCACGACCAGGCCGAGGAGCTCGCCCGCAACCGCGCCAAGCAGCTCTTCGGGTGCGCCTATGCCAATGTCCAGCCGCACTGCGGGGCAAACGCCAACATCGCGGCCTTCATGGCGCTCATGAACCCCGGCGACACCGTCCTGAGCCTGCCGATCAAGTCGGGCGGTCACCTGAGTCATGGATTGAAGGTCAACTTCTCCGGAACCTTCTATAAGGTTGCCGACTACTCCCTCGATCCCTCGACCGAGCTCCTCGACTACGACGAGATCGAGCGGATCGCCCGAGAGTGCCAGCCCAAGTTGATCATCTGCGGCTACTCCGCGTACTCGCGCACCATAGACTTCGCAAGGTTCCGCGCGATCGCCGACACCGTCGGCGCGCTCCTGATGGCGGACATCGCCCACATCGCCGGACTCTGTGCCACCGGTGTGCATCCCTCGCCGTTCCCGTTCGCGCATGTCGTCACGACAACGACCCACAAGACCTTGCGCGGTCCGCGCGGCGGTATGGTCATGACCAACGACGAAGAACTGGCGACGAAGGTGGATCGCAAGGTGTTCCCGGGCAGTCAGGGCGGCCCGTTGATGCACATCATCGCCGCCAAGGCGGTGGCCTTCGGGGAGGCGCTCAGGCCCGAGTTCACCTCCTACTGCCAGCAGGTCGTCAAGAACGCAAAGGCGCTCGCGGCAGAGCTCCAGTCCCGGGGCTACCGGCTCTGCGCAGGGGGCACTGACAACCATCTCATGCTCGTGGACCTGAGAGCGCGCAATGCAGATCTCACCGGCGCCGACGCCGAGAAATGGCTTGAGCGCTCCGGGATCATCTGCAACAAGAACGGGATTCCCAACGACCCGAGGCCGCCGATGGTGACGAGCGGGCTGCGGCTGGGCACCCCCGCGCTCACGACCCGAGGTCTCAGGGAGCCGCAGATGACTCGAGTCGCGACATGGCTTGACGAGGTAATGGGGTCGAAGGGAGATGCGTCGACCTCGGCGAGAGTGCGCGGCGAGATCAAGGAATTCTGCAGGGATTTCCCTCTGCCGCACTGAGCCCCCGCGCCGCACGGCCCATTTGCCCAAAAAACGCCCATCCGGGGCTTGATTGTCGCAATTGCGCTGTAGAGTGGGGAAGTTGGGGCTGTAGTCGTACGGGGTCCGGTTGTCGGTTTCGGAGTTTTCTCATGACAGTTCACTTTTCG
>SIAD01000004.1 GCA_009691915.1 Phycisphaerales bacterium
CATCATCGGTTCAAGCGCGGCGAATCGATCGAGCGGTGGCGCAGCATGTTGGACTACGCGTGCGCCAGCCGCAGGCGCGAGTCGAGGCGACACTTCACCGTTGAATCTGTCGCAGAGACCCTTGAGATCGGCGTCGGCCGCCGCGTCGCTGGGGGCGCGCGCGATCAGCGTGGCGAGCTCGCAGGTGGATTGCTCGAATGCTGGCTCGGGTGTGCGCGATGGTTCGATCTCGAGCGTCGGTTCTGCCACGGGCCGGGGTTCGACGAGAATCGACGGCGCTTGGCTGCACTGAATCAACCATCGCCCGAGCGCGGTGATGAACTGCGCAAACTCTGGATCGGTGGACGCGCGGCGCCGAATGAATGACTCGACTTCGTGAAGCGGATCAGGCGCAGCCGTTGTCATTGGATGATGCCAGTCTCGTTGTAAGTCTTTAGTCCCCGACCCAGTCGTGGGCGAGCCTATCAGTGGTGACCGATCGCGAGACGCAGATTCGCTTGGGCAAGGCTCGTTGGCGGATGGGCGCGTTTGGATTGGATGGCAGCGTTGGTGAGTAGTCATGGCACTCTCTTGACGCCGACTCGCAACGATTTGTGACACGAACTTCCGCGAGGCGGGCATGATTCTCGGCGCGAGTGGATGCCACGGGCCCCGGTCTCAATCTCAATCCCAGTCCGGCCGGGGGATCGTCCTGACTTGAATAAGAAGGGGATAATGGTGAGGGGTGTGGATAGTCTCAATCCCAGTCCGGCCGGGGGATCGTCCTGACCTCCTGCTGTCTTCTGAGACTCTCGGAATTGTTGATGGTCTCAATCCCAGTCCGGCCGGGGGATCGTCCTGACATTACAGTGCAGAAGATGGTGGAGGAGGACGCTTGGTGGGTCTCAATCCCAGTCCGGCCGGGGGATCGTCCTGACCATCAGCCGATCCCGCTGACTTCGTCAAGAATTGGTCTCAATCCCAGTCCGGCCGGGGGATCGTCCTGACCACTACAAACATTTCTTCGTGGCTGAGTAATCTGTCTCAATCCCAGTCCGGCCGGGGGATCGTCCTGACAAGAGGAGCGCGCGCAGTTCCTTGAAGAGAATGGGTAGTCTCAATCCCAGTCCGGCCGGGGGATCGTCCTGACCATCTAGTTGGGGTGCGGTTGCTCAACAGGAAGCTGTCTCAATCCCAGTCCGGCCGGGGGATCGTCCTGACTGCCCCATTTCTAAGTGGTTGTAAATACTGGGGTTAAGTGGTCAGTTTTTCGTACCTACCTCAAAGTTGGTCGATCAGCATCAAGAAACAGGGGGGTACGAAAAACACACCGATTTTCGGCCAAAATGAGCGTAGAACAACTGCGCGAGTTATGGATTTCAGAACGCGTAAAGCGGTCCCAATATCGGGTTCAGGAGGGTCGACTTGTCAAAGAGCGGCACGACCGCGAGGCGCCGCAACGATATCGAATCGCGGGCGGTGTGCAAGCGCAAACGCGGAGGATTTTCAGGCGGTCCGAGATCTCGCGATCGCTGCTCCTGGTCGCCGCCACGCTCACGCCACAACCAGCCGCGGTCCCGCGACCGGCATCGCCTTGCCAAGCATCGACCGCATCGCCGCGCAACGCCCGCACTGCGGGTAGATGCGTATGTCATCCTCGCCGGTATGCGCGACGCTCGCGAGCACCTTCGCAAGAATGCGCGCTTGCGTGTCTGTCAACTCAGCCTCATAGACCGACTTCTGCACGCGCTGCGTGTACCCAAGAGCGATCTTCGCGAATTGCCGGCGCCTTCGATCGCTGGGTGTGTCGTAGGCCACAACGATACGGTGCCGCGCGCAGCGTTTCATCGATAATGCGCTTGATCGCGGAAAGTCGATGACAGGGCTCGATGAGGTCTTCGCATGAAATGACATTCGCAGGGCTCGCTTCACACTGACTTTCAAGCCGGTGAGGAGTCTGAGCACTTCGGCAGTCTGCTAGGGCAGAATCTCTCGCGACGCGGCATCCGGATCCGGCTCAGGAGCCAGCTGGAGCAGTTCGATCTCGATCGGTGCGTCCGCCTCGCTCTGGCGCACCGCGACCTGTTGCTGTCGTGCGAGTTCGAGAAGGGCCAGAAACAGTCCAATCATTTCTCCGCGAGATCGCCCCTTGAAGATCTCCGAGAATTCCATTCGGCGGCGCTCGCTGCGCGCGAGACGGTCGATGAGATCCGCCTGATGGAGACTGATGGGAGTGTCGTCGAACTCGATGGTGTGTTCCCCGAGCTTCGTCAGATCGACCGCCTGGATGATCCGCTCGAACGACTCGAGCAGGTCGAGGACATGTGCATCACCGATGTCGATTGCGGCGTCGTCGTCTGAGGGATCGCGCGCGACTTCTCCGCCGTGCCCCCCCGCACCGTAGCGCCGTGCGCTCTCCTCGCGCAGGCGATCGAGCGAGCCCGCCGCCGTTCGGAATTGCTGGTAAGCCAGCAGTTGCTGCACGAGTTCGAACCGCGGGTCAGCCGCGTCCCGCCGCGAATCGACCGCAGAGTCATTGGCTCTCTCCGCCGGCGGTGCGAGGGTTCGACTCTTGATCTCCACAAGCGTCGCCGCCATCACCAGAAATTCCCCCGCTACCTCAACATCGACGCGATGCAGCTGTGTCAGAAACTTGAAGTACTGCTCCATGATCACCGCGATGGGGATGTCGGCGATGTCGACCTCGGCACGGCGGACGAGAAAAAGCAGCAGGTCTAGTGGCCCCTGGAAGCTGGAAAGCCGCACTTCATACTCGTCCTGAAGAGGCATCGGCTCAGCGTATCCGCTACTCTCTCTGGAATGAAGGCGCAGACACGCACATCTGATGCGCTGTTCATGGCGGAAGTCGTGAGGGCCGAGGCGAGCGCGCTGTCGGCCATCTCCCACGCCCTGCGCACCGACGCACGCACCGCAGAGCAGTGGTCAGCGGCGCTCGACATCTGTGAGCAGTGCACGGGGCATGTCGTCGTGTCGGGGCTCGGGAAGTCCGGGCTCATCGGTGCCAAGATCAGTGCGACGCTTGCCAGTCTCGGCCAGCCTTCGCACTTCATCCATCCGGTCGAGGCGGTTCATGGGGACCTTGGACGGCTGCGCGAGGGGGATGTGGCGCTCCTGCTGAGTTACTCGGGCGAGACGGCCGAGGTGATCGATCTTGCTCTCCACCTCAAGGCTGACTCGGTGGCGACCGTAGCCATCGTGGCGCGATCGACGACTGGGCTTGGTCGACTCTGCACTGCTTGCCTCGCGGTCGGTGACATCGTCGAGGCATGTCCGCTCAACCTTGCCCCGACTGCGTCGACGACGGCCATGCTCGCTGCCGGGGATGCTCTCGCTCTCGCGCTCGCACGGCGACGGGACTTCCGTGAGGACGACTTCCATCGCCATCACCCCGGGGGAATGCTCGGGGCGGGGCTCCGTCAGATCACCGATGTGCTTCGATTCCGGGTGGAACGCAATCTTCCCATCGTCAATGACACGCTCTCTGTGCGCAGCGCGCTGGCCGCGGCGGGGGAAGGACGACGCGCCGGGGCGCTACTTCTGGTCGATCACGACGGAAAGCTCAGCGGGATCTTTACCGACGCCGACCTGCGCCGGGCAATCAACGCGGGCGGAAGTGCCGCGCTCGACCAGCCCATCAGCAAGTCGATGACGAAGCATCCCACCTGCCTCACCGTGGACTCGCTGGTGCGTGACGCGGTGCGGCTGGTTCAGGAGAAGAGACTCGACGAGATTCCCGTCCTCGATGCAGACGGTCGTCCGCTCGGGCTCGTAGATGTTCAGGATCTGATCGCGATGCGCGTCGTTGAGGGGTGAACCATGGAGACCTATGTCGTCGAAGTGCAGGGTGATGTCTTGGTGCTTCGCGCGGACGGAGGGCTCAACACGAGTACCGCGGGCCAACTCTCCGAGAGCATCGCCGCGTTGCTCAAAGGGGGGATTACTAATGTCGTCGTGGATTGCTCCAAGTTGGCGATTATCTCCAGCATGGGGCTGGGGGCACTGCTCATGCTGCACACACGGATGAGGCGCATCGGGGGAGAGGTTCGCCTTGCGGGGCTGACAGGCGCAGTGGTGCAGGTCATTCAGATGACCAAACTCGACCGAGTCTTTGAGGTCTACAGGGATGTCGAGCAGGCGAAGGCGAGTTTCCGAAAGCGCACGGGGTCCTGAGCGCCCGGCACCGAGTCGTCCACCGGGCGCGAACTCATCCCCCCAGCGCGCTGCGCGATGGCGCTCCGATCGAGTCAGCGATCAGCGCGGCGATGCGGTCCTGAAGTCGCTTGAGTTTCCCGACAGAGTCCCGTTCCGTCAGTCCGTTGCCGAGGATGCTGAAGGCGTAGCGGGTTCCGTTGGCGCTCGTTACAAACCCTGACAGGCAGCTGACCTTGTCGATGTATCCCGTCTTGCACTGGACGACCGCCAGCGCGGGGTTGATCTCCTTCATCCGCTTGCGAACCGTGCCGGACTTGCCGGCCTCGGCGAGGCTTCCGACAAACATCTGGGCGACGGCCGAGTCGGATCCGAGTGCCGTCAGCCAGGCGGTCATCCCGTTGGCAGTAACCCGGTTCTCCTTGGAGAGCCCGGATCCATCCGAGATCCGGAATGCGGATGCGCCCTGGCCGATGGCCGTCGTGAGTGCTCGCTCGACCGCGCGGGATCCCGACTCCCAGGATCCTGGACGCTGCGTCGACTGGGCGCCGATCCGTTTGAGCAGGCTCTCGGCATAGAGATTCTCGCTCTCCACATTGCATCGCGCCACGATCGTCTCGATCGGAGTACGCAGTACCGGGCCGACCTGCGTCCCCGACGGAGCTCCGTCGCTGGTCGCCGCCGTGCGAGTCCGCGCGACAGGGATTCCCGCGCGAGTCAGTCGATCGGCAAGGCACTGCGCGAAGAAGAGCGCCGGGTCGCTGAGCCCGACCGCGATCGGCGACGCGAGCGGCGTCTTCACATTTCCAAAGAGGGTCAGTTCGCCGGTGCTGGGAGCTCGCGCGATCCACGCGGTGTTCCGGTCATTCTTCCCGGTGCGGCTGGTTCCCTTGTTGCGGATCGAAAGCCATGGTGCCTTGGGCGAGAGGGCTGTGATGGACGGCACGCCGCCGGAGCCTGGCGCGGCACTGACCATGAGGGCGTTTCCGTGGAAGTTGGCCCCGGAGGGTGGGGAGCAGTACGCCTCATCAAGCTGATCCTTCGGCCACGCGGGATGCGCCCCCTCGCGGGCGAAGATGCGGTCATCGACGACCACCTCTGAGAGTGACTTCACTCCGGATTGGGCGACCGCCCGTACCCACGAGTCGAGGAGGTGCTCGATGGTCATGCCTGGGTGGACGACCCCCGCAGGATCAACGAAGCTCGACTGAGCCAAGAGTTCGGGATCCCCGAGCGCGGGATCCCCGTCCCCGACGAGAACAAGACGATCGCCGTCGCGAAGTAGCCGAGTCTCAAACGCGAAGTCCGGTCCCAGGGTCATGAGCGCGGCACCGGTCGTGAGGAGCTTCATGTTGCTCGCAGGGACCATCGGCTCGTCAGCGTGATAGGAGGTGATGACCCTGCCCGTGGCGACATCGCGGATGCTGACGGCGATGGAAGCTTTCTTGAGGCCCAGTGCGCCAATCTCCGCCCGCACCGACTGCGAGATATCAGCCGTCTTTGCGAAGTTCGGATGCGGGGCGGCGCCAGCGAGGGCCAGAGTCGCGGCCACGGCGAGGGCAGTCAACAGCATCGGTGGGAATATCGGCCCCAACGGCCTGGCAACATGACAACATGACAAGTCGAAAAAAGAGCGCGGGTCGCGGCGGAAACGGTCAGCCGCCGACGCGCATGCGCACGAAGGTCGTGATCTTCACGCCGGCGGGCAGGAGCTTGCCGATCGCCACCTTGTCGTCGCGCACATACTTCTGGCCCAGGAGCGTCGTCTCCTCGAAGAACTTGCGAAGCCTGCCTTCCGCCATCTTCTCGACGATGTTGGCCGGTTTTCCGCTCTCAAGTGCCTCTTTCCTGGCCTCGTCGCGCTTGGCGGCGACGATCTCGGCGGGAAGTCCGTGCTCATCGACCGACATCGGTGCCGGGACTGCCGCCGCAATGTGCTGGCAGATCCCCGTAGCCAGATCATCCGGAATCGTCCCTTCATACTGCAGGAGCACGCCGAGTTTGCCGTCGTGATGGATGTACTTCGCGAAGCTGCCACCCACGAGGTGCGTTCCCTTGGCGAATGAGATGTTCTCGCCGGTCTTGATGCGGACGGTGTCGAGTTGCGCAGTCATCGGTGCGCTCATCGAAATCGCGCCCGTACCGCCCGCGAGGGCCATCGAAGCCAGTTCGCTGGCCATCGCGCGGAACTCGTCGTTCTTCGCCGTGAAATCGGTCTCCGAGCGGATCTCGACAATCGTGGCATTGGCACCGTTGATCGCAATCGAAATGCACCCCTCGCCTGCGGGGCGGTCGGTGCGGTTGTCCATCTTGCCCTTGAGTCGATCTCGAAGGAGCGCCTCCGCCTTTTCGAGGTCCGAGCCGACTTCGGCCAGCGCGTTGCGACAGTCGCCGAAGCCGAGTCCGGTCCGATTGCGAAGCGCCATCACAGTCTTTGCATCAATGTTCGCGGTGCTCATTTCGTGTTCCTTCTGGGAGTGCCCTGAAATCAGGCAGGGGCAGGGGTTGCTGGGCTCGCCGCTGGATCGGCGGGCGCGGTCATGACCGCCTGGCCACCATCGATCGAGGTCGGACCCTCATCCACGCGGAATCGACTGCGAACGCTGCGCCGTTTCGACGCGAGCGGATCCCCCTCGGGGGCGTCTCCCTCATCCGCAGAAGGCGCGGAGGTTTGCCGCTGAGTCTTCCCGTCGGTGACGGCTGAGGCAAGCTCCCGCAGCACGATGTCGATCGAGCGCATCGAGTCGTCATTGCCCGGGATGGGGATATCCGAGTAGTCGGGATCGCCGTCGGTGTCGATCAGGCAGATCGTCGGAATGCCGAGGTTCTTCGCCTCGCGCACGGCGTTCATTTCGCGGTTCACATCGACGACGACGAGTGCCGCCGGGAGCTTGGACATGCTGCGCACACCATTGAGGTTGCGATGAATCTTCTTGAGTTCGCGGGTGAGTTGCGACTCCATCTTCTTGGAATAGCTCTTGATCCCACCGCCCGCGACGAGCCCTTCGAGCTCCTCGAGCCGCTTGAGGCGATCGCGCACCGTGCGGAAGTTTGTGAGCAGTCCGCCCAGCCAGCGCTCGGTGATGTAGGGCATGCCGCAGGCCGCGCAGTGAAGTTCAACCGCGCCCCGAGCCTGGCGTTTGGTGCCGACGAAGAGGACATCGCCTCCGTCGCTGACAGTCTTCGAGATAAACTTCTTCGCCAGCAGGAGCCCCTTGATGGTCTCCCGGATGTCGATGATGTGGATCTGGTTCTTGACCCCCTGGATGTACGGGGCCATCTTCGGGTTCCAATTGGAACGACGCTGGCCGAAGTGAATTCCGGCTTCGATGAGTTCGTTGACAAGCGACATGGCGATTCCTTCTCTTTCAGGCAGCCCCATTTTGGGGGCCAGCGACACCCGAGCGTGCGGCCGGTGAACCTTTCGGTGCCGCGCACTCGACGAGGGCGCTTTGCGGGGATGAACAAGGCATGTCGTCCGCGGACCCACCGAGGTCCTGGACGCCCTTCCCGCGGTCCATCCGCGATGGATGGGTGCCTCAGGGAGAGTCGCGCAGCGTAGCGGAAACCTCCGGCAGCGCGCAACTACCATTCCGCCATGCTCAGCAAGGTTTTCAAGGCCTACGACATCCGCGCCACCTACCCCGACCCGCTTGACGAACATGTGGCGTGGCGCGTGGGCCAGGGAGTGGCGCGCTACCTCACCGAGCGGGTGGCCCGGGATGGAGACGACCGACCAAGCATGCGCCATATCGTCGTCGGCCGCGACATGCGTAAGAGTTCGCCGTCAATGGCGAATGCTCTCAAGCAGGGAATCCGCGACTTCGGCGCGACCGTCATCGATGTGGGAATGGTCGACACACCGATGGTGTACTTCGCGATCAATCATCTTCAGTGTGCCGGTGGTGTACAGGTGACTGCAAGCCACAATCCGGCGCACTACAACGGATTCAAGGTGAGTCGTGCTCACGCCAAGCCTGTGGGGTCGGGCAGCGGGCTCGAAGTGGTCCAACAGTACGCCGAGGCCGCCGTCGAAGGCGATGCTGAGGTTCGTGCGGGGCGCGAGGAGTTCGTCGACCTCTGGATCGAGTACCGCGATCACCTGCTAAGACGCCTTCACTCGTCCGTGCTTGACGGATCCCGCCGACTGCGCATCGCGGTCGATGCGAGCAACGGCATGGCTGGGACAGCCTTCGGGAAGGTGTTCGACTCGGTCGCGGGGCTCGAGGTAGAGCGAATCAACTTTGATAATTCCAGCGGCGAGTTCGTGCACGAACCGAACCCGCTCGTTGAGGCGAACCTTGCCTCGGTGCGCGAGGCGGTGGTGCGTGGGAGTCTCGACTTCGGAGTCTGCTTTGACGGCGACGCCGACCGCTGCATGATCGTCGACGAGCGGGGGACCCCGGTGGGGTGCGACCTCCTGCTGGCGGCGCTGGCGACGCAGGCACTCGTGCAGTGTCCGGGTGCCGCGATTGTGTATGACCTGCGATCCTCGCGCAGCGTTCGGGAAGCGATCATCGAAGGTGGGGGGGTGCCCGTTGAGAGTCGTGTGGGCCATGTCTTCATGAAGGAGCGGCTGGCGGACACGGCGGCGCCCATCGGCGGCGAACTCTCGGGGCACTTCTACTTTGCCGACATGTTCAACACCGACAGCGGTGTCAGGGCGTTCATAGCCGTAGCAAATCTGGTCGCATCGAGACGAGAACCGTTGTCGGAGATCATCCGGCCGTACCAGCGCTACCAGCAGTCGGGCGAAATCAATTTCGAGTGCGCGGACAAGCCGGGAGCGATCGCCGCGCTCAAGAGCAAGTATTCCGACGCCAAGTGCACGGAGCTTGACGGAGTGAGCCTCGACGCGGGGTCGTGGTGGTGCAATGTCCGGATGAGCAACACCGAGCCGCTCCTTCGGCTCAATCTCGAAGCGGCGTCCACGGCGCTCGTTGAGAGGCAGGTCAATGAGTTGACGCCGATCCTCGGTCGTCGTGTCGCGCACTGAGTACGGGGGGTGCTGTAGGCTTCCGACCCCATGCCGAACACCGCGAAGGATGCAGCGCGCGTCGTCCTCGAGAGTGCCTGCGATGGTCGAGTGGTGGTCAGCGTCCCTAAGTCGCACTACCGGATCGATTTCGTCGATGACTCCAAGGGTGTATGCGCGCGCCGCGAGATCGGCCGCCCCTTCAATGCCATCATTCACGCGTCCGCTCTCAAGATGCATCGCGCATCGGGGGGCGGCACATTCATTGAGCCGGTCGACGGGCACCCACGGATAGTGCAGGGGCGGATTCTCGCCACCGACGCCACGCGCAACAAGACGCTAGTTCATGCCGTCGTGCCGATATGGATCTCCGTCCCCCAAGGGCAGGCGGCGGCGGATTTCACTACCGGGGAGCTCGTCAACTTTTATGTTGAGAGCGGCGCGTCAATCGCCTCCATCGACGGCTGAGCTCAGGGCTGTGCGCTGGTGGCATTGAGAACGCGCTTGCGCGTACCGGGACCGTCGTACACCGCGACTTCTCCGGCCCCGACACGATCAACGCCAAGCCGAACAAGCTGCGATCCAGTCCCGCCCCGGATGCTCACGGCGCCACCATCCGCGTCGCTTGCTGGACCCGCAACGACGACAGCGCGGCCGTCTGCCTTGGCGAGGTTGAGAAGGCCGCCACTCTCTGACGATCCCAGCCCCGCCACCCTCTTGCCGTTGTTCCACAACGACACGAGAGCGGTGTTCTCCGCGCCGCTCTCCACGACAACCGCCGGCTGCTTCGTCGCGTCCAAGAGCGTGAGTCGAGAGCCCGAGTCTGCTTTCGCCTGTGCGGAGAGGGCCTCAGCCCCATCGGGACTGAAGAGCGTCAGCGATCCGCCGACCTCCGCACCGGCGACGCCCAGGATCGCCGCACGGGCACCTGTTCGCGAGGCGCACTCGACTAGACCACCCGAGTCGTACGCGAGCATCTGGGCGGCGATCGTTCCATCGGGCTGGGACACGCGGATGATCCCACCGTGACCCTCCGAGGCTCCCAGCGCGATCAACTCCTGTCCCTCGGCGTTGCGCACGCTGAAGCCGGTTGTTGATGGAGCACTCGTGGCGACGATGCGCGGCCGATCCTCAGAGTCAGTGATCGCCATCGCCGGTCCGCTTCCCTCGGCGCGCAGGACCGCGGCACCGGATGCGTCGGGCATGGTCGCTTCGATCCGACCCCCTTGCGCCGTGGCATACATCGCCGCGACGGGCTGCAACTTGGCGTTCCACAGCGCGATGTCGCCGCCCTCGGCACTCGCCCCCAGTCGCAGCACATTGGCCCCGGCACTCGACCACACATCGACTTGCCCTCCGTTCTGACCGATCCCCATGAGAAGCACGATCTTGTCACTCTGGTCAACGACCTCGAACCGCCGTGCGCGAATCACCTCCGGGGTGCGCGACGACTGAGTCGCGGCGAGTGACATGAAGGTCACTGCCAGCGCAACTGTTGCGAGGGTCGCGCTGCGCCATCGTCGTGTGTCTCGTCGGCACTTGAGCGACTGGGTCTCGAGGCGTTCAACGCGCGCGAGGAGTGCCTGGAGAGTGGTTGGATCGCATGGGGTGTGGTTCGTCGGAGTGTCGGTTGTGTTCATGGAGTGTCCTTGTAGATCGTTAGGATACTTCGATGTCGAGCGCACGCGGATCGAGCCATGCCAGGAGCGCCGCGGTCGGCATCGGCCTCGTCGGGACGAAGTTCATGGGACGGGCCCACTCGATCGCATGGGCCAATGCGCCCAAGTTCTTCGACCTTCCCATGACGGTCGAACTGGCTTGCGCGGCCGGGCGTGACGCAGCCGCAACGCACGAGTTCGGGCGTCGATGGGGCTGGCGCGCATCGACGAGCCGGTGGCGGGATCTGCTGAAGGATCCATCGGTCACTCTCATCGATGTCGCATCCCCCAACGACACCCATGCCCTCCTCTCGATCGCCGCGCTTGAGTCCGGGCGGCATGTGGCGTGCGAAAAGCCGCTGGCGAGGACCCTGAAAGAGGCGAGGGCCATGCGCGATGCCGCTCGACTGGCGGCAAGGCGCGGGCTAAGAACCTTTGTTTGGTTCAACTATCGCCGTGCGCCTGCAGTCGCACTGGCCCATCGCCTTGTGCGGGACGGGCGCATAGGCCGGATCTTCCACATCCGTGCGGCGTACCTCCAAGACTGGGGTGGGGCATCGACGCCGCTGCTGTGGCGGTTCCAGTCGGGGAAGGCCGGGTCCGGCGCACACGGCGACCTCAATGCGCACATCATCGACATGGCGAGGTTCATCAGCGGGCTGGAGTTCCGCACTGTCGTGGGTGGGGTCGAAGAGACATTCATCAGGGAGCGCGCCTTCGTTGATGTCGAAGGATCTACCCAGCGGGCGTCCAAGTCAAAACGCCCCCGCATGGGACGCTCGACGGTCGATGATTGCCTCCTCTTTCTCGCTCGCATGAGCGGCGGTGCGGTGGCGTCCTTTGAAGCCACGCGGCTCGCAACTGGGAACAAGAATCGAAATTGCATCGAGATCAACGGGGAGCGCGGGAGCGTGAAGTTTGACTTCGAGCGGATGAACGAGCTCGACTACTGGGATGCGACGAGGCCTGCGGCAGTGCAGGGATGGACGAGGATCATGTGCACCGACCCTGCACATCCGTACGCCGCGAACTACTGGCCCGCCGCACACCTCTTGGGGTATGAGCACGGGTTCATCAGCCAAGCCGCCGACATCGTGCGCACGCTGGGCGGGCTCGAGCCAGAAGTCCCGCTGCCGGATTTTTCCGATGCCTATGAGACTCAGCGCGTCCTTGAAGCGGCGCAGCGAAGCGCACGGTTCGGACGGTCAATTCCCCTGTCGACGGTGACCTGAAACGAGCGACATGCCGACCATCGACATGGCGCCTTCGGCAGACACGCTCGTCGAGCGCATCGCGATCAGTCGCGATGCGGCTCTCGAGGCGCTCGCATCCCTGCAGCGATCTGATGGCCACTGGTGCGGGGAGTTGGAGGGAGATTCCATCCTCCAATCCGAATACATCCTCATGAAATGGATCGTCCATCAGGAGTGCGCCCCGATGGCCGACGGACGCGATGGAAGCGAGATCCTCGCGCGCATCGCCGCGACCCTGAGATCCCAACAGCGCGCGGACGGCAGCTTTGGTCAGTATCCCGAATCCGGTCCCGATCTCTCCGCCACGGTCAAGGGGTACTTCGCCCTCAAGCTCGCGGGGGACGATCCCGCCTCGCCGCATATGACTCGCGCGCGCGCGCGAGTGCTCGCCCTCGGCGGCGCGGAACAGTGCAACTCGTTCTCGAGTTTCTACCTCGCGTGCCTTGGCCAAGTCCCGTGGTCCGCTCTGCCGTCCATTCCTCCTGAAATCGTCTGGCTCCCGCGCATCTGCTTCTTTCATCTGACGAAGGTGAGCGCGTGGAGCCGCACAATGATTCTGCCCTTGGCGATTGTCAACGCGCTGCGCCCGACGCGCGCGCTCCCAGTGGAACTGGGAATCGCTGAACTCTTTGTCAGCGAGCGCGAGCGATCGCGGCTCTTTGTGCGCGAGGGTGGGTCACGGCTCTGGACGGGGCTATTCCGTGGACTCGACCACGCCCTCAAAGCGGCCCAGAGGCTCGGGAGATCCCCGTGGCGGAACCGGGCGATCGCTGACGCATTCCAGTGGTGCATGGCGCGAGCCAGTCAGGAGTCGCCCGCCCCGACGAGCGGTCTCGGCGCGATCTTTCCACCGATGGTCTACATCCAGATTGCGATGCATGCGCTTGGAATCCAGCGCGACGACCCCCGCGTACAACGCGCCGAGCGAGACCTCGACGAGTTTTTCATCGAGGACGAAGGCACGATCCGGATCCAGCCCTGCTTCTCGCCGGTGTGGGACACCGGGATCGCCCTCTATGCGCTCAACGACTGCGGCCTCGATCAGCGCGATCCGCGTGCGGCGCGCGCGGCTCAGTGGCTGGTGGGGAAAGAGTGTGCGTTTCGCGGAGACTGGGCGAACAACTGCGCGCCGGGCGCACCCACCGGCGGATGGTGCTTCGAGTACCAGAATTCGTGGTATCCCGACTGCGACGACACCGCGATGGTGGCGATGGCGCTGCAGCGCACCGGCGGGCGCGCCGCCATCGGCGCGGCGCGGCGCGGCGTGCAGTGGATGCTCGCCATGCAGAACGCAGACGGCGGCTGGGCCGCGTTTGACCGCACTCGCGACCGACCGATTCTCGAGTGCATCCCGTTCGCCGATCACAACGCCATGCAGGACCCATCATGCCCCGACATCAGCGGGCGAGTACTCGAGTGCCTTGCGTGGAACGGCTGCCAAGTTGGCGACCCGGTAGTCGATCGTGCAATCAAGTACATCAGGTCGCGTCAGGAAACAGAGGGCTGCTTCTTCGGCCGCTGGGGAGTCAACTACATCTACGGCACATGGCAGTCGGTCGTCGGCCCGATCCGCTGTGGCGTTGCCACGAGCGAGCCGTGGATCCGCCGTGCGGGAGAGTGGATCCGCGCGATCCAGAAGCCCGATGGATCCTTCGGAGAAACCGCCGACTCCTATCTCGATGCGCGCCTGAAGGGCACCGGCCCATCAACCGCGTCGCAGACGGCGTGGGCGGCGATGATTCTGCAGGAGGTCTTCGGGGTCGAGGATCCCGGGCTCCGGCGCGCACTCGAGTGGTTGGCTGCGACGCAGTTGACGCCTTCGGACGCCGCCAACCTCGAGACGAATCCGGACGGCGATCCGGAGGGATCGTGGTGTGAAACCCAGTTCACCGGGACGGGGTTCCCACAGGTGTTCTATCTGCGTTACCACCTCTACCGTCTGTATTTCCCGTTGATGGCGCTGGGGCGATTCGTCCAGGCCTCCGAATCTAGAACGGCGATGGACTCTCGAACGAGACCGTCTCCTTCGTGACGGGGTGGGCGAACTCCAGCCGCTCGGCGTGCAGGCAGAGCCGAGGCGCGAGCGCGCGAATGTCGGGTGGGGCGTAGAGATCGTCGCCCAGAATCGGGTGGCCGATCTCGCGCATGTGAATGCGCAGCTGGTGGGAGCGACCGGTCTCGGGATGAAGGTGCACGCGCGTGCGCGCGGGATCAATGAGCCGCAGGGCGACCGCCCATCGTGTCACACTAGGGCGCCCATGATCGAAGTCGATCCGCTGCCTTGGTGGACTCGTCAGATCCTTGGCGATGGGAAGGTCGATCGTTCCGGACTCCTCCACCATCGTGCCTGCAACCAGCGCGCCGTATCGCTTGCCGACGCCGCGGGCCTCGAACTGACATGACAGGTGGCGGTGGGTCCGCGCGTCGAGAGCCATCACGATGAGTCCGCTCGTGTCGCGGTCAAGCCGATGAACGATCCGGGCTCCGGGACGGACCGCGGCGACGCGCGCGGCAAGACAATCCGCCTTCTCGGGACCAATGCCAGCAACTGCCAGGAGCCCCGCGTCCTTGTCGAGCACCAAAAGCCATTGATCCTCGTGCACGATGCGATATCCGATCCCTATACTTTGCGGTTCTCCATGCATCAGCACCGCATTGTCGCACTCCTTGCCAGTTCTGTGTGCGCCCTGATTCCGGCGTGCGCGCCCGAACCTACGGCGACTCCCGCTCTGCCCCTGCGAACGTGGCACGAGTCAGAGAGCGGTGTGCTGCGAAATCAGACGCAACTCACATTCCCCGCACAGTTCGTGAAGGCTGGGGAGGCGTACTTCTCGCCCGATGGTTCGAAGATCGTCTTCCAGGCCATCGAGCAGCCCTCGCGCGGGGGCACGCCCGAAGATTTCTACGCCATGTTTGTCGCGGATCTCACCACGGGGCCAGGAGCTCCGAGCCTCTCGAACATCCGGCGGATCAGCCCAGCGGGATCCGCCAACACCTGCGGGTGGTTCGACGCGAGCCACCCCGGTCGCGTGATCTTCGGCTCAACGATTGTTCCGCCGAGCAAGACCGAGGCACCTGGATTTCAGAGAGGCACGGGTCGGTACCGCTGGCAATTCCCACCCGAGATGCGAATCGTCGCTCTCGACCTCGACACGGCGCCGTCCGCCGACGGATCGCCCGGGCATCCGACGATATTGGCGGGCGACGGGACCGCCTACGCCGCAGAATGCAGCACGACTTCGGATGGCCGGTGGCTCCTGTACTGCACGCTCGCGTCGGGGCAGGGGGACATCGTCGTCAAAGATCTCCTGAGCGGGAGTGTCACTTCGCTTGTGACGGCGCCCGGGTACGACGGCGGACCGTTCTTCTCCAACGATGGCACGACTCTCTGTTACCGCAGCGATCGTCATGGCGACAGCCTCCTGCAGATTCATGTCTGTGAGGTCGTGCGCGATGCCTCGGGAGCGATCACGGGGACGCGACACGAGCGGCAGCTGACCGCGAACGAGCATGTCAACTGGGCCCCGTACTGGAGCCCGGACGATGCGGTGCTCCTCTACGCATCCAGCGAGATCGGCCACGACAACTACGAAATCTTCGCCGTCGATGCTGGAGAAAGTGGTGATGGCGCGGCGGCCGCGCGAACACGGGTGACCCAGGCGGCGGGTGCGGATGTGCTGCCGGTGTTCGATCCCTCGGGGACTCGCATGATGTGGACGAGCCAGCGTGGCGAAGGACGATCAAGCCAACTCTGGATCGCGGAGCTCGTCGTTCCCTATCGTCCATCCATCTCAGGTTCTTTGCCATGACCCTATTCGACGATCGCCGCCATCTCATCCCGTTCCGCAGCCAGCTGCTGCCGCACATATTCACAGACATGCTGGTTGTGGGAAGCGGTGTCGCTGGGTTGCGCTCCGCGATCGAGGCCGCGCACCATGGCGATGTCATAGTGCTGGCGAAGGAGTCACTCGACCTCTCCAACTCCAGCTGGGCGCAGGGGGGGATCGCGGCGGCGATTGCCGAGGACGATTCGGCGCAGGCGCACGCCGAAGACACCATCGTTGCCGGAGCGGGGTTGTGCGAGCCGCGTGCGGTGCGGGCGCTCGTCGAGGAGGGGCCCGCGGAAATCGAGCAGCTGATCTCGTGGGGGATGCGGGTCGACCGCGACGCATCCGGGAGTCCTAGCCTTGGCCTCGAGGGCGGGCACGCGCACGCGAGGATCATTCACTCTGACGGGGATGCCTCCGGGCGTGAACTCATGCGCACGCTGCTGGCTCGGGTGCGAGCGACTCAGGGAATCCGCCTCTTCGATCACTGCTTCGCCGTGGATCTCCTGACCACCTCATGCGGTCGCGTGGCCGGGGTCATCTCCTTCAGTCAGCGATTCGGACTACAGATCATTTGGGCGCGCGCGACAATTCTGGCGGCGGGCGGCGCGGGGCAGGTCTACCGCGAGACCTCCAATCCGCGCGTCGCCACCGGGGATGCGATCGCGATGGCTTGGCGCGCCGGAGCATGGGTTCGCGATCTCGAGTTCATGCAGTTTCACCCGACCTCGCTCTATGTCGCGGGAGCGCCGCGTCACCTGGTCAGCGAGGCGGTCCGCGGCGAGGGCGCGGTCATCGTCGACCGTCATGGTGCGCGCATCATGGCGGGGCGCCATCCGCAGGAGGATCTGGCTCCACGCGACATCGTCACTCGCGCAATCGTCGAGCACCTCTCCCACTCGGCGGCACCGTGTGCATACCTCGACGCGCGCCACATGGGCAGCCGAGGATTCCTCGCGCGCTTTCCCTCGCTGGCGAAGATGCTCGAAGGATTCGGCATCGACGCGGGAAGGGATCTCATTCCCATTCATCCCGCGGCGCATTACACCATTGGCGGAGTCCGCACCGACATCGAGGGGCGGACGAGTATCGCCGGGCTCTACGCTTGCGGCGAGGTCGCGTCCAACGGCGTTCATGGGGCGAACCGACTCGCCAGCAACAGTCTTCTTGAGGGGCTCGTTTTCGGGCGGCGCAGCGTGACCGCGGCCCTCAAGGATTCGTTGAGCGATCCGGTGCCGATGCACCTGGAGAGTCGTGTGCAGACGGTGGTCGCCGGGGAGCTGGATCTAGGCGATGTCCGTTCGAGTCTGCGAAGTTCGATGTGGCGGAATGTCGGCATCGTCCGCCACGGCGCGAAGCTCGCTGACTGCCTCGATATGTTCGCCTTCTGGGGACGATATGCCCTCGGCTCTGTCTTCGACACCGCCCAGGGATGGGAGACGCAGAACCTCCTGACAGTCGGGCACCTCATGACGCGCGCTGCCTACGAGCGGCGTGAATCGCGCGGCGCGCACCAGAGGGTCGACTGTCCCGGCGAAGATCCATCTGGCCCCTGTCACCTTGACTGGCGAATCGGGGTCGCCGCTTTCGAGCGAACGCCAGTCCTCGGCCATGGGGCGGCGCGGTGAAGAGTGCTCTCGCTGTCCTTGCGCTTCTGGGAGCACTCTCTCAGGCGTGCGACGAGGGGAGGACGGTCTATGTGAAGCGCGGGGCGGGGATGCTCGGGCTGGAAGGCAATGTCGGCGATGAGTACACGCTTCCCGACGGCACACGCGTCGTCATAGTCGACGAGGTGCCGAGCCGGGCCGTCACACCTGGGGATGGCGCGGCTGTCAAGTTCGTGGAGCCCGAGTCACCCCCCCCCGCGTGGACGGGTGGACCGATGAGCCTATCCGCGGTGCATGTGGCGTACCCCGGAGCGCCCAAGGATCCGCCGCCCAAGGACTTCGAGCCGCGCAAGGAACTCGGCCACGGCAAGGTGCGTTTCAGCGCGATGATGCCCGAGCATGTCCTGTCGAACCTCATCGACTGCCTCCGTAAGCGCGAGTACCAGCCGTTCTACGAGCAGATGCTCTCCGACGAGGCGCGCGTGGCTTACGAGCGCGCCGGTGGTGCCGAGGTGTTTGCCACATGGGCAGAGGAACACCGCGAATCACTGCTGGCGTTTCTCAATCGGCTGGGAAATGCGTGGGCGGGGTCGGAAGTGATTCCGCAGACCCTGACGCCCAAGACCCTGCGATTCTCCCTCGACAAGCGGGAGATTC
This sequence comes from Phycisphaerales bacterium, assembly GCA_009691915.1. GTDB lineage: Bacteria > Planctomycetota > Phycisphaerae > Phycisphaerales > SM1A02 > F1-60-MAGs104. The sequence continues at coordinate 18,127 of SIAD01000004.1, forward strand.
AGGGGATCCGGTTCACCTCCGTCGACATCTCGATGGAGCACGGCGGCTGCCGCTTAGCCATGGTCAAGTGAACCTCACTCGAACCGGCCGCGGTCGATGAGGTCTAGGTCGTAAAGGTCCCGCAGGTCGCGGGGTGCGAGGGTCTCAATCTCCGCCAGGCGCCGTAAGACACGCTTTGGCTTCTCACAGGCGATGCGCGCGAGCATTCGGAACTTGGACTCAAGGATTCCCGTAATGTCTGCCGTGGTGTTGCGCGCATGACCGGTCGGGTACATGACGAGACCGCTATCGAATGTCCGGCCACCGCGCAGTTCGACGACGACAGAGGTCGGAATACCGTCGGGGTAGCGGCGGTCGTACTCCGCGCCGCCGTGTTCGAACTGCACCTTGGCCATGAGTTCGCGCGTCCGTGCGTCATCGATCGCCTCGGCCGAGTAGTCGTGAGGAGCCAGCATGATCGCCATCCACCACTGGTCGCTGGTCGTGGGGGATGACTCCGCTCCCGACGCCTCACGCGTTTCGATCGCCTTGCGCAGGAGGGTCGAGACGATATAGAGCATCGAGTGGTCAGCCGATTGCCGAGTGCGTGGGTCGCGCTTGGCCGGGTCGCCGATGATCGAAAACGCCGGTTCGTAGGCGGTGATGCGGATCCGCTGGATATCCGACGCTTCCGCGATGATTTCCGGATTCGCGACGATGAGATCGATCAACCCCTGCAGAGCACCGGCGGACTGATGTTCGTAGAGGCCGAGCTTGAAGTGCATCCCCATCACCGCAAAGTCATCCCCCGCTGAACTCAGCACCAGGTCGAACGGGCTGTCTCCCTTCGTCTGTTCGAACTGTCGAAACATGCTCTCGGGGTTTCTGAAGATGTCGCGCGGCCCGAGGAAACCTCGCATCGAGCGTTCCATCGACAGCACCGCGACCTCGGCGCTGATGGCTGCGGACGCTCCCTTGCTGTCGGAAAGTTGCTTGCCCGCACGGATCGCGCGCCATGGGATGTAGTGGGCGACGACCATCCCGATAGCCGACTCGATCTCTTCCGCGGTGGCGCCGAGCATCGCGCCGTATGTTGCCGCGCTGGCGATTGCCCCGTGCACCACATGATCGATCTTGTATGTCTTGAGGCTGAAGACCTCCGCCAGACGTCCGCGGATCTCGTCGAGCAGGATCATTCCCCGCAGGGCCGTTCCCCCGTCTAGCTCCGCCAGTTGCGCGGCAGCGACGGCCACGGAGTAGAAGTCATTGTGGCCGAATTCCCCCGCGGTGTGACCGAGTGCGGGGTTGTAGCCGAAGTTTGTGCCGTTCGAGTCCCACTCACGAACGGCGGCGCAGTTGGCGACGATCGCCTTCTCCGGGGCGACCATACGCCGCGATCCGAACACTGTCGCGCCGCGCTTGCGGCGGTAGCCGAGTGCCTCATCCCGCAGGATGCGCGGCGCGTTCGTCCCCAGCGCCAGGGCCGAGATGCCGCACAGCACCGCATCAGCGTGGAAGAGCGTGGTTCGTTTGCGCACCGCCTCTGACGGCTCCGCCGAATGCATGAAGTCGACGGCGAACTGCCCAATGCCGAGGGCCTGATTGGTGCTGCGCGGAAGAGTGGTTGCGCTCATGGGTGCTCTTGAGGATGGTCTTCCTCGAGAATGGCGGGACAGTCTAGTCGTCAGGGCCGCTCGACGAGCGCTTCGTAGAGTTCGATGATCCCCTTGCCCTGCGTGGCGATCGTCTCAAAGATCTCGCGACCCGAGGCGACATCGAGGAGCTCCCTCATGAGTTGCGCCTCCCCCGCGTAGTCGGCCTTGTTGGCGACGAAGAGGTCGGCGATCTCGAGAATGCCCGCCTTGTCCATCTGCACGCCGTCGCCCATGCCCGGAACCGTGACGACGGCCGTGCGGTCAACATGAGTGCGGATGGCCACATCGTTCTGCCCGGCGCCAACCGTCTCGATGAGAAGCGTCTCGAATCCAGCCGCTCCCACAAGACCGATGAGCGTGTCGAGATGCCGGTAGTCCTCGCCGACGATAGCGAGGCTGCGATAGAACACGCCTTCGTCGACCGCGTTGAAGTCGACCCTGAGACGGTCGCCCAGCAGCGCCCCACCCGTGATCGGGCTCATCGGATCAAAGGCGATCACCGCCATGCGCCTACCTCGGCGGACTCCCTCGGAGGCCATCGCCGCGACGAGTGTGCTCTTGCCTGCGCCGGGGGCCCCGGTGATGCCGATGACTCGTCGCGGTCGAGCAAGCGGCGCACTCGCGGGAACTTGACCGGCGCTTGCCAGCGACAAGAGCCTGGCGAGCCTCGCCGATGGTGGCGCACTCGCGGGGAGCTCGGTTCTCTCGCGGACGCATTCGCGGACGCTCTCGACGATCTGATCCATTCCCGTGCCCGTGTGGTAGACGCGTGCGACCCCTTGCGCGATCAGCGTCGCGACATCTTCCTGGGGGATAATGCCTCCGACATTCACGCGGATGTCGCCCCGCCCAAGCCCGCGCAGTTCATCGAGCAGCCTGGGAACGAGCACTAGGTGTGAGTTGCTCATCATCGACGCCGCAACACAGTCGACATCCTCGTCCCGTGCCCCGATCGCCAGTCCTCGCGGGGTCTGCCAGAGTCCGGAATAAATCACATGGATACCGCTGTCGCGCATGATGCGCGCGATGAGTTTGACGCCACGATCATGACCGTCGAGCCCAATCTTGCCCAGGAGGACGCGCGGGCGATGGGGGAGATCCCCGCATCGATCTCGCTTTTCGATTGAAGTAGTCGGATCCGCGAGGCTCCTAGCCATTACGCCGAACTCCCATCGGAACCGCGGGTTGCCTCCGCCCCCGTCGCAGAGCTCTGCGCTGGCGTCCCGTCTTCGTCGGGCACTTCGACCTTCGTGGCATCCTCCTTCCACAGGTCGGGGTGGTAGCGGTGGGCGATGCGGCCAACGATGTATTGCGTGTCTTTGAGGAGGTAGTCATCGAGTACCAGCCTCTGTCCGCCTCGTCCCTGGACGGTGGCGATTGACTTGCTCATCCAGCGCGACATGTCGATCCCCTGAATGTCAATCGCGTCGAGAGTCTGGCCGTCAACGAAGAGGTCGCCGCGATCGGTGAGTTCTGTGCGTCGGCGCTTGAGCTTCGCCAACGACCACGCGAAGTAGGGCGTTCCGAGGATCCCGCACCCCACGACATACACCCACAACTGCAGCGGGCGGTCGTAGACAGGCACCGGCTCTGGTGCGCCTTCGGCATACCGTTGAAACTCTGCCGTGCGTCTTTCGTATGAAGCGATCTCAGTTGGGGTCAGCGGCGTCGATCCGTTCTGCGCCTTCAGTTCGAGCGCCTCCTTGGCATCCTTGATCTCGTTGAACTGCGCGAACTCCGCTTCCTCCCTTGGGATTCGTACCCAGTAGTCATAGGCGCCCCACAGGCCGAATCCAGCGCAGAGGACGATGTACCCGATGAACCAGGCGATGCGACTTGGGCGAGCGCTTGCCACCAATGCCATCACCCAATGGTAACGAGATCCGCTTGCGGATGGCGTCATTGGGGATACCTTGGGGTGATGCCCCACCGGAAAGTGCATGTTGCTGTCCCCGTTGCCTCGGTGCTCCTAGGCGTTGTTTCCGCTGCTGCGGCGGACTGCACAGCCGATCTCAATGGCGATTCGGTCGTCGATGCCCTCGACCTTGGCGCGCTTCTTGCCAATTGGGGGAATTCCGGGACCGGCGACTTCGACAGCGATGGTGTTGTCGCGGGCAATGATGTCACGATTCTCCTCGCCAGTTGGCTGGAGATCTGCCAGAGCGAGCCCGTCTCGACGAGGCTCGCCTGCGTGCCTCTTGCCGCAGCGCCGTACGCCTCATTTGTCCGCACATTCATCGCGGGTACCGCGTTGACGGTTGCCGTCGATCCGGCACTCACGGCGGTGGCAGCAGGTGCTTCGGCGGATCTGTTTGTCATCGCCGCACGAACGCAGGCCGAGTGGGCGGCAACCCCGGCGCTCACCGATGCCAGAGGGGCGTCGCAGGCGATCACCTTCGCTGCAGGCGGAGTCGACGCCAATCGCTTCACCGTTTCGTCAACGGGTTCACTCTCCGCCGACGGCGGCCTCTGGGTCGGTCGGGGCTACGACCTCGTGATCGACATCGACCGCAACGGTGTGCTCTCTGCAGGTGATCTCATCGACGGCGCTGGCAACGAGAGTGCCGTGTGGTGGTGCCGCGATCCGGGTGCGACCGGACCCCTGGCGGTGACGACGCTGTCGAGTTACACGGCGACGGGCGCAACGGCAGGCTTCACGCTCTCCCGACTCTGGTACCCGACTTTGATCGCGTCGCTTGGTCAGCGGCCGCTGGTCGTCATCAGTCACGGCAATGGGCATCTGTACTCCTGGTACGACTATCTCGGAAGCCATCTCGCCAGCTGGGGGTTCATCGTCATCAGCCACCAGAACAACACGGTGCCGGGAATCGAGACCGCGTCGACGACGACCCTGCAGCACACCAGCGCGATCATCGCCCAGCAGACCTCTGTGGCAGGTGGCGCGATCAACGGAAAGCTCGACGCTACTCGGATCGGATGGATTGGTCACAGCCGCGGTGGTGAGGGAATCGCCCGCGCACTTGATCGGATCTACGACGCGACCTACACACCCACTGGCTATTCACTGGCCAATCTCAAGTTCCTCTGCTCGATCTCACCGACGGACTTCCTCGGTCCCTCAAGTGCCCATCCGCACGCGGCCAACCACATGCTGCTGTGGGGTGCCGCCGACGGCGATGTCAGCGGGACTCCATCCAACACCGTGACCTGGAGCTTCGATCTTGCGGAGAGATCGATCGGCTATCACAATTCGGTGTATGTCCACGGGGCCGATCACAACGACTTCAACTGCTGCGGAACCAACGACTTCGTCGGGCCGGCCGGGACGGCCATCGAAAACGCGGGGGCCCAGGCGGTCGCCAAGGCGTTCATCCTGGCGGGGCTCAAGTACCACCTTGAATCGGAGCAGGCGATGGAGGAGTTCCTCTGGCGCCCGAGCGCGACGCTGCGCCCGACGGTGGTGGCCGCGACAACCACGCTCGTCAAGGAGCTCTTCGAGCCAGCGGCCAATGGGAGCGTGGTGATCGACAACTACCAGACCCAGACCGCGACGACGACCTCATCCAGCGGCGGTGCGGTGACTTCAACGGTCGCGAGTATCTCGGAGGCACTCGCGCGTGACACGGACGGGGTGTACACCTGGAGTACCGGCAACGCTCACAATGGTTCCGTCCGCGCCCAATCGACGGACACCCAGCGAATGGTCGCCTTTGACTGGAATGCGGCGCAGTCGATGCAGTGGGCCGTCCCCGCCGCGCTGAGCGATGTCTCGTCGAAGGATTTCGTGGAAGTTCGCGTCGGACAGGGGACCCGTCATCCCAATACGGTGACACTCAATGGGGGTGCGACCTTCTCGATCGTCCTTCGCGACACGGCTGGCACCGAGGCGCGCGTCTCGTGCTTGGCGCAGGGGGAGGCGATCAAGCGTCCCTACCAGCGAACCGGAAGCGGCACGGGAACAGGATGGCAGAACGAGTTGCGTACCGTTCGCCTCAGACTTCGAGATTTCCAGGCTGGTGGTACGGGTATCAATCTTGCCAGTCTGGCGGCCGTGCGACTTGAAGTCGGTGGGACATCCGGCAGCGCCACCGGCCGCTTCGTCCTCGACGACCTCCAATTCACCAAGGAATGATCATGAGTCCACGCATTGCCGTTCTCGCGCTTGCCTGTGTCACGCTGACTGTGCCGGGGTTTGCCGATGCCGCCGACGACACCAGTGTGTCCGCGCTTCCCGCTCTTCCGCCGACTCCATCGCGCGCGACCGTCCCGACGGTCGTCCTGCTGCAGCGGGTCGAGTTGAACACCCCATACGAGACCGACTTCCGTGTGGAGCGGTCGAAGGTGACTTCGGGGTGGCTGATGGTCATTACGGGCAGGGCTGACATTCTGGCTCCGCGCGCGCTCGCGCAGCCGCTGCTTCTCGCGGGCGGTGACGGCTGGACGGAGTCAGTCGAGTGGTTCAATCACGGAGAATCCAGCCTTCATCGCGTCTGTTTCATACCGCAGACTACGGAGGCATCCAAGGCTCCTCTGGCGGCTGCACACCTTCGCGTCTGGTTCGGCTCGCCGATGCTCCCCGAGCAGGTCGATGCAAAGACTCTGGTTCAGGAATCCGAGAAGGCGGATGCCGCCGGGATTGTCGCCGCGAACCCGGCCCAAGCGGCGCGTCCTCTCGCAGAGTTTGCCGATCGGACGGCGCTGATCGAGGCAGTCAATGCACTCGTGAAGCAATACTCCCCGAAGGAGACTCAGGCCGCCGGCGATGATCCCGCTGCGGCGCCCGCCTCGGGCGTGGTTCGGTAGAACCCAGCAGATCGTTCGGGGAGTAGCCCGCACTCAGGGCAGGGGTGTCCAATGGGAAGGCGGGAGAGGTCGTGGCGGCATCGCGCGCACTGGTTATCGTGGAATGCGACGAGTACCTGGAGTTGACAGGTCGGGCACGGATGCAGGCCAGTCTCGAAGTGAGACTTCTTGCCGCAGCGCGGGCAGACAATCTCTGCGCCACTCACGCTCTACTGACGCGCCTGCTGACTTCGTCCCATCCGGTAGAGGATCCCGATCGTGAGCGCGAGGCAGCCGTCGGCGATCAGGAGCGCGATGAGAACGCGGCGCTGTTCCCAGTCGTTGGGGGAACCGAAGGGTTTGTCGGCTATGACCCACGCACCGACCGCTCCGGTGAGAGCGGCTGTCGCAGCGAGGACTCGGGCGAGAGGCCGCCGGCCACGGCCAAGAGGGTGCTTGTTCCTATCAGTTGCTCGCCGAAGCTTGTGGCAACGGGGAGGATCACGAACAGGATTGCGCACGCACACGCCGCCACAAGGGCGCCGATCATCGTGCGGAACACCAGAGACTTCAGGCTCATCTGCGCATCGTAGAACGAGAACTAGAGCGAGAGGACAGACTGAGCGGATCGCTCCGCTCAGGTTGACGCTGGCCCAGCGGCTGGTTCGGAGTTCATCGGGGCCGGATCAGGTCGATCGACCGTGAACGCAAGGTACTCCTTGCCCTCGGGGCGGGTGCCCTTCAGGGTGTCCCCTGCCTTGAACTCGCCGGAGAGAAGCGACTCCGCCAGCGGATCCTCGATGTAGGAGCCGATCGCGCGCCGAAGCGGACGCGCACCGAAGTCCGGGTTGTATCCCTTCTCGATGAGGAAGTCCTTCGCACCTTGATCCAGGACCAGCCCCATCTGCCGTTCGGCAAGCCGCTCGCGCACCTTCGCCAATTCGATGTCGATGATCTGTACGAGGTCCTCCTTGACGAGGGGGCGGAAAACGATGGTTTCGTCGAGCCGATTGATGAACTCCGGTCGGAAGTACTTCTCAGTCTCGGAGAGGAGCGATTTCTTCATTCGCTCGTAGTCCTGGACCTCGGCTCGCTTGGTGAACCCGAAGGACGCCCCTCCCTTGATGAGGTCCGCGCCGATGTTGCTCGTCATGATGACAATCGTGTTCTTGAAATCGACCTGGCGGCCGAACGAGTCGGTCAGTCGACCCTCCTCCATGACCTGCAGGAGCATGTTGAACACATCGGGGTGCGCCTTCTCAACCTCGTCGAGGAGAACGACGGAGTAGGGGCGACGGCGGATCTTCTCCGTGAGCTGCCCGCCTTCCTCGTATCCCACATACCCAGGAGGGGCGCCGACAAGTCTGGAGACCGTGTGCTTCTCCATGTATTCGCTCATGTCGAGATAGATCATCGAGTCGGCGTCGCCGAACATGAACTCTGCGATCGCCTTGGCGAGCAGCGTCTTGCCGACCCCCGAGGGGCCGACAAAGAGGAACGATCCCATAGGGCGCTTGGGGTCCTTGAGTCCGGCGCGCGCCTTGCGGATCGCACGGGAGACTGCCTTGACTGCCTCGTCCTGACTGACCACCTTCTTGTGAAGCTCAACTTCAAGCTGGAGGAGCCGCTGCGACTCCGCCTCGGCCATGCGCGTCAGCGGCACGCCGGTCATCTTGGCGACCACTTCGCGAATGACCTCTTCGTCGACGATCGACTCAGACTCATTGATCCGGTCGCGCCACGACTGCTGGAGGCGTTCCTTCTCCTTGCGGAGTTTTTCCGCCTGATCGCGCAGTTCGGCGGCTCGCTCGTAGTCGGCGCCCTTGACCGCTTCGTCCTTGTCAATGGCGAGTCGCTCGACGCGCTCTTCGAGTTCCGTCAGATCCGGCGGTTTCGTCATTCCCTTGAGGCGCAGTCGCGCGCCCGCCTCGTCAATGACATCGATCGACTTGTCCGGTTGCACGCGACCGGTGATGTAGCGACCGGAAAGTTCGACGGCAGCGCGCAACGCTTCGTCGGTGTAGCGGACTCGGTGGTGGGCGGCGTACTTGTCGCGCAGCCCCTTGAGGATTTCGACGGTCTGCGCTGCGTTGGGCGGCTCAACCGCGATGGACTGAAACCGTCGTTCGAGTGCCGCGTCCTTCTCGATGTACTTGCGGTACTCGTCGAAAGTCGTGGCGCCGACGCACTGGATCTCGCCTCGGGAGAGGGCGGGCTTGAGAACATTGGAGGCGTCGATGGCTCCCTCGGCGCCACCGGCGCCGACGAGCGTGTGCAGTTCGTCGATGAAGAGAATCACATTCTTTGCGCGCCGGACCTCGTTCATCACGGCCTTGATGCGCTCTTCGAACTGGCCGCGGTACTTGGTGCCCGCCACCATCGCGGCGAGATCGAGCACCACCAGTCGCTTGTCGTAGAGGAGATCGGGGACTTCCTGCTTGACGATGGCCTGGGCCAGTCCCTCGGCGATCGCGGTCTTGCCAACTCCGGCTTCTCCGAGAAGGACGGGATTGTTCTTCGTGCGGCGGCAGAGAATCTGGATGAGTCGTTCGATTTCGTTCGTGCGGCCGATGACCGGATCAAGTTCGCCGTTGCGCGCGAACTCCGTCAGATCGCGTCCGAAGGAGTCGAGAGCGGGAGTCTTGCTCTTGGTCGCTCGGCGCTGGCCTCCCTCTCGGTCGGCGGGGGGAGCGTCACCGGCATTCTCCGGGGGAGTCTGCGTCGGTGCCTCGTCCTGGTCGACACCTGCGCCGAGGAGATTGAGCACTTCCTCGCGCACTTCCTCGAGCTTCAGGCCGAGGTTGACGAGAACCTGCGCCGCGACCCCGTCCTGCTCGCGCAAGAGACCCAGCAGAAGGTGTTCGGTGCCGACATAGTTGTGGTTGAGGTTGCGCGCTTCCTCGATGGCGTACTCAAGGACCTTCTTGGCGCGTGGCGTCTGAGGAAGCTTCCCCATGGTCACCATCTCGGGGCCGCTCTTGACGAGCTTCTCCACTTCGAGACGGACCTTTCGCAGGTCAATGCCGAGGTTCTTGAGGACATTGGCACCAACTCCTGACGCCTCCTTGACGAGGCCGAGAAGGATGTGCTCCGTGCCGATGTACTCGTGGTTGAATCGCTGAGCTTCCTGGTTGGCGAGGGCCATCACCTTCCGTGCACGATCAGTCAAGCGCTCAAACATCGACGAGAACCTCCTTTTGTGGAACGGTGAATCCTACGGAGCCGGCAGACCTGCCGCTCCAACCCTGAGCATCATGCGTGCCACATGGGAAGAATCGGATATGCCGGGGAGCGACTCAAGCGTTTGCGCAGAATTCGGCGATGAAACCGTTGCGCATCCGCATAGTCGCAGGATTGAAACTGGCAGCGGACGGACAATGATGGCTGATAATACTAGTTTGGAGCAAGTAAAATCGCTGATTTTTCTTTGGATCCGCTCGCCCGTCACTCGACGCGACCACCGACGAGTCGCACGACACGGGTTGCGCGCGCTGCGACCTCCGGATCGTGGGTGACCATCACCATGGTGAGCCCGGATGCGTGGCGCGCGGCCAGAAGTTCGAGAATCCCGGTGCCGGTGTGCGCATCGAGGTTCCCCGTCGGCTCGTCGGCCAGCAGAACTCGTGGCTTGTTGACGAGTGCGCGGGCGATCGCCACGCGCTGCCGTTCACCTCCGGAGAGCTGACCGGGCTGGTGTGCGAGGCGTTGAGAGAGGCCGAACGAGTCAAGGAGTGTGCGCGCATGCGCCTCAGCGTCCCGGCGTCGCGCCGACGCGAGCCCCGTCCACCCGCCGATCATCGCTGGGAGCATGGCGTTTTCGAGCACCGTCAGTTCAGGCAGCAGGTGGTAGAACTGGAAGACGAACCCGATGTCCCGATTCCGGTACACATCGAGCGCGCGGGAGTTGGTGACCGCGATGGGCGTTCCCATGAACCGGATCTCGCCGCCTCCAGCGTCGGGCCGATCGAGTCCGCCTAGAAGGTGCAGGAGCGTGCTCTTTCCCGATCCGGACGAGCCGAGCACCGCCAGCCACTCTCCCTCGGCGACGACGAGATCAGTTCCGAGGAGCACGGGCACACCGACACTCCCGAAGGCGTAGGTGCGCTTTACGCCCCGGGCTTCAAGGATCGCCTCACCCATAGTGGAGTGCCTCCACTGGATCGATGTCCGCAGCCTTTGAGGCAGGAATTGCCGCACCGATCACGCTGAAAAGCACTCCGCCGAGCGCCGTCGTCCAGGCAGTCGTCCAGTCGACGCGGTCGGGAATGATGGTGAAGTAGTAGACGCTTGGATCCCAGATGAGCGTGCCCTTGTGGAGCATGAGAAGAGTCGCCGCGAGCGCGAAGACCAGCATCCCGAGCAGCCACAGAAGGATCGAGAGGAGCCGCCCCTTGATGGCGGCGCGAAGGAGTCCCACACCACACCCACCGGCAACTACATACGCCCCGATCCACGCGCCACTCGGCGCGTCGCTGCCGATCGCCAGATGGATGGCGTTGATGTTGCGCACGATGATCCATGCCAGCAGTACCCCGATGCCGCTTCCCACGACGCCGATCACCAGTCCATAGCGCAGGAAAATCCACATGACTCCAAGCCGTGACGCTCCGACAGCGCGCAGGATTCCGATGTCGCGTGTCTTCTCGACAACGATTGCCCAGAAGATCGAGAGGATGAGGCCCGCGCAGACGATGTAGATCAGCGAGAAGAGGACCCGCATCATCTCCCGTTCTTTCTCGACCGGTGTGATGAGATCGCGAAGCTGCTCGTTCCAGGTGAGGATGTTGACAAACGAAGGGGCACGGGCGGTGCGCGCGGGATCTCCCTCGATTCTCTCGGCAAACTTGGCGTACACCGCGCCGACCTCGCGCTTGAGTTCGTCGGCATTGACGCCGCTTCGTCCACGCACCAGCACCTTGGTGACCCTCGCTGGAGTCCTGCCGATGACGGGATAGTTGCCATCTGCATCCGGTTCGGCAGTAAGGTCGTACAACCAAGCCTCGTCGAGCCTGAGGAGCCGTTGCCCTTCGGCGAGTGGGATGAAGACGCGATTCCGATCGACCTCATAAACCCCGGTCTGCACTTCATTGACGACGGGAAAGACCTGTTCCCGTGGTTCCGCAATCGTTCCCTGACCCGAGACGGGAACGACGGTCAGCGTGACATCGTGTCCCGGCATGAACCAGCCGTAGCGGGGGAGGTAGCTCCCATCGGACTGGCGCGCATTCCCCACCGACACATGCATTCCAAGGGCGATCCCGGGACGCCCCGACGATGCCTGCGCAAGGCGCTTGCCATCCTCGAGGAGCGTGCCATCGAGCGTGCGCCGAGGATCCTCGGGGGCCATCGCCTCGGCCGCGGCGGAGTCTGCGGCCGGACGCCAGTAGAGATCATTGGCGAAGTCGGTGACTGTCGCAAGGCTCGTGGGATCGACCGCCCAGACCTGAACATGCGAGACTTCCTTCTGAGGGCCGTGGGGATACGGCATGCGCAGGAGCCCGATCGTGTCGATGAGCGGTGTTGCCCCCTGGACATCGGGGTGCTGGCGCAGCTCGGTGACAAGTTCATCGCCGTAGGGAATCCCTCCGAGCCCGGATGTCACGATGACATCGCCGACGATCAACCGCCCTGAGTCCTTGAGCATGTCGAGGAACCCGGTCATCACGGAGACGACGGTCACCACGAGGGCGACGCAGAGCCCGACCGCACCGATGGCGATGAATGGAATCAGCCGCGAAGTCAGGTAGCGGTTCGAGAGGAGCGCGGCGTACACGAAGCTCCATTATTCCATGATTGGCAGTTTGCGTGGATCGGCTGGACCCCCGATGGGAATGATGGTCACTTCGCCGGTGTACTCGGAGGCGTCTGCCGCGGAAAACCCGAGTTTGGGGGCGACCATGGTCAGAGTCTGATCGGCCCGGACGGCGGAGTTGGCTCCGCCGAGTGCGACCCCCAGATCGCCGTCGATACCACTGGGAAGATCGATGGCGACTACCCGCGCGCCGCGCGCGCGCTGGGCATTGATCCAAGAGATGGCCTCAAGTGCCGCCCCTTGGGGAGGGCGAGTGAGACCGATTCCGAAAACTGCGTCAATGATCAGGGTGTGTTCAGGATCGACGAGCGACGCGGCGAGCGCGTCGAATCGTGCGACCAGTCCCATTGCCGTCGCCCACTGGTGCATCAACGCTGCATCCGAAGAGGCGCGGGGCGCGGCGACCTCAAGCGCGGAGGCCGCAAGCCCGTGCGAGGCGAGTGTTCGCACGATCGCGTACCCGTCTCCGCCATTATTCCCGCTGCCACACACGGCGACGAAGTTCGTCGCCTGGCCGCAGTGTGCGCGGATGAACGCGGCGCACTCGACCGCGGCATGAGTCATGAGCACAATGCCCGGGATCCCCAGGACTCTCGCGCACGCCCGGTCGTAGTTCGCGGCCTCCTGGCTCGAGAGTGCTCGGGTCATTCTTCGAGGGTAACCGCAGCGACCGCTACCCTAGGTCGATGGTCTTGGTGGTCAGCGTCTGGATCCTGTGCGCGTTCTCGCTGGCGGGAACGGCGTACTGGTGTGTCGTTTTCTGGCGGGTCGAGCGCGATGGCCGCAACCGACCCGCACTCTCCGAGGGCCTGTCCATACAGCGCGCCCAGTGGCCGAGAGTTTCGATCATCATCCCGGCGCACAACGAGGAGTCGCATGCACCGGATCTGCTTCGCAGCCTCGACGCGCAGATCTACCCGGGGGAGATCGAGGTCATCTTCGTGCTCGATCGATGCACCGATGGCACCCGGAGTGCGATTGAGCGCGCGCGGGGGGCCTCCGGGTCGAGTCGCCAGCTTCACCTCATTGATAATGCATCCTGCCCCGACGACTGGGCAGGAAAGTGCAACGCCGCGCGCGTGGGAAGCGACCGCGCATCGGGCGAACTGCTGCTCTTCACCGATGCCGACACGACCTTCGAGGCGGATCTCGTTAGGTCCTCAGTCGCCCTGTTTCTCGATCGTGGGCTCTCGCTCCTCTCGGCCCTTCCTGAGGTGAGCGTCCGTCAGGCGTTCGAGGCGGCGGTTCAGCCGGTGGCTGCGATCCAGTTGATGAAGCTCTATCCGATCGCACGGGTCAATGCGGAGACGAATCCCCGCGCCTTCGCGAACGGGCAGTTCATGCTCTTCTCGCGCGAGTCCTACAACGCCCTCGGTGGCCACGCGGCGGTCAAGAATGATCTCCTCGAGGACCTTGCCTTCGCACGCAGGATGGTCCATGTCCTCAAGCGCCGCGCGGGGCTCTTTGTCGCGGACGGACTCCTCCATGTGCGGATGTACGAGTCGTTCTCGCAGTTTCGCGAGGGATGGAGACGGATCCTCATCGAGGCGTGTCACAGGAATCCGTCAAGGATGTCGCGGTACGCCGCCGAGTGCACCGTGATCGGCCCCGGCGTTTCGGCGATCGCAGCGCTCGCGCTTGCAACGGGCGCGGCCGCACTCGCCGGTGGTGACGCTCCCCTGGGATGGTCTGGGATCGCCTCTGGCGCTCTCGCCCTCGTCGCGCAGGGAGGCACGCTCGCGCGGATCTACCGGATCATTGGCGTCCCGATGATTGCCGTGCTCGCCCACCCATATGCCTCGCTCATCGTGGCATCGATCCTCCGACAGGGAGCCAGGGATCTGCGCGCGCGGCGGCCAGTGAGGTGGGGGGGACGCCAGTATGTCCTCGAGCCGCAGACGGACTAGACCACCTGCGATCGCCGTCGCGGTATTGTCCTCGCATGCGCATCCTTCTGACTAACGACGACGGGATCGCGGCGCCGGGGATCGACGCGCTGCATGAGGCGATCGGCTCGCTAGGGGAGGTCGTCGTCATTGCACCCGCGGGGGTGCAGTCGGCGATGAGCCACGGGATCACCTTTCATCGGCCGCTGCTGGTCCGCGAGGTGCAGGTCAACCCTCGCATGCGCGGGTACGCCATCGATGGGACCCCCGCGGACTGCGTAAAGATTGGCTTGCGGACGATGTGGGCGGAGCGGTTCGGCGAGGGAACCCGGCCCGATCTCGTCATCAGCGGGATGAACAGCGGCGCCAATGTCGGAATCAATGTCATCTACTCGGGGACGGTGGCGGCGGCGATCGAGGCGGCGTTTCTCGGTGTCCCCGCGATCGCGGTCAGTCTGCACATCGGCGATCCCGCGAAGACAGCATGGCCACGGGCGGCGCAGATTGCCCGTACGACCATCGACCGGATCGTCGCCCATCCGCTCGATCCGCACCGCGTGATGTCCGTCAACATTCCCACGATTGAAAGCGCGGCCGCGCCGATGCCGGCGATCCGCGTCGTGCGCATGAACACCGCGGCTGGAATCGATCGGCACGAGCGGCGCGTATCACCCGATGGTCGCCCCTACTACTGGCCCTGCGGAAACGGAATGGAGTTCGCGCACACCGCGCAGGGGAGCGATGTCGAGGCACTGATGGAACACCAGGTGACCGTGACGCCGCTCTGGTACGACCTCACGGACGATGCCTCAATGTCGGCTTGGCGCGAGCGACTCGATGGTCACTGCGGCACAGCGGCTAGTTGAGGATGAAACGGACGCAGAAGCGCAGGGTCTTGCCGGGCGCGAGCTTGTTCAACTGTTCGCCCTTGGCGCGCCACCGATAGAGCGCGTCGAGGACCGGTCCATCGACATCTTCCGATCCGCTGGAGCTCAGCAGTCGGCAGGTGACCGGCTTGCCATCCTTGCCGAAGACGATTTCACAGACGGGATTCGAAGGCGAAGTCGTCAATTGCGTGAGGATCGGAAGAACCGGCTTCTTCGTCAGCACCTCGAGCCCCTTCTGGGCGAGCGGCTTTCCTGTGCGCCACTTCGATGGGGGAGCATCAATGATGCTGGTGGCGTCCGACTCGCGGTCGGACCTTTCCCCTTCTTCAGGATTGGGGTTCTGAGCGCCGGGTGGGCCGGCAACTGCTGATGGCACCGGGGATGTCGCGCCTGCGTTGGTCGCCGGCGGAGTCTGCAGAGAAGGAGGCGATCCGGGAGCCGGTGTCGTTGGCTGACTGGGCGAGACCGCGCTCGCTGTTGGTTCTGGTGGTGGAGGTGGAGGCGGAGGCGGAGGTGGAGGTGTTGGCGTGATCGGCAGAGTGCCGTCCGGGCCGATCGGGGGTTGAGGCAAATCGACCTGTGGTGGCGGAGGTGGCGGCGCGACTGGGGCGGGCGGCTGCGGCGTAGGTTGCGGCGACGGCTGCGTTGTGGGTTGCGCGGACGGCTGCGGCGTAGGTTGCGGCGACGGCTGCGTTGTGGGTTGCGCGGACGGCTGCGGCGTAGGTTGCGGCGACGGCTGCGTTGTCGGGGGCGGGGGCGTCGTTGTCTCGGCGGCGTCGGGAGTGGGAGGAAGTTGGTTGGGTGCACCTTCGCTTGGTGCTCCGCCGCCGCCAGCATCCTTCTCCGTGAACGCAGCCTGATCAGTCGTCGCGTGGCGCGCGATGTGCTCCTGGTACTCGGCGTAACCGATCCAGGCCATGCCCTGATCGGATCCGTCGTCGAGCCCCGGCTTCACGAGGTCGTCTTCAGGCGGCGGCGCCTCCTGCATCTCCTTGAGTGCATTATTCATCCGCTCGCGCTGTTTGCGCTCGGCGGCGCTCGATCCGTCGAGACGCGAGTCGAGCGCACTGGTCCCGGTGACACCAAACACATTGCTGAGGACCGGCACCGCGATCATCAGGTGCAGTGCGAGCGCGACGGCAATCCCCACATAGAGCGGAGCATTCGCCTGCCGGACCTCGTTCACGGCCTTATCGTAGGCGAGAGCGCGGGCTTCTCATCGGTATCTCTGGGCTTGGCAACGAAGTTCACCTGCAACCCGCATCCGCGCAGGATGTCCCACACCGACTGCATGATCGGCGCGCGATCGACCGACCCCTCACCATCGGCGACGGCGATATAGACGATCGTCTTGGGATCCTCTTTCTTCGACTCAGCCACCCGTCCGGCGATGTCTTCCAGCGTGCAGGGAACCCGGTTGTAGAAGAGCCGTCCATCGAGTGCGAGGGAGATCGTCGCGGCGGTGGCCGGCTTGGCATCCTGACTGCTCTGGAACTTGCGAAGTTCCATCGGCACGACGCTGATTCGAACCGCCAGGGCCTGCGAATAGATGAAGAATGACAGCAGAAACATCATCACATCGATGAGAGGGATGAGTTCGATGCGAGGCTCGTGGACGGCGCGCCGAATCTTCATGTCAACATGCCATCATTTCGGCTTGCACTCACCCCGAGGCCGTCACAGGCCCAGCTGCGCCGCAGCGAGGCCGGTCGAGACATCTTCGGAGAACTTGAACAGGCGATCGAGCCCGGTCATGAGGAGAATGCTCCAGACGGCATCAGCGACCCCGCACAGATGCAGGGAGCCCCCCGTGGCGTTCGCGAATTTGCGAGTCTGGATCAACTGCGCGAGGTTCGACGAGGTGAGATAAGTCACCTTGCTCATGTCGAGAACGACATGAAGCGGAGACTTTGATGACTCCAGACGGACGGCGAGGGTCCCGAGGTCCTCGCTCAACTGAGGTTCGTCAGTCAGGTCGCCCACAATCACTGTCTCCGACCAGTCGCTGAGTGCCATGGTTCGATCCTATCACGGCTCCGGTGGCGATCCGCCCTCGGCATCGCTGCCCTCGAACCGCGCGGCTCCAACGAGCGAGTCATCATCCTGCAACTTCACGACACGGACGCCAAGCGTGTTGCGACCGACAAGGCGAACCTCACTGGCGCGGATCCTCACGATCATCCCCCCTCGGGAGACGAACATCAGGTCGTCGTCATCGCGGGTCGAGTGGACCGCGACGACGGGTCCGTTGCGTTCATCCGTGCGGATGTCAATCCGCCCCTTGCCACCACGCGACTGCGCGCGAGTCTGCCCATCCTCCTGATGGACGAGGTACTCGCTCATCGCCGTGCGCTTTCCAAACCCGTTGGAAGTGCAGGTGAAGAGCGCCGCGGCGTCATCGCATCGCACCAGCCCGACCACCGCGTCAGAGTCGGCGAGATCGATGCCGGCGACGCCAGCCGCATCCCGACCCATTACGCGCGCGTCGTTCTCATCGAAGCGGATAGACATGCCGTGCGCGGTCGCCAGTAGCACATGATCGTTGCCGCGCGACAGGACGACATTCACGAGGCGATCCCCTTCATTGAGTCTCACCGAGATGATCCCGCTGCGATTGACATTCCGGTAGTCCTTGAGCGACGAGCGCTTCACCCGCCCGAGAGCCGTGGCGAAGAACAGATAGTCCTCGCTCAGTTCGAAATCCTTGATGGGGAGATACGCGACCATCGATTCGCCCTCCTTGAGTTCCACCACATTGTTGATGGCCCGTCCCTTGGAGGTGCGGGACATCTCCGGGATCTGCCAGACTTTGATCCGGTAGACCCGTCCCGTGTTGGTGAAACAGAGGAGGTCATCGTGAGTCGAGGCGATGAAGACGCGCTCGATGTAGTCGCCGTCCTTGGCATCGGATCCACGCACCCCGACCCCACCGCGGCCTTGGATTCGGAAGGTGTCGACCGGAAGCCGCTTGACGAATCCCTCGTGGCTGACCGTGACCGCCACATCGTGCTCCTGAATGAGTTCGGCTAGATCGAACTCGCCCGCTTCGTCGTCCTCGATGGTCGTTCGGCGCTCGTCGCCGAACTTCTCGGCTACCTCAAGGACATCCTGCCGAACGATCTTGAGTATGAGTTCCTCGTGGCCGAGAAGCCGTTCGTAGGAGTCGATTTCGGCGAGGAGGTCGCTGAACTCCTTGGCGAGCTTCTCGATCTCGAGTCCGACCAGCTGGATGAGCCGGAGTGCACCGATGGCATCGGCCTGGACGCGGGTGAGGCGAATCCCGCCTTTCTGGCGGCTGGCGGCGGCGATCTTCTCGGGGACGAGCGGTGCGCTCGGATGGTCCGCAGCGATTCGGAAGGCCCGCGCCATCAGCTGCTCGATCGCCTCCTCGCGGGTCCGGGACTCGCGGATGATGCGGATGACTTCGTCGATATCGCAGACGGCATAAACGAGTCCTTCCAAGCGGTGCGCCTGCTGTCTCGCGTGGCGCAGGAGGAATTCGGTGCGCCTCCGGATCACATCACGGCGGTGGTCGATGTAACAGTCAATCAGCGCACGCAGCGGCAGGGTGCGTGGTTGGCCGTGAACCAGCGCGATGTTGTTGATGCTGAATGTTTCCTGAAGCGGCGTGAATTCGTAGAGTTGCCGCTCTACAACCGCCGGATCTGCTCCCTTGCGAAGCACGACGAGGATCCGCGTCTGCGCGTCGCGCCCGGAGTGATTGCGAACATCCACGATGTCCGGGATCCGATCCTCCTTCTTGGCCTCCACGATCTTGGCGATCAACTGGCTCTGCACGACCTGGAACGGAATCTGCTCGATGATGATCGTGGCGCGCCCATCCTTGGTCTCGTGGCGAACGCGGCCGCGCACGGCAAGTTTTCCGCGCCCCGAGGCGTATGCCTCGGCGATCCCGCGCCGCCCGATGATCATGCCGCCGGTGGGGAAGTCAGGGCCGGGCAAGAGTGCCAGAAGTCCGTCGAGGCCGATCTCCGGATTGTCAATCGTGGCCACCACCGCGCGCGCGACTTCACGCAGATTGTGGGGAGGCATCGAACTGGCCATGCCAACGGCGATGCCGCTTGACCCGTTGACCAGCAGGTTTGGGAGTTTGCCAGGAAGAACCGTGGGTTCCTTGAGCCGATCGTCGTAGTTGGGCTTGAAGTCGACCGTCCCTTTGTCGAGATCCTCGAGCATGGCGACCGCCGGGCCGGTCAGGCGCGCCTCGGTGTAACGCATGGCGGCGGGGGGATCTCCTTCGATCGATCCGAAGTTGCCCTGCTTGTCGATGAGGAGGGAGCGGGTCTTCCAGGACTGTCCGAGATTGACAAGAGTCGGGTAGATAACCGACTCTCCGTGGGGGTGGTAATTGCCGCTGGTGTCCCCGCAGATTTTCGCGCACTTGATCTGCTTGCGCCCCGGGGTGAGATTGAGATCGTTCATCGCCACGAGAATCCGGCGTTGCGATGGCTTGAGTCCGTCGCGCACATCGGGGAGCGCACGATCGGTAATCGTGCTCATGGCGTACACGAGGTACGACTCGTGCAGCTCGCGATCGATCGACTTGTCGATCACCGTTCCCAGATTCGAGGCGTGCGGGATTTCTGGGTTCTCGGGAGGACTCACGGGGGATCAAAATCCTACCAGAACAGGGTCTCTGATGCCCCCTCAGCGAGCCTCGGATCGACCCTATTTCGCTGCCGTGAGGAGCACCAGATGCTCAGCGTTTCCGCCGCCACCTTCAAGCGGGCTCGGAGTGTGCGCGACGACCTCGGCTCCGAGCTTGGGCATCTCTGCGAGGACTCGATCGACGACGCGCGCGGCGATTTCGGCGCTAAGCACACCCTTGACGAGCGCGAGTTTCTCGTCTCCCGACGCCTCATAGTGGGGCTTGATGAGGGCGACGATTAGCCCGTGGGGAGCGAGCCATCTGAGCGCCACGGGAATCGACCGTTTCTGCTGCGTCCACGCCATGTCGATGACAACGAGATCGACTCTTTGTGCCGGGATGGCCATGTGCAGGACATTTCTCCGCTCGTGCACTTCGACCCGCGTGTCGTTGCGAAGTCCCCAATCGAGCATCCCATATCCGGTGTCGACGGCGATGACCTGCAACGCGCCTCGCCTGAGGAGACAGTCGGTGAAACCACCGGCGTTACAGCCGAAATCGGCGCATCGGAGCCCTCTGGGATCGATCTGAAACACATCCAGGGCGTGCGCCAACTTGAGGCCCGCACGCGAGACAAACTCGCCCTTGGGCATCGCGGTGCCTCAGACTCCGACGAGCGCGATTCCCATCGCGTCCGCTGCGGCGATCAGCCCGGGTCGTTCGAGCATTATGACGCGACCAGCTCCGAGGACAAGTGCCGTTCCCCCCAAGCGCTTCATCAGCTCAAGGGTGGGGATCCCGACAGTCGGAACATCCGCCCGCATGTCATGGGTTGCATGAGCGGTCTTGAGAAGCATCCACCCGCCAGTGCGGCACAGCGACGCTGTCCGTTCGATCGTCGCATCCGTTCCCTCCATCGCCTCGACGGCGATCACATCGCATTCTCGCACGGTGATTGCCTGGCCGACGCCGAGGTCGGCGATAGAGCGGAGGATCGGCCAGCCGAAGTCGAGATCCCGCCGCTGGGTGGAGTTGGGCTGAATCCGTCCCATGACACCAGAAGACGCCATGTGTTCGCGGATGTAGGTCGTTGAGTCGATCAAGTGAACTCCGCTTCTGGCCAGTTCGTCCGCAACCGCGCTCAGAAGAACATGGCTGCGCCGATCAAACCGCAGGTGGCGATAGTAGAGGAGTGCGGCACGAAGATCTGGAAGTTGCCTGAGGAGCCTCAGCGGTTCGTACATGCGGGCCTTCGACACGCGGCCCACCATCACCGCCTCAGAAATCCCCCAGCGGCGCATCACCCGGATCCATCGTCCGAGCTGAAGAACACCCGCCCGTGCGAACTCGTCGCAGTAGAGCGGAAGCGACAGGTTGTACTGATCCCGAAGCCCGATGCAGGCGACGCGGTGCCCCGAGGCGCGGATCCCCTGAGCGACCAGCATCGGCAATGTGCCGCTTCCGGCGATGAGCCCGATGGTCTCAGGTGTGCCGCTCATGCGCGCCTCGCGTCATCCATGTGGCCCGTGCATCGGGAGCATGGCCCGTGGGTCATGGGACGGCCCGCCGTTCGGAGTGATCTCGGCGCGCAACGCGTCGAGCAGGGCTCCTGCATCGACGGCTGAGATCACGAGATCGCGTGCCGCGGACCGTACGAATCCCGACTCGACGCCATGGGAGAGGAGCGCTAGGAGGGGATCGAAGAACCTGTTCACATTGAGGATTCCAAGCGGTTTGGCGTGGCGACCAATGACCCGCCCCACGAGCGTCTCGAAGAACTCTTCGCAGGTGCCCAGTCCACCCGGCAGGATGGCAAAGGCGTCGGCTCGTTCCTCCATCTGCTTCTTGCGCTCGCGCATCGAGTCGACGACGATCAGTTCGTCGCAGCCATCCCAACCCTGCTCGAGCGTGACGAACTGCTCCGTGATGATTCCGGTGACGCGGGCCCCCGAGTTCTTCGCGCTCCTGGCAAGTTCCCCCATAAGTCCGATCCCGCCGCCGCCGTAGACGAGGTCAAAGGAGTGCTCGGCCAGGAGCCGTCCGAAGTCGCGCGCGGCATCAAGGTGCCGAGAATCCAAACCCCGCGCGCTCGCGCAGTAGACGGTGAGGAGGCGACGAGTGGTATCCGACGGCATCGCCTCCGACGATACCCGTCTGGTGGCGAGGGAACTGTTGGGAAGCCAGGGTTCTAGGATGCCTGACGATGGAGACCTTGAAGCCATCGCTCTCCGACCGGATCGCGCTGGGGGCGATTCTGGTGGCGGCGTGCACCCGGGCGCTCGTCAACTTCGCCCCGCTCCCGGTGTTTGACATGGACCCCGCGTTCGACGGCTCGGTCCTCATTGGCGCGTCGGCCGCCGACAGCGTGCTCATCGACGCGCTGGGACTTGCGGGGGCAGGCTGGTTGCTGACGCGATCCCGTGGTGGACTCGGGCTCGCGGCAGCACTCGTCTCGCTCGCTTGTTGTGCCGCGATCGGCATGGCGATCTTCCACGGAGTTGGGGATGCCGAGCAACTCTGGCGCGGCGCGACCTGGGTGACCGGTGTGCTCTGCGCCATCGCGCTTCTTGCGTCGGTGCCGTCTGACAGGAGCCGACTGCTCTCGACCGTAGCGGTTGCTGTGCTCGGCGGAGTCGGCGTGATCATCGCCATGCGCGGACTCACTCAGATGATCTCGGAGCATCCCTCGATGCTCGCCTACTACAGTGAGACTCGCGAGCAGTTCCTAAGAGCCCAGGGGTGGGCCATCGACTCGCCTCAGACCCTGGCGTATGAACGACGACTCTCCCAGAACGAGCCGACGGGGTGGTTCGGATTCTCAAATGTCTTTGCCACCGTCTCGGTGGCAACCGCGCTGCTCCTGGGCAACATTGCGCTAGTCAGGTCATCGCTGGACTCACGGCCGAAAGGCGACACTCGCGCTCGCGCACTTCTCTGGGGTGGTGCAGCCCTGTGTCTCGGATTGGTCGTGGCTAGTGGAAGCAAGGGCGGGATCGCTGCGATCGTTGTCGGCGTGGTAGTCACCTTGGTCGCGCGTCGCACACGAGCACCTATAGGATGGCTGCTTGTGGCATTGAGCGTCGCGGCAGTCGCCGGGATCTTGACGCGCGGTGTGATCGGCGTGGAGTGGGCCGAGCGCAGCCTCCTCTTCAGATGGCAGTATCTCGTTGGAGCCCTGGGCACGCTTGGAGACTCTCCATGGACTGGCGTCGGTCCCGCAGGATTCCAGACCGCATTCCTCGCACACCGGCCGATTGAGTGCGTGGAGGAAGTGCAGAGCGCGCACGGCGCGTTCGCCGACGCACTCGTCGCGTTCGGGTGCACCGGAGCCGGACTGATCGCACTCCAACTGCTCTTGGCATGGCGCGCGGGTCGCATCGAGACCGATGCTGTGGAGACGACCCTCGAGCAGCGATCTCGGAGCGCCTGTGTGCTTTCCCGGTGGGTTGTCGTCGTGTGCGGCGTGATCTCGCTGGCGTTTGAAGCCCCGGCGCTTGATGGAATTGACGCGTGCGCCTGGAGATTGGGAGCACTCGCGCTCGGTGTGTTGGTGGCAGGGACGATTGCGCGTGCGCTGGCAGCGGGAACGGAGCGCATGGTGAAGGGAACCGCCGTCGGTCTCGCCGCACTGGCGGCGGTCGTCGTGATGCATGGCGAGATCGACATGGCATTCTGGCTTCCCGGCAGCACGATGTGGGGGTGGGTTGCGCTCGCGGTGGCGGGATCGTGGGCGCTACGGCGCGGTGAAGGAACTCAAGTAGTTGGTGTCAGGGTGACCAGAGGGATCGAGTGGACGCTCTCGGCGCTCGCCTTCATGCTCAGCGCGACCTTGGCGACCGTCGTCCATCGAGGACTCGCGGCGCAGGACCTGCCGGCGATCGCGGGTGCATTACGCATTCACGAAGCCGCGCAGACCGGCTCTGCAGTGTTGCTCGCTGACGCGCGCGCCGGGGCCGCCGCCGATCTCCTTGAGGTGTCGTCGCGATGGCCGCCGCGGCTCGCGTACGCCGTCCGCGCATCGGAACAGTGGCAGGCGGCTGCGGATCTTGCCCCGTCTGATCCTCGCGCCCCGGAGTGGCTCGCACTTGCCGGTCGTGCGTCCTCTGCGGCGGCCATCTCGCTCCCTTCGCGGTTCGCGGCGCTGCTCTCGGAGTCGATGGCCGCGATCCGCAGCGCCCGGATTGCGGGCGGGTCGTGGCAGGAAGCGGCGAGCGCGATTGAGAGAGTGCTCGCACTCAACAACCGTCACACCGAGAGTTGGATCCGGCTCGCCGACGCGCTCGAGCGCGCGGGAGATGCGGCCGGAGCGCGCGTGGCTATCGCGATGGCCCTCGAGTCCGACGCGACCTACCAGCTTGACCCCCTTCGTCAACTCTCCGCTCAGCGCCGCGCCGAACTCAGGTCGCGGTTCGACCCTCAAGAATGACGACAATCTCGCCGCAGCTGCGCTCGTAGGAAACGCCGCGCTCCCAAGGGAAGCGTTCAAGTCCGCGTGCGCGCAATCGCGGTGCGTGAAGGTGAAGGTAGGTCTCGTACCCCTTGCGATCCGCGAACTCGTAGCGCGCCTCGGCGCGCGGGGGATCGCCGTCGAGCCTGACGACGGCGCCGCGCAGGGCTCCGGCTGCGAGCACCTCGCAGAGATGCTCCGTCTTCATCCAATCGATCCACTCCTCGAGGGCCGAAGCGTCCGGAAGTGTTGCCCTCACGCAGTAACTGAACGGCATCGGGAGAGTCGCCTCAGCGTCCGCCCGCCGCCTCGGTGCGGGTCGCCTCATCGAGCGCCATTTCCACCTGGCCGGGTGTGTACGCATCGCTCTTGAAGACCTCGCGCCCGTCGGGGGCGATGATGACGAGCAGCGGAATCGTCAGTCGATCGTGCTTCGTCAGAAGTTCCCGCCCGGCGGCGTTGTTGCCGGTCAAGTCGACTTTGATCGGGGCGATGCCGCCCGCGTCCAGCCGCTCGAGGACACCCGCCGACTCCAGCACCGTGCTCTCCAAGGTCTTGCAGTTGAGGCACCACTCCGCGGTGAAGTCCAGCATGACGGCGTCGCCTGAAGCGAGCGCCGAGGCGACCCGCTCCGGCGTGTAGTAGATCCAGTCGATTCGACCTTCGTCGGTCAGCCGCACTCCGACCGCGGCGCTGACCGCAGCGATCATCCCGCCCAGCAGAATGGAAATGACCCGCCATTTCGTCGTGCGCGCAATCTGCATCGAGCGCCAGAGGAGCCAGCCGCCAGCCGCGACTCCAAGGGCGGAGACCACCCACCAGTATGCGTGCGATGGTGGATTGGGTGGTTCGACGGCCCATCCCGAGAGTCCCGCTCCGACGAAGTACGCCGCCGCGGCCAGAAGCAGGAGCCCCATCGTCTGCTTGACGAGATCGCTCGCTGGGCCGGTGCGCGGCACGCGCGCGACAAGTTTCGGAAACGCGCTCAGCACGAAGTAGGGGAGCGCCATCCCAGTACCGATGGAGGCGAAAACAGCGAGCACCGTCGACGGCGGTTGCGAGGCAGCCCAGGCCGCCGCCGCTCCCATTAGAGGCGCGGTGCACGGAGTTGAGAGTACTGCGGTCATGATTCCGAAGCCCACCGAACCCGCCACGGTGTCGTGGTGAACCTCGATCCCCGCGATTGACTGGGGCAGTTGAATCGAGAAGAGCCCGCACATGCCGATGGCCATCGCGCCTATGACGACCCCGAGGGCCACCGTGAATAGCGGGTACTGGAAGAGCTGGCTGCTGGTGAAGCCGCTCAGGAGTGAGACCGCAAGACCGAGTCCCATCCAGAAGGCGATGACCCCTAGGCTGAGTGCCGCTCCCAGCTGCGCGCAACGAGCCCGATTGCCTGCGCTCTTGGCGAGCCCCATGACTTTGAGAGGAATGACCGGGAGAACGCAGGGGGTGAAGTTGAGGAGCAACCCACCGATCGCCGCAACCAGCAGCAGGAGCAGGAAGCCGCCACCGTGCGGGTCAATCGAGAATTCGGCGCCGAAGACATCGAACTGCACTGCGTCCGTCTCTGCGGTCCCTCCATGAATGGCGGCGAAGAGTCCAGGGTCAAACCCCTTGAACACATCGAGCACCTCGGGCCGTGCGCCCGCGGTGGCACCAGGTCGGACATCGACCTCAACCTTCAGTCGCACCGTGGCCGGTTGGAGGCAAATGGTGGCGTCGCACGCCTGAAAGGAGACATCCAGATCAATAGAGTGACGGCCCACGCTGGCCTCCGGCGAGACGGATATGGGTACGAACACGATCGTGCGCCCTTCGAATACTGCGTAGGTCTGCGGGCCATCACCGACATCCGCCGTGACCGTGTGAAACTCCGGCCACTGCGCGAAGAGCCGCGCCGTTGGTTCACTGCGGTCGGCGCTGGTGATGAACCGCGAGGACGATGCGAGTGCGACGCGCAGCGCGCTGGGTGCGGTCGATGCCGTGATCTCGGTCTCGACGGCACCGTCGAATACCGCCACCGTCCCCGGCAGGGAACGGTCATTCGTCCACACATGCCATGATGGTTCGATCTCAAGAACAATGGCAAGGGGGAGATCCCCGCCGGGCGCGACCTCGATCAGGGCGGGATACGCGTGGACTTCAACGCGCTCCGAAGAGTCCGCGATGCCACTCTGGAGCGGCGCTGCCACTCCGAGGAGTGCCATGGCAGTCAGTCCGATCCAGCCAACGATCATCGATCCATCCTAGAGATTGTGGTATGATGCGCCTTCCCACGGAATCGCTTCCTTGGGTGCCCGTCCGTCCCCTTGACCGCCTCAGCATTGGAGCGACCATGAAGTTTCAACTCTTGGCTCGTGTCGAATCGGTACACCGAAGCCGCGTATGACGCGTTTGTGCGTCCATCCGCGCCGACGGTCGGCAGTCTTCTCAGGGGCGTTCGCAGGACCGGAGACCCGTATGGGTTGAGGTTCCGTGAGCGCAGTCGGACGGGCCATGTTCGCGACCGCGGCGAACATGGCTTTTTTTGTTCGCGGTGACATCTTGAATAATCGAAAGGATCCGACATGAATGAAATCATCAGACTGCTGGACCATGTGGCCCGGGAGAAGAATGTGGATCGAGAACTGCTGGTGCAGGATCTTGAGCTGGCCATGGTGAGTGCCGCTCGCAAGCACTTCAATTCTGAAGAACCCGATGAGTTTGGCTGTTCGATCGACCGCCTTGGGGGGACGATTTCGCTCTGGCGCAACGAGGAAGATGGTTCGCAGAAGGCGATCCCATTGGACCAACTTGGTCGGATTCCCGCACAGACCGCCAAGCAGGTCATGATCCAGCGGTTCCGCGAGAACGAGCGGGTCTCGCTCCTCGACGAGTTTTCGAAGCGGCAGGGAGAACTCGTGACGGGCGTGGCGCAGCGGTACGAGGGCAACGCGCTCATCGTGCAGCTCGAGCGCGCTGAGGGGTTCATGCCCAAGAGCGAGCAGATCCCCGGTGAGCAGTTTCAGGCGGGCGATCGGGTGCGTTGCATCCTGCTTGATGTCCGCGATGCGGGAAGTCAGGTCAAGATCGTCATGAGCCGTGCGCACCCTGACTTCATCCGCAGGCTGTTCGAATCGGAAGTTCCCGAGGTCGCCGAGCGCACCATCGAGATCAAGGCCATGGCGCGGGAGCCGGGATTCCGCACGAAACTAGCGGTTTCGAGCGTTGACTCGAAGGTCGACGCCGTCGGTGCATGCGTCGGTGTGCGCGGATCACGGATCCGCAACATCGTCGACGAGCTCGGCGGAGAGAAGATCGACATTGTTCGCTGGAACGAATCGAGCCAGGTGCTGATCTCCAACGCACTCAAGCCGGCGGAGGTGGAGGAAGTCAGTCTCTGCTTCGAGCTCGGGCGAGCCACGATCATCGTGCGCGATGATCAACTCTCGTTGGCCATCGGTCGCCGCGGGCAGAATGTGCGCCTCGCCGCGCGTCTCACCGGATGGGATGTCGACATTCTTACGCCGCCTGAGTTTGAGAAGGGTCTTGGGATTCTTCAGGCGACGGTCAAGACCGTCGAGGGTGCCGTCGACGAGATGCTCGACAAGATGGGGGCACTGGGAATGATCAGCGTCTTCGATGTGGAGGAGATCGGAGAACCAATCCTCGTCGAAGAGTGCGGGATGAGCGAGGAACTGGCGGTCGCGGTCGTCAATGCGTGCTCGGAGCGCGCCAAGACCCTGGCGGCGGAGATGCAGCGCGAGAGTGCCGAGGCCGCGGAACGAAAGGCGGCGGAGGTGGCGGTTGCCGACGCACTGCTGGGTGGCCATGGATCTGGGCATTCGGCTGTCGCCACGACCGACGCGCAGAGCGAGTCGGCGGCCGACAGCATTCTTGGTATTGGCGGCGCTGGTGCCGGCACCGCGGAGTCAAGAGCTTGATCGCGCTTTGCATGACAGGCATGACAGGCATGACAGGCATGACAGGCATGACAGGCATGACAGATCAAAACACGCTGGAGTAATCAGTGGCAACAAAGACAGTCAAGAGGATCCGAATCACAGCCGTCGCGAAAGATCTAGGGATCACCGCGAAGGACATCATCGAGAAGTGTGCCAGAGAGGGCATCGAGGGTGTCACGACCCCGCAAGCATCCGTTCCCATGGGGCTCGCGGAGACGATCAGGGAGTGGTTCGGTTCTGGCCATGGCTCGTCTGCCCAGGAGGTGTCGGATCATGTCGATCTTGTCGCAGCCCGCGAACGGGCGAAGAAGGGCGTCGCCAAGCGCAAGGCGGGAGGGGCGGACTCTGCGACGGAGACTCTCGAGTCGACCCGTGCCGTCGACGCTCCGCCCGCACCCGCGTCATCGGACATGACGGCGACACTTGCGCATCCCAAGGCCATCATCGAGACGGAACCACCGGTGATTGGGATCGCACTGCCGCCTGCACTTCCGGCTGCACCCACCGCACGCGTCGAGCCGATCCAGCCATCCATGGCGGCCGCGCCCAGCGTGTCACCCGCGCCACCGAGAGCTCCGCCCGCCGCGGCGTCGCCCTCGGCACCGCCATTGGGCCGACCTCCAGTACCCGTCCAACCTGCGGCCATGAATGTCCCGACACGGCCGGTCCGAGCTCGGCCGACCGGCGAAGTTCTTCAGCCGACGAAGACGAGCCTCTCCGGACCGAAGGTCATTCGCGTGGACCGCCCCGATAATCTCCCGGCGCCACGACCGCGAGTCGGAGGACCGTTTGGCTCGCCCGGTGCCGGGGATAGCCGCACGGGTCCAGGCGCGGGAGGCGGTGCGGGCGTTCGACGGCCTCCAGCGTCAGGGCGGGTTGGTAGACCGGGACGCGATGCAGGGAGGACTGGAAGAGCGGGCGAGGGAGCGACCGGTGGAGGCTTCAGTCAGAAGGATCTTGACGAGCGCACATCCCGACTGGGAAACTCCTCGGGGATCTTCAACAAGTTCAAAGCCGGCCGACGGCCTGTGTCGACGGCACCGCGGGTAGTCGCCGTCAAGCCTCAGGGGCCAGTCATCATTCCCGACCCTGTGGCCGTGAAGGAACTATCGGAACTCACCGGCATCAAGGCGGCCGAGATCATGAAGCGGTCCCTGATGGCGGGGAACATGATCACCATCAATGCGGCGCTCGACGGCATGACTGCGGCGGAACTCATGGCCGGATTCGGCATCGAGATCAAGATCCGGCAGGAAGCGAGTGCCTCCTTCCAGATCGAGCAGCGCGCCGCCGCGCGCACACGCACCGATGAGCGGACCCGACCTCCGGTCGTGACGATCCTGGGACATGTCGACCACGGCAAGACCACACTGCTGGATCGGATCCGCAACACCAATATCGCCGCCGGTGAAGCGGGGGGGATCACCCAGTCGACGCGCGCATTCAAGGTGACTGTCGAGTCCGGCGAATCCCCGCGCGAGATCACCTTCATAGACACGCCGGGGCATGAAGCGTTCACTGCCATGCGCTCGCGCGGCGCGAAGATCACCGATGTCGTGGTGCTGGTCGTTGACGCGGTAGAGGGGGTTATGCCCCAGACGGTCGAGAGCATCAATCATGCGAAGGCCGCGAATGTCGCGATCATCGTCGCGCTCAACAAGATCGATCGTCCGGACTTTGACGAGAAAAACCTGCAGCGGATCTACGGACAGTTGGCAGCCAACGAACTCAACCCGACTCCATGGGGAGGGCCGGTCGAAGTTGTGCAGGTCAGCGGTCTCAAGGGCACGGGGATCCCGGAGCTTCTTGAACTCATCGCGCTGCAGGCTGATGTCCTTGAACTCAAGGGGGACTGGAAGGGCAACGCGCAGGGCACGGTGCTGGAAGCGCGCATGGAAGAGGGGCGCGGTGCCGTCGCCCAGATTCTGGTGCAGGAAGGTGTCCTCAAGCGCGGGGACTTTGTCGTCGTGGGTCGTGGGTTCGGCCGCGTCCGCGATATTGTGAATGACCGCGGTGAGCGGATCCAGACCGCGTTTCCCACCATGCCCGTCGCGATCTCTGGGATCGATGCACTTCCCGACGCCGGCGACAAGTTCTATGTGGTCGACAGCCTGGCCGCGGCTGAGCAGGCGGCGGCCGAACGGCGCGCGACCGAGCGCGAACGAGAGCTCGCTTCTCCGAAGATCACGCTCGACAACATCTTTGAGACGATGGCCAACTCGAAGCGCAAGGAACTCCCCTTGATCGTCAAGGCCGATGTGCAGGGATCGCTGGAGACGCTCAAGGTCGTCCTCGGTCGGATCAAGGCCGACGATGTGACGATCTCCATCAAGCACTCGGGGGTCGGAGGCGTCAACGAGAGCGATGTCGAACTCGCCGCGACCACGGGCAGTGTCGTCGTGGGCTTCAATGTCACTAGTAACGCCAAGGCGCGCAAGCTGGCCGAGATCCGCCGGGTCGACATCCGGATGTACGAGATCATCTACCAGCTCACCGACGACATGGACAAGGCGGTGCGTGGTCTCCTTGAGCCGGAAGTCAAACTGCAGGTCCTCGGTCATGCCGATGTTCGTGCGGTGTTCAAGATCACCAAAGTCGGCGCCGTGGCCGGGTGCTATGTCACCGACGGCGTGGTCGAACGGAACGCGCAGATCCGCGTCACGCGCGACGGCATTGTCGTCGAAAAGGATCGCCGCCTCGAGCAGCTCAAGCGCTTCAAGGATGATGCCAAGGAAGTTCGCGCCGGCAACGAGTGCGGCATGAAGATCAACGGATACGACGACATTCGTGAAGGCGATGTTCTCGAGTGCTACAGGACGATCACGGTCCGTCCGCTGGGCGGCGGGAATGCGTGATCGAGGTCGCAAGGGCCCGAAACTTCCGCCGGGCGTGTCGCTCGGCGGACGCTTCCCGGGAGCCCCGCAGTCTGGAGCCCCCGAGGCTCCGAGTTCACGGCCAGCGCAGGTGGCAAGCGTCGTGCAGCGCGCCATCCAGGAGCGAATCATTCGCGGTCTCAGTGACCCGCGCTTCCAGGGCATGGTGTCTGTGCAAGAAGTCCGGATGAAAAGCGACCTTTCCATTGCAACAGTGTGCGTGTCCGTGCTGCCCGTCGAGCGGGCCAAGCTGACTCTTTCGGCGATGCGCAGTGCCGCCGGATTCTTCCGGTCGCACCTGCGGGAATCGACGAGGCTCAGAAGCGTCCCGCAGATCGAGTTTGAATTGAGCGATCCACCCAGCCCCCCAGATGAGGAGACCCCGTGAAGGACGCAAAGCCGTCGTACAACATCAACCGCCTCAATTCGCTCGTCCTCAAGTGGGGCGCGAGAGCACGGGCTGAGGAACCCAACACCAGCGATCTTCTGGCACTCTTTATCCACTCCACGCTGCTCGCGGATGCGTCCACCGAGATGGCCGACAACGCAATGCAGAAGATCCGCAGCCAGAATGTCGACTTCAACGAGTTCCGTGTGAGTCTCGTGGATGAGATGGTGGCGGTGATCGGGGTCAAGTACCCCGATGCGTTTCAGCGCATGCGGGGACTGCGCATGACGATGTTTGACCTCTTCCGCCGTCACCACAAGGTTTCGCTCGATCAGCTCATCGCCAAGCCGACGAAGGATGTCAAGATCTACATGGAAAACCTGGAGGGGATGCCTCCGTTCGTGTCCACGCGGTTCCTGCTTCTGGGCTTCGGCTACCCGTCGGTGCCGGTCGACTGGACGACGATTGACTTTCTCATGCACGAGGAAGTGCTCAACGAACCGATCGAGCCCGCGCAACTGATGAAGGAGTGGTCCAAGAAGTTCAAGAGCGAGCGCGCGCGGGCGATTCACTTCGCGCTGGTCGCGGGCACCGACGCCTTCCACGCGGGCGGGAAAGCGTCCAAGGCGCGCAAGGCCCGTGAGAGCACTCCCAAGCTGAGCGGTGCGGCGGCGGCTTCCGCCGAGGCGGCGAAGAAGGGGAAGGCTTCGATCCGCTCGCGCTGAATGGGGTGCCCCATGGCCGGACACAGTGCATGGAAAAACATCAAGCACCGTAAAGCGTCGGTTGACGCCAAGCGGGGAAAGATCTGGTCGAAGGCGTCGCGTGCGATCATCGTCGCGGCGCGCACGGGGGGGGCGGACATTCGATTCAACTCGACCCTGCGTCTGGCGATCGACGACGCTAAGGCGGTCAACATGCCACGCGACACGATCGAGAAGGCCGTGAAGAAGGGCTCGGGTGATCTCGGTGGCGAGGAATTCCAGGCCATCCGTTACGAGGGCTATGGCCCGGGAGGTGTGGCAGTGATCGCCGAGGTGCTGACCTCCAACATCAATCGCACAGCTCCCGAAATCCGCATGATCTTTGACAAGAACGGCGGGAACCTCGGTGTCCCCGGATCGGTCTCGTTTGGGTTCGTCCATGCGGGGGTGATCCTGATTGACCGCGCCGCGGCGAAGGAGGACCGCCTCGTCGAAGTCGCCCTTGAAGCTGGTGCGGACGATGTCCTTGAGGAGGACGAAGTCTGGCAGGTGACCAGCCGCTCGGCCGTGCTTCCGGTGGTGCGCGACGCAATTGAGGCGGCGGGGATCGCGGTGATTGAGGCGCAGGTAATGTGGGTTGCGTCCAGCACTGTCGACATCGACTCGGAGCGTGCGGCCGAGATCACTCGGCTGGTTGATGCCCTCGAAGAGAACGACGATGTCCAAAGGGTCTTTACCAATGCAAACTTTCTGGAGTAGGCGCGTCGGACGATCGTTCGTAGCGCTCGCCGTGTCGTGTGCGTCGTTCGCGGTGGTTGGGTGTGCCTCGGCAACGCGCGACTACCCAGGTGTGACACGCGATGCGCTGTGGGCCGCGGCCGTGGGAGCGGCCAACCATCCGCAGTACACCGACTGGTTTGTCGCGGAGAACGGGGTCTTCGTCGATGAAGCGGAACTTCGGATCGAGATTCACCGCGAACTCAAACGGGACCACGCTCCACCGGGGGCCGCGCTGCGACGGGAGTCCGAGACATGGTCGCTCTCCGTGCGGCTCGACATGGACGACCGTATCCCGAAGGTGTGTGTCGACTCCCGTGCAGGGATCAAGTCGCGTGGGTTCAAACGACAGGCGGATCACTTCTTCTCTGAGATCGACTCTCGATTGGCGCAGGTCTCACCGAAAGATGCTGGGGCAACAGTGCCGGCCGCCGAAGCGCCCGGGCCGCTTCAGGCCCCGTAGGAAAACACGCGAGCCGGTGCCACGCTGCGTCAGGGCTGCGGCGGCGCGAGACCCGCGCTCGCGAGCGCGCGCTTGGCGATGGCCGAGATCACGGCCAGGGCAACAATCAGGCACGCTAGGCCGATGCCGAACCACATCCATCCCTGCTGCGCTAAGAGCGACTGAATGTCCTCGGCCCCAGTAGCTGCGGCCGCCGCTGCCGCGGTGCAGAGTGCCGCGGTGCGAGGGAGCATCCCGAGTCCAGTCGCGGCGACGACCGGCACGAGCCGTACTCCCGACGCGCCCATCGCCAGATTCGCGGCGGCGAATGGAGAGTTGGGGGGAAGACGCAGGAGCAGGATCAACAGGAATGTCCGCCGCTGGCTGGCGTCGACGAGCGCGGCCCGAATGACTCTCGACTTGGGACTCGCGTCGAGCCACGCAACGACCCTTGGCCCGCTGGCCAGGCGAGCGACGCTCCAGCCGATCGCAGCGCCGACGACAAGCCCAGCCGTGACCGCCATCGTGCCCTCCACCGCACCGAAGACCCATCCACCGAGAATCGTCTGGGCGTACGGTGGCAGGAGTCCAAGCCCCGTTGTCACCGCGAAACACCCGGCAAAGATGACGATTGCGGCGCCATCCCGTTCCCTGAGCCACTGTCCGACGAGCCCGAGTTCCGCAACGAGCATCACTCCCATGATTGCAGGCACGGTGAGCCAGATCGCCGCCAGAACGACGACGGCCTTGTGCTGTCGCCAGTCAGGCCGAGCGAGTGCGCTCATTGACCCAGTCCCATCATGCGGATGCTGAGGAGCGCACACATCGCGGCGAATGCGATCGCCAACTTCTGCATAGGGATCCGGTGGACAAGCGATGCCCCCGCGTAGGAGCCAAGGAATGCGCCAGGGGCGAGCGCGGCCGCCAGCCAGGCGGCGGAGGAGACGGTGATCGCGTCGCCGGATGGTGTCGTCACCGATTGCAGGGTTGCGAACTTGAGAGCTGCACCGGCGAC
The DNA here is from genome assembly GCA_009691915.1 of Phycisphaerales bacterium. Taxonomy (GTDB): domain Bacteria; phylum Planctomycetota; class Phycisphaerae; order Phycisphaerales; family SM1A02; genus F1-60-MAGs104. The sequence goes on from SIAD01000004.1 coordinate 52,291, forward strand.
AACCGTCGGAAGGATGAGGAACGCACTTGTCGCGATCGTCGTGCGGATGTTGAAGTTGTTGACGACGCGCATGAGCGGGACTGCGATCACGCCGCCGCCGATCCCGAGCACGCCGGAGAGGGTCCCCATCGCACCTCCGACCAACGCGGCCGGCCCCCAGGAGAGTCGCTCCGCCGCGGACCCGGTTCTGGATGGTCCTCGCGCGGGTCGAAATCGCCGCACGACTTCCGCCACGGCCACATACAGAAGGAAGACGGCAAAGATGCGCTCCAGCCAGAGCGGATCGGGAAGAGCGTTGCCGATGGCGATTCCCGCGCCGACTGTGGCAAGTGAGAACGGGATCGTTCGGTAGGCGAACACCCAGCGGATCGCGCGCGCCTTGATGTGCCTCGGGATGCTTCCGGCGGCAACCAGCAGTGCCGCGGTCAGGCTCGCGGCCTGATAGAGGTGGGGATTGCTTCCGTGCGCGAGTGTGAGAAGGGGAATGATGACCAGCCCGCCGCCGATGCCAAAGAGCCCGCCGAGGAATCCACCGATGGCACCGATGGCAATGGAGATCGCCAGACTTGAGGGATCGAGGGCGAAGACCGCGGTCACGACGAGGGGACAGTAGGCGAAATAGGGGAAGGTTTGGTGGCGTCGCTGCGCGCGGGCGTAGGTTTCCCCTGTGCACGCCGTGGTCCATGCGTTCATGCTTCGCGGCATCACGGCCCATCCGTGCGAGGTGGAAGTTCACCTCTCTCAGCACGGGCTTCCGCAGATCTGCGTAGTCGGTCTTCCTGATGCAGCGATTCGCGAGTCCGTAGAGCGAGTCCGCCAGGCGATCGAGGCGTCCGGGCTCGAAGTTCCGCGCCACCATGTGATCGTCAATCTTGCGCCCGCGGGAACGCGCAAGGAGGGTCCGGTGTACGACCTTCCCATCGCCCTTGGATTGCTCGCCGCCGCGGGGTCGCTGGAGGCGCGCGGACCCCAAGCGCGCGAGATCACCGACTGGATCGTTGCCGGAGAACTGGCACTCGATGGTCGACTGCGACCCATTCGTGGAGCCGTCAGCGCCGCGCTTCTGGCCCGCGAAGGCCGACGAGGCATCGTGCTTCCCATGGCCAACGCGCTCGAAGCCGGGCTTGTTCCCGGGGTACGCGTCTTCGGGGCGGTGTCGCTGTCCGAGATAGTCGCTTTCTTCCGGGGAGAACCGTTCGAGCGACCTGAAGTAGCGCTGTCGGAATCCAACGGGGATTCGCGCTCGCTCGAGGGGCGCGACGGGTGTGGTGAGGAGGGTGGCACACTCCCAACCTTCGGCCTTTCACAGGTCGACTTCCGCGAAATCCGCGGGCAGCCGATCGCTCGCCGAGCGATGCTGATCGCGGCCGCAGGCGAGCACAATGTTCTGCTCATCGGGCCGCCGGGGTGCGGCAAGACGATGCTTGCCCGCGCCCTGACCGGAATACTTCCGCCGCTGACCATGGAGCAGTCCCTTGAGGTCGTCCGTGTTTCCTCATGCTTCGGCGCAGAAGACGCACTCCGCGTCGGGCCCGCACCAACGATGGCCCGTCCCGTGCGCGCACCTCACCACAGCGCGAGCGCGGCGTCGATTCTCGGCGGCGGATCCGGAGGTCGTCCCGGGGAGATCACACTCGCCCATCGCGGAGTTCTCTTTCTCGACGAACTGCCCGAGTATCGACGGGATGTGCTTGAGGGACTCAGAGAGCCGCTCGAGAGCGGGGAAGTGTCGATCGCGCGCGCATCCGGAAGTGTCACCTGGCCGGCTCGGGCACTGCTGGTGGCGGCCATGAACCCGTCGGGAAGGGGCGGGCGAGCGCTTGGTTCCCGTGGCGGAAGGCTGGCCAACGAGTACCTATCCAAGGTCTCGGGACCCATTCTCGACCGCATCGATCTGCATGTCGAAGTGCGACGGGTCGGCGCGCGCGATCTGGCCCGCGCGAAAGTCGGCACTGACAGCGCGTCGATGCGCGATGCAGTCCGCACGGCCAGGGATCGCGCGACCGCGAGGCAGGGGGCGGTCGTCAACTCCCGTCTTTCCGGCGAGCTGCTCGATCGTCACTGCGCGCTCGACGGCTCAGCGGCCGAGCTGCTGTCGAGAGGCCTGGACGACCTCCAGTTGAGCGCACGGGCCTACGACAAGATCCGCCGCGTGGCGAGGACGATCGCCGATCTCGCCGGATCGGTTGAGGTCACAGGAGAATTCGTCGCCGAGGCGATCCAGTATCGATCGCTGGGGATCGCCTAGCGCGCTCTGCCCTAATCGTTCGATGTCGACTCGAGGCCGGGTGCGAATCCGCGGCGCATCGCGTTCTCGCACACTGATCTGGGCTCCACGAACTGATAGAGATACTGCTCGCCACCGGCCTTGCTGCCGACACCGCTCATTCCGAAACCGCCGAATGGTTGGCGACCGACGAGCGCCCCCGTGATCGCCCGGTTGAGGTAGAGGTTTCCGACGCGGAACTCCCGCCGCGCGCGCGCCAGATGCGATGGGCGACGGCTGTAGAGCCCGCCGGTCAACTTGTAGTTGGTGGAGTTGGCGATGGCGAGAGCCTCGTCGAAGTCCTGGGCATGGATGACTGCCAGCACCGGTCCAAACACCTCCTCGTTGGCGAGCCGATGCTCCGGACGGATCGCCGAGAAGATCGCAGGCCCGACGAAAGGTTTTCCGACGCGCGCGGCGAGGCCAACCGGAACACCGAGCTGAATCTCGAGCCGACCCTCCGACTTCCCGATCTCGATGTACGACCGGATCTTCGCGGCCGACTCCTCGTCAATGACCGGACCGATGTCGGTGCCAGGGAGCGCGGGATCACCCACTACGAGAGTGCGGGTCGCCTCGATCAGACGGCGCAGGAACGGGTCGTGCGCGCTCCCGACGACGATCACCCGGCTGCATGCCGAGCACTTCTGGCCCGAGAACGAGAACGCGGACTGGCGCACGCCGACCACGGCTTCATCGAGATCGGCACTCTCGTCGATGATCACCGCGTTCTTGCCACCCATCTCGCACACGACCTTCTTGACATGTCGCTGGCCTGGCTGTGTTGCGCCGCACGCCTGCACGATGTCGAGGCCGACACCCTTGGATCCGGTGAAGGCGACCATGGCCACGCGCTCGTCGCGGACGAGCTGCGCACCGACTGTCTCACCCGCGCCCGCGAGGAACTCGAGTGCGCTCGCTGGCGCTCCCGCCGCCCACAGGATCTCGCACAGGGCGCGGGCGATCGCAGGTGTCTGCTCCGCCGGCTTCACGATCACCGTATTGCCTGTTACAAGCGCGGCGACAGTCATGCCGCAGCAGATGGCTAGCGGGAAATTCCACGGGCTGATCACGACTGCGACACCTCGAGGCTGGAACCACTCTTCGTTGACTTCGCCGGTGAATCGGCCCAGCCGGCGCGGATCGAAGAGCCGCGAGGACTCGCGCGCGTAGTACTCGCAGAAGTCGATGGCTTCGCAGATGTCGCCGTCCGCCTCGCGCCAGGTCTTCCCCGACTCCTTCACGACGATTCCGGACAGCGCGTCGCGGCCTGTGCGCATCGCGGCAGCGGCGCGGACGAGGACTCGAGCGCGCTCCTGCCAGGGAGTGTCGCGCCACGCGCCGAACCCCGCGTGCATGCGTGCGACCGCCGCCACGGCATCCGTCGCCGTCGCGTCACTGGCGATCCTCTGGACCTTCGCGCTCGAGACCGCCTCCGCGAACGCGGTCCGCTGTTTACGATCAGAGAAGTCGCGCAGGCTCTCTGAGAAGAACGGTCGCCCGTCGCCAACCGCCGCGTCCTTCACGCTGAGCGCGTGCCGCTCGGGACCCTCGGCGAGCCGCGACCGGCCATCGTCTCGTCCTGAGCCCGACCCGCTCTCGCGGTGTGGGCTCGCCACCAACGCGACCGAATCCGCCCCATCGGCGAATCCAGAGCGAAGCCAGCTCTCATTGCTGGTGTTCTCGAGGAGCCGCCTCACGAGGTAGGCCATCCCCGGGATCATCTGGCCGACGGGGAGGTACTCGCGCAGTCTCAGGCCGCGCGCCACGACGGCGGTCTTGAGCGCGTCGGCCATTCCATGGAGCATCTGGAACTCGATCGCGCTCGAGGGGAGGCCGGCGCGTTCGACGAGGGCAAGCGCCGCCCCGATCGATCGCGCGTTGTGGGTCCCCAGCGCGAGCTTCACGCCGCCGACCCCCGCGGCGTGTGGCGTTGCCTGGATAAACGCCGCCGCCATCCTCTCAAAGCACGCATCGGTGTCGCGCTTGGTGGTCCACACCGGCGATGGCCATCCAAGCTGCTCCGAGTGAATCGTCTCCGAGTCCCAGTACGCCCCCTTCACCAGTCGAACGGTCACCGTACGACCCGTCCGCGTGGACCAATCGATGACCCGCTGGGCATCCGCGAGGCCGCTGCGGAGGTAGGCCTGCATGGCGATCCCGGCAGCGAAGTCGACCGTCTCGCAGCAGCGCATGAAGAGCTCAAGCGTCAGATCCTTGAACGCATGATGTTCCATGTCGAAGTTGACGAACACGCCGCGGCGCTTCGCCTCCTCGAGTATCGGTGTCAGTACGCCAACGAGGCCCCGCAGCGACCCGTCGAAGTCGATGGGGTCGGTGCGTGCAAAGAGTGACGAGATCTTGATCGAGACATTCGTCCGCGGGATCGGCCCCAGATGATCGCTCTCGAGGAGGGCGTTCGTCCTCCACGAGGCGACTGCTCCGGGCAGATTGGCGATCAGGTCGAAGTACTTGTCGCGGTAGACCGCCGCCTCCTCGTCACTGAGGCAGGCCTCACCGAGCAAGTCGACGCTGAAGGCCATGGAGCCGTCCCAGACCCTGCGAAGTGTCGGCAACGCGCTGCGCGCGTCTTCGCCCGCGATGAACTTCGCGGCCATCGACTCGATCTGGGACGACATGGTCCTGGCTACGAGTCCCTTGGCAATTGCTCCCGCCTTGAGCGATAGATCCAGCCCCGGCGGGAGTTTCAGCCCGGGTTTCGCCATGAAGTCGACGAGATGGTCGTATACGGCGCCCGGACTCTTGAGTGTCGGGAAGCAGTCCACGAAGTGGAACAACTGAACCTTGAAGTCCGGGTCCTTCATCGACCACGCCATCAGCTTGTCCGACCAGAAGGCCCCGCTGAGGATCCCACTCTGCCCTTCTCGCGCGGCGGCAAGAATCTCCGTCGCGATCGCCTGACAGCGCGACTCGAGTGCTCCACTTCCAAGCAGCGGCACTGGAGCGCCTGTGTCCGCTCTGCTCGAACCTCTTGGCGACTTCGAGGGTTCCCGTGTGTTCTCTGTGGGTGCGGGCGGGACCTTCGAACGCGTGAACAGTCCCATGAGTCGAGTATAGGAAGGGGATTCGGGAGTCCGCAGTTCAGCTGCTTCGCGGCCGCGACGGGACGAAGCGCCGGGTGCGCGCGATGGCATCGAGCGCGAGTGAGTAAGTCAGAAGGCAGCGCTTGGCGGCGCCGTCCCAGGTGATCCCGCGCACCTCGAACCATCCGCGGTCGCGCAGTTCCGCCCTGAGCGGCGGGTGGCGCAGCACCGCGACGATCTTGTTGGCCATCTCATCCACATCCCAGAAGTTGACCTTGAGCGCGTGCGTGAGCACCTCCGAAACCCCGGAGTTCCTGCTGATGATGACCGGGACGCGATGCCCCATCGCCTCAAGCGGTGCGATCCCGAATGGTTCCGAGACACTGGGCATCACATACAGATCGGCCATGGAGAAGACCCGCTGAATGTCTTTGCCCCTGAGGAACCCCGTGAATGTCATCTTGCCGCCAATTCCAAGCGCCGCGGCCATCTCAATCATGGACGCCGCCTGATCACCCGACCCCGCGACAACGAACCGCACGCTCTTCTCAACCTCCAGCACCCGTTTGGCCGCGCGCACGAAGTACTCGGGGCCCTTCTGCATGGTGATTCGTCCGAAGTACAGCACGATCCGTTCCGACCTCTCGATCCGCTTGATTCCATAGGCCGCCGGCTCGAGGTCCACGCCGTTGTAGACGACATCGATCTTGTCGGGTGAGACCCCGTAGCGGTTGACAAGGAGGTTGCGTGTGAGCATGCTCACCGCGATCACGCGGACTGCCGCGTGCATCCCGCGGCGCTCGATGTTGTAGACCGACTGGCTGACATGATCACCCGACCGATCAAATTCGGTGGCGTGGACATGGACGATGAGCGGACGGCCGGTCAACCGTGCGAGCGCGATTCCTGCGGGGTAGGTGAGCCAGTCGTGCGCGTGAATGACATCGAAGGGGATGCCCTGCGCGGCCCGGACGCAGAAGTGGGCATACCGCTCGGCCGCGAGGATGAGATCCCCGTCGTAGCCCCCCATGGGAACGGAGTCGCGGGGCTGGGTGTCGCGTTGCGCCGCTTCGGGGAGGGCGCGCTCCATCTCGAGCGCCTCGATCGCGTTGCGCAGCGCGCTGCGCGTGGGGGCGTTAGCGACAAGCGTGTCGATCTCGTCAGGGGTGAGAAGAGAAAGCGCCTCGCGGGTCGACAGCTGGTCCTCTCCAGTCGTCAGCCCCTTGATCGATGCCCTGACCAACGCGCGAAGTTCGGCGAACTCGCTCCGGGTGTGGGTGCGGGGGCCAGCACCATACGAGCCCATCGCCATCGACCGGGTACGGAGAATGTCGATGCGCGCAGGAGTGCCCGCGAGGAGGTCGGCGGCGCGGAACTCACGCTCTACACGATCGCTCTCATCATCGCGCGGAGCTGACTGATCGAGGGTCGTCGCCGGCGTGACTGTGGCTGTCGGCGGAGCAATCCATGCGGAGGGTGCTCCTGTCGGGTCGCTCTCAGGCGAAAGAAAATCAACATGCGAGGCGTGCGACCCTTCGATGGCGCGCGGAAGTACAAAGGTCACTCGGCAGCCGGCCGCAGTCAGCGCACGCGTCAGGCCATGGCACGCGGTTCCCAGTCCGCCCGTGATGAATGGCGGGAACTCCCATCCGAGCATCAGCACCCGGGGTGGCACGCCTCAGCCACCCTCGCCTGAGGACATCTCCCCAAGCTGCGAAAAGGTCCGTTCATAGGCGGCAAGAAGCGTCCAAACCCGTGAGAGTTCGCCGGGTGCCCCGCGCACGGCAAGGGTCGACTCGAAGACATACTGCTTGGAGTCATCCCGGAAGTGCCGTATGGCAACCTCCCCCTCACTCCAGTCGAGGTCTCGTAGTTCTTCAAGAAGGAGCGCCTCTGGCTCCTCGCGCGACTCCACAAGCTGCGACTCAATCGACTCGCTGAGCCATCGGTCGGATGTGAGCAGTGCGATGTGCCAGTGGGTTCCCATGAGCCGGACTGTGTAATGCGCGGGCGCACCGGATGCCTTCGCGAGGCAAACGAGTTCCTCCGGGCTCCTCGTCACCTGACCAAATCGCCCGCACGCCTGCGCGCGCTTCTCGAGTTCCGTCATCACCTCGTCCTCGTGCATCATCTCCATGGTGTGGGGGGTCGAGTGTACAGGGCGACCCACTACGATCGGACGATGGCCGAACAGTGGAGCGTGCGGCGACTGCGAGGATGGATGACCGCATATCTCTCTGACCGAAGGGTCGAGTCGCCGAGCGTGTGCACCGACCTGCTGCTCGCCAGCGTGTTCAAGTGCCCCCGCATGGAGCTCTACATGGACGCAGACCGCCCTGCGTCGGCGGAAGAGCTCGCCGCATTACGCGAGTGTGTGAAGCGGGCCGGGTCCGGGGAGCCGGTGCAATACATCGTGGGATCGTGGTCGTTCTATGGATGCGAGATCGCCGTCGGTCCCGCCACACTCATCCCGCGTCCATCGACGGAGTCGCTGGTCGATGCGGCGCTCTCGGTGCTGCGCGAGAGTGCGCCCGCGGACGCCGATTCACGACCCCGCCGCATCCTCGACCTCTGCACGGGAAGTGGATGCATCGCCATCGCTCTGGCAAGGTCGCTGCTCGCCAGCGGGGGATCGCGGCGGCATCTGGCCTGGAGCGGCACGGCGACAGCAGCGCCCTCCTCCGCGGGGGCCACAGACATTCGGGTGATTGCGACGGAGATCGTCCCGGAGGCGTGCGCTCTCGCCAGGCAGAACGCCCAGTCCAATGGCCTTTCCCAGTGGATCGAGATACTCGACGGAGATCTCGACATGCCGCTCGCAGGGCGCGGTCTCGAGGATTCCTTCGATGTTGTGTGTGCGAACCCGCCCTACATCAGTGACGCCGAGTGGGTGCTGGTCCCGAAGAGTGTCCGCGAATTCGAGCCCGAGTCGGCGCTTCGTGGCGGGACCGACGGCCTCGATGTCGTACGCCGGGTCGTCGCATGCGCTCCAAAGTGGTTGCGGCCCAGAGGTTCACTGCTTGTCGAGATCAGTTTCTCTCAGGGCCCGCAAGCGCTCGAACTCGCGCGCGCCGCGGGGCTAGTCGAAGCGACTCTTGTGAAGGACCTCGAGGGACATCAGCGCGTACTCATGGCGCGCCGACCTGCCTGATGCTCAGACCGGAGCTCCGAATGCCTTGCGGACTTCCTCGAGGAGTACTTGGGCCTGGAACGGCTTGAACAGAAAATTGCTCAGCCCCTCCTGGCTTGAACGAACGATCGAGTGGTTTGGGTCGTAGCCGAACCCTGTCATCATCAGGAAGGCGCACTTTGGCGTGAGTTCGCGTGAGGCGCGGAACACTTCGTAGCCGTTGCGGTCCGGCATTCGCACATCCGAGATGATGAGGTCGAATGGGCGGCCGTCGGCATTGGCCCGGGTGAGGAGGTCGAGTGCGCTGCTGCCATCGGGACGATTCTCGACGATCGCTCCAGCCTCCTGCAGGAGACCCTGAATGGTCTCGCGCACATTGGCATCGTCATCAGCCACAAGAATCCGCTTCCCCTCGATGAATGGATCTCGGCTGCGATCGCGCGGCAACCGATCGATTCCCAGCACGGTCTGGGGACCCGCGGTCGCCCCCTTTATTCGGGCCGAGAGCATCTCGAGAGCCTTTTCGAGGGACTCGTACGCGCCGAGCCGTCCCACCGCAAGATCGCGTGTCGCCTGCCGCAGGCACTGTTGCGGGATCTCGAGTTCATCGCGAAGCGTTGCCGAGACTCGTTCGCTCGTGCTGGAGCGCTCCACAATCAGCATGTCGAGAATGTTGAGACCCATCGCCTGATACCGCCCGTAAGTTTCCAGCGCGATCCGATCATCGTCGGAGAACGCGCTGGGCTTGAGCGACTCCATGTTCACGACGCCGATGACCTTCTGACGAAGCAGCATCGGCACGGTCAGGCTCGAGCGGGCACCTGGGAGGCCGGGGAGGTAGAGCGAGTCGGTGTCCGGGTCACGGCAGATGTACGACTCTCCTGAAGCAGCGACCCAGCCGGAGATTCCCTGACCCTGCTCGCGGGCGTACAGAGACTCGCCGATCCGCAGCGGGTCGATGCCATGGCCGATCACCAGTTCGAGCTGGTCGGTCTTGCGATTTCGCAGTCGAACCTCAAACGGATGTCCCCCGAAGAGCGTGTCCATCGCCTGAGCGATCTTGCCTTCGAGCAGCGCGAGGCGCTCAGCGACATTGAGCGGGTTGACGATCTGGGCATCGAGGTCGAGGAGATCGGCACCCGCCGCATCGACCGCGTCGAGTCGCTCGCTCAGCCGCGTTCGCGCGGTGACATTGAGAAGAATTCCTAGCACACGGTGTTCTCCGCATGGCGAGAGGATCACCTCGAAGTGATTGCCGTCGCTTCGAAACCGTCGTCGATTGTGGGGTACTGACGGGTCCGCCGTCGCGCCAGCCGTCGTCGTGCACACTTCCACAAAACTGGCGAGCGTCCGCGGGTCGTGGCGACCCAGGCTCGCGCTCATCCAGACGATCTCCCCTGAGGCATCCACGATTCCGCAGCCATCACCAGCCCCCTCGAAGGACGAGGCGATCTGCGCACCGGCAACTGAGGGGAGTGGATCGGCCATCGGGCGATCGAGTGTACGGATGCCATACACTCTGGGTTCCCCCATGATTCTCGTCGACAGGGCCAGCAAGCGCTTCAATGCCGTGGCGGCAGTTTCAGCCCTCTCGTTTGAGGTGCCTTCGGGGTGCGTCTGCGGATTCATCGGTCCCAACGGTGCCGGCAAGACGACGACGATCCGAATGCTGGCGGGGGCCATTCTTCCCGATAGCGGGCGACTGTTCGTGGGTGGTGCTGATGTCGTTCTCGAGTCGTACGAGGCGCGACGGCGCCTTGGATACCTCCCCGACAACTCACCGCTTCCGGGCGAGCTGCGCGTGGTGGAGTACCTCAGGTTTCGATGCGCGCTCTGGGGGGTTGAGCCACGATTACGGCGAGGAGCGATCGACGCCGCGATTGACAGGTGCGATCTCGCGGGGGTCAGGCGGTCACTCATCTCGACACTGAGCCGTGGGATGAGGCAACGCCTCGGCCTCGCCGCAACGCTGGTGTCGGCGCCGAGAGTCATCATCCTCGACGAGCCGGGGACCGGCCTCGATCCGACGACGGCGCTCTCGTTTCGCTCGCTGGTGCGCTCGCTGCGCGGGACCCACACGGTGCTCTTCTCCAGTCACAATCTCGCGGAAGTCGAGGCCACCTGCGACCATCTGGTGTTGATTGACCGGGGAAGGCTGGTCGCGGAGGGCAGCAGTGATGCCCTCGCCAGCGCGGGGGCGGTCGCCGCGCGCTATGAGATTGAATCCACCCGCAGTGATGCCAGCGCAATCCGTGCGCTGCGCGGGGTTCGCAGTGTGCGCTGTCAGACACTCGACGCTGCGTGGATCCGAACGGATGTTGAGGTCGACCCCGCGGCGCGCGCCGACCGGGCGATTGCGGAGGCGATCGGAGAGGCTCTCGCCCACTCGGGGGCGATTGTGCGACGGTTCGAGCGCGCCTCGACACCGCTGGCCGAAGTCTTCGCACGGCTCGTGGGCGGTTCAGAGCACACACCGCCCGACGGGGAGTCGGGATGACCGCTCGTTGGTGGAACGCGCTCTTTGTGGTGGCAGGCCGCGAGTTCCGGGCACTCGCATGGACTCCGGTTCTCTGGGGATCGATGGCGATCTTCACTTTTCTGACGGGGACCGTTGCAGGAATCGCGGTGCTTGTACCCGGCGGTCCCGCCGAGATCCGCACGGTGGCTGCCGCCGCTGGTTGGGCGATGCTCCTGGCCGCGCCGGTTCTCTCTCTGAGGCAAACTTCGGAGGAGCAGCGCAGCGGATTCTGGGAGATACTCGCCACCAGCCCCGCACCGATCGGCGCCCTCGTCGGCGGGCGGTTTCTTGCTGGGTTACTGGCGATTTCGCTTCTGGCGCTCGCTGGCCTGGGTGCCCCATACGCCGTTCTCGAAACGCTCAGCCGACCCGATCCCGCGCAGGCACTGTGTGCGGCACTCGGAGTCGTCCTGATCGGCTCGGCCTATCTGGCCTCGGGACTGCTGTTCGGACTCGTGTCGCAGAGCGCATCGGTGGCCTACCTCCTCTCATTCTTCTTCTGGATGATCTTGCTCATCGCGGTGAGATCCATTGCCCCTGTGCTTCCGATTGCTCAGGCGGACATTCTCTACGCCGCCGATCCGGTCCGTCGGCTCGAGTCATTCCTAGATGGCAGCGTCGACACCTTCAGCATCGTGTACTTCGCCTCGTTGACAGGCGCGTTCCTCGTGTCCGCGGCGGCACTTCAGGCCACGATGGCCCAGCGCAGTTCCGGCGTTCGCGCCATGCGGGCCTGGGTGCGTCCGATCGCCGTCGCCATGGCCGGGTTCACGACGGCGGCGGCAGTCGCAACGCTGGCCCACTCGGGCCCGCTGCGCAGCTCCTTCGACGCCACAAAGACGAGGCAGTGGGAGTTGGAGTCATCTACCAGTGCCCTCGTTGGCTCGTTGGACAACGGATGGAGCATCACCTGGATCGCCCCCATGGGCACGCTCGATCAGGGGATTCAGGGACAAGTGGCCCAAGTGCTGGGGGCGATTGATCGGAGCCGTCCTGAGGGCGGACCCCTGACGCGGCGCATAGACCCCATCACTGCTGATGGTGCCGAGGAGTATTCGCAGTGGATCGAGGCACTCATTGCGAGACGGAGGCCTGACGATGCGGCCGCGCGCGAAGCGATCGCCGGTGCGCTCTCTGAACTCGAGGAATTGCAGACCGTGGCGGTGCAGGTGGTGACGGCACTTCGTGTCCTGAATGATTCGCTTCCGGATGGTTCCCCCGATCGACTTCAGGCCGAACAGTCCGGCGGCGCCTTCCGTGCGCTCTGCGCCGGCGGCCCGATCCTCGCGCAGCAGGTTCGTGGCATGCTCGAACCATCGGCCGTCGGCTCGCTCGGGGAGTCATCGCAGGCGGCCTCGTTACTGGCGTCGTGCCATCGTGACTGGTCAGCGCAGCTGGGCGCACTCTCCTCGTGGCTCGCTAGGGCGGAGTTCGATGAGCGCGCACCGGCGGAGCTGCGGGGTTGCGCACGAGCGATCCGCCCCGAGCTCGCGTCACGCGCTCGACGGCTCCTTAGGAGCGTGGAAGCGCTCGAGGCGATCGCGCCGGATCCTCTGCGGGAAGTATCCGTCGCCCTCATGCAAGGGGGGGCGATCGTGGTCGAGTCCCCGGTCGGCATCGCAGTCCTGACCGACCGACAACTGGCGACGGGATCCGCTGATCAGGAGCTCGTCATCAGGTTCGATCGCCGCTTTCGAGTTGAGCAGCTGATCACCGGGGCGATCCGCACGGTCCTCGATGCGCAACGCCCCCAAGTGATCATCGTCCACACGCAGGAGAAGTCGATGCTCGACGCGAGTTCCGATGGCGATGATTGCGCGGCAATCGCCGATGCGCTGCGAACCGCAAGGATCGGCGTCTCGGAGTGGCGCCCTGGGACCGAACCTCGACCGATTGTGGGCGCGCGCACGGTCTTCTTGATCATTCCTCCGCGGCAGTGGGCCATCGAGCAGAATCCGTCGGAGCGAGCGATTCTCGAGGCCGCAAAGGCGCTCGCCCTCGAAGGACGGCCGGTACTCCTCTCGATCGGCCCGAGCCTGCGGCCCATCTCCGGACGGTTGGACCCATGGGCTGAACTCTCGGAGCGCCTCGGCGCTCGGGCGCTCACCGATGCCGTGATTGTCGACGATGTTCCGGTCGCTCAGGGGCGCACCCAGCGCCGCACTTCAATCGAGCCGTCAATCGAACTGGGAGCGAATCCCATTGCGCAGGCGCTCCGTGGGCAGCGGATCACTCTCCCCGTTACTGTCCCTGTGCAACCCCTGCGAACCACCGACGAGGGTTCGAGCGAGGTCATCCTGACGGCCCGCGCGCAGGCGGGGCGGTCACTTGAGAGGGACTGGCGCCGACGCGATCAGGGTCCGAGCCCGACGCGCGCGAGCGAAGGAGATGTGCCACTCGCGGTCGCGTCGAAGCGCACGACTCCGGCGGGCCAGCATGCCCGCTTCGTCATTATCGGGTGCCCGTCATGGATGCTCTCGGCGACCGTCGACTTCTCGCGCTCGCTGGGTGGTGGCCGTGAGGCGCTGTTGACGCCAGGCAACCGCGAGCTCGCGATCAATGCGACCCTCTGGCTTGCCGGTCTTGATGACCGCATCGGTCCCTCCGGAAGCGGGCGTGAGGCGCCGCGCATCGGTGCGATCTCGGTCGAAGAACGATTGAAGTGGACCGCCCTTCTTGCACTGGGTGTGCCCGTGAGTGCGCTCCTCTCCGGAACCGCTGTACTTGTGTGGAGGAGACGCTCGTGAGCGCGCGCCGTGTGTTTGCTGCGTGGCTCGTGGCACTCGTCGCGTGGCTCCTAGTGTGGGGGGTGATGACGGCGCAGTCCGCGCGATCCAGGACCGATGGGTCCGAGGCAGGCAATGGATTCGCAGCGGTGTACACGCCAGGGAGTGTCCCGTGGGAATCGGTCGATCGAATCGAAGTCTCCCGTGGCGATCTTGTCGCCTGGCAGTTCCTGCGACGAGACGGTCAGTGGCGGCAATCCCAACCCTTTGACTTCCCTCTCGAAGGTCTCTTGGTCGAGGAGATCCTCGACACGCTGCGAACGCTCGACGCGCGAGCCGCGCCGGAAGGGTCCGGGTCGTCGGCGGACTCGCTGGCCTCTGCCAGCGGAATCAGCAATGACAGCCCTCGCGTGACAGTCGGTTGGAATGGAGGGAGCGCAGCACTGGCACTGGGCAGGCGGCTTCCCGCAGGGTGTGCCTGGATTGCGCCGCTCAAAGGTGACAGACTCCCCCGTGTCGCACGGGCCACGGTTCACGACGCATTCCTTGGCGGTGACCTGCGACGACTCCGTCGCACCGCTCTGTTCGAGCGGGCCGATGTGGAGTGTCAGAGCATTGCTTCGTCGGCACTGGCAAGTGACGGATCGGTCCAGCACCTTGAGGTTCTCCGTGATGAGGCATCTCCCTCTTCGTGGCGAATTGCCGCACCGGTTTCCACGCGGGCAGATCGCGAGGCGGTGGAACGGTGGCTTGACGCACTGGCGCGCGCTCGTGCGACCGGGTTTGTAGTCGATAGTCCCACCGATCGTGCCGCGTTCGGTCTCGACGAGCCGCTGGCGACCGTGCAGATCCGGTCGAGCGTGCGCTCGGTCGATCCCCAAGGCCAGATCGTTGATGCGCCACGAGTGGAGCGACTGGAGATCGGTGCGCCGGTGCGAGCCGAAGCACCCGAGCGCTTCGCGCGGCTTGCGAGCCATCCCGAGGCGATCATGGAAATCGACGAAGCTGCGGTGGCAGCGGCGATGCCTCCCGCCCTTTCATTGGTTGATGCGACAGCCACCGGTCTGCGCCCCGCCGACATCCGCGGGGTTCGGCTCGAGCCCGGAGACGCCTCGTCGGCACGGCTTGAGCGCGCAGCTGGAGACTGGATGCTCGTCGACACCCGCGGCACTCGCGCGGCCGATGCGCGCGCGGTCGAGGGACTGCTCGCGCGGCTGTGCAGTGATCGGGCGACGGAGATCGCTCAGGGAGCGCCGCCGACGGAATTGCTTCTGGGCCGGATTGTGGTGGAAGGGTTTGATGGGCGGGAGATCGCATCGCTTGCGATCTCCCGCGAAGTCGACGGTGGACGATTCGGGATCGACGATGGCTCCGGGATCCTCAGGATCTTTCCCCGATCGACCTCGCTGTTTCTTGAAGCCGAAGACTACGAAGTCCGCGATCCCGCAGCCACGCGAGTGTCACCTCCGGTGGTACTGCCTCGTTGACGGCGCCGCCAGAGGAGCATCGCGTCGACGCCGCGGCGGCGAATGTCGAGGAGCTCAAAGCGCAGGCTCTCAACCATCTGGATGCGACCAAGCCCGGAGGCGACGGGCGATCCTGCGGAGTCGGCAACGGCCAGCGGTGCGGCGAAGCACCACGCGTCATCGATGAGATCTTCATCAAAGAGCGCCCCAAGCAGCGACGCGCCCCCTTCGCAGAGAACGGTGCTCACGCCGCGCAAATGGAGATCGCACAGCAGCCCTCCGAGCGAGCCGTGTGTCAAGCCGCGCATCGACGATCGCGCGGCGGACTCGCTGACATCGCTCAGTGGAGTCAGGCGCACCCCCGAGGACATCCAGAAGTCCCTTGCGTGTGGCGTCAGCGAACTGATCGCGTCACGCGTTGCCGCAATCTCGACCGCACCATCGCGGGCGGTCCGAACCACCTGCGCATCCATCGGGGTAGCCAGCGCCGGATCGACAATGACCCGGCGCGGGATCCGTCGGCGCGAGGAACAGCGCGGCAGTAAGTTTGGATCGTCGGCGAAGACCGTCCCGATCCCCACCATGACCGCGTCGACGCGCGCGCGTTCGCGGTTGACCATCGCGCGGCTTCGCGCCGAGCTGATCCACTTGCTGTCGCCACCTCGGGTCGCCGTGCGGCCATCGAGCGTCTGAGCCCATTTGGCGATCACCCACGGTCGCCCTTCCCTGTGGCGAAGGAGAAATGGCGCAGTGACTTCGGAGCAGGGGGTGCACTCGACCTGATCGACGCGCACTCCCGCCTCGCGCAGCGCCCGAGCGCCGCCGCCGGCCAGGAGACTGGGATCAGGCTCCGCGTAGACCACCCGGGAGATGCCCGCATGGATCAGCGCATCGGTGCAGGGGGGAGTCCGGCCGTGGTGGGCGCATGGTTCGAGCGTCACGAACGCCGTGCATCCCCGCGCCGACTCCCCGGCTCGCGCGAGCGCCACGGCCTCTGCGTGAGGACCCCCGCAGCGAGTGTGGGCACCCCACGACACCAAGCGTCCGTCCGGGTGGACGATGATGCATCCGACCATCGGATTTGGTTCGACGCCGCCGTGGCCACGCAGCGCGAGCCTCGCCGCATGCGCCAGCCAACGCTCGTCGGCAGACGGCCTCATGCTGGCGTGGCGGCGTCAGGTATCACTGCTTGGCGAGAACTTCGTCCTTGAGGCGATCGGGCATGATGCGGTAGGTAAGGGGCTCCATCGACATGGAGGCGCGGCCCTGACTCATGGAGCGAAGGCTCGTCGTGTAACCGAAGAGCTCCGAGAGGGGCACTTCGGCCGTCACGAGGCGGACCACGCCGCGCAACTCGCTGTCGACGATGTGGCCTCGGCGGCTGGCGATGTCTCCCGAGACATTGCCGAAGAATTCATCGGGAGTCGTCACCACGAGTTTCATGATCGGTTCGAGAAGTGCGAGCCCCGCCTCGGTGCACGCCTCGCGGAAGGCGAGCGCGCCCGCCTGTTCGAAGGCGATCTGACTCGAGTCGACATCGTGATAGGACCCATAGACCAGCTCGACCCGGACATCGATGACCGGGTAGCCGCCGAGGATTCCGCTGGCCGCCGCCTGGCGAGCGCCGTACTCGACGCTGGGAATGAATTCGCGTGGAATCACGCCTCCGCCGATGCCATCGACAAAGACAACGCCATTCTTCATCACCAGTTCCTGCGCCTCCGCCTCTTCCTTGGTGATCGGCGAGACCGAGACAACCGCGTCGCCATACTGGCCGCGTCCGCCGGTCTGCTTCTTGAATAGTCCGCGCACACGCTGCGCGCTTCCGGTGATCGTCTCGCGGTACGCAACCCGCGGTCTGCCCACCGTCACACCGATCTTCATATCGCGGACCAGTTTGTTCTTGATGATCTCGAGGTGAAGTTCTCCCATTCCCGAGATGATCGTCTCTCCCGTCTCGTCGTTGTAGCTGGAGCGGAACGAGGGATCCTCGCGGCGAATCGTGGTGAGCGCCTCGCCCAGTTTCTTCTTGTCGTCGGCAGTATTGGGCTCGATCGACATGGAGATGACCGGCTCCGGGAAGACCATGCGCTCAAGAATGATCGGGTGGTCCGGATCGCACAGCGTGTCGCCGGTGAACGAGTCCTTGAGGCCGACCACGGCGACGATCTGGCCCGCGCCAGTGGCGTCGAGGGCATTGCGATCCGACGAGTGCATCTCGTACAGACGGGAGACATTCTCCTTGCGGCCATTGCCAGGATTGAGCACCCGTGAGCCCTTGGTCAGCGTGCCCGAATAGATGCGCAGATAGGTGAGAGTTCCGGCCACATCCGCGACAACCTTGAAGACCAGTGCCGAGAAAGGGGCGCTCTCGGAGTGCGGGCGGGTGAGCTTGATGTTCGGGTCGCGTGCGTCACACCCGTCCATATCTGGGCGCTCGGTGGGGCAGGGGAGGTAGTCGATGGCAGCGTCCAGCACCTTTTGAATGCCGACATATTTGAGAGCGGATCCGCACAGGACAGGGAAGGCGCGCAGATCGATCGTGGCCTTGCGCAGGACGGCCTTGAGCTCCTCGGCCGTGATGCGCGACGGATCGTGGAGGTACTTGTCGGTGAGCGCGTCGTCGAGCTCCGCGATCTTTTCCACCATCCTGTGATGCCAGGCCTCCGCCTGCTCCCTTTTGTCCTCGGGGATCTCGCCGATCGTGATCTCCTGCCCCTCGTTGTCCTGGGACCAGTACATCGCCTTCATGGTCATGAGATCGACGATGCCGTTGAATTCGTTGCCCCAGCCCATCGGCCATTGAATCGGGATGCCGTTGGCGCCTAGACGCGTAAGGATCGAGGAGAAGGAGTAGTCGAAGTCCGCCCCGAGCTTGTCCATCTTGTTGATGAGGCAGAGGCGGGGGACTCCATAGCGATCGGCTTGGCGCCAGACCGTCTCGCTCTGGGCCTCTACACCCTCCTTGCCGTCGAACACGGCGACCGCTCCATCAAGGACGCGCAGGGATCGCTCGACCTCGATGGTGAAGTCAACATGGCCCGGCGTGTCGATGAGATTGATCTTGTATTCGATGCCGTTGTGGTCCCACGGACAGGTTGTCGCGGCCGACTGGATGGTGATTCCTCGCTCCTGCTCTTCCTGAAGCGAATCCATGGTGGCCGTTCCCTCGTGCACCTCGCCCATGCGGTGGATTTTCCCCGTGTAAAAGAGAATCCGCTCAGTGACCGTGGTCTTGCCGGCGTCGATATGCGCGCACACTCCTATATTGCGGACTCTGGTCAGATCAGTGGCCATTGGGGTCGATTCTCCTTCGAATGTCGAGCTCCGAAGCGTAGCAGAGAGCGGAGCCCTTGGTCAATACTCGACCGCGTGACTCGTGCGGGTGCAGAGGCTCACGGGTGGAGCTCTGAGGGCGGTGGGTTCAAATGGCGCGAACCAACATCGCCTCCGGGAGGTTTCTCTGGGCGAGGGCGCCGCGAACCGTTTCCACGAATCTTCGACCATCCTTCACATACCCAGCCGTCGGCGCGAGCCCCGCGACCTCAAGGGCAAACCAGCGGTTGAGTCTGGCCATCCAGAGTTCTCGAACATACTTGGCGGTCATCGAGGCGAGCGCAATCGGGAGGTGATGGGTCTCGCCCGCGACTGTGAACGAGAGCACCATCGAGGCCCCGATCCCTTCGATGCGGTATGCGCTCTCCTCCGCATCCTCGCGGAGGATGGTCAGGCGCGCCGAGTCGAACTCCCGCATCAGGTCTTCGCGGTATCGCATTCGACCACCTTGACGGTCGACCGCGATCCGCATCGGTGTGTCATGGTGCTGGCTCTTGAGCCGCCGCACATGCCCCATGAGGAGACCCCATGGCACACTCGACTTGACTGCACCCGAGTGGGCGGCGGAGTTGATCTCCTGGGCGTCGACGGCGGCGCAGTCGAGGCGGTGGCCGTGCACCTGCGTCGCGCCGCAGGATTTCGCGATCATGGCACGACCGACCATGACTCTCGGTTCCTCACAGGCATAGGGGATCGCGAACGCACCCGAGTACCACGGTGCACGAGAGTCGAGCCCGTCGGCCCCGAGGTGCGCGAGCAGTTCGCCGTCGGTCTTGGGAAGGGGCGCGTCTGGTTCTGAAATCATCAGGAGCGAGAGGACCCCTCGCTCGATCTCGCGCATCGGATGTGTGCCGCGGGCGCCGGTTCCCTTTAGTTTCTTGCTGTCAGCGATGGCGACGCGCCCGGTGCGATCACGAGCCTTCTTGCAGACCGCCCGGCAAAGCGACTTCCAGAGATCGGGTGGAGACTCGGGGCAGTGCGACCCGTCGATCTCCCATGAGGAGCACGCCACGCACAGCGGACCCATCAACGGTCCGTAGCCTGCCTCATCGATGCCTGCGTAGACGAGCATCGTGCGCATTGTGACCAGTCACGGGTATTCTTGCCTGAGCACACGCTACGATTCAGAGTCGCCGCGAGGAGCGAACCCATGACCACCGCCACACGACCATCCGCCGCGCCGTCAGAGTCCCTCGAGTCGCTCCTGGGTGCGGAGGCCGCGTCCCTCCTTGGGCACACCGCGAAGGTGTCGAAGGACCTCCTGCACCTGCCCGGCCCGGACTTCATCGATCGGACCTGGGTCCAGAGCGACCGCAACCCACAGGTGCTGAGAAACCTCCGCGCGATCTTTGGTCATGGGCGACTCGCGGGAACCGGCTACTGCAGCATCCTGCCGGTAGACCAGGGGATCGAGCACTCGGCCGGAGCGAGCTTCGCCCGAAACCCCATCTACTTCGATGGCGGGAACATTGTGAAGCTGGCGATCGAGGGTGGCTGCAACGCGGTCGCCACGACCCTTGGTGTCCTCGGGAGCATCTCGCGCACCTACGCCCACCGGATCCCGTTCATCGCGAAGCTCAATCACAATGAGTTGCTCACATATCCAAACGGGGCACAGCAGATAATGTTTGGGACCGTCGAAGAGGCGTGGAATCTCGGGGCGGCCGCCGTCGGTGCGACGATTTATTTCGGATCCGAGGACAGCGATCGCGAGATTGTCGAAGTGGCCGAGGCCTTCCAGCATGCGCACGAGCTGGGGATGGCCACGGTTCTTTGGTGCTATCTGCGCAACAGCGCCTTCAAGAAGGACGGGAAGGATTTTCATGTCTCGGCGGATCTCACCGGGCAAGCCAACCATCTCGGGGTGACGATCCAGGCCGACATCATCAAGCAAAAATTGCCGGAGAACAATGGGGGCTTTGAGGCGCTCAACATGGGTGGATCGTCATACGGAAAGTTCGACAAGCGGATCTACACGGACCTCTGTTCCGACCATCCCATCGATCTCTGCCGCTATCAGGTGCTCAACTGCTACTGCGGGCGCGCGGGCCTGATCAATTCAGCTGGGGCGAGCGGCGCGAACGATTTTGCCGACGCTGCACGGACGGCGGTCATCAACAAGCGCGCGGGCGGCACCGGCCTCATCTCCGGACGCAAGGCGTTCCAGCGGCCGATGACCGAGGGGATCAGGATCCTCAACACAATTCAAGATGTCTATCTCAATCCCCGCGTGACAGTGGCCTAAGGGGCCGCGAGCACGACAACCGTCGGTTCACTCATTGCGGCGGCGTGCGAAGTCGGGGGGATCTCGGGAGCTTCCGGGTCTCTCGTCCACTCCACAGACAGTAGAGATCCTGTGTCCAACGGCACGGGTGGGTCGAACACCCATGGCTCTGAGAAGCGGTCATTCCAGCGCGGGATGTTCAGGAGCAAAGTGCGCGCTCCGTCGGGCGAAGTCGCGACAACTTCAATGGTCTGGGCGTTGGCCGCAGCGCGCACCATGACCGCCACGGCGCGAGCGCACTCCGGGATTGTGGCCGGGCGAAGGCGGCTGAAGGAGTGTGCGCGGACGATCGTGGATCCCGGTACTGCGGCGATCAGATCGACTCGGCATGCCGCCGACTCGCTCTTTCCGCGCCCCTCGGCGTGCGCCTCGACAACCAGCGTGGATTGGCTAGGAATCTCGAGCGCAAACCCTGGGGGGAGTACCCACGAGGGGTCTAGGCGCGAAGCCGCCCCCTCAGAACCTGAGGCGCGAAGACCGATGTCCCCAGGTGCGTCGTAGCCGGCCTCAGGATCAGAGGCGTCGAGCCGCGTGGCGTATCCACCGGTGTCCGCAAGAAGCGAAACCGAATGGACCGCTCCCGGAGACTGGCACACGAGGCGGACGCCACGCACCCTCATGGGTCGCGCATTGTTGAGAGGAACAGCAAAAGAGCGCAGTTGCATTTCGGGCGCGGCACCCGCCGACCAGCCCTCGACCGCTGCAATGCGCATGCACGCGATCCCGTCCGTTGCATCCGAGGTGGGCGGCAGAGGCCGGGTGACTCTCGCACCCGCTTCGAGCCACTCGGCTAGAGCCAGGCGGTCGGAGTCGGACAGATCTCGAGGGGCACGCAGGCTCGCGGATCCCGGCCCGGGAAGCCACGGTGGCATGAGGCCATCCCGCACGGCCTTCGCGGCTGTCAGCGCACGCCGCGTGCGGGAGTCAGCAGACTCCAGATCGACCGCCGATTCGGACCCAGGTCGATGACAGTCCAGGCACACGCGCACAAATAGCGACTCGCCGTCGCCGCTCACGGCAACCGCGACGCACGCAGCCAGAAGAATCGCAGGACTCACGATGTCCAGTTGGACAGAATCACGCTCAGATCGATCGCGTCGACGGCGCCATCATCATTGATGTCGGCGGCGGCGTCGCTGGTACCCCACGCGCTCATCAACTGCGTGATGTCCAGTCCGTTGACCAGATTGTCGTGATTGATGTCCCCAGGCGGCCAGGTCGGTGCCGCGACATTGATGGATCCCTCCATGAAAAATAAGCAGTGGGGCATGCAGAAGTAGTCGACGGTGGTGCCAGCGACGGACGCAGGGACGACCCATGCGAAGGAGGTCGAACTGGAGGAGAGATCGCCGTCGAAGAGTCCGTCAGCGGTGCAGTTCGATCCGCTCGTGACGGTGTGACCCTGACCGCTCCACATCCAGTGGATCGTGTCGCCGACATTTGCGTTCACGACGGGCGGGACGAAGTTTGCGCCGGATTGCGCTACATGGATCACAGCGGCATCGACGGAGGTGGCCGCGAGCACGGATAGTGCCGAAGCGAGAAGGAGATGACAGCGAGGCTTCATGGGGCTCTTTCTGGACAGTGGCAAACGGGTGACATACGAGACACGCGGCCGAAAACACCCAGCGACACCGACAGTATTCCCCAGCGTCAGAGGGAATCAAGCGGAAAGTTGGACGATTCGTCCGTGGTGGGCTACGCGGATGGAGAAAGACGATGGGCGGCCCTCAAGGGCTTCTCCGCCTTCCGCGTCTCAGTAATTCGGCGTATGTCCTCGGCGTCGGAATATTCCTCACCGAAACGCACCAGTCGGAGACTGTTGGCGATCACGAACACATAGGCCGCCGCCTGATAGAAGGGGGTGATCCAAATCTCGATCTGACCGGTGGCCGCTAGGGCGAGCCCGACCAGAGCCAGCAGCAGGCTGGCTGCAATATTCACCGCGATCACTCCGCGCGCCCTCCCAGCGAGCTCCAGCAGGAACGGAATATGCCTCAGGTCCTCGTTCATCAGTGCGACTCCGGCGCTATTGGTAGCGATATCCGATCCCGAGAGACCCATCGCGACTCCGACATCGGCGCTGGCGAGAATGGGTCCGTCATTGATTCCGTCACCCACGACGAGCACCCTGTGGCCGCGCTTCAGGAGGTACTTGAGCTCTTCGTGCTTCTCTTCGGGAAGGCACTCAGCCTCGATCGTGTCGACGCCGACCGCTTCTCCGATGCTCTTGGCAACCGCGAGCCGATCTCCGGTGAAGATGCAGACTCGACGAACACCGAGCTGACGAAGCCGCGCGACCGACTCGCGGGCGTGCGTTCGCAACTTGTCCTCGAGGCCCACCGCGCCGAGATACACCCCATCCCTGACGACATGGACACTCGACATTCCGTGGATCTTCTCTTCTACCTTGGCGATTTCCTCGCCGATGCCCGAGATGATCTCGCTGATCCAGTGCGCGCGCCCCGCATGAATCGTTGATCCCGACGCCGTCCGCGCGATGACGCCGCGCCCATGGATCTCCTCGTACTGCGAGAGCGCCTCCGGCTTGATCCGGGCGCGCTCGGCGGTCTCGAGAATGCTGCGCGCCAGCGGGTGATTCGAACTCTGTTCGCAGTCGGCGGCGGTTTGCAGAAGCCGGGCACCATCACTGGCAGTCGATGGAGCCAATCGGCTGACGCTGAACTTGCCGGTCGTCAAGGTCCCAGTCTTGTCAAGGACGACTGTGTCGATGCGCGACGCAGCTTCGAGCGTTCGCGTCTGCTTGATCATGATCCCGCGGCGCGCCGCCGCAGCGAACGCCGCCACCATTGCAGTGGGATAGGCAATGAGGAGCGCCCCTGGGCAGGTCACAACCAGGACGGTGATGGCGCGCACCGAGGCATGGTCGCGCACCGTGGCCAGATCGCTCTTGCTCGTGAAGAACCAGACGAGCCCAGCCACCATCAGAACGACGGGGACATAGTAGGAGGCGAGCCGTTCGATGAGCTCCTGCCGATCACTCCTGGACTTCTCCGCCTCGCGGATGAGCGACTCGACTTTTCCGATGGTGGTCTCGCCGGCGACCGCAGTGACTTCGATGTCCAGCTGCCCGGTGAGGTTGGTGGTACCTGCGTAGACATCAAGGCCGGGCTGTGCCTCGACGGGCACGGCCTCACCGGTCAACGACGCCTGATTGATGTTGCTCGTTCCGCGGATCACCCGACCATCGGCGGGAAGATTTTCGCCAGGACGAACTCGGACCACATGGCCGACGCTGAGCTCTTTGCGGCTGACCTCGCGTTCACCACCCGCCTTGTCGAGGAGTCGCGCTATGTCCGGAGTGAGTTCAAGGAGTTCTCGGATTGCGCGCTGCGCTCCCCACGCCGTGCGCGAGAGAACCAGTTCCGAGAGCCAGAGAAAGAACGCCAGGAATCCGGCGGCGAGATAGAGCTGATTGGCGATCGCCGCCAGCACCGCGAGTGTCGCGAGCGAGTCGCTCGATGGACGGCCCGCGCGCAGCTCTCGCAGGGCCCCGATCGCCATAGGCGTCATGAGGATGATCGCCCCCACGACCGCCGGAATCTGCGCGACGGCGGGCTCAATACCCAGCGCCGCCTCGCCAAGCCATGCCACTAGGAGGAGCATTCCGCCGCAGAGGGCGACAAACAACTTGCGCTCGAGGCGGACTCCCCCTTGGGCGCCGTCGGCTTCAAGCGAGGCGGTCGCGGTTCGAGAGTCGCTGTCGAGTGTCGTCATCGCAGGTCGGCTCGCAGGCGCAGGCAGGGCGGGAGGGTATCACGCGTGCGACAGCAGCGGCGTGGTACGGTTGCGTCATGGCGCAGCGTGTGGCTGTCATCGGATGCGGGCAGTTCGGGATGGTGCTGGCGTGTCATGCGTCGCACTGCGGTCACGAGACCTCTCTCTGGGCTCGGACGCCGGACGAGTTGGCCCCGCTCATCGATCACAGAGAGAGTCCTCGGCTCACGGGGGTCAGGATTCCAGCGTCGGTCATCGTGACGGGCGACGCTGCTGCGGCACTTGCGGGGGCTTCTCTAGTCATCACCGCCATTCCGTCGCAGTACGCGCGCCGCATCTGGTCGGTTCTTGGGAGCCACCTCCCGGATGGGGCGATTCTCGTGAGCGTCGCCAAGGGATTCGAGATGACCTCGCTCCTGAGACCATCCGAGGTGCTCCGCGAGATCTGCCCGCAGGCCGAAGTCATCGCACTCTCCGGGCCGACGATCGCCACCGAGGTGGCGAAGGGCCTTCCGACCGCACTCGTCGCCGCCGGATGCGAGCACGCGGGAGGGGTCGTGAAGAGCGTCCTCGGGGGTGACTCCTGGCGGATCTACACGAGCCGCGACCTCGTTGGCGTCGAGTGTGCGGGGGCGATCAAGAATGTGATCGCATTGGCGGCGGGAATGATCGACGGGATGGGTCTCGGTTTGAACGCCAAGGCCACACTGCTGGCGCGCGGCATCGCAGAGATGGCACGACTGGGCGTGGCGCTTGGCGGGTTGCGTGACACATTCTTCGGCGTGGCGGGAGTGGGGGATCTCGCTACTACCTGCTTCAGTCCGGACGGTCGAAACCGAACGCTGGGAGAGCGCCTCGGAGCAGGAACGAGCTTGGGGGCAGCACTCGACTCGATGAACTCGGTGGTCGAAGGGGTCGACACCTGCCGAGCAGTCATCGATCTCTCGACGCGTCACGGAGTGGAGATGCCGATTTCGCAAGCGGTCCACCGTGTGCTCTTCGAGGGAACGCCGCCGCGGACCGCGCTCCTCGAACTCATGCGCCGCGAGAGCGCCCTCGAACGGATCTAGCCCTTGTCGGGCGGAGGCGAATCGGCGACGCGCACCACCGTGCCGCCAATCGAGAGTCGTCGCTTGAGCTGCGTGGCGCGCAGGAGGTCGATGCACCGCCGGATGTCCGGCCATGGCTCGGCGTGAAACTCCATCGGCGCCTCGGATATGGGATGGCGGATGCCAAGAAATGCCGCGTGCAGCGCCTGCCTCGTCATCGCGGGTGCCTGGCTCTCGCCGCCCAAGTCGCACTCGAGACAGTGGCGACCTCCGTACATGTCATCTCCCACGATCGGATACCCGATGTGCGAAAGGTGCACACGGATCTGGTGGGTGCGTCCCGTGCGCAGTTCGAGTTCTACCAGCGAGTACCGCTCGTACTCTTCGAGCACTCTGTAGACGGTCTGCGATGCCTTGCCGGTGTCGTCGTGCCGGACCGCATATTTCTCGCGGATCGATGGGTGTTTCCCCAGCGGAAGATCGATGAGGTCCGCCTCCGGTTCCATGTGCCCGTGCACGAGGGCGAGGTAGCGCTTCTGCGTCTGACGCAACTCGAATTGCCTTCCGAGCCTCCAGTGCGCCGTGTCTGTCTTGGCGGCCACCATCACGCCGCTGGTGTGCTTGTCGAGGCGGTGAACGACCCCCGGCCGCGCGAATTCCGCTCCGAGGGTCGAGAGCTGGCCGCTGGAACGGTGGTGGAAGTGCCATGCAAGCGCATTGATCAGCGTCCCGGACTTGTGGCTACGCGCGGGGTGGACGATCAGCCCCGGCTGCTTGTTGACGACGATGATGTGCTCGTCCTCGAAGAGCACCGTGAGGGGGATCTCCTCCATAGGGACTTCGCTGCTGGGTGGAGGTGGCAGCGTGGCGTGGACGACATCACCCAGTCGAAGGCGTGTGCTCGCCTTCGCCACTCGACCGTTGACGAGGACCGCGCGCTCCTGAATGATCCGTTGCAGGGCAGTGCGGCTCAGGAATGGCACGCGATCGACGAGATACCGGTCGAGCCGCTTGTCAAGGTCATGGCTGAGTGTGAACGAGACCGCAACGGGTGTGTCGTCGTCTGTCGCCGCAGCCTCCTCGAAGAGGGCGAGGAGCGCGTCGGGATCAACTGTCCCGGCTTCGGTCAGGAGCGGTCGCGGTTCGTCGGGCACGGCGAGTCGCCGCGCGTCAAGGCGTCGGCGCGGGGGTTGGTGCAGGCGCAGGGGTTGGCGGATCGGCGGGTTGCGTTGCTGAGGCCGACGGTGCCGATGCAGCGGCGTCCCCCAAGAGCATCGTGAGTGGATCCACTTGCGCCGTTACATTCGTCGGATTGGGATTGACGGTCGGCGGAAGCGCGGCGACGGGAGCCGGCGGAATCGGGTACGGGGCGGCAATCTGCGATAGTGACTCGATCCGTGCCTGCGCATTCTTGACGAGCCACGGGAAGTGATCCCCGGCCGCCCTCTTTGCACTCTCAAGGGCAGCCCGTGCGCCATCAACATCGCCCATGGATTCGGCGACCGTGGCCCGGCCGAACCAAGCGCTCACTTCGAAACCCAGCATGCCGCCAGCGCGGTCGGAGGGCGCCGCCTTCGCTGCGGTGATGACATCCCCATACAAAGTGTTCGCTTCCGCCAGCCACTGGGTCCGCAGTTCGGGTGTGATCGCGGCGTCGCTTGCCGTTGCTTCACGGTCGAATCTCGTTCCGGCGAGAACGCTCTGGAGGTACCGGTCGCCAGCGCTGAGGAGCGCGTACACCGGGATCGAGTCGATGTCGGAGTGCTTCAAGGCGACATCCTTGAGAGACGATGGAATGTCTGCGGCATCGAGTTCGGACCACGCGATATCGCGCGCCTGCACCGCCCGATTCTTCCACCAGTTCCAACCCATCACTAGCGCGGCAACGACCATGACCGCGAGCAACCAGTTGGGGCCGCTCGTCTTGAGCCAGTAGACAAAGTCATCATTGATGCGGCTTTCCGTGATGTCCGTCTGCTGAACGCCGCCGAGTCGCTTTCGATCCATAGGATGGGCAAGTGTAGCATCGTCCGATGCGACCTCGCATGCTCGTGACCGACCTCGATGGCACGCTGCTCAACCGCCAGGGCGAAGTCTCCGAGGCCAACGCGAGGGCGATGAAACGAGCCAGCGATGCGGGGATTGAAGTGGTTGTCGCGACCGGCCGCGCCTTTGTCGAGTGTCACGGGGTCGTCCGCGGTGTGCTTGAATCTGGCTACGCGATCTCTGCGGGCGGGGCCGCGCTCCACGACATCGCCTCGGGAGAATGCCGCGACAGCCAGGCGATTTCGCACGACCTCGTCGAACACTGTACGGAGAGCCTTCTCGCCCACGGGCATCTGGCCCACCTTCTCAAGGACCCTCATCAGGCTGGTTTCGACTATCTGCTCGTTGGGGACTCCGCCCTCGACGACGCGAGCCGCTGGTGGTTCTCGGTTCACCCGCTTTCGACGAGATCGGTGCCGACGCTTGACCAGTATGAAGGAGGCCGCTCGGAGGCACTGCATCATGTACTGCGGGTGGGGACGGTCGCTCCCGTCGCGGAACTAGAGGCGGTGGCGAATGCGATCACCGCGCAGGTCGGTGAGCGGCTCGCCATCAGACACTGGCCCGCGCTGGTGGCGCTTGGTACCGCCGGGATCGAGACCCACCTGCTGGAGATATTCGCGGCGGATGTCGACAAATGGACGATGGTCGTGCGCCTGTGCAGGCGGCTCGGCATCGATCCATCAACGGTCGTCGCGGTCGGCGACGGACTCAATGATCTTGGGATGCTTCGCGGGGCCGGTCTCTCCTACGCAGTCGGCAACGCGTCGGACAGCGTCGTGGCGGCGAGCCACCGTCGTGCCCCCGATCACGATCTCGACGCGCTCGCGTTCGTAGTCGACGAGATCCTCGCCTAGAGCGCGCCAATAGACTCCCCGCGTGCTCCACCCTGAAGGAAATGGCATTGGCGCATCGTGGACGCCGCCCTTGGCGCGTGCCGACGGATACGCGCTCTGCACGGCGGCGGAGGCGCTCCTCAAGGGTTTTCTGGAGACCGAACTCGATGTTCATGCAGTTTTCGCCGTACGCGCTTCGGCGTTCGGGGGGCTCTTCGCAGTCGTCGACAGCGAGGAGCACCGCGTCGTGCTCGCCCGCAACGGTGTCGAAGTCATCGAAGTCGCCCACGCGTCGCGCGGGATCGAACTTGCGGCGCAAGAGGCGTCACGGGGGAGGCGCACCGCCGTGCTCGTCGGAAACGAGGAGCTGGACGCGGTGATCCTCGCGCTTGCCGAGATCGCGCGCGTTCCGCTGCCGGTGGAGGCAGGCATCTGCCTGGTACTCGAAGACAATCCATACGCAGTTCCGACGACCTGTCCCCGGCGCGTCTGTCGCCGCACGGGGCTCGTGGCTCTGGAGCCCAGCGACCTCAGCGCGCTCAGGGACGCCTGTGATGGAGCGATGCGACTGTCGCGCGGGACGCGGCGCCCCGCGGTCATCGTCACCCATGTCTCGCTGCTTCGTTCCGGGGCAACGCTGCCCGTGGCACCGAATCGGCAGGTGAGCAGGATGGACCACGCGGCGTGGCTCCGGCGCCGAAGAGTGCAGCGCGCCGCGGACGCGACGGATCCGCTGCAGATTGTGAGGCGGATGGAAGTGAATCGCCTCGAGCACCTGCCAAATCCCGGTGAGCGCGAGCAGTACGGATTCATCGCCGTCGGCGCCGCGGCGACGGCGGTGCGCCACATGCTCGACGAACTCGGGCTCTCCGGCCGCGTGCCGCTGCTGCGGCTGGTGGCACTCGACCCACTCGACGAGGCGGTCGTCTCGCGCATCCTCACACGGTGCCATCATGTAATCGTCGTGGAGCCGAGGCCGGGCTCGGTGGCTCCTCGCATCGTGGCGCTGGCCCAGACGATGAAATCCATCGACACTCCTCCCGCTCAGGTGTGGTGGGACTCGCTTCCTGCGGCGGCAGGCGATGTCGAGAAGCTGGGGATCAACGATGGGATGCGTACCAGCCTCCTCACCCGGAGGGTCATCCGCCTTCTGCACGAAGTGCGCCCTCGGCTCAATGTCGAAGAGCGACTGGCGCGGATTCCGGCGTCCGTCGCCACCATGGCGATTCCGCGCCGTTCCCACGGCATCGGGTCGGGCGCGGCGCGCGAGGCCATTGAGGCCGCGATCGCTGCCGCCGCGGCCACGCTGGCGTCGCGCACGGGAACCGAAATCGCCGCGCGCGGCATCGTGTCGGAACGGGGAGCGCCTCCGGAGTGCGCCACGCTGTGCACGATTGAAGTCTGGGATCTGGCAAGGTTTGTCCGAGACTCGATCGCGCTCATTGATCAAGTCGCACGCGAGTCCGGTCCGCGTGTCGTCGTGGTGACCGAGCTCGGTGGCAGTAGTAGGGTCGACTGCGAACGGCTCGCTCGCGCCGTCGCCGGATCGGGGGTCGAAAGCCGACTCGCCTTTGTGTCGATTGATCTCAACGACCACAAGGGCCTTCATGCGGCACTTGTGGCCGCGGCCGACTCTAACTCGCTGACGGTGGTGACTGCGCGAGACGGCCCGCCCGCGCGTTATGACATCGCCGCGCACAATCGAAGGGCCCAGGAGATCGACCGCGATGGATTCCTCAGGCAACAGCGTTTCGTTCTTCCCGCCGACAATGCGTGTGAACTGAGGGATCCAGGTCTGGCAACGCAGGTGGCGCGAGGGCTCCTGCGCGGCGCTGATCCGCTTCAGGCGGAGCCTCGCGTGGAACGGCTGTCAGTTCCGGGCGGACAGGGGATCCATGTGAAAGTCGACCTCCTATATGAGCAGGTCGAGATCGTTCGGAGCCGGCCACCGGCGGCGATCGACGCACTACGCGAACCCCTTCGAATGGCTCCGCCCACTCCGCTGCACGCAACTCAGGGGATCTGGCGTGCGCACTTGGCGGGGATTCGAGGAGATGCTCCCGGCGCCGCGGGTCAGGTGATCGCAGAGGCGGGGCGCGCGATGGGCTTTCGTGTGGAGTGGACGCACCTTGGTGCGGCGATCGGACCAGGACGCCGCGCTTGGTCGCAGGTGATGTTCACTCGCATGGACACTCCGTCCGGATCAGGCCACGATCCGGCGGTCGACGGCCTCTCGGAGCTCCCCAGCGTCGCCGTGCAGATTCCCTACGGGGAGGCGGATCTGGTGATGGGTGTCGATCCCGTCGAGACGATTCGGGCTGTGGCGACCGATCCACAACTTCGCGTGGCCAGTCCCACGGTGACCGCGATTGTCGCCAATACCCGGCCGCTCGAGGACCAGATCGATCCGGAAACGATGGTCGCGGCAGCGCAGTTGGCGTCCGCGGTCGAGGCGACCACGATGCCGGATCGTCGTGTTCTCCTCGACTTTGCCTCGGATGTCCGCGGGATATTCCTGACTGACCGACCCGTCGATCTCGTGATCGTTGGTGTGGCGTTTCAGCGCGGGTTCATCCCCGTGTCGATCGAGGCGCTGGAGGCGGCGGTTCGACGGCTTGAGGCGCGTGGCTATGCCCGCAGTTTTGAGGCGATCCAGCTGGGCCGCGTGCTCGGCGGAAGTGGCGCCCCGGCACAGGGCATACCGCGAGGCACGCGAACTGATGCTGCGACCGATGCACTGCGTCTTGCGCGGCGGGTGAGCGCGGATCGACAGCTTGGTAGACGGCGCGATCGAATCCGCGGCGAGCGCCTACGGACGGCGGTCGCCGCCACACTGGCGCGGATGAGCGACCTCGGTTCGACTAGCGACGGACGCACGGCCCTGCGCGACTTCGCGACGGCGATGCGACGATGCGAGATGTGGGGCGGATTCGAGTACGCCATGCGCTACGCCTCGGTCATCGAGCGACTGTTGGGGTCGACTCCCGACGCCAGCGCCCTTGAGCTGGCGAAGCTCACGATCCTTCCTGTGGCCGAACTGTTCCTGATCCGCGATCTCTGGTATGTCGGTGCGCTTACCACGAGCCTCGATCAGAGCCATCGCATCCGCGCGACGCTGGGTGTGCGGCTCGCGCGCGGCGACGAGATTCACCGACGCTACCTCCACCGGCTCGACATCCGCCTCCGCTCGCGCCAGTGGGTGATCGAATTCCGCTCCAGCGACTGGCCTGACCGGATCCTGCGCGCGACGCTGCCATGGATCCCCTCCGGGCTGCGTGGCACCCTCGTCCAGCGTCAGTCGCGCGAGACGCTTGTCCGACTCATGGAGCGGGCGGCCAGGGAAGTGGATCGGCGCGCGGAGTGGATCGAGTGTGCGCGGATCCTTCTCGGAGCCGCCATTGACGGAAGTCTGCGCACCCTTGATTCAGAGGGAATCAAGGCGATCGCCCCCGACACCACTCGAAATGCGCCAGGCGCCGAGGGCGCCTAGACCCGCACTCGCTCGTGCCGGAGCTGTCCGCAGGCGGCGGCGATGTCGCGACCGCGGCTGGCGCGAATATGCGCGTTGACTCCCTTACTCCGCAGGATCTCCTGGAACGAGTGCACCGCTTCCGATCCCGGGCGTGAGTAGGGCATCCCGCGGACCTCGTTGTATCGAATCAGGTTCACATTCGCGTGGACTCGCCGCGCGTGGACCGCGAGCTCAGCCGCGTGTTCCGCTGTGTCGTTGACCTGGCCGAGGAGGATGTACTCAAGCGTGATCTCTCGGCCAGTCCGTCGGAACCACTCGTCGCAGGCATCGAGCAGTTCGGCGATCGTGCTGAACTGGGCCCACGGAATGATCTCCCGCCTCAGTTGATCATTGGGCGCGTGCAGGCTGAGCGCCAGCGTCACCGGAATCTCGAAGTCGCAGAACTTCCGGATCGCCTCGGGAAGTCCGACGGTCGACACCGTGATCCGTCGCGCGCTGATCCCGAGCCCCCACGGCGCGTTGATCGTGCGGATCGCCTGGGTCACGGCTGCGTAGTTGGCAAGCGGTTCCCCCATCCCCATGAACACGACATGCGAGATTCGCTCGACCGCGCCGAGTCGTCCCAGCCTCCAAACCTGTTCGACGATCTGCCCCGCGGTCAGGTTTCCCTCGAGTCCTCCGATCCCAGAGGCGCAGAATGTGCAGCCGACTGGACAGCCCAGCTGGCTGGAGACGCAGGCGGTGTGACGATCCTCGCTGGGGATCATGACACACTCCGTTTCTCGACCACGGGCCACCCGCCGCTGGTCAAGTACCTGCAGCGCGCCCGCCGGGGGATCCGTCGGATCATCCGTCGAACTCCAAGCGAGCAGCAGCTTCTGTGTCCCGTCGGTTGCGGACTGATGGGCGATCACCCGTGATCGTTGGAACTCGAATTCCGATGCGACCAGTTCGCGATGTGCCTTCGAGAGGTCGGTCATCGCCGCAGGATCCACCACGCCTTTGCGATAGACCCAGTTGAGCCACTGCGTCGCCGCATGGCGTGGCATCCCACGCGACTGTCCCCACTGGGACACTCCCTCGAGGTCGCAGTCAAAGAAGTGGAGGAGGCTCAATTCGCAATCGCCGACCCGCGCAGGGTCATGTCCACAGTGCGGAAGGGGATACGGTGCCTGTCGAACCACTCACGCAGCCGTACGCCATCGTCACTTCGCACGATCCGACGCCCCGCAGGGTCAATGCCACGCGCACGCATCATGCCCTTGAGTGTTCCTGGCAGCCCGAACTCCACATCTTCATGACGGATGTCGTGCTGCTCGACTTCCGCGCCGTGATCGCGCACCAGAGTCTCAATGATGTCGTGCACGAGGTCTTCGGGAGCACTCGCCCCAGCTGTGAGGAGCAGCGTCTCGACCCCCACAAACCATGCGGGGTCGATCTCGCTCCGATCATCGACTAGGCGTGCCGGAGTCCCGACGTTCTGTGCGATCTCGGTCAGACGGACAGAGTTTGAGCTGTTGGCGCTGCCGACGACGAGCACCAGATCGCACTCGGGGGCGATCGCTCGGACGGCCGTCTGCCGGTTCGTCGTCGCGTAGCAGATGTCGCTGGCGGGCGGATCCTTGATCTTGGGAAATGCTCGCTTCAGCGCGTCGATGATGATTGTGGCGTCGTCGAGCGACAGGGTTGTCTGGGTTAGGTAGACGAGCTTCTCGGGGTCGTGAATCGTCAGGGCGGAAATGTCAGCGGGAGTTTCGACCACCTGCATCGAGTCCGGTGCCTCGCCCAGCGTCCCGACGACCTCCTGATGGTGGCGATGCCCCACGAGAAGAATCTGATAGCCCTTGCGCGCGTAGCGGATCGCTTCAGCGTGCACCTTGGTCACGAGCGGGCAGGTGGCGTCGATGGCTGCGAGTCGCTTTTGCCGAGCCTCCTCGCGGATCGCCGGGCTCACGCCATGCGCGCTGAAGACGACAATAGCCCCGTTGGGGACTTCATCGATCGACTCGACGAATGTGACGCCGCGCGCCTTGAATCGTTCCACCACATGGCGGTTGTGGACGATCTCGTGGAACACAAAAATCGGCTCACCCGCGCAGATGTCGAGTAGTTGGTCAACGACATCGATCGCCATGTAGACGCCTGCGCAGAAGCCGCGTGGATTGGCGAGCACGATCTTCAAGGACCTCTCATCATAGCCGGGACATCGGGATGACTGCGGTAGTCTTGGTCCCTTCATGAACGATACGAAGGCGGATCGCACGGTCGGACTGCGCGAGTACGGGCCCGACTCGGACACGGCGCCGTCGCTCCAAGAGGCCCGCGAATGGTGTCGCCGCCTCACCAGGACGCACGGCGAAAACTTTTCAGTGCTCAGTAGCCTCGTCCGCGCCGATCTCGTGGCCGACTTTTCGTCCGTCTACGCCTTTTGCCGCTGCGCCGATGACCTCGGCGACGCGGCAGGTTCGTCGGCACGATCCTCGGAACTGCTGTGCTGGTGGCGCACACAACTTCATCGCTGCTTTGCGGGCGAGGCGAGCCACCCTGTGTTCGTCGCATTGCAGGACACACTGTCGCGGCGGTGTCTGGGGATCAACCTCTTCGAAGATCTCATCAGCGCGTTCGAGCTTGATCAGTCGAAGCGTCGCTACTCGACATGGGAGGAACTGCTCGGGTACTGCCGCTTGAGTGCCGACCCCGTGGGGCGCCTTGTCCTCGCCCTTCTGAAAGACGATGTGGGGCGCGACGGGGTCGCCGCCAGTGATGCCATCTGCACGGCCTTACAGCTGACCAACCACTGGCAGGATGTGCGGCGGGATCTAGTCGAGCGCGATCGCATCTATGTCCCCGCCGAAGCGTTCCGCGGCCAACGATTCGAGGAACGGCTCGCGTCGACCTGTCGGCAGGGGTACGCCCCGGACCGGGAGTTTCTCTCCGAGTGGCGAGAGACGCTGAGGCCGCTGGTCGAGCGGACCTGGTCGCTCTTCGAGCAAGGCGGGTCGCTCGTCGACATGGTGGGTCCATCAAACCGCGGGCTGATCTGGCTTTTCCTCAAGGGCGGCGAAGGGACACTTCGAGCGATCGAACGGTGGAACTTCGAGACATGCCTAGTTCGCCCGCGGCTCTCCGGGGTTGTCAAAGGCTCGCTGCTGCTGCGCGCGCGCTGGCGAATGACCCGGGGAGTCCCGCGGTGACTCTCACCAGTGGGGCGAGTGCTCTCTTGGCTGATGGGCCGACACGCGAGGCGGTCATGGCGTGTCGCGAGGTCACCCGCCGTCGGGCGGGCAACTTCTACTGGGGGCTCCGGCTCACCCCCGAGCCGTGGCGCTCGGCGATGTTCGCGATCTATGCCTGGATGCGCGCTGCCGATGACTTAGTGGATGGGAAGGAGTGCTCGAACAGCACGGATCTCGCCCCCGGGGTAGTCGCCGCGATTGAGGCGTTCCGTCGCGCCACGAGAGATGCGGTGGCTGGGAATGCCTCCACAGAAGTGCCGCTCTGGCGCGCGCTCGCCGCGGTGGCACGGGAGTACCCGCTCGACATTCGAGACTTCGATGAGATGCTCGATGGGCAGCTCTCCGATCTGACTCCGCGCTCGCTTCAATCTTGGGCAGAGGTCGATCGCTACTGCCACCAGGTTGCCAGCACCGTCGGCTGCGCGTGCATACGGATCTTCGGGTTCTCTGACCCGAGCGCGATTGCACTGGCGGAAGCCCGCGGTGTCGCCTTCCAACTCACCAACATTGTCCGCGACATCCGCGAGGACTACGCGCGCGGTCGCGTGTATCTCCCGGAGGAGGAGCTGCGCCGCGAAGGACTCTCCGCCGCAGAACTCTGTCGGTGGCAACGGCCGGAGCAGTGTGCAGCACTCATCGAGCGGGTCATCGCACGGGCGCGCGAGCAGTTCGAAATCAGCGCACCTCTTGACTCGATGGTCGATCGCGAGTGTCGCCCGACGCTGTGGGCCCTCACGCGGATCTACCGGGAATTGCTGGAGCGGATTGCCAGAGATCCATCGCAGATTGCGCGGGGACGGATCTCGCTCCCGATTCACCGCAAGCTCCTCATCGCGCTCAGGGCGCGCTCGCGGGGCGCCCAGGCGTGATCGCGCCGGTCGTCGTCGTCGGTGGCGGACTCGCCGGGATCTCGGCGGCGGTGCGGCTCTCGAGCGCGGGACGGCGTGTGGTGGTGATTGAGTCCCGAGGGAAACTTGGCGGTCGAGCCACGAGCTTCGTCGATCCCCGCGATGGCACCACGCTGGACAACTGTCAACATGTCCTCATGGGGTGCTGCACGAATCTCTTGGACCTCTACGAGCGCCTCGGTGTGCTCGATGCCATCCGATGGCATCCCACGATCCACTGGGCGAACCCGCCGCACGAGCCAGACGCGATGGTTCCCGGGTGGTGCCCCGCGCCAGCTCACTTCATGGGCAGTTTCCTGCGCATGCGCTTCCTGTCACGCAAGTCGAAGCGTGCGGTCGCCCGGGCGATGTGGCAGATGATCCGTCTGGGCCGTGACGGACGGGGGCGCTGGA
The DNA here is from genome assembly GCA_009691915.1 of Phycisphaerales bacterium. Lineage (GTDB taxonomy): Bacteria > Planctomycetota > Phycisphaerae > Phycisphaerales > SM1A02 > F1-60-MAGs104. Next base: position 88,739 of record SIAD01000004.1, read on the forward strand.
GCGGGCGTCCGTTTGTCGAGTTCCTCGCGGCGTCGGCGCAGACCCCGGAAGCGACGGAGAAATTCTGGGATCCCATCGTGACGAGTGCCTGCAATCTCCCATGCGCGTCGGTCGATGCCTCGTCCGCGATGCTCGTCTTTCAGCAGGGATTCCTGCAGGATTCCTGGAGTCCGGTGATGGGGCTCCCGTCGGTGCCGCTCATAAGCCTCTACGACCCGGCAGTAAAGATCATCGAGACCGCGGGCGGGTCGGTGAGACTGGGCGAAAGTGCACTCGCCCTCTCCTACGACGGTTCCCGCATCGCCGCAGTCGTTACCGATGAGGGATCCATCGAGTGCTCCGTGGCCATCTGCGCGTTGCCTCCGGATCGACTCCTCAAGATCTGCTCCGAGACACTCAGACGGGCAGACTCGCGGCTCGCCCGTCTCGACGAGTTCACATTCAGCCCGATTCTCGGGGTTCACCTCTTCTTCGACCAGAAGGTGATGAGGACTCCGCATCTTGTGCTGCCCGGGCGCAGAACCCACTGGCTCTTCGACAAGGGAATCGATTCGTGGGGACGACACCATGTTCATGCCGTCATCAGCGCGGCAGATGCATGGATGGACCTCGACGAAGGCGACATCGTCGCGCGCGTCATGACCGATCTGGTGTGGGCGATTCCGCAGGCCTCGGGGATCGAGCCCCTGGCATACCGAACCGTCAAGGAGAGGCGCGCCACGATTGCATGTACTCCGGGGATTGATGCGATCCGCCCGGGCGCGGCGCGTGACGGGATCCGTGGCGGCATCGACAATCTGTTCCTCGCCGGGGACTGGTGCGCTTCCGGGTGGCCCGCGACGATGGAGGGTGCGGTGCGAAGCGGTTCCATGGCGGCTTCCGCAGTGCTCGGTAGCGGGGGACTCGTTGGCGATGTTCCGGCATCGTGGCTGGCCCGCATGCTTGGGCTGTGACGATGAGACCCAGCGAGTCGATCGCGTGCGCGTGCCCAGGGGATCCGGAATCCCCGGACGCAATCTCTAAGTGGGCGATCGCGCGAGCGAAAGAACTCGGGTTCGCTGCTGCGTGTATCTGCGAGGCGCGACCAAGCGCGCGGGGCGGGGAACTGAAGAAGTGGATCGAAGACGGCATGCATGGCCCGATGGCTTGGATGACGACGAATGTTGATACCCGGCTCGATGTTTCTCTGCTCTTTCCCAGTGCGCGCAGCATCCTCGTTGTCGCGGATCGATACCACGACGGGACTCCCGATACGCGAAGAGGAGATGGGAGCGGACGGGTCGCGCGCTACGCACGGGGACGGGACTATCACCGGCGGATGAAGCGCCGGCTCCGCACGCTTCAACGGGAGATGGAGGCTGCCCTGCCGGGCGTCCGTGGCAAGGTCTGCTGCGACATAGAACCATTCATGGAGCGCGAGCATGGCGAGCGGGCCGGGCTAGGTCGGTGCGGGAAACACACGCTACTCATCGTGCCAGGTCTCGGGTCGTGGGTGCTGCTCGCGGCGTATGTCACCTCGGCAAGGATGGCCTCGACCGGTGCCTCTCCAGCGACCGCGGATCCCTGCGGCTCCTGCACCCGCTGCATCGACGCTTGCCCCACGGGAGCGATCACCCCATGGATGGTTGACTCGCGAAAGTGCCTGAGCGCAGTGACTCTTGAAGAGCGGGGGAGCCCTGACCCCGAGATTGCCGCCCAAGCTGGTGACTGGCTCCTTGGTTGTGACATCTGCCAGGAAGTCTGCCCGCACAATCAGCCGACTCGGAAGTCGAAGCGGGCGGGGACTGGAGACACCTACGACGGGCGCAACGCGTCATTCTCGCTCCTCAGCGTGCTGGGATGGGATGACGCGGCGAGGCGCACTGCGTTCGGTCCCAGTGCGCTCAATCGGGTGCGTGCAGATCAGGTCAGGCGCAATGCGCTCTGGTGTTCGCTCTCTGAATTGCGGCAGAGGCCAGGGGGAGCGCTGGAACAGGCTGTGAGGGCGATCTCAGTCGATCCGGGCAGTACGACGATTGTGCGCGAAGCCGCGATTGAGGTTCTCAATCGGCTCTCGCGTTGAGAGTTCAGCCGCCGCCGGGCATCGTTCCCTGCATGGCGCCCTGTATTGCGGCCATGAGTGCCCCTTGGACCTGTTCGGCATCGGCGAATTCGCCAGACTCCACTCGCGCGGCGACATCGTCGAAGGCGCTCGCCAGCGGCCTCGTCATCGCGCTGGCGCCAGCAATCTGTGCCCGCTCCTGGGGACTCATCGCCTCGGCCGTGGCATCAAGGTCGACCTTCCAGCCGTCGTCAGTCTTGACGGCCGAGTACTTAAACGATCCCATCGGGCCCCCAAAATCGATCGTCGCACTCGTGTCTGTGGCGTCAATGACGGTTGCGATCGGCTTCCCGGCGTCTTCCATCTGATCGAATGGCTGGCCCAGGCTCGTCGATCCGAACTTCGCCTTCATCGCCAACTTCAGCCGCGCGGTCGCCTTCGCCACAGGGACGATGGTCGCGAGGAGTGCCTTGGCGTCGGGCGAACTCCCTTGGAATGCCTCGTCGATGCGTAAGAGGGCGGATGAATCCTGACTGCCTCCGCCGACGAACGCCGCCAACGCGTCGACGGTCGCAAACGGAGGACCATCCCCGGCGCTGGCGGAGTCGGGACTGGCATCGCCAGCATCATCAGCGGAGGCGCTTGCGGGAGTGGTCGGCTTCGCGCGAGGGGCCGATCTGGAGGGCACATCGAAGCTCGGCCTCCCGATCGCAGCAATCGCCCGGTCGATCGTTGAGGCGAGAGCGGCCAGTTCCGCCGACGCCTCCCTAGAACCACTCAAGGACTCCTTCGCCGATGTATAGGCCTCGATGGCTTCCTTGGCCCGTTCCTGCGCCGTGGAAAGTTCCGCATCTGCTTGCCGTTCAAGCGCGGACGCTGCGGACTCCATCGTCGCGCTCACCGACAGGTGATGGAGCAAGAGGGCGTGCTGGAAGTGCGCCTCGCTTTGTGCAAACAGTGCGCGGGCGAGGGCAATCGTCACATTTCGCTGCCCCGACTCGTTGTTGAGGGCTTGGCTGAGAGCCCCCTTGGCCTCCTCAAGATCAGCAGTCAGCCGCTTGACGCCCTCAGTCCATCCCTCGTTCTTGCTCGGATCAGTCGACGCGACAAGTTCTGTGATCGACTCGCGGAGGTTAGAGACGATCTCACCACCCTCGACGCCAGTAGCGTCGAACTGCTGGGCCAGTACCTCCAGCGCGGCCATGGCGCGTTCAACAGCGGCTGCCCGTCGTCGCGCGCTTTCCGCGTCGCTGCCGTGAAGCCTGAGCACAGACTCCTGCGAGGCAAGCGCCATCTCCCCAATAGCCGCCTGCGTACGAAACTCGCGTGCGCCGTCGCGCTGCCGTCCAGCCTCTTCTGCAATCACCGTGATTTCTCCACGGCCGGCGCCGAGCCCACGCTGCCTCGTCACTTCTGCTTCAACCGAGAGAACCTCCGCCTGCTCGAGGGCGGACTGATTCGATCGGCGCAGTTCACTCACCCGAGACTCGAGATCGGCATGCGCCGAATCCAGGCTGCGGCTGGCTCCCTGCGCTTCCGCCTGCTGCGGAGCGAAGGCGGAGATCGACGGAGCCACGGCTGACTTGTCGTGGGCCGCAATGAAGGAGTGCATCGCGTCAGACGCTCGCATGAGCCCGAGGGCGAGAGCGCGACTGGCCCGGTTGGAACTCTCGATCTGATTGAGACGGCCCAGTTCAAGGAGCGCCGCTTGCGTACGCGCAGAGGCGGCCATCGCGGCGGCGGCCTGCTGCTGCGCGGAACTGGCGCCGGGAATCGATTGCACTTTCGCTGCGGCACTGCGGAGATCCTCGGCGGCCGCAACCCGATCAACGCTGGCCTGCCGTGCCGCGAGCGTGATCGCCGAGCAGGCCTCGTCGAGTTGCCGCTGGGCCTCAACCCGTTGCGCGACTAGCGGATCTTCGCAGGCACACAGAGCAATGACGAGGCACGGAACGACGAGAGGAAGTGCGCGTGGCATGGTGCGGGTTCTGGGTCGAGCAGTCTAGGGGAATCGGCCGAGCGGGCGCAGCATGCCGCACCCTGGCGCTGCCCAAGGCGCTCTATCGAGAGGGTCAGCGCGTTGGTTCGTCGGAATCCTGAGGTGACCCGGGGAGCGGAGTCCGCAGATCCGGCGGTGTGTAGTCGATGGGGTACACCGGCCGCGGCTGATAGAGGGACCGGATCCACTGCTCGGTCTCTTGCAGCTTCTGCGGGTGAACCTTTGATCCCAGCACCGCCCGCCATCCTTTGACCGCGGGGTGCGGATGGGACGACTCCTCAGCCGGCAGCGCATACTGGATCAGAATCGACTCCGAAGGCTTCTCGAAGTCGATCAATGGAGCATCATGGGAACTCCCGCGCAGGATGTTCAGGAGGTTGGCATAGCGGACCCGTTGATCGGCGGTGTTGGTATTGAAGAGAAAGAACGCACCGGCATCGGGTCCCCCGTGGCAGCGGCTGGTCGCACAGTTGGGAATGAGCCATCCATCGTGGACCTTGCGTCGAAAGTCTGAGAGCGCGATTGGCTCGCTGATGACTTTGATCTTCGGGTAGAAGTCGCGTGCCTTGAGTCCGAAGGCGAGCCTCACCACATTCAGTGGATCTCCGTGCATCAACGCCGCGCGGCTGGGTTGGTCTGCGGGCACGAGCGGGTTGGCACTGAACTCCTCCATGAGTGCCTTCGCGTCCGTCGGCGCCACTTCGAGGCGCGGGGGTCGGTCGAAGTCGATCTCGTAGACGCGAAGGAGGTTTGCCTCATCCGCCGTCAGTACTCGTGTCGGTAGCGGACTCCCATGACGCTGCGGAAGTTCAGGAGGAATCTCATCGCTCTCGCTGAGGACTACCTCAGGCTTCGGCTTGATGGTCGAGAGCTGGGCCTCGACTCGCCGTAGCAGCGCGACCGCCTCCGGGGACTTCGTGTCGTCGACCAACGCGATGAGTTGGTTCTTCGCCTCCTCGTACTGGCGCTCCTTCACCAGCCAGTCACACAGCGCCAGCCTCCTGACGAGATCGTCCTTGTTGATTGACTCCCGCAGCGCCTTGTACCGCTCCTCGAATGGGCGGCTCAGGCCGATGCGGAAGACATCCCGTCGCGCGACCGACCCCGGCACCTTGCCGATCCGGTAGCGCACCGCGTCCAAGTCATCCGCCACGATTTCGGCTCGGAATGCCGAGCCATCTCGCCGGTAGATGACTCCCGGTGTCGGCTGGGCTATCTCCAGCAGAGGGATGATGTCGAGGATCGCATCCTTGCGGAACTCCGATCGTGTTCCCGCGTGCTCGATGATGATCCGCTCGTCATCCTGCGAGACGACGGTGCCGCCGATCTCGGTCGTCCTATCGACGAAGATGTAAACGCGCTGTGGTACCGTCGCCTGCCAAGCGAGAGCCGCCGTCGCGCCGAGGATTAGCAGGATGTGCGTCAACCGTGGCATCTTGAGCGGCGCTGAGAATAGGGCACCAGATAGCATCCGGAAACGATGAAACTCGGAGTCATGGCGGCGCTGTTTGCGGGACGATCGCTCGAGGAGGCGGCGAAGGTCGCGGCGGATCATGGGCTTTCCGCCATCGAACTCCCGGTCGGGGCGTATCCGGGGAAGCCCTTCTTCGAACCCTCACGCGTCCTCGAGAGCCCGCGCGAGCAGGCGCGGATCCGCGCGATTCTCAAGGATCACTCGCTGGAACTCTCCGGGCTCTCCTGCCATGGGAATCCAGTTCATCCCGACCGATCGATTGCCCGCGCGCATCACGAGGCGTTCGTTACGGCAGTGAAACTCGCACCGAAGCTCGGCACCGCCACGGTCATTACCTTTTCGGGATGCCCAGGTGGCTCCAAGAGCGACAAGACGCCGAACTGGATCACCTGTCCGTGGCCGGGAGATTTCACCGACGCGCTCGAGTATCAGTGGCAGTCCGTCATGATCCCCTACTGGGCTCTGCAGGTGAAACTCTGCGCGAAGTTGGGGGTGCGAGTGGCGTGGGAGGCCCACCCTGGGTTCTGTGTTTACAACCCGGACACGATCATCCGCCTCTCGGAGTTCGCTACCAAGGCATCCCGGGTGCGAGGTGTGGTACGTCTGGGCGCCAATCTCGACCCGTCGCATTTCTTCTGGCAGGGGATCGACCCAGTGCTCTCCGCGCAGGTGTTGGGGGATGCGGGTCTCGTCTTCCATGTGCATGCCAAGGACACGGAACTCGACAAGACTGAAGGTCCGCGCAACGGGTACCTCGATGCACGGCCATACAGCGGCCTCAATCATCGGTCGTGGAGCTTCAGAACCTGCGGGGATGGCCACGGCCATGAGTTCTGGAAACCGTTCATTTCGATGCTGCGCCGATACGGCTATGACCATGTCCTCTCGATCGAACACGAAGATGCCCTGTTGAGTGTCGACGAGGGGTTCAGGCGCGCTGTCGGCTTTCTCAAGGAGGCGATCATCACCGAGCCGGCCGCGACTCCGTGGTGGGTCTGACACCCGAGGTCACGATTCGCGGCTACTCCAGGGGAAGTGGCGTGATCTCGATGTCCTTCGATCGGCTGACGACCACCGTCCACGCGACGAGAGTGCCCTCGCCTCCGGTCGGAGTAGGCGGAACCGCGAGATCCCAACGCAGAATTCCCTGTGGAAGCAGCGACTGAACGAACTCGGGATCCTTCGAGAGCGGTTGGCTGTTGGCCGCGAGGCTGACCTCGACCTTGCTGCTGCGGCTCACCGGCCGGAAGTCGAGGAGCTCGAGCGGGATCTCTCGACCTGTGGCGTTGATGATCGAAGTGCGGTAACTCGAGACCGTGTCGAGCCCGCCACCAAAGAGGCCAGATGCCTTGTCTTCGCGGGTCAAGAGCCGCCTCGTTACGGTGATCGCGGAATCCGCGCCGAAGTAGACGCTGAACTCCTCCGTGGGCGACGCGCCTCCGAACTCCATGGAGCCGACGAACTCGGCGTTGACGAATACCGACGCGCGGCCGGGGAGCATCTGGAAAGGACTCGAATTGGAGAGTGTGCCGCGGAGGAACGCGCCATCGGTGACCGCGGGCTGCGCCTGATAGATGAACTTCGCGCTGGCCTCGAACGACGCGATCCGCGCACGCCGCCGAGTCTGCGCATCGCTGGGCGCGTCGAACGGCAGAGCGATCGTGTAGGTGACGCTCGGTCCGGCCCCTGAGACGATCGCCTCCTGACCCAATTGCTCCGCGAGAGCTTTGTCTGCCGTCGCGACCCGATCCCTCGGATCTGACTTCTCAAGCGCGTCGACTTCAAACACCGTCGTCATGCCGCTGGGAATCTGTTCGGACGGGCTTCTCGCGACAGTGGGAGTGATCAGATCGACGAACCACGGTCGAATCGACGGCGGGCTGGCCGCGCGCGAAGGCCGCGCGGTCGAGAGCGAGAGTCGGACCCCGTCCCATGATTCCCCCGATGCCTGCACGACCATCGCGTCGACCTCGATGTTCATCGATTTCTTGTCGGGCGATGCGCGCATGGAATAGACGGGCTCCCAGCGAGCACCAGTGACGAGATAGGAGACGCGGAGGGTGATGGTGCCGGGCTCGGTCACTGCCAACAGCACCTCGGCCGCCTGCGCCGAGCCGGTCGCGGCGCCCAACGCCGTGCGGCGCGCTTCGAGCGCGGCGAGCGCACTTCGCTGCGCGTCGAGGCGGCTCGTGGCCGTCCGGAGCGTCGTCTGGATCCGCTCCCGTTGCGTGCCAATCCACTTCAGCTGAGCATCGATGGCGGCAAGTTCGAGCCTCGGCGTCCCGGCATCGCTTGACGCATCACTAGCGGCCCGTACACCAACCGACGCGACGAATGCGCCATCCGCAACGAGGCCCGCGATGACGGCATTGGTCGCTCCCGCCGCTTCCTCGGCCGCGCGGATCTCGTCCGCGAGCGCGAGGGCTTCCGGCGAGGCGCTCGCATCGGGGGTACGCCGCTGCGTGTAATCAACCGAGAGAATCGTGCCCGCGCTCGACTTGGCTTCAAGAGTGTCCGACTCGATGGAGGCAGGAAGGCCGTCAAATCGCAACTTCCAGAACCCCGCAGTGAGTTCGACCGAGGCGACCCGGGTCACTGAGGCACGGCCCTGATAGAGCACGACTGAGTCGATTCGCGATACGAGTTCCCTCTCGATTGGCGCGTCGGGCCGTCGAGACGGGTTCGTGACCGAGGGTGCTCCCTGCGGGCTCGCCGAGGTCGCGGCACTCGCCAGCGAGAGCACCGCGAAAGCCAGTGTCACATGCGGTCGCTGGGGCATCAGTCAACCTCCAGCAGTGCTGCGCGGGTCCCGGAGCGCTCGAGCAGGGCCGCGATGCGCTCTCCGTGGCGCAGGTCGCTGGCGCGAACCTCTCCGATCAAGCCCCGGAGCTCGCGATCCTTCTTCAGATAGTTGAGGGCAATCTGCGCCACCGCTGCGGACTCCATCGACGCGAAGAAGTCGATCCCCTCGCGATAGACGATCCGGCTGGCCACGCTCTTCGCGACCACCCAGTCGAGGTACGCCGCGGGCAGTTCAGTGAAGATCCGTTCACCCACGGTGGCGGATAGTTCCCGAGGAAGGTGTTCGAGGATCACTTCTCGGTAGAGCTGCGATTCCTGTGCGTTCCACGAGGCCGCTGCGGGCTGCATCGCGTCGGCGGCGGCGTTGATGGCGCGCGAGAGGCGGGTCGAGAGCTCGGGCAACGGCACCGAGGGATGGCGTCTCGCCTCGCCGAGCAGCACGACCGCTTCGTCCCGCGCTGCCTTACGGAGTTTCTCAAGAACCTGGGCCACGAATGTCGGTTTGATCCTGAGGAACTCCGCCTCGGTGAGGAGCATGCTCGAGGCGATCTCGAAGCTCGAGCACATGACGCCGCACTTGTTGGCGCTCGAGTCCTTGATGATCAACACGCCGACCCTCGACAGTTCGGTACGCGCTTCGGGAGTGAGGAACAGATTCGCCCCCTCCACGATGAGGGGGCTCGATGGCGTCCCATCGGCAGTGAGAAACTCGCGCCAGTTGCGCGAGTTGATCGTCGCAGGCCGTCCGCCGCCGGGAATGAAGGCGTCGGCGACCAGCCGATTGTGCAGCGTGTTTCGCAGCTGAACACCCTCAGGGTGGTCGGCCCTGACGATGCGCCCACGCAGGCTGAGCTTTGTGGCATCGAACTGGGCAATCGGCAGCCCGGCGTGGAACAGGCGAATGAGTTCCGTGTGGCTGAGCCCCTCGGGATCTTCCCCCACGCCGCTTCCGTCGGCCACGCCGACGATCCGCGCGTTTGCACCATAGTCGCGGTTGAGGATGCACATCATGTTGCCTGCGACATCCCCATCGGGTCCGCCGGTGATCTTGACAGTGAATGGCCTTCGCGTGGGGTCGATCTCCTGCGCCGAAAGCGCGATCCTGAGGAAGACATTCACTCCTTCGCTGGTGACCCCGTACTCCTTGTGATTGATCCCGCCGTTGGGCTTGGAACTCATGAAGGCATTGGCCAGCGGGTAGCCACGGAATGCCGCGCGCTCGACGATCCACTCGATGTGCTCCGGAGTGATGTTCTCGTCCGGACCGAGGAAGATGAACTCGCGCGTCCCCAGCCGGTCGACCACTCTGGAAAGCGTCGACTCCTCGGGAGTGATGAGGTCGAGGATCCCGTCCACGAACGCCTTGACCGAGCGATTGGTCTCGGCCGGTGGCTCCAGGATGATCGCCGCCTTGGCCCCGCCTTCGGGGATGTCCTTGTTCTTGAGTTGCTGCGCTGAGGCCAGACCGTACGCCTCGTCGTACAATCGCTCGGACTCGCGCTCGTAGAGGGCTGGTGTTTGCGGCTTCACGACACGGAGTCCGCCTCGCGCGATTTCCTTGAAGCGCACATGGAATCCATGGAACCCCCGGCCTTGGACGAAATACAGGCCATAAGGGACTTCGGGGCGCGAGGGGCCGTGCAGCAGCGCACCATCGAGCCGTAGCGCGAACGAGAATCGCTTGGCGACGAAAAAGTTCGTCCGGCGAACGGCGGCAATTGCCTTCAGAAGCGCGTGGAAAATGGTCGCAACATCGTCGCTCTCATTGAGGGCATCGATGTCCGCGCCGAGTGACGCGAGGGACTCCTCGAAGGCGACATCGCTGAGAAGTGTTCGCGGGTTGAACCGAGCCGCGAAGAGGTCGATCGCCTGCTGGGAGATGGACAACCGCGAGAGCAGTGCGCCAACCACTCGGTCGCGGCTGAATGCCAACGCGTTGGTGGGGACGAGCATCGCCCGGACGAGATCGGCGAACGCCAGCAGGGCTTCGCATTGGCTGAGCGAGAGGCTCGGTTTCTCGACGAGCGTCTCGAGAACCCTGAAGTCAAGCCACTTGATCCGTTCAAGTTCGTGACACAGCGCAGGCCAGCGCGGATCACTCGCGGAGATCGCGGTCTGATCGACCCACTGCACTAGGAAGCCAAGGAAAGTCACAGACCCGTGGGGGGGATCCTGCGCGAGGTCGAGGTGCGCTCGCACGATGTTGACGCCATGCCGGGTTAGTACGCGTGCCGCTCTCTCGAGCATCGTCCTCGTTCTCGCATTTGAAACGGCGATAGTGATGCGGCTGGTTGAGGGGTCTCTCTCGCCCTCAAGTTCGACATGCGCGGCCTCGGTTCCGCTGACGAGACGGAACTGGGAGTAGTGTCGGCAGAGACGCAGAGGGGTGACGGTTGTCAGGTACGAGGCGGAGCAGCCATCGAAGTAGGCGCGCAGTCCCGCCTCGGGGCAGTCGGGAGCGGCCGTGCGCGCGTAGGCGATCGCGTTCTCCGCCTTCGCGACTTGGGCGGGGTTCCGGTGGTCGTATGGTTCGCTGTCGCCGAACTCGAATGTGTCGATGACCAGCGAACCATCCCGCGACGTGTGGATCTTGGCGGAACGCAGCGACGCATCCAGCGGCAGGGCTCCCACGATCTCGGCGAGGACCCCGGCGCGGTTGCCAGCCCGGATGGCCGTGATCGACTGCCCGTCGGTGCCTTTGATCAGAACATCGAGCGGGCGTCCGGATGTCCGCGCCGCGAGGATCGATCTCAGGTGCGACCGCTGGTCATCCGGCGAAGTGTCTTGGAAGTACATCGCGGGCATGTTGTCGAGGAACCACGGCACCACACTGGAGGCGGTCTCACGGAACTCCGCGGCGAGGAGGTCGAGGAGGTCCGGCGTTGCCCCATGAGCGGCGCCCAAGGGAGTTGATCGAAGCGAACTCATCCCGTAAAACTACCCGTTCGCGTGCCGTCCATGCGGAGCCCTGAAATGACAACCGTCACCATCGGAAACTTCGACGGAGTTCACATTGGGCATCAGGCGCTTCTGCGGCGCGCCACGGAGGTTGCGAATGGGGGAGAAATCGTCGCTGTGACCTTCGATTTGCACCCCGCGGGCATCCTGCGGGGGGTTGCCCCTGGGGAATTGATCCCCTTGGCCCAGCGGAAACTGCGGCTCCGTGAGGCGGGGGCGACCCGCATCGAGATCCTCCACGCGACGAAGGAACTTCTGGCGCTTGAACCCGAAGACTTCGTGAACTGGCTTCGAACGCGGATCAAGTTCACGACGGTCGTCGAAGGGGCGGACTTCCGCTTCGGCCGCGATCGCAGCGGCGGCGTTGCAACCCTTGAGCGGCTCGGCCAGCATCTGGGCTTTGAGGCGATCAAAGTCGATGAGGTCGAGGTCGCCCTGACTGATGGACATGTGGCGCGTGTGCGGAGCTCGACGATTCGCTGGCTGCTCTCCCAGGGACGGGTCGCGGACGCCGCCCGGATGCTCGGCCGTCCTCATCGTGTGTCGGGGATCGTCGTCGAAGGGATGCGCCGTGGGACCGTCATCGGATTCCCGACGGCGAACATCGATGCACCGGGTGCGCTTCTTCCAGCCGACGGCGTGTATGCCGTGAGGGTCCACCTCGGCGACGGACGATCATGGCTCGGCGCCGCGAGTGTCGGCACGAACCCGACATTCGGCTCGGCGCCGCGCACGCTTGAAGTTCATCTTCTTGGGGCGCCCGAGGGCACGGATCTCTACGGCGCGCTCCTCAGCGTCGAGTTCACTGCATGGATTCGCGAAATGCTGGCGTTCGACTCGGTCGAACGGCTGGTCATCCAGATGCGGCGCGATTGCGATATGGTTGGCGCATGAGCGAGTACCGATCGACCTGCGACCTCGGCGAGTTGGCACAGCGGGTGAAACTCGCGCGATCCGTCGCGGTGGTGAGCCACTCGCGCCCCGACGGCGACGCGGCGGGATCGATCCTCGCCGTGTCGCGCGCCTTACGGCTGCTGGGAACGCGGGTCGATGCGATATTCACGGGGGCGGTCGATCCCAACATTCTCGCGCTGGCCGAGGCGGGGGAAGTACGGCTCGACACGGCGGGGCCGATCGATCCGCTGGTCGAACTCGCCATCGTTGTGGACACCGGGTCTCAGAGCCAGTTGGAGCCGCTGGATGTCTGGCTCCGTGGCATGGGTGATCGGGTCCTGGGGATCGACCATCACGCGCGCGGCGAAGACATCGCGAGGCACCGTGTCGTCGACACGAGCGCGGCTTCCACTACGCAGATTGTGACGAGGCTCATGGACCTCCTAGGTGTCGATGTTCGTAGCGCCGGTCCCGGGTGCCGCCGCACGATTGCTGAGGCGTTGTTTGTCGGACTGGCCACAGATACTGGATGGTTCCGCTATCAAAGCGCCGATGCCGCAGTGTTTGCCCTGGCGTCGCGGCTGCTTGACGCGGGGGTTGACCGCATCGCGCTCTACCAGGCGCTTGAGGAAAATGGGCGCGTGCCGAGGCTCGCCGCGACGGCGAGGGCGCTCGCATCGATCACCCATCATGCGGGCGGGCGGGCGATCCTGATGTCGCTCTCTCCCGCAGACTTTGCCGCCACGGAGGCCACCTCGGACGATGTCGGAGGTGTCGTCAACATTCCGCTCGAGATCGGCAGTGTCGGACTCTCTGTGCTCTTGACGGAGACGAAGCCGGGAGTGACTAAGGCCAGCTTCCGCAGCAAGAGCCGCCCTGATGGAACGCCGTGGCTCAATGTCAGCGATTTTGCCAGCAAATTCGGCGGCGGCGGGCACGCCCTGGCGGCGGGGGCGCGGTTTGCGTGCGCCATCGACGAAGCGCGGACCCGTGTCGCCGACGCCATCGCGCGCGACGAGGGGTTGCTCCTGTGAACTCGGCCATCCCCTGGACCGCGCAGGCGCGCCACCTTGCTCTGGCCATGTTCCTTGCGATTCCTGCCTGTGATCCTCCGCCGCGGGAGTCCGTCACGCTCAAGTTCGATGTTGAGGGGATGCACTGCAAGGGGTGCGTCGAGGCGATCGACACCGAGGTCCGCGAAGTCGAAGGAGTGCGCGGTGTTCGAGTGTCCCTCGAAGAGCACTGCGCAGTTGTAGAAACTGATGGCGCGTCGCGCACGGCGGCGATCGAGTCGGCAATCCGCAGCCTCGGCTACACCGTCCGGCCGATTCCTGAGAGCTAGACACGCGCCGGTGGCGGCGCCCTGAGCCCCATCAGTCGCGGATAACGGTGGAGGAGCGCCGGGAGGAGTATCACGCTGGAGACGATGGTCGCCGCCGTCCCGAGGAGGATCAGCCACCCGAGGCTCCGAAGCCCCTGATGCGACGCGAAGAGCAGCGTTCCGAATCCGATCGCCGTCGTGGCGGCGCTCACGATGACCGCTCTCGTTGTCCAACCAAGCGCGCGAGGGTTGCCGGTCTCGCGCGCCCGATGCATGAGATGGACGCTTGAGTCGATGCCGAAGCCCATCAGCATGGGGATTCCGAAGAAGTTGGCGAGATTCAGCGTGATCCCAAGGAGCGACATGATCCCGAGGGTCCACGCAAGCGCCACCAGGAGTGACACGACGCAGGTTGCGGTGGCCGCAATCGAACGGAAGTCAAGCCAGACGATGGCCGCCACAGCGAGCAGCGAGAGCGTCGACATCAGGATGAACGCGCTGCGCATGTCGATCAGCGACTCGTAGACGGTGATCGGAACACCCGTGGCATGCGCCGAGACAGCGCGGATCGCGGCGACGAACTGACTGAGAGGCGAGAACTCCCAGATGTCTTCGCGCGGCATCATCGAGACGAACATCCCTCCATCAAGTGAGACAAGGCGTGGGGCCAGTGCCGCAGGAAGACTCTCCCGAAGCGAGAGGCGCGATCCCTCGCCGATGGCGGTGAGCGCTGCAGCTGTCGTCAGTACCGCCCGTTCCGACCCTTGTGCGGCGGCGGCAGCAGTGCGCGGATCCGAAAGCGCGCCCGAGAGAGTCGTGAGCTGCTGGGCGATCCCACGCAGCGTTTCCATGTCCGCCTTGGACGCAGTCATCCACGCCAGTGCGGTCATCGTGTTCAGCTTCGCCGCAAGCGGTTCAATCACTGCGGCGGAGAGTGGCGGCGCGATGGCACTCGGTGAGAGTTGGGGACTCGACGAGTGACCAAAGGCTGGAACGAGCGCCTCGGCGAGCTCCGCCCTCAACGCCACCCGCCGAGGCGTGTCGGCGCGAACGAGGTCGAGAACGCTGCGGACTTGTTCGATGGCAGGCTGTTGTCTCGCGCGCTCGGAGATCTCCAGGACCTCTTCTTCGCTGCGCGCGATGACACCAGCGAACCACGACGCGCTCACCGAGTCTTCAAGGATGCGATTCTCCCACGCCACCGACGGCAGGCCATCAGCCTGCATGTGGAGGAGGTTGCTCTCGAATCGCAGGGCCGGGATGAGCGCTCCGAGAAGTCCGATCGCGCCCGCGCACCCGGCGAGTGTCCAGCCGGAGTGGAGGCGCGCTGCGCGTGATGGCGGCGCGCCGCAGGGTGCAGTGCTATCCATCTCCGCACGACGATCCTCGGCGTGGCGTCGCGCGGCGTGGGCGCCGCCGCGCCGGGCACGCCAGCGGTCGTAGATCAGAATCGACGCTGGGAGTGCCGTCGTCATGACGGCTGCACAGATCAAGAGTCCAGTCCCGGCGATGACCCCAAGCTCGATGAGCCCGCCGAAATCCGTGAACACTGCGGTGAAAAACACTGCGGCGCTCGTCAGGGCTCCGGTCCAGATCGGGAGCGTGTTAGTCACAA
The DNA here is from genome assembly GCA_009691915.1 of Phycisphaerales bacterium. Lineage (GTDB taxonomy): Bacteria > Planctomycetota > Phycisphaerae > Phycisphaerales > SM1A02 > F1-60-MAGs104. Next base: position 103,843 of record SIAD01000004.1, read on the forward strand.
TTGCTCCCACGAGGGCGCGCTCCGGGTTCATGCGCTCCTTGAACTCGGTGTACCGCGCGACGAGATGAATCCCGTAGTCGATTCCGGCGCTGACGAGGACCAGCATGAATACAAGGCTCAGGAGATTTAGACGACCGACAAGAATCGCCGCAGCTCCATAGGTGCATGCAAACCCAAGGCCGAGCGACAGGGTCGCCAAGAGCGCCGGGGCGGCACTCCGAAGGAGCCAGACGGTCAGAAGCGCGATGATGATTGCAGCGGCGAGGGTTCCACGCATCATGTCGCGGTTGCTCGTCGCCAGTTCGTCGGCCTGCAGGACTGGCTTGCCCGTGAGCCCAATCTCGACTCGTGGATGGTGTGGTGCGACCTCGTCGATGACTCCGCGGATCGCCCTCAGCGACTCGTCGATCGTCTCAAACGCCCCGAAGTCCTTGTCGGGAAGGATCTCGACGAAGTACATGAGACCGCTGGACGATTCGAGATACTTCGGTGAGAGGGGAGTGTTCAGCGACCCGCGTTCATCGTCTCCCGGCAAAAGTGACTCCAACTGAAAGATCGCCGCGGCGCCCGCTCGCTCGCGCGCGGCCGCGTCCATCGAGAGCCCGTCGCGGAGAAGGCGGTCGAGCGTGTTCGCCGCGGCGGTGGCGACAGAGACGGCGGAGGCATCGGATCCAAATGGAGCGAAGCCGTCCTTCGCCCCGGCGAGCTCCTCCAGTTCGCTGGTCGCAAGTGCGCGCGGCGCCATCCGCCACTGCTCACTCGCCGAGATTGTGGCGTGAACTTCCCGCAGCGAGGCGATGCTCGCGAGCCGCGGTGCAAGTTCATCAACCGTCGCGCGCGCCGCGGCGGAGTTGCCTTTCGAGTCGACGGCGACATACAGGTACTCAAGGTCGCCGAATTCGGCGAGAAACGCCTGGTACTCCTTCATGAACGGCCGATCGCTCCGGATGAGCGAGTCGGTGTTGGCGTCAAGCGTGAGGCGCTGAACCGCGATCCAGCCAAGCAGCGCGGAGATCAGAAGCGTCGAGGCAAGAAAGACCCACGGGCGTGAGCCCACGAGGCGCGCGTAGGCCGCGAGGCCGGGGCGGGCATGCATGGCGGCATCGAGGTCATCCGGGTCGTCGCTACGCATCGCGCGAGGTGTACAACGGCTCGCGCGCGTTCGGCTGGGCCTGTTCTCGCGCGGGTCGTGCCGGTCGTCGGATCGAGTTGGCGGCGATTCGCTGCACAACATCCCATCCCGGCCCCGGGAATCGGTGCAGCGCAGCCATCGTCGAGTCAAAGGCCCCGAGGAACCGATCGGCCTGCTCAATCGTCAGCGTCAGCGGTGGGGTCAGCTTGAGCACGCTGAGTCCGTGTCCCGCGACTTGCGTGAGGATCCGATGATCTTCCATCAATGGGATTGTGACCGCTTGTGTGAACAGGTTTCTGTCAAGTGTGGAGACCAGCTTCCAGGCGGCCATCAAGGGCAGGCTCTTGGGCTTCCCGAACTCGATCCCGATCATCAGCCCGCGCTGGCGAATCTCTCGCATGAACTCGTAGCGAGATTGCATGGCGCGGAGCCCGTGGGCGAGATGGGCGCCGGTAGAACGGGCGCGTTCGGCCAGGCGTTCGTCGTCATACACCGCGAGTGTTGCCAACGCTGCGACCATCGCCAGTGATCCCATGTGAAAGCTCGACGAGTGGACGATCGCCCTGTCCAAGCGCGAGAAGACGCTGTCCCAGACCCGTCGGGTCAGAAGGACTGCTCCTACTGGGACGAATCCGCCCGAGAGTCCCTTGCTCAGCACGACCATGTCCGGCTCGATCGACCCCTCCTGATCGATGGCGAGGAACGATCCTGTCCGCCCCACCCCAGTCTGGACTTCGTCGACGACGAATAGTGTCTTGTGTCGCTTGCAGAGGCGCGAGGCTTCCTCAAGGTATCCCGGAGGCGGAATGTTGACTCCCTTCCCCTGAATCGGTTCGACAACAAAGGCTGCGACATCGCCGAGCGACAGCTCGCGCTCGAGGGCTTCAAGGTCCCCAAAGCCGACGCGGCGGATTCGGCCATCGAACGGTCCGAATCCCTCGCGGAAGCTCTCGCATCCCGTGATCGCAAGCGCTCCTGAAGTAAGTCCATGGAAGGCGTTGTGCGTCGAGACAATCGTCGGCCGCCCGGAGGCACACTTCGCGAACTTGATTGCTGCTTCGATCCCTTCTGCCCCGGAGTTAGCGAAGAACACACGGTCGAGTCCGCGACCGACGCGCGACACGAGCGACGCGGCCAGCGCGCCCGCAAGCGGGGGCACTTCAAACTGCACCATCGACGGGTGGTCGCTCGCGAGCAGATCCGCGAGCGCCTTTCGCACGACGGGATGGTTGCGTCCGATGTTGCAGACGGCGTACCCCCCGATCATGTCCAGATACTCCCGCCCCTCGCGATCCCAAAGCGAGCATCCACTTGCCCGGACATACTCCCGATCAAATCCGATGATCTTGAGGACCCGGGCCCAGAGGGGGTTCACATGCTCAGCGAACTGACCGACCCCGTCTGCGCGCAGGTCTTCGAACTGCGACCCCAAGTCAAATGGCATGACTCACCTCTCGCGGCGAGCGATCCGAGTCGATCAGTGTGCCACCGCAGAGCAGCCATCGCCCGCCGACGAAAACTTCGCGCGCACGGCCCTCGACCTGCCAGCCGTCGAAGGGGCAGTTGCGGCTCTTCGAATGAAATGCCCCCGAGTCGATTCGCCACCTCGCCTCAGGGTCGATGACGGTGACATCGGCCCTCTGCCCCACATCCAGCCGCCCAAGGCCGGTCTGTTCCAAGCCAAGGAGTCTCGCGGGCTCGATCGTCATCATCGCCAGGAGCCGCGGCCAGGAGATCGCTCCCGAAGTCACCAGCGCCTTCACATAGAGGGGCAGCGCGCACTCGAGGCCGATCATCCCGAATGGCGCACTCGCGAAGTCACGCGCTTTGTCTGATGCGCTGTGGGGCGCGTGATCGGTCGCCAGCACGGAGATCGTCCCATCGACGATCCCCTCGATCAGCGCGCGAATGTCCGAGTCCGCCCGCAGCGGCGGATTGACCTTCATAACCGCGTTGTACTGGTCGCAAGCGTCCTCAGTCAGCAGGAGATGGTGTGGGGACGCTTCCGCGCTGATCGGCTGACCGTCCGCCCGCGCGCGCCGGATGATCTCGACGGCCCCCGCAGACGAGAGGTGTTGCGCGTGATAGCGGCACTGATACGCCCTGTTCAGGCGGATGTCCCGCTCAATGATCACTTCCTCGGCGACCCGCGGCCAGCCGCCAAGTCCGAGGCGCGCGCTGACGACCCCAGCATTCATGACGCCACCGTCGGTCAGCGTCGGGTCCTCACAGTGCTGCATGAACGCCTTCCCGAGTGAGACGCAGATCGCCAGCACTTTCCCCATCATCCCAGCACTGGCGATGCACTGTCCGTCATCAGTGAAGGCGACCGCACCAACCTTGGCCATCGCCCCCATCGGTGCGAGTTGCTCCCCCTGACGGCCGACGGTTGCGGCCCCGGCGACGAACACCCGTGCGCGCTCTGCAGAGTGCGCACGCATCTGCACAAACTCCACGGTGCTGGGGAGGTCGATCGCAGGGGTCGTGTTCGGCATGCAGCAGACGGAGGTGAATCCACCCGCGATGGCCGCCGAGGCACCAGAGGTGATCGTCTCCTTGTTTTCGGCCCCCGGCTCTCGAAGATGCACATGGGGATCAACGAGGCCCGGCGAGACGATCGTCCCCTCGCACTCGATGACTGTGCATCCTTCTGGCGGCAGCACTCGTCCCGGGCTCGTGCAGATTTCGGCAACGACTTGGCCCACGATCAGGAGATCGGCGGTGGCATCAAAGCCGCTCGCCGGATCGATGACCCTTCCGCCACGAAGCAAGTACGACCTAGTCACCACAACCCGATCCTATCGGAACGAGCCTCAAAAAAAGAAAGCCCCGCCACAACTGTGGCGGGGCGGATGATCCGTCGGTGATCGTCGCGAACGACGATGAATACCGGTTCAGCCGTTGCTCTTGCCCGACATCGGGCAGGCGCCGCAGCCGGACTTCTTCTGACCGCTGACAGCGCCAGGTGCAGCGGCGGCTGGGGTAGCAGCCGCGTCGGCCTTGGCAGCCTTGTCCTTGGAGGAGCAAGCAGCCTTGGTGGCCGCATCGCAGGTCACGGCCTTGTTCTCTTTGCAGCAGGTGCTGCTGCCGACGGCGCCCGGGGCGGTCGTCGATGAGGTTGAGTTGCAGGCCGCGAGGGCGAGGAAGAGGGCGCTGCCGGTGATGAGTGCGAAACGCTTCATAGTGGTTCGATGCTCCATTAGTGGTGTTGGTGATTGCTTGACGAGTGAGTTGCGATCCTAGCATGGTGAACGGCCAATCCCTCCTAGTATTTCACGCCGTGCCCGAGGAATCCGCAGACTCGCTGCTCGCAAAGGCCCGGGCACTGCCGCGGGTCCCAGGGGTCTACCTGCTCAGGGACTACGCCGGAGTGGTCCTCTATGTCGGGAAAGCCCGTTTGTTACCGGATCGAGTCTCCGCGTATTTCGTCCCCAAGGCTGACCATGGACCGAGGAAACAGCCCATGCTCGCGCTCATTTCGGACTTCGACACCGTGCCCTGTGAGGGGGAGTGGGAGGCGCTCCTCATGGAGGCGCGCCTCATCAAGGATCTCAAACCGAAGTTCAATCGGATGCTCCTGGACGACAAGTCCTTCCCGTACCTCGTCGTCACCACCCGAGACGAATTCCCCGGTGTCTATATCACGCGCGATCCCGAATCCGAGGCGACCCGAGGTGGACGGGTGTTTGGCCCATTCGTCAGCGGTGGTTCGCTGAGGCGTGCCGTCGAGATGCTTCAGCGCGTGTTCAAGTACCGCACCTGCGAACTGACGATCCGAGCTGACGATCCAACGAATTCGCGCTTTCGGCCGTGCCTGTTGCACGCCATCGGCCAGTGCAGCGCACCCTGCGCCAACAGAATCTCCCGCGATGCCTACGGCGAGGACATAGGCCGCTTCCTGCGCTTCATTGTGAGCAAGCGAAGCGCAATGAAGCGCGAACTCACCCAGGAGATGACCTTGGCGGCCGACGGGCAGCAGTTCGAGCGTGCCGCCGTATTGCGGGATCAGATTGAGGCGATCGAGCGGCTCGATGATCGCGAGCAACGCGGAGATCTTGCCGAGTACGAGTGGCAGCCGGAAGTGACTTCATTGATCGAGGATCCGGTAAAGGGGCTGCGCTCCCTCCAGCGGGCACTCGGGCATCCCGCACAGATCCGCTGCATTGAAGCGATCGACATTGCCCATCTTGGGGGCAACGAGACAGTCGGCAGCAAAGTGTGCTTCATGGATGGCCGTCCCTTCCGCGATGGCTATCGCAGGTATCGGGTGCGCAGCGTCACGAACAACGATGTCATGGCCATTCGCGAGGTCGTGTCCCGCCGCTACCGCGACGCCGGCGAGGGCAAAGAGCTCTTCCCCGACCTCATCATCATCGACGGCGGGAGTGCCCAACTCAGCGCGGCGATGGATGCATTCGGCGAGCTCGGTCAGACGCCGCCAATGGTGATCGGTCTCGCCAAGCGCGAAGAACTTATCTACACCGTTGGGTGTTTGGAGCCGATCCGCCTCGGAAGGGAAAATCCAGGATTGCGCCTCTGTCAGGCGGTGCGCGATGAGGCGCATCGCTTCGCGCAGCACTATCACCACATTCTTCGGAGCAAGCGCGTGATCGGCGAGCCACCGTGAGTTGCGGCGCCCCCCCGCGCGCGCGTCCCCATCCGAGTGCGGGCGGGGGGGCGAGTCGGTGCGCGATTCTCTCGCCCGTGCGGCTTACGCGGCGGACTGCCGCATCGGACCCCGCAGTCCTTCGCAGCTTCAAACCGGATTGGCGATCGCCCCGGGGGGAATGTCAGTCTGCGACTCGGGACCTGGGGTGGCTGCCGGGGGCTTGGGCAGTTCGCGCTGGAGGAGATCCGAAACCGTGGGTCGCTCGAACGGTTCGCCTCGGAGGACCTTGTCAACTTCCTCCTGCGACAGAGTCTCGACGCGCAGCAGTGCTTCGGCGATCGCGACCACCTTTGGCCAGTTCTCGGTGACTTGCTGGGCGGCGTCGCGGTACGCGGCGTCGATCAACTCGCGGACCTCCTCGTCGATCACCCGCGCAGTTTCGGGTGAATAGTCCTTCTCGGGGATGAAGGTTTCGCGCTCGTCCGCCCCCGAATAATTGACGAATCCGAGCCGCTGCGACATCCCCCACTGGAGCACCATCGTGCGCGCGTACGCTGTCGCCATGCGGATGTCCATTGCGGCCCCGCTGGAGATGTCGCCGGTCTTGCGCTCTTCCGCGATCCGTCCTCCGCAGAGCACCCTCATCGTGGCTAGGAGGTACTTGCGCGAGTAGCCGTACCGATCCTTTTCAGGAAGACTGAAGGTCGCCCCCATCGCCTGCCCGCGCGGAATGATCGTGACCTTGTGCAGGGGATCGGCATCGGTGAGGATCACCTGCAGCAGGGCATGCCCGGCCTCGTGGTAGGCGGTCGCAACTCGCTCCTGTTCCTCGATCTTGCGGCTCTTGTTCGCCCGTCCGAAACGCACCTTGTCGCGCGCCTCCTCAAGATCCTCGGTCCCGACGAAGTCCTTCTCCGCCATCGTCGCGATGATCGCGGCCTCGTTGATGATGGCTGCGAGATCCGCTCCCGAAAACATCGGTGTCCCTCGCGCCAGCCGGTCGAGGTCGACATCCGGGGCCGTCTTGACCTTGCGCGCGTGGACCGCAAGGATCTGACGGCGGCCCTGGATGTCAGGCAGCGGGACCGCGACCTGCCGATCGAATCGTCCGGGCCTGGTGAGCGCGGGGTCGAGCACATCGGGGCGGTTCGTCGCCGCAATCACGATGATCTGATCGTTGGCTTCGAAGCCGTCCATTTCCACGAGGATCGCGTTGAGGGTCTGTTCGCGCTCGTCATGCCCGCCGGAAGAGAATCCCCCGCCGCGTCGCCTGCCGACCGCGTCGATCTCGTCGAGAAAGATGATGCACGGAGAGTTGTCCTTGGCCTGCTTGAACAGATCACGCACGCGGCTGGCGCCGACCCCGACGAACATCTCCACGAAATCCGAACCTGAGATCGAGAAGAAGGGGACATCGGCTTCACCGGCGATCGCCTTGGCCAGCAGCGTCTTGCCGCACCCGGGTTGTCCCGAGAGAAGCACTCCGCGCGGGATCCTCCCTCCGAGCTTGCTGAACTTCTTGGGGTTCTTCAGAAACTCGACGATCTCCTTCACTTCGTCCTTCGCTTCATCAACTCCCGCGACATCGGCGAAGGTGATGTTCACATTTTCCTTGTTCGTCACGCGGTGACGGCTCTTGCCGAACGCCCCCAGCATGCCGCCGGGACCTCCGCCTCCCGCTCCGCGCATGCTGCGCGAGATGAGAAAGAACAGGACGCCGAAGATCAGCACAACCGGCGCCACCGAGATGAGCAGCTGGACCATCACGCTCTGGCCGACCTGCTCCTGCCACTTGACACCGGCGGTGGTGAGTTGTGCGCGGATCCAGTCGTATTCGCCGGGGATGATCTTGACCCAGACCTGGCTGCCCTTTTGTCCATCGCGGTCCTTGGCCCCGGGTAGTGCCTTTGCGAGGGTCGCCATCAGTTGGTTGTCTTCGATGATCACGGAGGCGGGTTCGAAGTACCCCTCCTTGGCCATGACGAAGAATTCCTGCTGCGTCTGAATCGCCTCGCCCCTCTGCGAAGTGCTCGTGAGCACGGTCCAGATGACCGCGATCACCGCCAACAGCAGGATGTAGGTCACGAACTGACGCCGGGCCTTGGGTGGCGGATTTCCGCCCGCACCGGGCTTCGTTGGGCCGCCGCCTGAACCTCCACCGGAGTTGCCTTCGGACGGACCATCACCCTTGCTCATAGCCATACGGACATCGGGATGGCCGAGACGATCGAAGTGCATTCTGGACAGGTCTTTCAATGCGTTACCACTCGCCTTGCATGTTTGCAACTATATCTCGCGCCAACTGCTGCGAGACTGCGAATCTCCCAAGGTCAATCGGCTGATTGTTGGGAAGGCTCGCAACAAACACGGCGGATCCTTGGAAGCCATTGCGCGCCACGATCGGCTTTCCGGTGCGCATGTCGATCCATTCGAAGTCGACCGTGACGCGGATCGCCATTTCCTCAGTCAACCGGGTTGCCAGACTCTGCGAGAGCGTATTGAGTGTCACGCTCTTGACCGACGCCCTGAGCACGGTGTCGGCGCGCCCCTCGGGAACGACCTTGTAGGGGGTGGATGATTCGATTTCCTTGATCGTCGCATCGGTAAGTTGGAAGGAGATCCCGCGATCCTGGCTCGAGTTCTGGAAGATGGGTACCGCGACCGAGCGATACTTCGACGGATACAGCGCTCCCGAGGAGTATCCGGTCGTGGGATCCGAAGCACATCCAACTGTGAGTGTCAGAACCGCAGCCCACGATGCGGCGACGATGGACATGCGAATGCTCACCGCTCCGCCTTGGCCGGGCGTTCGTCCCATGTGAGCCCAAGCAGCTGCAGTCTGAGCGCGGCATAGTCGGGCAACTGCGGTCGGATCGTCGCGGGAAGTCTCGCAACCAACTGGGGAAGATCCCTGAGCGCCACGAGTGTGGCGATCGACTTCGGGTAGTTCTGAACAAGCCGCCTGATGAATACTTCGGCGGAGATCGGGTCGTCGACATAGGCGTACCACCCCGCTTCGGACAGGAGCTTCGATGCCTCCGACTCGTAGATGCGCACTAGCAGCGCGTCTGCCCCGACCCGCTGGGCAGTGATCGGGTCGAGTGCCTGTAGTTCCTTGAGCCGTGCGCTCGCCTCGAAGAGTCCCCTGGCGTCGTAGAGAGGTCCCTTGTACGAAGCAAAAAGCGAGTAAATCAGCCGCAAGCGGGCCTTTTCGACCTGTCGCGAGCGGGGGTAGTTCTGGACGAAGAGGTCGTAGGCATCGGCCGCGAGCTGAAGATCCCGTCGCCGAAAGTAGAAGTCGGCGAGCTCCATTCCAGCCTGCTCCGCCAGCTCGCTGCCAGGAAGGCGCTCCTGTATGCGGATGAGGAGTTCCTGAGCGTTGTCCTCGGTGTTGATCCACCGAAATGTTCCGAAGAACTTCTGCAACAGCCCGTTGGCGTAGGCGGTGGCAATTGACTGCTCCCGCTGGAGCGCGGTGACGAATACGTCGCTCCCCGGGTACTTGCGCACGAGGTCCTCGTACTCGTAGAGCGCCTTGTCCTCATCCCCTTGGGCCAGCAGCGAGTCCCCCTTGAGAAGGAGCGCATGTGCGCGCATCGGATCGGCTGGGAATCGTTCGAGCCATGCCGTCGCGAGATTGAATGAGCGCGCCGCCTCGCCTCGCGCCAAGGCGAGTTGTGCCTGCCTAAGTTGATTCTGTGGGCTGTCTGAGTTCCCATCGGCGGGAGCGATCCACTGGTCATCGCTTCCAAGCTTGAAGTCGACCTGGCCGAGCGCCACCGGATCAGACGAGATCGCTGCCAGCATCCCCGCAAGGACGAGGGAGCTGTATCTTGGCGAGGGGAGTGAACGAGCCACGGGTGGTACGATTCTACGGAAATGTTCGCTGCCGAGCGGAGGATCTTCGGGCTAAGCGCTACCACAGGATCCTGTGGTGCGTCGGGCGGTTGCCCACGAAGGCTCGGGGTCGAGGGAGCCTGGGCCCCAGCACAGCACCCGCGGTCGCCGGGGTCTCAGCGTGAAAATCGCAGCGTCGTGTTGCACACTTCGAAAACCGAGATGTATAGTTCCCTCGTCAAGGTCAAGGATCGGCCTTGGCGTCCGCGCGATCAGGACGATTGCGTTGGATGATCGGAATAGGTCAAGGAGAGACCACCCATGAGTCGTACCAGCAGCACGCACGAATCTAATCGGGGTCAACGCCCCGCTGTCGCTCCGCCCATCAGGACGAAGACCGCGGGAAAATTACGCGAAAACAAGGTCGAATCGCACACTTCCGTGAAGGGAAGTGCCAAGTCGACCTCCGACGATCTCTGGCGGAAGTACGCCAGTGTGCGCAACGCACCGGGCAAGGACGCTGAGCGCGAAGAGATTCGCAATCAGCTCATCGTGAAGTTTCACCACCTGGTGCGATACACGGCGGAGAGGATGCGCACGAGGCTCCCGGCGGAGGTTGAGGTCGATGACCTCATCTCGGCAGGTCTCTTCGGGCTCATGGATGCCATCGACGCCTTCGACACTTCGCGTGGGATCAAGTTCGAGACCTATTGCCCTCAACGAGTCCGCGGGGCCATCTTCGACGAGCTTCGGGCGATGGACTGGGTGCCGAGGCTGGTGCGCTCCCGGACTACCAAGGTCGAGCGGGTTCGCAAGGAGATCGAGATGAAAAACGGTCGGCCTGCGACCGATCCCGAAATCCGCGATCGGCTCGGTGTCAGTGCGGACGAGTTCGAGAAGATCAGCCGAGATTCGAGGCCGGTCGGGGTGGTAAGTCTGAACAAGAAATGGGCCGATCCCGATGCTGCAAACGAGTCCCGCGAGATCGATGTGGCCCAGCCTGATGGCGAGGGAGATCCATTCAAACTTCTGCAACGGCAGGACTTACAAACACTGCTGACGAAGGGGCTGACCCGCGCGGAGCGGCTTATCGTCATCCTCTACTACTACGAAGAGCTCACCATGAAGGAGATCGGTCTGACACTCGATCTCTCCGAGAGTCGAGTCAGCCAGATGCACTCGTCAATCCTTGCGAGGCTCAAGTCACAGATGAAGCACCGACTCAAGGAGATTGAGCAGGCGTAGGCCCGAGTGGCCGAAGAAAGATGTTGGTGAACTGCAGCGGGCTGCCGTGGTGCTGGAGGCCTATCGGGCCGCTCGCCGGCACGCCCGGAAGTGTCGCGCCGGGGAGGACATGGACACCATTGAGGGTGACCCAGAGCCGGTCCCCGACCATCGAGATCAGAAATCGGTTCCACTGCCCTATGGGCGAATCGGCGGTGGCAGTGGGGGTGCAGGCGGCGCGCAGCTCGGCTGAGGCCGCAGGGTCGGTGCGGTATCCGTAGACCTCACCGCTTCCAATGGGCCAGTTCCACATGTTGACTTGGCTCTTCGAATAGCCGCGCAGAAAGACACCGCTGTCGTACTCGTCCACTTCGATGTCCATGGCCTTTCCCGAGGCGTCGATCTGGGTTGATCCATCGCGGTTGATCAGTGGACGACGGACTCTCTCTGTAGCTTTCGCCGGCCAGCGCCAGTCGACGACGAGTTCGAAGTCGGCGACTGCCGCCTTGGTCCACAGGTCTCCTCCCTTGCCGTCGTAGTTGAGGAGTGTTCCGTCCAAGGTCCAGTGGCCGGAAGCGCCCGCGCCTTCATTCCATGCCGACAACGAGCCATTGAGGAGGTCCACGAAACCGCTCGCGTCAGTGGCGCACTGGCTGGGTGCGAGCGCGGGCGCGGCGTCTGGCAGCGGTGTGAGGACGATGTTTCGGAAGCGGATCGGAGTGCCTTCGCTCTCGAGACAGATGTACCCCTTGCGAGGATTGATCTCGGAGCCGCCGCTGACTTCGACCCCATTGACGGCAAGCGTGAGGCGCCCCTGATCGGCCCTCACGGTGTAGTGATTCCACTCTCCCTTGCCCTTGGTCTGACGAGATGACGGGAGGCAGCGAATCCAGCCGGCGGGGTGAGGTCGGTCGGGGGTCATCGAAGAGCCATGGATGGCGAACATGTCCCCCTGGCCGGTGTACAGGAGTCGTCCGTCGGAGTCGTGCACATCGGGGGTGAGCATGATCTGCACTTCGATTGAGCGGGTGAAGGGGAGTCCCTTCGCCGGGATCCCGTCACTCCAGAGGAAGAGCCCTGCGTTTCCTGGCTCCGCCTCGTGCATCCAGTCGAGGTCGAGGATGAAGTTCTCGAACATGCGTTCAGTGCGCAGGACCCCGGTGGGAACTCCCGTGCAGGCGAGGTATCCGAGGCCGTCATCCCCGATCTTCGCGCTCCATGTGTCCTGCGCGCAGTTGACATTGACCCAACCGGAGAGGTCCTTGCCGTTGAAGAGTGGCAGGGGGTCGGAACGGGATGATTCGTCCGGGAAGGGAGCCCCGATCGACGACGCGGTCAGGGCGAGTGCGCAGAGGGCCGCTGAGACTCGGTGGGTCATTTCGGAAGGCTACTTGCCCGGAATGAATCGATCGGCAGGCACCACCTGCGTGGCCGTGGTGCCTGCCGATCGAGAGAACTGTCTGATAATCGGAATGCCGCGCTAGGGCTTGCATCCCCAGTTCGAGAAGACAACGGTCAAGTCGCCGCCGCCAACCGAACCACTTCCGTCAAGATCGGCCACGGGGACATCAGTCATTCCCCAGGTGGCGAGGATGAAGCTCAAGTCGAGCCCCTCGACGCACCCGTTGAGATCAAAGTCTCCGATGGCGTACTCGCACGAGTCGGGGACGCCATCCTGATCCTTGTCGGTCTCGCCAGCAGCGATGTCGCAGGCGTCCGCGATGCCGTTGCCGTTGCAGTCAGCTTCGCAGGAGTCGGGCACGCCGTTACCGTCGCAGTCGGGCTCGGCGGTGAAGTCCCATTCGACGATTGCCTGCCACGAGTGTGTATCGTTGCTGTCGTTCCACTGTGGGTTTCCTCCCTTGCGGAGCTCGGCGACATTCTCACTGGTGGAGCCGTTTGGTTCCCCGGCGAACCAATTCGTGAACTGGAACGACAGCTATGTCTGACTCAGCCTGCCAAGGCCAATAACTTCATGGTCGACAGGGTCGGCGACACGGTGAATCCCGCCGAAGTCTTGGCACGGATCTCGTCCAGCGACACCCCCGGCGCAGCTTCACAGAGCACGAATCGCCCAGCCCCGGGATCCATTTCAAACACACCGAGATCGGTGATGAGCATGTCAACGCACCGTTTGCCGGTCAGAGGCAGCGTGCACGCGGGGATCACCTTCGACTCGCCACGTTTGTTGGTGTGTTCCATCACGACGATGCGCCGCTTGACCCCCGCGACGAGATCCATGGCTCCACCCATTCCCTTGACGAGCTTGCCGGGGATCATCCAGTTGGCGAGGTCTCCCTCCTCGGAGACTTCCATCGCCCCGAGAATCGCGAGATCGACATGCCCACCGCGGATCATCGCAAAGCTGTCGGCGCTCGAAAAGAATGAGTGGCCGGGGACACCAGTCACCGTCTGTTTGCCCGCGTTAATGAGGTCCGCGTCGACCGCGTCCTCGGTCGGGAACGGCCCCATTCCGAGCAGCCCGTTCTCCGACTGTAGCCAGACGGTCATTCCCGCGGGGACGAAGTTGGCAACCAGCGTCGGGATGCCGATTCCCAAGTTGACATAGAAACCATCCCGAAGTTCCTGCGCGGCGCGCTGCGCCAGTTGGTTGCGGTCAAGGGCCACGGGTCAATCTCCGAACTTGATTCCCTGGGCCAGCGGAAGACTCCCGCTCCAGTTGATGGTGCAGGTCTGCCGCCGCATGTACGCCTTCCACGAGTCCGATCCCGATTCGCGCCCGCCCCCTGTGTCCTTCTCGCCACCGAACGCGCCGCCGATCTCCGCGCCGCTGGTACCGATGTTGACATTGGCGATCCCGCAATCGCTGCCCGAGACACCGAGGAACCGCTCCGCACTGCGGATGCTGTCAGTGAAAACTGCGCTGGAAAGCCCCTGATCAACGCCATTCTGAATGGCGATAGCTTCGTCAAGGGAGCCGACCGAGAAGACATAGAGGATGGGCGCGAAGGTCTCCTCCTTGGTGATCGGCGGAGTCTTGCCCTTGGGAACGCGGATGATCGTCGGTTCGACGAAGTGACCCGGGGAGCTCGCTCGGCGATCGATCCCTTCGATGCCGCCAGCTACCACCGTGCAGCCCTGACTGACGGCGGTGGAAATTGCGGCGCGCATCTGCGTGACCGCGCGCGCATCGATGAGCGGGCCCATCAGCGTCTTCGGATCCAGGGGATCGCCGATGGGAATCGAGGCGTAGGCCTTTTTCAGGCGATCCACCAGGCCGTCGACGACGCGCTCATCGACGACCAGCCGCCGCGTGGTCGTGCATCGCTGTCCAGCAGTGCCGACCGCGCCGAAGAGCACGGCTCGTGTTACGAGGTCCATGTCCGCATCGGCCATCACGACTATCGCATTGTTTCCCCCAAGTTCAAGGAGTGTGCGCCCGAGGCGCGCCCCGACCACCTGCGCGACCCTTCGCCCCATTCGACAGGATCCTGTGGCGCTGATCAATGGAATGCGTCGGTCCGCGATCATCGGCTCGCCGACGGCGTCGTCGGTTCCGATCACCAGCGCGAAGAGATCTGCGGGGTCGATCCCTGCTGGCCGGAAGAGCTGCTGCTGGGTCATCACGCGCCGCGCGATCTCGTTGGAGGCGATGGCCGTGAGTGGCGTGAGAAGGCTTGGCTTCCAGAGACAACTGTCGCCGCAGGCGGCCGCGATCATTGCGTTCCACGCCCAGACCGCGCAGGGAAAGTTGAATGCCGAGATGATGCCGACCGGCCCCAGGGGATGCCACTGCTCGTACATGCGGTGACCGGCTCGTTCCGAGTGCATCGCCAGTCCGTACAGCTGGCGCGAGAGACCAACGGCAAAGTCGGAGATGTCTATCGCCTCCTGCACCTCGCCGAGCCCTTCGGCGCGGATCTTGCCCATCTCCATGCTGACGAGTTCGCCCAGCGGCTCCTTGAGCCTTCGGAATTCGTTGCCAATGAGTCGGACGATTTCGCCCCGATGGGGAGCTGGCACCGCGCGCCACAATTCAAACACCGCAAGTGATCGCGCGATGGTCGACTCGAGTTCTTCGCGCGACTGAAGCCGCACCGACGCAATCGCCTCGCCGCACGCGGGATTCACTGAAACGACCGTGCCTATCTCGCCGACGCCACCGTCCGCGATCATGGGATGCGACGCAATCCCGAGTCGCGACAACACCCCGTGGCGCGCGGGTGCCGTCGTCGCGGTCATTGGCCCTTGGATCCAGTCGGCGGCGGTGTCGGAGTCGGCTCCCCTGCGGTGGGAGCGGCCGATGGTTCGTCGGCCTTCGGCGGCCCGGGGAGGATCTCGACTTTCTCGATCACAACACTCGCTTTGGGGACATCGCCCATCCCGGCCGACATCCCCGTCGGTGTCGCGGCAATCGCGTCCACGACCTCCATGCCCTTGATGACCTTTCCAAAGACCGCGTAGGCCGCCCCGTCGCGCGGCTGGTCGAGCATCTTGTTGTCGACTGTATTGATGAAGAACTGGCTGGTGGCACTGTCTGCCACTTGTGTCCGCGCCATCGCAAGCGTCCCGCGCGAATTCGGCAGGCCGTTCTTCCACTCATTCTTTATCGGAGGACGCGTCGACTTCTGCTTGAGGTCCGCCGTGAAGCCGCCCCCCTGAATCATGAAGCCCTTCATCACCCGATGGAAGACCGTTCCGCTGTAGAAACCGTCCTTTGCGTACTGGACGAAGTTCTCGACACTCAGGGGAGCCTTCGCGGGGTTGAGTTCGAGCACGATGACTCCCTTGTTCGTGGTCATTGCCGCGTAGACGGGCGTTGCGGGCGCGGCGGGAGCCGCCACGGGTGGTGGCGTCGCGGGAGAGCTCGGAGCGGGTTCCTGCGCTACTGCCACTGAGCCCAGTGACGCGACGAGGGCGACGGCAAGCGCGGTGAAGGGGGCGAACGCGGATCGAGGACGATCAATGGCAGTCTGGTTCATGGGCGGGGCATCGTATCGTCCTACCCAATAGGATGACCGCTGTTCCCATGTCGTTGGCGCGCGGACTACTTGCCGTGTTTTCCTCGGTCAGGTTTGGCATCGTCCTTATGGCGCTGCTCTTCCTCTATATGTCCGTGGGGAGCGCGGGGATCATCTATCCGGTCCACCCGAACATTTTCCATCCCGACGCATGGGTTCACGAGCAGCTTCGCCAGTGGCCCGCGCTTGAAATGACCGAGTTCGAATGGTTTCACTGGTGGCCCTTCGATCTCCTCATTGCGCTGATCGCCCTGTGCATGGCGACGACGACGGTGCGCCATATCCGGCTGAGCCGGATCAATCTCGGAGTCTGGATGATCCACACCGGGATCCTCGTTCTGATCGCGGGGAGCGTCATCTACTTCCACACGAAAGTCGAAGGCGATGCCCCCGTGGCGCGGCGGAAGGTGGTGGTCACTCTCGAGGGGATCCCAGGAACCGTCGAACTCATCGCCTCACCCGGTGCGACTGCGCACATCGGCGAGGGAGAGGATCGACTGGCCATTGAGGTGGCTGAGATCGACCCGGCGTGGAGTATGCGCACCGGGGCCGACCAAGGGGAAGGCGCCTACAGCGTGACCGTGATGGTGACATCCGCGTCGAGGCGGTTCATGCGCCAACTGATCGCGGGCCACCCGGAGTACACCGAGGATCTCATCCTCACCGACGACCCGAAGCAGCCGATGAAACGGGCGGTCAAGGAGACGGGCACGGCAATCGTCGATCCGCGACTCTCGATGGTCCTCGACTACGAGGCGCAGGAGTACTTCTACCTTCGCAACGATCTCGCCAAGTCGTGGGCGCTTTATGTGCGTCCCGTCGGCGCGGCGAAGTGGACGATGCGGCCCATTGACGGCCTGCCGCTCTACAACGACCGCATTGCCTCGCGCGGCGATGTCTTCGAGGCGGACGACGAAACGCCCGTCGCGGTCGACCCGATCTCACTCACGGTTGGAGCAGTCGCCGTAGACGACCCGTTCCCCGATGTTGCGCTCACCGTGAGTGGCTACCTCCGATACGCGCAGACCAAGTCTCTCTTGGTGGCCGGTGGCGAGGGGGCGCCCTTCAATCCAACCGTGGCCCTCGATATCTCCAGTGCGGATGGTGCGAAGGCGAGGTACCGGCTCATCGCCTTCGACCCCGAGCGCGCGACGGCCTATGGCGGACTCATCCGCATGGTCTCACTCGAGAACGAGAGTGCCATCGCGGGGCTTGGTGAGCCGGCGTCGATTCGCATCGTGATTCCGGGAGCGGGCGTCGACCTCGTCGAACCCATCCGCGGTCACTCCGGCGAGGGCCCGCCTCCTTTCGTGACGATTGCCGATCCAGAACTTGGATACGCCTACCGAGTGCTCGCCGCGCAGGACAACCTGCCGGTCGGAGCGAAGCATGCGAGCGTGCTGATCGTGGACATCAAGATGCCGACACGGACCATTCGGCGATGGGTATTCGACGACGCGATTCTGACTCGGGATGTCCCTGAGGCGGGCGCGGCACACGGCACCACCCAGCCTCCCGATGAGGCGATCTCAATGGAGTACCGACCAGGCGGCGGACGGTCGCTGCTGACTCTCGCGGTCGGGCCGGCATCGGGGCAGTTGCGCCTCGTGTCATCGATCGGAGACGGAAAGGGGGAGATCCACCCAGTGAGCGCCGGAGTGCCGATCACGCTTCCGGAGGGACTGACGGTGACGGTGACTTCATACGAGCCGCGCGCGGTCATCGAGACGAAGCCAATGATCGTGCCGCTGTCGCAGCGCATTCGTGATGCCCGCGAGATGTTCGCTCAGACGCATGTTTCGGCGGCGGGGGGGAGTGCGGCGTGGGTTGAGTTCAGCCCGTACGCCTACGACGACTTTCGATTCACATTGCCACGGCATCCCTACAACCCGGCGCGGATCAGGCTCGCCGACGGGCGTGAGATGGAAGTTCTGTTCTCGCGGCAGAGAGTGCCGCTGGGCACACTCGCGGCACTTGAAGAGTTTGTGCTGACGGCCCACGATGGTGGCTACACCGGCGAGTCCGGGTCGATCCGCAATTACACGAGCCTCATCCGGTTCAAGGACAGCGCGGGGGCAGCGTGGAGCGAGCCGGTCGCGGTGAGTGTGAATGAACCGGTCGAGCATGAAGGACTCTGGTACTTCCAGGCGCAGTGGGATCCGCCCGAGCCGCCCTCTGAACGCAATCAGCGAGGATCGGCGGGGCTCAATTACACCGTGCTTGGAGTGGGAAATCGCAACGGCGTGTGGATTCAACTCGCCGGATGCGTGATCGCCGTCTCGGGAATGATCTACGCTTTCTATGTGAAACCTGTGCTGATCAGGCGGCGTTCAGCGCGTGCGCGCGCCGCGGCTTTGCTGACACTGGTGATGGCTTCGGGTGCGGGCGCCGCTGTTGACGGGGACTTCGCTTCGCGCGTCGATCTCTCGCCGCTCGGATCGGTGGCGGTGCAAACCGACGGGCGAGTCAAGAGTTTCGGGTCTTTCGCGCGCTCAGAAATGGCCTTGATTAGCGGGCCGAAGAGGATCGCCGACCAGTCGCCGGAGTACACCTACCTCGATCTCCTTATGCGCCCCGAGGCGTATGTGGATGCGGATGTGATTTTCGTCAAGGGGGGGATCATTCGTGCCCCGATCGCGCAGGCAATCTTGACGGCTGACCCTCGGCTCAGCGAGCGAATGGAGTCGTTCACGAAGAGCGGACTCATCTCGGAAGCGCTGCTGGCGCGCCCCGAGACCGAGGCGGTCCTGTCGCAGATGCAGGCGGACCTCTTGCGAACCGAGAAACCGATGAGCGCGCTTCGCTCAGCCCGCGCGCTCATGCGCCGGGAGACGCTGCTCAGCCGACTTCGTGTGATTCCTCCTCCCCCGGGCGATGACTCCGGGCGTTTTCGCTCGATCGCCGAGGTGATGCTCCTTGCGGCCGACCCCGCGGCACTGCGCGCGGCGGGGGAGAGTGCCAAACCGCTTCCGGGCATTGACCCCAAGACGCAGCTTGCCTGCGCGATGGCATGGAAGGGGCTCGTCGAAGCGTGGACCAACGGCGATGCCGAGCGAGTGAACGAGGCGGTTGCGTCGCTCGCCGCAGTGCTGCCGTCCATGAATCCCTCGGCATATCCGGATGCGGCGCGGCTCTCGTGGGAGTCGTGGTACTTCGCCAACGGCAACCTCGTGTGGATCTGGATGGTCTACGCACTCAGCGTGACGCTTCTGCTCCTCGGAGTCTCCTACCAGTGGAGGTGGGCGAAGTTTGGTGGGCTCACGGTGTTCGGAGTGGCGTTCGTCCTTCATACGCTGGCGCTGGCGCTCAGGTGGTGGATCTCCGGCCGCTGGCCCAACTCCAACATGTTTGAGGCAGTAACGACTTCCGCATGGTTCGGCGCGTGCGCCGCCATCATTCTCGAGTTCGCGTTGCGGCGCCGCGCGGCCGCGGGCATGTTCGCGCTGGTCAGCGGGATCGCCTGCGCCGCGGCACTGATGGCGGCACACTTCCTCCCCGTCGAACTGAATGCCCAGATCTCCAACATGATGCCGGTGCTGCACGATGTGTGGCTGTACATCCACACGAATGTGATCATTTTCTCGTACTGCCTGATCTTTATGGCGGCTCTCGCGGCGGTGGGATATCTCGGCTACCGGATGTTCGGGGGCGCGGCGGTGTATGCGCGGGTCGGTGTAGGGGGCGCGGTGCTCGCGGGTTCGAGCTCCGAGGGAGGCGCAGCCGCTCCTGATCCTCGGCAGAGGCTGCGAGGGGAGCGCCTGGGTGAAATGCTCGACGGCGTGACGATGCTCCTCATGAAACTCTCCTTCGTCCTCCTTTGGACGGGAATCGCCATGGGCGCCATCTGGGCTGACCATTCCTGGGGCCGTCCGTGGGGGTGGGATCCCAAGGAAGTATTCGCGCTGAACACCTTTGTCGTTTTCGCACTGCTGGTACATGTGCGCTACAAGGTCAGGGACAAGGGACTCTGGACAGCAGTGCTTGCGGTCGTGGGCGCGGCGGTCATGCTCTTCAACTGGATCGTCATCAACTTTGTGATCACGGGACTGCACTCCTACGCATGAGAGGGCTCTGCCGCGCCTGGACCTCGGGGTGGTTCATCGCCTGGATGGTCGTGTTCGCACTCTTGACCGGGATCTTCGGGTTCCGCGCCAACGAACTCGACAAGTGCTATCTCAAGGCGGCTGACAGGTTCGTCGCGGGCGAAAACATCTACGCGCCGACGAGCGATGGCATCGGCTACTGGACCTATCCACCTGGGATGATTCTGACGGTCGCGCCTCTGGCGTGGGTCCCCGAGTGGGTCGCGCGCGTGCTTTGGGGGGCGTTGCTGGCCGCGGCAGCGGTCGTCTGCGTCCGGTGCATCGTGCGCGTCGTGATGCAAGGCGTTGCCGCTGCGCAGGAACGAAGGCGCCGCGTCATCGCGATGATCGTCGCGGCGGCTCTCGCGCACCAGGTGATCCTCTCGCCGCTGACTTACTTCAGCCATGACTTGATCATTGCCTGCGCTCTCGGTGTGGCTCTCTGGGCGACGGTCTCTTCACGCGACGCGATGGCGGGGGGAGCGCTCGGAGTTGGCGCCGCTTTCAAGGTGACTCCAGCCCTGTTTGCAGTAGCGCTCCTTCTCGAGCGGCGGTGGCGCGCGCTTGTCGTGATGGTCTGCGCCGGGATGCTGGTGACGGCCGCACCCGACATTCTGCGGGGACAGTGGCGGCTGCCTCTGGTGCGCGAGTTCGCACAGATCGCGCTGCGCGCGTCGGACATCACTTCGGCGGGAGGTGGCTACTGGCATAGCTGGAATCCGCTGGCCCAGAATCTCTCCGCCTCGATTGCACGGCTGACGACGCCGACCCCCTCCGGGGATCGCGACATCAATCAACGGGACTGGTCGCTGGTGCATCTCACTCCCCAGCAGCGGAGCGTCGCCACAGGCACCGCGCAGGCCGCCGTGCTCGGCGCGGTGATGGTTGTCGTCCTCCTGGGTGTAAAGCGGAACGAAGAGGGTTCGGCGCCGCTGGCACGGCTCAACGAGTTCGGAGCCCTCGCCTGCGGGATGGTCCTGCTTTCGCCCCACTCGAGCAACTACCACTTCGCCATCGAGTATTTCGCGATTCTCTCCTGTGTGATTGTCGCCTGGCGAACACGCGATCCGTTCATGGTGGTCTGTGTCGCGGCGCTCGCAATCCTCGGCCTCCCATCCGGGCGTGATCTCGTGGGCAATTACGCCGTTGACGCCATGCTCATCTACGGGAAGCTGACCGCTGGCGCACTCGTCGCGCTTGCGGGATGCGTCCGCGCCGGAGTGCTGCTTCGAGCGGCGAGGGTGCCGCCGTAGCGTCCCGACGCGCCGAGTTCCTCGGCGATCCGCAGCAGCTGGTTGTACTTGGCAGTGCGGTCGGAGCGGCACGGTGCGCCTGTCTTGATCTGTCCGCAGTTGGTCGCGACAGCGAGATCGGCGATCGTCGTGTCCTCTGTCTCCCCCGAGCGATGAGAGAGGATCGCGCGGTAGCCCGCCATGTGCGCGGTGTGCACCGCCTCGAGCGTCTCGCTGAGCGTGCCGATCTGGTTGACCTTCACAAGGATCGCGTTGGCGCAGCCCGCCGCGATCCCCTTCTTCAGAATGGCGGGGTTGGTGACAAAGATGTCGTCACCGACCAGCTGGATTTTCTTGCCGAGTCGCTTGGTAAGAGCGACCCATCCCTCCCAGTCACCCTCGCCGAGTCCATCCTCGATCGAGCGGATCGGCCACTTGTCGCACCACGACTCCCACAGACCGATCATCTCGTCGCTTGACACGATTCGCTTCGGATCGCTCTTGAAATAGCAGTATCCCTTCTTTCCACGGGCGGCGGCCTCGTTGGCGAGTTCGCTCATCGCCGGATCAAGGCAGATGAAAATCTGCCGTCCGAGGTCATAGCCCGCGGCCTCGACCGCGCGCGCGATCAGCTCAAGGGCTTCCTCGTTGGTCTTGAGGTTCGGTGCGAATCCCCCTTCGTCGCCGACCGAAGTTGAGAGTCCGCGGTCATGGAGCACCCGTTTGAGCGCGTGGTAGATCTCCACCCCGGCTCGCAGTGCCTCGCCGAACTCGGCGAATCCCCACGGCTGAATCATGAACTCCTGAAAATCAACCGTGTTGTCGGCGTGCTTGCCCCCGTTCAGAATGTTGAGCATGGGCGCGGGAAGGGTTCGGGCATGCGTTCCCCCCACATACCGATAGAGCGGCTGCTCGGTGGCGATGGCCGCCGCGTGGGCTACGGCAAGGCTCGTCGCCAGAGTCGCGTTGGCACCGAGCTTTGCCTTGTTGGGGGTTCCGTCTAGGAGGCAGAGCAGGGCATCGATCGCTTCCTGAGTGCGCGCGTCGGCGCCAAGGAGTTCGGGCGCGATGATCGCGTTGACATTCTCGACGGCCTTGGTGACGCCCTTGCCCATCCATCGAGTTGCATCGGCGTCGCGGAGCTCGACGGCCTCGTGCTCGCCGGTCGACGCGCCGCTGGGGACTGCCGCACGGCCAACCGCACCGCCGCTCAGTCGCACCTCGCACTCAAGGGTCGGCTGACCGCGCGAATCGAGGATCTGCCGCGCCGAAATGTCATCGATGGTGAATGGCATGCTGCGAGGATAGTGCGCGTGCCACAGGGTGGACAAGTTGTCGCCACCACATTATCCCCCGGGATCTCCGCGATATTCGCCCCAATGCCGATGAGCCAGGGCTCCATCTCCTATGTCCGTGCCCGTATCGACTCGGGGTCAGCTCCGAGCGAGGTTGACGCTGGCGTGATCAAGGTGCTCTGCAAGAACGCGATCCGGCCCGACGCCTGTGGAAACGGCACGCCGTCGACGAGCGGGTGGATCGCGGGACGCCACCTTTTCGACACCGACTTCGGCTGGGAAGTCAACGGATTCTCCGGCGCCTTGCTGGCCGAGATGCGCACCGATTCGGTCGCAGTGCCCCCGGCGATCCGCCGGGCGTACCGCGCGCAGGCGGAAGAAGAGGCGCGGGGAGGTCGCGATGCGTCCCGCGCGCTTTCACGGGCCGACCGCCTTGAGGCGAGAGATCGTGCGGAACAGCGCTGGATGACGGAAGTCGGTGACGGCCGCTGGCGACGCCATGCCCAGCGAGGGGTGCTCTGGGATCTTGATCGTGGGGTGGTGCTGGCACCAGTCGAGTCGGAGTCTGCATTCTCCCAGTTCAAGGGGCTGTTTCAGGAGTCGTTTGGGTGTTCGGTCGTGCGCGATGCGGCAGGTGCGCGCGCTGCGGTGGAGGCCGCAGCAATGGGGCTCTCGTACTCCCTGCGCGACGCGGCGCTCGACGCATTCGTCGCGCCGCCCGCACGCGGCGCGACCGACAACGAAGGGGCTCCCCGTCCCCTCACGGAGCGACCGGATCCCGCGTGGGCCGCAGGCGATCCCCTTGATTACTTCGGTAACACCTTCCTGCTCTGGCTCTGGTGGCACTGCGAGTGCGCGGAGGGGCTCGTCGCGCTCGATGGCGATGGCTACTCCGAAAAGCATGCGGCGATCGTGGCGGAGCGGTTGGTAGACCTCGACTGCGCGTGGGGGGTGACGGGTGCGATCTCGTTGCGTGCGGATGCGCCAACACGAATGCCGGAAGCGGGGCGTGCGTTGCAAGGGGGAAAGATCCCGCGACGGATGGGATTCACCATCGCGGTCGACTCTCATCAGTGGCGCTGCACAGTGCACGGAGATCGGATGGCGGTCTCGGGACTGGCGCTCCCCGCACCATACGAACCGGCAAAGTCTCTGCGTGAGGCGATCGAGCACCGCGTCGAGAGTGTGCTGGCGTTTGATCGCGCCGTGTCGGCCATGTATCGAGCCTTCCTGCGGCAGCGCCTCTCTCCCTCATGGGAATCCCAGAAGGCCGAGATCAGCCGGTGGATTGCACAGCGCACACTTAGTGCGGGTGGCGCTCGGCGTGTGCCTGTCGCGCACAGGCGATGAACGCGCGGATCAGTCCTTCGTCCTTGACCCCTCGGGATCGTTCCACACCGCTTGAGACATCGACCCCGGCAGGGTGCACAATGGCGATCGCATCGGCGACGCTGTCGGGAGTCAATCCTCCGGCCAAAATGATCGGCGTCGCGGTGGATGCAACGATGGCTCCGAGTTCTTTGAGCCATCCGGGTTCGTGAGCGACTCCACTGCCGGGCCGTGCGGAGTCGACGAGGAGTGCATTGATGAAGGAGAGCTTCGACCATCGCGCGATTGCTGCGGCCGTGGGTTCGACTGCCACAATCAGGAGACGGTCTTGCCCCACGAATGTCCGCAGAAACTCCTCGTCGTGCAAGCCGTGGAATTGCATGGCACCGCGGTGACTGCCGAGCGCGGGGAGTGTGCGGGGAGAATCGTTGAACACTCCAACGGTCATACCGGGTCGATCAAATCCCAGCACGATGCTCGCACCCTCCTCGGCGGTGACGGTGCGTGGGCTTCCTCCCGCGTAGACGACGCCGATCGCATCGGCTCCGGCGCGAGCCGCGTGAACTGACATCGTGGCTTCACGAATTCCGCAGATCTTCACAAACAGTGAGTCCGTGGTCCGTTGCCATCGTGCGAGGCTGCCACGTCGATTTAGTGTCATGGCGCTCCCCGCCCCGCAGAGGCCTTGGGCAAGGGGTGCCGCGGATCAGTCTCGGCCAGCCCAGCCAGTAAGTCGTGCGCCTGTGAACGCAGCGACTGCAGTGGTTGGGGAACTCGCGCCAGAAGTTGTTCGACGAGTTCTCGCGCGCGAGCTGGATTGGCGAGCTTTCGTCCGTGGGCGATCGCTGCGAGAAGCAGGGCGCCGTCGGCATCTGGATGAGTCGGAAAGACCCGCGCGAATCGTTCCCATCGCGCGGCGGCGGAGGCGAAGTTGTCTTTCGCCCAGGCAGCACTTGCGTGGTCGAGTTCGAGCGCCGGATCGCGTGGCGAGTCAGGCTGGGTCGCCGTTATAGCCGCTGCGCTCGCGCGAGCATCAGCCTGCAGGGCGTCGCGACGCCACGGGCTGTGGCTCCCCGAAAGAACGGCGCGCATTTCGCGGCGCCTGCGCCACTGCTTGGCGAGGTAGAGAAGGTCAAACTCAGTCCTCGGGAGAATCTTGAGCGCCAGCAGGGCCATCATCACGGTGATTCCGAAGGCGTATCCCGCCAGATGCGCCGAATAGGCAACGCGTCCACCGAGCCCCGCCGATAGACCGAACTGACCCAGGAGGTCGATCGCCACAAAGAGGATCACGAGTGCGATCCCGGAGACATCAATCAGCCAGAAGAAGACGAGCAGGCGCACCCGAGCTCGTGGGCAAAGTGCCGCGAATGCAGCAGTCACTGCGGCGACTGCGCCGCTGGCACCGATCACCGGGGATCCATCGACGGCCCACTGTCCGATCGCGGCCGCGACGGCCCCGGCGAGGTAGAACCCGAGGAACCACCACGAACCGAGTCGGCCCTCGACCGATCGCCCGAACACCCAGAGAAAGAGCATGTTGAACGCCACATGCGCGAGCCCAGACGGGTCGTGAAGGAACGCATAAGTCAGGAGGGTCCACGGGTGGGCCATCGTCTGCCCCCATCCCGGAACATAGGTCCCCCATGTCATCCAGTCCACGGCGAGCGATTCCAGTGCTCCTCCTCGATGGAGACCGACGGAAACCACGAGGAAGATCAACGCATTGGCGACCACCAAGAGGTGGGTCGCGTATGGAGTCGTGCGCGAGGTTCGATCGACGCCAATCGGTATCATTTCCCTTCCTAGGATAGAGCGATCCATGCCACTCAACATCGACAAAGGACTAGCGGGCACCGTGGCGGCGGACACGGCGCTCTCGTTCATCGATGGCGCGAAGGGGGTGCTCGAGTACGCCGGCTACGACATTGACTCACTGGCGCGCAGTTCTAACTTCGAAGAGACCTCGTGGCTTCTGTGGAACGGAAGGCTCCCAACCAGTCGCGAGCTCGCGGAGTTTGGCAGTGCGCTGCAGGCGGAGTACGCCCTGGATCCTCGTCTGATCGACTTGATCCGGACCATTCCCCGCACCGCAGCGCCCATGGATGCACTGCGCACCTCGGTGTCTGCGATGGGGCACTTCGACCCGGAAGCGGATGACAACTCGGTCGAGGCCAACCGACGCAAGGCCCTGCGGCTGGTGGCCAAGACTCCAGGACTCATCGCCACCTTTGATCGATGGCGCAAGGGGAAGCCGCTGGCGGCGCCGGATTCGTCACTCTCGATTGCCGGGAACTTCCTGTGGATGCTGACCGGAGCGCGCCCGACGCCTGCGATGGAGCGTGCGCTCGATGTCTGCCTCGTTCTCCACGCCGACCACGGACTTAACGCCTCGACCTTTGCGGCCCGCGTGACCATTTCCACTCAGAGCGACATGTACTCCGCGGCCACGACGGCCGTCGGGACTCTGAAGGGCCCGCTCCACGGAGGGGCCAATCAGGAAGTGATGGAGATGCTGCTTGAGATCGGGGAACTGGAGAAGGTCGACGGCTACATCAACGGAAAACTCGCGCGCAAGGAGCGGATCATGGGGTTCGGGCATCGCGTCTACAAGGCGTACGACCCCCGTGCGACCTACCTCAAGACATTCGCCAGACAGGTCGCGTCGGACACCGGCAATCTGCCGCTCTTTGAGATGAGCCGACGCATCGAAGAGATCGTGCTCGCGCAGCCCAACATCATCGAGAAGGGGATCTTCCCCAATGTCGACTTCTACTCGGCGACGACCTACTACTCGCTCGGCCTCGATCTTGACCTGTTCACCTGCATGTTTGCCGCCAGCCGCATGTCGGGGTGGACTGGGCACTGCATCGAGCAATTGGCGGCCAACAAGCTCATCCGCCCCCATGCCGACTACACCGGACCCCGTGGCCTCGCCTATGTCGCCATAGGCCTTCGCGAGGACGCTGCGACTTCAAGGACATCGCCTTCAGCAAGGCAGACGATGTCGGTGGCCGCTGGGGCGAAGTCGTCGTCCATGTGAATCAGCCGCATCTTGCGGCGGATCTCCACAGGCAGGGCATTGAGACACTCGATGGGAGTGTGGACGGGGGACTCGGTGGTCTCATGGACCACACAGTCCGCCTCGCACAGCCAATCGACATGAGATGGATCGAACCGTGTATCGCCGCTCCAGGCAAGCTCTGCGCTGTCGGCCCTGATTCGGAATCCGGCGCAGGGAATTCCGTGGTCAGTCTCGCGGCATGACACCGCGGCACCGCAGATCTCCGAGACGGTTCCGGGTACGAGCGTGCACAAGTCGAAGTAGTCACTGAGCGAGGCGGTTCCCATCTGGCCCATGCTTGGCGCCAGCCGCTCCCACAGCCGAGCTACGACTGACGCGATCCCATGAATCCGTGGTCGTTCGGCGGGTCCGCCGCCAGTTGTGCGCCTTGCAAGCCAGTGCTTCCATGCGAACGCCTCCAATCCGTTGGCGTGGTCCCCGTGGAGGTGGGTGAGCAGAATGTCGTGGATGGAGAGGGGGTCGAGACTGATGCCACTGATTTCGCCCGAGCAGCGCAGCGCGCGCAGAATCGAGTCGGGGCAGTCGATGAGGATCTTGCCGGTGGGAGCCAGCACAACTGCGCTCGATCCGTAGAATCGATCCGAGAGTGCGCTACCGATCCCAACGATGACTGCTCTGAGTGGCACGAAGATAGGATAAGCACCGTGCAGTGCATTCGCGAGAGGGGTCAAGATCAGGACGACTCTCGGGTGGCGTGTGCGATGACTCTGGGCGTCGGCTGGACGCTTGCGGCCGGCGCAGTTCTCGCGGCCGCGACCCATACCGCCGCGCTCGCGCAGGGACTCGGTGAAGGGGCCATCCGGACCGCCGAGAATCTTCAGCGGCAGCTGAACTTCGAGGATGCCCAGATGAGAAAGGCATTTTTCGCTGGTGCACCGATGTCGGAGCGGCTTGCGATCGATTACGGTGGCACCTTTCGATACGCCTTCAATCTGATCGACCAGACCAATGGCATCGGGCAGTACCTGCAGCAGTTCGACCTTCGCGTCTTTACAGACATCGAACTCGACGGGGCCCATCGGTTCTACGGGCGCCTCCGCTTCCTCTACGACGACTGGGATTTCATCGGACCATCGTTCAACGCTCAGCGGGACGAAGGCTGGCAGAATCCCGTCGCCGAGCTCTACTGGTACCAGTTCGATCTCGCGGGGCTCATCGAGTCGCAGACCGGCCAGAAGCCCGACTACAACTTCAACGCCAAGATGGGCCGACAGTATGTGATCTGGGCGCAGGGCGGCGCGCTCAGCGATTACATGTACGCGGGACTGTTCGAGCTCAGTTGGCGGGACATCAAGGCGACGGTGCTCATCGGTGAGACTGCAGGCGCCGATACGGTCGACTGGGACCTCTCACGGCCCGGATACGACTCCAACACTGAGCGGCTCTACTACGGATGCAAGGTGGAGTACAGCGGAATCACGGGTCATCGCCCATTCGCCTACATCCTCGCGCAGAAGGATCTCAACGCGGGTCAGGTTTCCGACCTCCCCGTCGGTATCGGTGGCTATCCGACTTCCTTCAACTACAACTCCACATACTTGGGACTCGGCGCCACGGGTGCTCTGAGTGCCGAGTTGGTGTACCGAGCAGAGTTCATGTACGAGTATGGAACGACGCTGAGCGATCCGCTCTCGCACTCGGGTGGGCTCGTGCCGGTGCCGCAGCAGGATGTCAACATCTCGGCACTGGCCGGATTCGGCGGTGTGACATGGCTGGCCCGTGATGCGTCCGACACACGCCTGGATTTTCAGATCGTCGCCGGGAGCGGGTCGTCTGCCCGTCTCGACTCGGGCAACACCTTTGGCGGAATCGCTCCCAACTCGCTGGACACCTCATTCAATTCGCTCGGGTATGTGAACACCGGGCTCGTGCTCTCGCCGGACTTCGCCAACCTGCTCTGCCCGTCGGTCGGTGCCAGTACGACCCCGTTCCCGGGAGGCGGGGCACTGCGCACGATGCGTCTCGGTATCACGGCGTTCGCCTTCGCACGGCTCAACACCGACGCGCCGCTCTCATTCTCCACTGTGCCCGGCGGATCCAATTTCGTCGGGTCGGAGATTGACTTCAGCGTCGAGTGGCGGTTCCTCAGTGACATGGATCTAAATCTCCGCTATGGCATGTTCCTTCCGAACATGGAGGTGTTCTTTCCCGGTCAGACTGAGCTTCAGGATCTCCTCTATGCAGGGATCACCTATGCGTTCTAGCACCGCCCGCCGCTGGATAGGTATCGTCGCCGCGCTCCTGGCCTCGTGCGAGCGCGCTACGGTCACGACTAGTGCCATTCAGGAGCACCCCGCACCGCACGAAGAGCTTGAGTTCTTCGAGTCGCTTGAATCAAAGAGCGTCGTGAGCAATGATGACGCGCTGCATGCCTTGTTTCTGATCACCGATGTCGAGGATCACTGGGGGAGTTACGGCGCGAGAGTCACCGAGGCCAAACGGCGCGACTGGCTTCCGCGTGACTTCGACGAGCCCGCGAATGAGAGCGCACAGGTCGGATGGGTTGCACGGATCGCGTGCATGGCGGCCGGAGTTCGAGGAGGGTTCACAATGATGATTCTCGGACCCGTGCCCCGTTATGCCGTCCGCGAACTCGCCAATGCTCAGATTCTCGTCGGAAAGCGCGAGAATCAGGGGCTCACGGGATCTGAATTCGTGGATTTCTTGACACGGCTCGACCGGATGACACAATTGCGCAAGCAGACCGCTCAGTTGTCCGTCCCCGCTGGGGGCGGGAGCGGTCAGGGATCATCTGCAAGCCAAGAGAGTTCACCTCGGCTGCAGCCCCCGAGCGGTCGTTTCGAGTGAGTGTGAAGAGCGGTCACTAGGTCAGTTGGCCATGAGAGTGTCAAGGGAAAACATGTTCTTCGTGTCCGCGTCGGGCGTGCTTTGTTCATTGGCGGCACTCATCGCCGATATGGCGTGCCTTGCGAGTCCCCAGGATTCGATGCCACCTGCCACGCATCCTTCGGGATCGCCACTGGGATCTACAGCCTTGGCAACGCCACAGAAGGCTCTCATCATCGATGTCGCGGGGAAGGCCCGATGGCGCGCTACTCCAGAGTCTCCCTGGAATGCGGCGACCGAGGGAGCCGAGTTGTCTCCGGGTGCAGAGGTGCGAACCGGACTCAGGTCAAGTGTGGCGTTGCGGTTTCGGAACGCCACCGTCCTCGTTGACGCCAACTCTAACTTCTCAATGCCCGCGATCGAGCAGGATGGCGATGTACTGCGCACGATTGCCCAGATCAAGTCCGGGCGCGCCGACTTCAAGGTGGACAAGGTCGGGTTGCAGAACGATTTCAAGGTCGTCACTCCGAGTACGACCCTTGCCGTGCGCGGAACCTCCTTCGGCGTCGCGGCGGGCGCGATGACTGGGACTGAGATTGTTGGCGCGCGGACCAATGCGATCGCGGCGATCGAAGTGCGCCACTCGGCGACGAGTCAGGTCGTGGTGATGTCCGGCGGCGGAGAGGCCAGGAGTTCGACGGCCTATCCAGAGCCCGCGCAGGCAGCCATGATGTCGACGATCGGTCCACCCCCAATGGCCGGAACTGTCTCGAGCGCCGCGGAGCATCTCGCCTCGGCGCAGATGGGCACGACCCAGCCCATCGAGCAGGTTCAAACAGTCAACACGGTGGCCACGGTTGCGCAGGCTGTTGCGGACACCGCCGCGGCAGCGTCCGGATCGGGAGATGGTCCCGGTGGCGGTGGCACGCTCGCGATGATCGCGGACCTTGTGCGGGTGGCGGCGTACTTCCGGAACTCGTCCGAGCACGCCGATGGAGCGCTCTCGGCGTTCCAGGATGCGCTGGCGGCACTGCTGGCATCTCAGGAGGCGCTCAGCGAGGCGCGCGCGTGTGAGGTCCAGTACGACGTCGCCGAGGCGTCCGCTCTTGCGGCGGCGGCGGATGTTGCCACACAACTCCAAGCGGTCGAGTCGGAGAGTGGCGCGGTGAGCGAAGCTCGTGATCAGGCGCTGGAATTCGCGCGCCAGGCACTCGCCGCATTCGCGTTGGCGGCGACAGGCCCATCGGGAGAGTCGCCGGCCGATCTCGCAATTGCGGCTCTGAATGCGGCCGCGGACGCGAGCGACCACGCCGACTTGGCTGTCGATCCTGCACAGCAGGCGGATCTGGCGCGGTCGAATGCCGAGGGGGCGGTCGCCGACGCCGAGGAGCAGCATGCCGGAGTCAGTGCCTCGGTTACTGATTGCACCCAGGCATGGCAGGCGAGCGCGGTTGCGGTAGCCGCGGCACATGTGAGTCTTGCCGGAGTCGAGGCCGCGCGCTCCGCGATCCAGGATGTCCTCGCGCAGCGCCCCCTGAGCCGGATCGAACAGAGCCTTGCGGCAGCGCTCGACCACCTTGCCGCTGCGGCTCAATCGGTGATCGCCGCGAGTGAGGCGCGCACGGCGGCGGGAGCGATCGCGCTCCAAGCCCAGGCGGTCGCCCAGAACGCCGTGCTTGCCGTGGCGCACCATGCCTCGTTGGCTGCGGCCCAGGGCGCTCTCGCGGCGCTCGAGGCGTCCGCGTCAGCGACTCTTGCCGCGACCGATGTCAGCGAGGGAATGGCCGAGCTCGACCTCGCGATCGACGCGATGCTCGCGGCGCGGACGGAGTCGGAGGAGGCCGAGGCCAACGCCGATGCGGTCGATGCGGCGCGGAACATCGCGTCGAGCAACCACGATCTCGCGCGCGCGCAGATCCAACTTCATCAGGCGGCGGCATCCATCGCCGAGGAGTCACGGCTGGGGGCGGCCGAGGCACTCATGGCGGCGCTCGCGCACCTTGAGTCGGCGTACACCAACAGTGGCTTGACCACTCAGGCCGTCGCGAACTGCTTTACCGCGATTCAAGCCGAGCAGTACGAGGAGGCCAGCGTGTTCGCCGGCGAGGCGCGCGACCATGCGGACGACACGCAGATCGACGCGACCGGTGCGGGGGAGTCCGCTGCTGCGGCGCGGGAGTCCAGCCTGGCCGCGGCAGACCAGGTTCCCAACTCACTGTCGGCGCGCGCCGCGTTCGAGGCGAGACTCGCAGACATCCGTGCCGCCGTGGATGCGGCAAACTTGCGGGCTAGTCTCGCGGGTGATTCCGCGGGCCGCTCCACAGCCCGCGCAGGGGACGCCTCGGTCCACGGGTTGCTCCTGAGTCAACAGTACGAAGGCACTCCGATCGAGGAGGCCGCGACTGCGGCGATCGAGAGGGCGTTCGCCCTTGCCGATGCCGCCGTCGGGTTTGCCGATGTCGCCGGCGAGTCAGCCGAAGCGGCCCGCGACTTCCTGGCGGATGTCAGTGACCCACATGGCGGCGCGATCGGTGAAGACGGACTGCCGATCGCCTTCGGCGAGACGGCGCAGTCGGCCCTCCTTGCACTGGGCAGTGCCGATGCGGCCGACGAAGCCGCATTCGAGGCGCAACAGCTTGCCGCAGTCGCCGACGCAGAGGCGGCGACAGCCGAGGCGGCAGTCGGTGCTGGACAGGGTCTCTTTCTGGCTCTTGTGGCCCAGGATGGTGTCGAGGCGGCGCGTGACCAGGTCGAAGCGGGCATTGGCGCGGCTCATGGATCGCTAGACCAGTTCGACGCAGTGGTGACGACCCTTGGGATAGCCGCAGGGGACGCCGACTCCGCGGCTTCGGCGGCCGGTGACGCGGATCTCACCCTCGCCGGTCTCGAGGCGCAATTGCATGCAGCGATGCAGAACCTCGCGCTGGCGATGGACTCGCGCGACCTTGACAGGGCGCAGGCGATGACCGAATCCATAGATCTCTTGGACAGGCCAGCACTCGCGGCCCTCGCCCACGCCGAGGTCGCTGCGGAGGCCGCCGCGGACGCCGCGGCGGGCGCGCCCGCTCTGCAAGATGCTGCGGCCCAGTCAACTTCCGACGCTTCGGAATCGCAGGAGGTGGCTACCGCGGCAGTCGCTGAGGCCAACACACATGCGGCAAGCGCATTGGTCGCCTACGAGGAGGCGGCGTCGATGGCAACGCTTGCGCGCGCCTTTGCCGACGCGGCGATCGCGCTCAGCACGGAACACGCGTTGCTTCTGGATGCGGTGGCGGATGCTGCGGCTCTGATCGCGCAGAGGGCCGACGACGCGGCCGACGATGCGGGCGCGAGCGCGCTGGCCGCGGCAGAAAATCTTGCATCTCTCGAACTGCGCCTTGGTGCGCTCGACCAGAGCGCTCCCGGAGATCTCGCCGCCAGTGCCGCTGCGTCGGCTGAGGCCGCTCACGCCGCCCTCGACTCCATGGAATCCCGCTTTGCGGTCGGTGCGCGTGAGGCCGGCGCAGCGCATCACGCCGGCGACACGCTCACGAGAGCCCTCGAGGCTGACGCCAGTGCCGTCAGCGCTGTGGCCGCTGCCGGCGAGGTCGCCGAGATTGGCGTTCGTGTTACGCAGGAACTCGCCACCCAAACCCAGGCTGTAGCCGATGCCGAGAGTGCGGCCTCCGACGCTGGGACAGCCATGAGTGAAGCCGCCGAGCGGCGCAATGAAGTCCGAGCGCGCCAGGTCGACGCGCTGGTCGCGATGAACCAGATGCTCGAGGCGATGCAGCAGCAGGAGAGCACCGTGGCTCTCGCGGCCGCCTTGCTGGTGCAGGATGCCGCCTCAGCATCAATCGATGCATCGCGGGCTTCGCTGGCCGCGTCTGATGACGCCGCGACGGCGAGTGGGTTGGCGCAGGCACTTGCGGAGGACGAAGCTCAGTCGCGTGGTCTCGCGGACGGTCTTGTCGCCGAGGCGACCCTTGCCCGTGGCGTGGCCCAGAGTTCCTCGGAGGCATCGACGGAAGCTTCGGGTGCCGCGCAGCAGAGCGCTGCGGAGTGCGCCTCGGACGCTGCCGAGGCGGCGACTGAGCTGGCGGGATCCCTCTCTACCCGTGCACTCGCATTGAGCATCGAGGCGATCGCACGAGCGTCTGTGGCAGTTCAGGCGGCGGAGGATGCCCACGAAGCACTCTCGGCCATGCAGTCGGCGATGGCGTCGGCGCCGTTCGATGCGGCCCAGGCCGCGGCAGGGTCTGCTCTCGCTGACTCGGAGCGCGCGCTCGTCGCCGCCAACGACGCTCGGTCAACTGCGACGGATCTCGATCAACTCGGGCACCTTGCCGACAGTTCGGCTCGCGCCTTCGTGGCAGCGGCCGATGCCCGTGGTGCGCGCAAGGATGCTGAAATCGCGCGCGACAATGCGCTCGATGCGCGCGCGAATGCTCAGCGCGCCATCGCAACGCACAACGAGGCGCTCGTTCAAGTCGGACTGCGTTATGACGCGGCAGATGCCGCCGCCACCTCGGCGCAGCTTGAGCGGGATCGCGCGATCTTTCACCGGGATGAGGCCATTGCCCACAGTAACTCGGCGCATACGGAAAGTGAGCAGGGGGGCCACACGGATGGCGTAGCCGAGTTTGCGCAACTCTCTGACGGGAGCGCCACGCGCAGCGAAACCGCATCGTTGCACTCGACTGCACGGTGGATTGAAAGCGTCTCGCACGCGAATCAGGCGCTGAGTCATGCCGAGGATTCCGGACGGGTCAGCGACCACTACTCCTCAAGCGTCGTGAGCGCCGATCTTGCAAGGGATGACGCGGCTGCTGCGAGCCAGGAGGCCAGCGATGCCGCGGCGGCGGCCGCAGGATTCGCCGAGGTGGCCGGTCCGCTGGCGCGGGCGATCGCGACAGCACAGGCGGTGAGCGCACTCGAGTTTGCCGTTGCGTCGCGGGCGCAGGCCATCGACCAACGAGTCGCCGCCATGGAGGCGCACCTCGCCGCGTCACAGGCGGCGAGCCAGGCGCGGTCGATGGGCGAGCGCGTCTTCTTCACACGCACGGCGGAAGTCGCCGCGCAGGCGGTCGCGCGGGCCGAGGCCGCACGCGGATGGGCCGATGAGGCGATCGCGGCGGCCACGCGCGCTCGCGAGGCGGCTCAGTCGGCTGCCGCGCTGGTTACCGAGGGTCAGCGGCAACGCCCCGCCAGCTGAGCGCTGCGGTGAGTGATGATGGGTGCTTCGGGGCACCCATGACTGGCGTCACCTGAACCGGACCGCCATAATGTGCGGGTGATCCGCATTTCGTCGGTGGCGTTCGGTACGGGACTGGGCGCGACCGCCATCGTGGCGATTCTTGCTCAGGTCGGGGCGCTCGATTCCCCCGAGCACCGAAGCATCGACTGGCGCTACCAGAACGCACGACACGATCCGCAGCCACTCTCCGATCAGATCGCGCTCGTCGCTATCGACGACAGCTCCTTCAACATGATCGGGCGGTGGCCGTGGCCGCGCGCGGTGCTCGCCCAGGCCATCTCGGAGTTGGTCGGGGCAGGGGCGAAGACCATCGCACTCGACATCCTTCTCAGCGAACCAGACGCAGCCCCCGAGGGAGACGCCGCGCTTGCCGCGGCTCTGGAAGGGACGCGTGCAGTCCTCGGGATCGACATAGGTCGACGGTTGTCGCTCTCGGACGCGTGGAGCTCGCCGGAGGGGATCGCACAGCTGAAGCAGCTCGTCGAAGTGCTCTCAGGTGAGATCGACCTCGCCCCCAAGGACGCCGCAATACGGGCGGGACTCGACGGTGCCCGCGAGCGCGCGTTTCTCGCGGCTCCACTTGAATTCAAGTCGCTTGCCGTGTGGCGGACGATCTGGCGACTCGCCGACGGAGGCGAGATTCCATCCCTTGATGTTCTGGTGATGACCATGACCGGCGGCCGGAGTGCAAGGGGGGGCGCCGATTTTGACGCGATCCGGCGAATCGACGAGATCTGGGAGCGCGCCCGCAGCTGGCGCCTTCTGCAGGAGGAACTCGTCTATGTCGGCGGCCATGAGTCAGCGAAGGAAGGACACATTCACGAACCGCCCATTCCCGCGCTGGCACGCACCGCCGACGGCGTCGGGGTGGCTACCAGCGATGTATTCGACGCCGATGGTTCGAAGCGCCGCACGGGCGTGTGCTGGGAGGTTCCCGGTGGAACCTGTCATCAATTCGGATTCGTGGCGGCGACGACCCATCTCGGAATCGTGCCCTCGGCCATCGCCGTCACTGAGAGGTCAGTGCGCGCAGGCTCGGTCGAGATCCCCCTCATCGGGCCGCACTTGGAGCTTGATTGGCCGACTTCGACCTTTGAGGGATTTCCCGCCATGGCTGGGTTTTCGGCCGAGGGCAGACCTGCGATTTCGATCGCTTGGCTTGTCAGCCTCTCGAGAGAGCGGGTGAAATTGGCTCGCATGGAAGACGAGTGCCTGAAGGCGCGAGAGGCGCTCCGCCAAGGAGTTCCATCTCTTGGCGGCAATCGTGGCGAGTCAATGAATGGGGCCGCGTTTGCGAGCGAGGTCGAAGATGCTTCGCTCGGAGACACGGTCTCCGAATCGGAGCGCGACCTGGCACAACGATTCCTCACCAGCTATCAGGCCTCCGAAGATGGGCGCGAGCACTTGGCTGATGCCACCGCGCAGCTTCGCGCCATGGTTGATGGCAAGTTGGTCTTCGTCGGCTGGACCGCCACGGGTGCGCTCGCCGACCAGGTGCAGACTCCGTTGGATCCCAACACGCCGGGGGTATTCGTCCACGCGGTGATCGCCGACATGGTTCTCAGCGGTCGCTCCCGCGGGTCCGCCCCCCAGTGGGTGATGCCCGTCGCGGTGATCGGCATCGGCGCGGCGGCGGCACTCCTTTCGGCGACCCTGCCCACACTGTGGAGCACCATCGGGGCACTCACACTCGCCTCGGCCTGGGGGCTCTTCGTAGTGCGGTACGCGTTTCCCACGATGGCACTCGTCCTTCCGCTGGTCGCGCCTGTGGTCGCCCCGATCGCATCGTGGGCGACCTCGACGGCTGCAGTCGCAGTGATCGCCAGCCGTGACCGAGCGAGGATCACCCGCCAATTCGCCGCGCGTGTGTCTCCACAGCTCGTGGAGCAGCTGGCACGAAGCCCGAACGCCCTGACGGTCACCGGTGATGAGCGCGTGATCACGGTGATGTTCGGTGACCTCGCGGGGTTCACCTCCATCGCCGAGAAGCTCGGTGGTCCCGGAGTCGTCAGGACTCTCAACAAGTATCTCGGGCGCCTCGCCGACGAGCTCGTCAACCGCAACGCTTATGTAAACAAGTTCCTTGGTGACGGTTTCATGGCGTTCTGGTCGGCGTTTTCGCCCGAGCCGAGGCAGGAAGCACTGGCCGCGGAGAGCGCCGTCGCCTGCCAGCGGTTGATGAAGGAGTTGGGCGCCCAGGCTGAGGAAGGAATGCCGACCATCTCGGTCCGCCTCGGGATTGCGACCGGGCTCGCGGTCGTCGGGGACTGCGGCGCGCCCCCCAGACTCAACGACTACACGGCCATCGGTGATGTTGTGAATCTCGCCTCACGACTCGAGAGCGCGAACAAGCAATTCGGGACGGGGATTCTCATCGATGGCATGACCCGCGAAGGGATTGAGCGCGCGGGTGGCAACACGGACATCGCCATCCGTCCGCTTGGCCTTGTCGTCGTCGTGGGTCAGTCGGTGCCCGTGGAAGTATTCGAGGTCGTGAGCGCCGATGCCGAGGTTCGATGGATTCAGGCCACCGAGCGAGCGGTCTCGCACTTCCGAGCGAAACGGCTGGCCGAGTCGGGCGTCGCGTGGAAGGAGTATGAACAGGAGTGGGGGGCGTCGAAACTATCGCGCCTTTACCTCGAGTCAATCGAGGCGAACATCGGTGCCGATGACGGCGTCCTGCGGCTACGCGCCAAATGAGTCAGCTCTCCGCGCCTCAAGCACGGAGCCGCTTGACGAGGATCACTGTTCGGTCATCATCAGTGTTCGGTCCCTGCGCGAACACCAAAACTTCCCGGTCGAGCGCCTCGCGGATCGAAGCGACTGGCTCGTCGCGGAGCTGCCGCACGATCGCCTGAATCGGCTCGGCCCCCCAGGGTCGGTGCGAGGGATCCATGGCTTCGAAGTATCCGTCGGTCAGGAGCATGAGGATGTCCCCCGGCTCGAGCGCAAGCGTTCGTGTGGGCTCGTCAAAGAAGCCGGGGATGCGGATGCCGAAGGGGGGCGCGTCCGAGTCGATCTCTTCGAAAGCGTCGCTTGCGCGCCGGTAGACAAACACCGGACCCTGGCCCGCGCTGAAGCACTCGACGACTCCAGTCTCAAAGTCGAGCACGCCGATCCAAACGGTCACGAAGCGGGACGCAGGGAGGTCGTCGGCGAGCTGAAGACTGAGCTCGCGAACGATCGTCCTGAGTGGCTGGCCGGTGCGCATGCAGATGCGCAGCATGCCGCGCGTCTGCATCGACGAGATGGCCGGTCCGACGCCATGGCCAGTGGCGTCGGCAATGAGAAGCGCGACGGCATCGGCGGTCTCCCCTTCGGCGGCAATCGTCCCGCCGCGTAGCCCGAACAGGTCGTAGGCATCGCCGCCGCACTCTGAGGCCGGAGTTGTGTGACCAACAATGTCGAAGGCGGGGTGTGAAGGAATCGACTTTGGGAACGAGCTCTCCTGAATCTCCCGCGCGACACCGAGCTCGCGCTCAAGCGCGACCTTCTGGAGGTGATCCTTGATGAGTTGCGCGCGGCGGAGCGCGATCGCAGCATGTGCCGCTACGCCTGCGGCGATCACCTCGTCATCCCGTGTGAACGCGCCGTCGCGCTTGTTGAGCACTTGAGCGACGCCGACGAGCTCGCCGTCGTGGTCGATGAGTGGGATGGCGAGAATCGTCTTGGTGCGGTATCCGGTCTGGCGGTCAACATCACGGTTGAATCTGGGGTCCGCATAGGCATTGGGAACATTGACGATGATCCGCCCCGTCGCCGAGGCTCCGGCAATCCCGGCGGTCGCGGCGATGCGGATCTCCGTGGCGGGGCCGCTCTCGACCCCGTGTGCGACATGAATGATGAGTTCGCCACTTGAAGCGTCGAATGTGAAGACGGTGGCGCGATCCGCATCCAGGAGGTCCCTGAGGGCGTCGATGATGACGCCAAGCACCTGCCCGAGCTCTGACGACTCGCCGAGTCGCTTGGAGATCTCGAGGAGCCTCTCAAGCGCACGCTCGCGGTCAACCGGCCGCGCAGTCGGAGTATGATCACTCATCAAAACAGATCAGGGAGTGGCAGGCGGAGAGGTCGCGCCCGCCGCTGACGAAGACTTGGTCATCTGGGGGTAGACCAGAATGCGGTCGTGGCACATGAGGATCAGATCGTTGACACCGTCACCGGTCACATCCTCCACCAGCGCCTGACTGGGCTCGAACTCGCGTGGTTCGCCTCCGGAGAAGTGGCGGCTCTCGAACACCTTGAAGCTGACGGCCGGGATCAGGTTCCGCCCCTGCGAGACCCCGAGAATGTCGAGCATCTGCTTGCCCGCATCGAGCGCGACGACATCGGTCAGCCCGTCATCGTTGAGGTCGCCGACCCCGAGTTCGTGCTCGACGCGCCCCGCATCGTCAGTCCTCCACGAGGCGAATTCCTCGAGCTTGTCGCGGGAACCGCTGAATCTCAGCACCCCGAACCCGTCGTCACCCACCAGAAGCAGTCCGTCATCGCTTCCTCCACTGAACTTGCCTGCGGCGATGGAGTTGAACTTGAATCCCGTGACATCGAACTCGTCGATCTCCCTCCACGGCTCAGTGCCTAGGCCGTGGCCAAACACAACGATGCGTCCGTTCTCGCGGTCGCCCGCGACGATGCGGTCGCCTTGCAGGGCGATCGAACTCAGCTTCGCGTCGCCGCGCGCGCTGTTGACCTGTTGGACAACCTGCCATCCGGACTTGGGGTCAAAGCGGAGCGCCCGGACAAAGTTGCGATCTGCCACGAGGAGTTCCGGCTTTCCGTCTCCATCCGCATCGGCGGCGGTCGTGTTCTGGGCGTTGGCCGCCTGGGCAAGACCAAACTGGGCCATGTCCTTGCTCTCGAGCATCTTGAATGTCGGCGCATCAGACCCGCTCGCGCCCTGGGCGCGCGGCTCATGATGGAGCATGGTCATTGGCTTGTCGGGGGTGAAGAGGAGGAGATCGACAAGACCATCCTGATCCGCATCAAGCGCCAGAATGGTGTCGGGTGTTCGGCTCAGAGCCCCGAGCGCGACGACGACCTTCGCCTCTTCCGCCGCGCCGACGGGGATCAATTCGAGTGAATAGATGCGTCCGTCCTTGGTGACAACCGCCGCCCACGGCCGACCGTCGACGGTGGCGAGTCCGAGCGCGGTGGGGACGCTTGCTCCCGTGAGAGGCAGGGTCGTTGGGAAGGGGAGTCCGCCTGCGGCATGCGCGGTCCGTCCGACGACTCCTTCCTTCTCGCTGCTCACGAACACCTCAGCCCTGCCATTGCCGTCGACATCGCTGGCGACGACATAGTCGAGGTCGCTGTACGCGGGCGAGTTCTCAGAGCTCACGAAACCGCGGCCGGGGACCTGTGCAAAGATAGACACGGCGTTCAATTCGGAGTTCGTGGCCACGAGATCGGGGAGTCCATCGCCGTTGACATCCGCGATGGCGGTGTCGCGCTTGCGATTGGAAGGATCCGTGAAAGTCCAGGTCTGCAGGCTTGCCTCCTGATCGCCACCCTCCGTGATCTGCTGGCGCGCGGCCTTGAGCAGTACGAGTCGCTTCGATGGTTTCTCGATCACCGCGAGCGCGGCTCCCCTATCACCCGGAGTCCGCACGACATCAGCATCATGCAGCGGCGGCATCTCGAAGCGGTTCTGCGCGCCGAGCGCGGTGATGCCGTCTCGGCGCGATCCGAACCACACACGCACCGGCGAGGCGTCGTCGGGAATCAGCCCCATGAGGTCGCTCGATCCATCGCCGTCGAGATCCTCGACCAGCGCTGCGACGAGATTTCCGTTACCCGCGGCGACTTCGAC
The DNA here is from genome assembly GCA_009691915.1 of Phycisphaerales bacterium. Lineage (GTDB taxonomy): Bacteria > Planctomycetota > Phycisphaerae > Phycisphaerales > SM1A02 > F1-60-MAGs104. The sequence continues at coordinate 144,482 of SIAD01000004.1, forward strand.
GGGGGTTCCGAGGTCGCTCCCAGTGAAGGGCCAGATCTGGATCCGACCATTGGCGATCGCCACGAGTTCAGGCTTGGTGTCGCCGATCATGTCAGCCACAAGGAGCGCATCACGCGAGGGCAGGAGATTCTTCACGGTGTGCTTGCGGACCGACTCGAACACCCCGGGGGCGGACTGCCGCAGGAAGACGATCTTGTCTTTGTCCGACGAATAGATGAGGTCCATCCGCTTGTCGAGATCGAAGTCATGTGCCACTACGGCAACGACTCTGTCGGAGACGGGAACTTCCACACGGCGGAACCGCCAGTGCTGCGGGATTTCGTTCACGCTGGAGGGGGGCGGAACTTCATCGGTGGGTTTCGCCCCCGGCTTCTGGTAGAGAAGGTCGATACGGCTGTTATGGTTGTTGACCGCGATGAGGTCTTGGTTGCCGTCGGCGTCGAGATCCGCTGTCGCGATCGGTCCGCCATTCTTGTCGATCTTGATGACCTCGAGACCATCGAAACCGAAGTGCTCGGCTAGCCGATCCGCGGTCGCCGGAGGGGTCTGTGCGGAGGCGGTGGCGACAAAGATGGTGGCGACGATGGTTGTCGGCGCCATACGCGTAAGGTGGATTGTCATTGTGCTGATTCCCGAGTGGGGTTCGCTATAGTAGCGGTTCGACCCTCGGAGACTCTTATGCGATCCATCGCCACCGCCATCGTCACTTCAGTCGCCCTGTTGGTTTCTGCGCATGGCGACGACTCCGCCTCGACGGCGCCGACCGATGTCGTCCTCCTCAAGAGCGGGCGCCGTCTCGAGGGAAGCATCGTGAAGCGATCCGATCGAAGGCTCTGGCTCGATGTCGGTCCCGATGTGATCGTCTTCGACATGTCCGATGTCGGCGAGGTGCAGAACGCCGTCGGAGAGTCGCAGGCCATTCGCACGGTCGACTCGCTCTTCACGACCGCCACAGACCTCCCCGAGATGTCCCCGCGTGAGCATGCGAAGATCATCGGGCCGGCCGTCATCAAGGTGTCGACCCCAGCGGGTCTTGGGTCCGGAGTCATCGTCAACCCTGAGGGGTACGCCATCACCAACGCCCATGTCGTGCAGGGTGAAACGAATCTCCGCACGACCATCTGGCTCGCTCAGGACGATGGAACACTCAAGCGAATGGAGATCGATGATGTCGAACTTATCGCCGTCAACAACCAGGTCGATCTGGCGCTGATCCGCATCAAGCACCCGGAGGGCAAGCCGTTTCTCTGCGCACCGGTCGTCCTTCAAGACGGCCTTGAGATCGGTCAGCCGGTCTTCGCCATCGGCAATCCAATGGGCCTTGAGCGCACAATGACGCAGGGTGTCGTCTCGACGACCTCGCGCAATTTCAACGGCCTCACCTACATTCAGACTGACACCGCGATCAATCCGGGGAATTCCGGCGGACCGCTCTTCAACACGCGCGGCGAGGTCGTGGGAATCACCAATATGGGGATTCGTGGGGGCGAGTCCCTCGGTTTCGCGATTCCCGCTCGCTACGTCAAGGATTTCGTCCGCAATCGGGAGGCTTTCGCCTTCGACAAGAACAACCCAAACTCCGGGAACAACTATCTGGACCCGCCGCCGCGCAAAGACTTCGCGCCACCAAGCCAGTTGAAGGACGCCAGCGGCGGCTGAGGCGTCCGACCAGATGCACCGCGATCGCTCTCTGCGTCTCGTTCGATCTCCTTGATACTCTAACCCGCGAGGACCATTCCATGCGCTCAACACTCAGCGTTGCATTTGCGACAGGCCTCGCGACTCTCGCGGCTTCTTACTCCGGTCTCGCGGTAGATCCGCCAGAGTTCGAGAGGATCGCCCCGAAGGGCAGCGCACTGGTCGCCTCCGCGAAGGATCTCAACGCGTTCGTCCACAGGATCGATGCTTCGCCGATGGGACAGTTTTTCGTGGCGCCCGAACTCGAGTCGGTAGCGGGTCCCGCGCGGGAGGAGTTCAAGCGGGACTCTGCAAAGCGGCTGCAGGAGCTGGGGGTCGACATTAAGACGGTCCCGTGGCCTGGCCCGATCGGGTTCGCCCTGTTCGTTGAACACAATGAGGAGCTTGACGCCCCGGAACTCGGTGTTCTCGCGTGGGCCGACTACCAGGAGCGCGCCGAGGATGCGGGCAAACTCTTCGATGGCGTGATCCGCGAACTCGAGAAGGAGCACGGCAAGCCGTTCGAGCAGGTGGAGATCACCGGTGGCAAGAAGGCCACTCGGCTAGAGCTGTCGGCCGATGAACCGCCCGCAGGGCCGCAGCAGCCACAGCCTCCGCGCCGCGGACGACCGCGCGGAGTCGACGCGCTCGGTGAGCTGACTGCCATTCCAGAAGCCTTCTACTACTTCCGGAACGAGAGTCAGTTCTTCATTGCTAGCAGCGTGCCCGTGCTTGAAGAGGCGCTGGCTTCGGCCGCGGGGGAGGCCACGCTGTCGATTGCCGACAGCGAGGAGTGGCGTGGAATTGCCGGGTTGGCCGGGGAGCAGGATCTTTCGATCGTCATTATCCCGGCACCCCTTGAGCCGCTCGCCGAGCCGTTCCTCATGGGTCCGATGGCCTCCGCGAAAGTGATCATCTCGAAACTCTTCGGCGGCATCCGAGCCTTTGCGATTTTCGGATCCGCGCGCGATGGCGAGGCAATGCTCGACATCGGCACGGCGATCTACGCACCCGGCGAGCGCGGCGGGGTCTTGGAGATCATCTCGGAGGCGACTCCCATCGAGCCGCCACCGAGCCTCGTGGGCGAGTGCGCGATCTCTTTCCAGCGGATGAATGTGCGCTTCGGAATGATCCTCGAAATGATCGAGGGGATCATCGAGGCACTTCCCGACAACGAGGCTGATGGGATCCGGGGAATGATGGAGCCGTTCAATGACGGGCTCAAGCAGGGTCTTTCGAGCCTGGGACCGGCGGTCTTCTTAGTCACCGAGGCATCGCCTGGGGGCGCCGAGGATGCGCGGACGCTCACCGCGATGAAGTGCTCGAATGAGAAGGTTGCCAATGCGCTGCTGGCGACGATCCTTCCCCTGGCGGGCATGATGCCCCGCGACTTCAGGGGCCAGGTTGTGTACAGCGGCGAGGGATCGCCTGTCGAGTTCGGCCTCGGCGGCGGCGCACTGCTCATCGGAACGCCGGAGTCGGTCGAGCAGGCCCTGCGATCGGCGAGCGATCCATCGGCCAAGTCACTTGCGGACGACCCGATGTATCGGCGCTGCAGCGAGTCGGTCGCGGCAGGGCCCGTGTGCAGTTGGGGGTACTACGACCTGGCGACCGCCTTCGACGCCCAGCGGAAGGCGATGATCAAAGCCCAGAGCGCGGAAGTCGTAGTCGAGACTGATGAGGATGCCGATGACGACACTCTTGACGTCATGGTCCCGATCCAGTTCGATGCGACGCTTGAGAAGGCCCTGGAGAAGATCGACTACGAGTTGCTCGTGCGACACTTCGGGCCAGTCGTCTGGGATGTCCGCGATGACCCTAGGGGGCTCGTCATGCGTGGGAAGTGGCTCAGGCCTGAGGCGGCGAAGTAGCGTTCGCACGCGACTCGGCCTGGATCTGTCTGGCAAATACGGCGGCTGCGAGGGCAGACGGCGGGTCCGCGTCCGACTGAAGACCCGCGCCGAGCGCGTCGTGGGACGCATGAGTGCTGATGACGACCTTATGTCCAGCTCGCCGCGCGAGCGAGCGCACATGCTCTAGTCCGACGGTGTGGTCATCACGGGCGGCAACGATCAGGATGGGAATGCCACGCGCGCGCAACAGTGTGAGTGCGCCACCGGTGTCTGGTTCCTGCCCCAGGATGGTTCGCAGCAAGAGCGAGGCGATCCATGCGAAGGTAGTGGCCGGCAGCGCGCGGCATCGGAGCCTGTTGGTAAGCGGTTCTGAAATTGCCGAGTAGGGTGCAAATGCGACGAGTCCTGCGAGCCGCTGGGGTGGGAGGCGTCTCGCAAGATCGGCGGCAACTACTGCCCCCATGGAGTGTCCGACGAGGAGGATCCGAGGCGCGGCTCCGTCGTTGAGCGATGAGGCCAGTGCCGTGTCTATCTCTCGTTCAATGAGCTCCGCATCGCCGATGCCGAGAGTCGTTGGCCCCTTGTGAGCGTCTCCATGTCCGGGAAGGTCTATGAGCCAGAGCGTCCGTGACACATCGATCCACGGATGAATTCGGCGAAGGGAGTCGATTCTCGATCGGCGCCATCCATGGATAAGGATCGTCACCACCCCTTGCGGATCGCGCCCTTCGACTTCCCACCTCGGGAGTGCGGTGCCCTCGCCGCGCGTCACGAAGTTGAGACCAAGTTCGCCGGGATCAATCGGCAGACCCCGCCCGAGTGCCCATCCGGCCGTCGCCCTCGTCGGATGCCGCGCGTCGTGGACGATGGCCGCGCAGAGAACTGCGAAGATCGTCAGTGCGCCGAGCAGAAACAGGAGCGCAAGTCCCATGAAGTCCATCCCTTCACTTGTCACCCCCCAATGGGAGCCTTGATCCCTGAGAGCAGGTCCCCCTCGTGCCGACGGGATGCCACCCACGAGTCGAGGACCTTCGCCTCGGAGGCGTCGGTGACTTGGGGCACATTCACCGCAACATTCAGGAGCGCCCCATGAAGCGCCGCGTGTGCGAACCGTCGTGCGATGGCCAGATCGCTCGCCAGAGTGTGCGAAGTGATTCCATCCAGCGACTTGAGTGCAGCCAGCACTCCCATCGAAAGATCGGCGATCGTCGATGGGGACGCGATGGCTTCCGTGACGGCCTCGTGCCAGTCACTCCGGACGACGCGCTCCTCTCGCGGCAGCTTCCAGAGGGCGTTGAGCGCGAGATACGCCGCGGCGTCGCGGTCGGCGAGCGCGAGGGCCTCGGAACGCGCTTCATCGAGAAGCGTTGCCAGCCTGCGAAGCCGTGGTTCATGTTCGGCAAACTTCGATTTGTCCACCGTGTAGGCGATCACCATGGATCCGAGCGCGGCGGCCTGCGCGAGGACTACCGCCGATGCGGCACCGCCGCCGGGGACTGGCTGCCGCGCCGCGAGTGCGCGTGTGAAATCACTGAGCGTTGTTGAGCCGATTGTCGGTGGAGTCATGCGCGAAGCTCCCCACCCAGTTGCGTCGACAGCAGCGGTGTGAGGCGGGCGATCTCGGGGTCGACCTCTTCGCGTCGAAGGGTGCGTCCCTTGGCGCGGAAGTCGAGCCCAACCGTGACTGATTTTCGCCCCGAGGGGACGGGCTTCCCCCGCCAGACTCCCACGAAGCGCACTCGTTCAAGGTGGGAGAGACTGGCACCGAGGATCGCGCCTTCGATTGCGGCCCAGGCCACGGTCTCATCGACGACAATGGAGAGATCCCGGCCAAGTAGAGGGCTCGTGGGGAGAGGCTGCGAATCAGGTGGGGGCGGGTATCCCGCGGCGAGGAGTTCCCAGTCGAACTCGCAGGCTGCGACGGGGCCATCGAGCCCGAGCAGGCTGAGCACGGTGCGTCGCACCAGTCCGACTGTTCCTACCGGAGACCCGTCTACTTCCACTGTGCCCCACGGATCGAGCGCGTGGCGGGCATTCGCGCATGGGTCGGTCGCGCTCGCGGGCCTTGGGGAGCTGGCAGCGACATCCACCCGCGCATTCCCTCCTCGCAGCACTCGCACCAGCCGCTCGGCAGCGGCCCGGACGATTCGGTACGAGGCTTCAGGATCACTGCCCTCCGATGCGATCATGGCGATTGATCGGCGTTCGCGATGGATGGACTCCTCGAGCCAGAAGGTCGCCGCATGCTCGAAGAGTCTGGGGGCGGATCCGCCACGGTCGGCATTGAGCTTCAGCACACCGAGGAGGCTCGGCACGAGCGATGGCCGCAGCACCGGCTCGCCCAGACTGCGTTCGTCGTCGGTTCGTAGCCAGGATCTCGCGGGCGCGACAAATGGCGCGGCTGCCCGTTCCGACACGAGCGTGTGGGTGACGCTCTCGACGAACCCGGCTGCCGCTAGGGTGTCACGGCCGACGCGCACAGCGTCAATCGCGCACTGTGGACCGACCGGGCGGATCGCCACCGTTTCGACTGTCGGCACTCTGTCGAGGCCTGCATGCCGGATCACTTCCTCTATCAGGTCGATCTCGCGCGTGACATCGAGGCGGCGCGCGGGAACCGTGCATCGGACGGAGTCTCCGCCGCCGAGTGGATCGAATCCGAGTACCTCGAGGATCCGCGTCACCTCGGTAGCAGGGATCGTGAAACCGATGACGGCGCTCAGGCGAGAGAGTCGCAGCGTGATCACCGGTCGAGGTGCGAGAGCGGGTCCGGCGACGATCGATCCTGCACATGCCCTTCCACCCGCGGTCTCGAGGATGAGGGCGACAAGTCGATCCGCCGCATCATCGATGTCGCCGGGCGCCACCCCGCGCTCGAAGCGGTAGCTGGAGTCGCTGGCGATCTGGTGCCTCCGACTCGAAGAACGCACGGCGACGGGATCGAACGACGCTGCCTCAATCAGGAGATCGGTCGTCGCATCCGTGACGGATGTCGCGGCGCCTCCTTTGACTCCGGCCAGTGCGATCACACGATCGGCGTCAGCGACTACGAGTTCCCCTCCAACGAGCGCGATCTCTTTCGCGGTGTCCCCGATGGGGAGGAATGGCTCGCCGGCATTCGCACCGCGAATGTGAATCTGGCGGCGATGGATCGTGGCGAGGTCGAACGCGTGGGTGGGCTGCCCGTATTCGAACAGCACGAAGTTCGTGCAGTCGACGACATTGTTGCGGGGGATCTGGCCGATCGCGCGGAGCCGCGTCTGCATCCACTCGGGGCTGGGCCCGACCGTCACCCCCTTCACGATCCGCGCCGTGTAGCGAGGGCAGCGCGCGATGTCGTGGTTGACGACGGTGGCCTCGCCCGAGGCGGGCGTTGTGCCAGTGGGAGACGCTGTCGCGGGAAGCACCAGCCGTCCGTGGGAGGCCGCGGCGACTTCCCGCGCCAGTCCGATGTGACACAGACAATCCCCGCGATTGCTTGTCGTTTCGACTTCCAGCTGATGGTCGTCAGCGTCGATGTCCGTCCCCGACTCGCAGGGAAAGCCCACCGCCGTGAAGATTCTGGCCTGCTCCGTCGCGCTCACGGCAGGGTTGAGATACTGGTTGATCCACATCGCGCTCGTTCGCATGCAGTGAGCAAGAGTACTCACGCTGTGACCGGACGGCGACGCGATGCCCTCTGCTAGGCTTTCGTCATGCGCCGGACGATCCATCGCCTCGGGCTTCGAGTGTGCGTGGCTCTTGCGGCCAGCGCGGCATCATGCACGGACATTCGAGAAACGCGCATTGACGGCGAGCGACCTCCCGCGGATTTTGCTGTAGATGTGACGATCCTGACGGGAGTCGCGGCCAAGGATCTCCCGTCAGCGCACACGCGACAGGGGAAACTGTCACTGCTCGCCGATGGCAGTCTTCACGCGGATTTCGGCGACAGCCTTTCCTTTTCGACGAGACCTGCGCCGACGCGCTGGCTCTACGAAGAGCAGGTGGAGTCCTTGTGGAGTCTCGCCCAGCGTGAGGGATGGCTCGATCCCGCCCAGTCGACCCCTTCCATCTGGCCTGGTTCAGTCAAGGCGGCGAGGGACGAGATCGTCTACCTCCTGTGGTTTCATGCCGACGGGACCGATTGGTGGTTCGTGCGGCGGTTTCGGACCAATGAGATCCCGGATCCCCATGCGGTTGCGCTCGTCAGGAGCATGTGCGAGTTGGCATGGGCCACTGACCGCGCTCCGGATCGAAACCTGCCCCATCGCTACGACTTTGGGCCAAATCCATATGCGGGTTTCGCCAAGGCGCTTCCGTACCGCCGCAACGCGCCTGCGGAGGCCGCGAAGTGAGCGTCCGTGCGGCGCTCATGGCGCTCATGGCGCGCTCGCGCACCTGGGTCGCTTGTGGCATCGCGCTGACTGGTTGCAATGTGCTTCCGAACGCGCCAAGGGATCTCGGAGAATGCGGAATCGCACTGGCAATATGGCTTCGCCATCCCGATCAAGGAAAGTACGAGTACTTCCGCGTTGACGCTGGCGAGTTTGGATATGGCGCCGGGCCGACCGCTCTCGCATTGAAGACCTCATGGACGACGGACCTCTCGAGGGAGCAATGCGCCGAGCTGCTGGCCCTCGCCCGCGCGGGTGGCTGGCTCGAGGCCGATCATCCGAAAGTGGAGATCGACCGGGGAGGTCTCCACGCGGATATTGCCGTCGCTTGGGATGCGGATGCGATCCAGTTCACACTCGAAGGAGACTCTCCCGCACTCAAGAGTGTCGTCGCGCTGCTTCGAACGATCACCCAGCAGAGATTTGAACGGTTCATCAACAAGCTGCCCGAGTCCGGCAAGCAGCGGTAGGACAAAGAGTTGCAGTCGGATGCGCGGGGCAGGAGCCGCCTGCGAGCGTAATGAAACAGGAATTGCGGAAGCTTTGTCGGGGTGGCGTTCTCCGGCTCTACCATTTGGTGTAGTTCCGAAGGAGGCCAGATGACTCACTGTCGGGTTGGCGCGGTCAATGCGCAGTGGCTCGAGCGAATCGAGTCGGCCTATCGGCTTCATGCGAATCGTCTGCAGCAGTTGCTCGTGGGTCACTATCCGGCGGTACTCGTCGAGGACGCCCTGCAGGAAGTATTCATGAGACTGCTGGCTACGGGGGGGCCACCCGGCATGGCACCTGAGATTGTGCTCTCGCCGGCATACCTGCTTGTATGCGTACGCCGTTCGATCTGGAACGGAATGGATGCCGCGCGCAAGGGAGTCGACCGCGCGAGGCGCGGCTGCAAGGATGGGTCGTTCGCGCTTCGCCGCAGCGGTGAAGAGCGGGATCCATTGCACAACGCTGAACCGTCAGTCGATTCCACGCGCCTCTCAGCCGCCGTCGATTCTCTCCCGCAGCTTCAGCGCGAAGCGATCCGGCTCATGATGATGCATGACCGACCCGTCCACAGCGGTGCGCCGGTCGCGGAACGCGACGGCAACAACATCGCGGCGCGTAAGCACCGAGCGATCGCCAGGCTCCGCGAGCTGCTCACCGATGACCCGATCCCCGCGACCATGAGGAGTTCCCCCCGTAGACTCGGCCTCGATGCGCGAGCCGTCACCACCCGCTGATCCGATCATCGGGATTGACCTCGGGACGACGAACTCGCTCGTGGCCTACTGCTTCGAGGCGGGACCGCGCGTCCTTGCGCTCACTGATGGGACACGACTTCTGCCATCCGCGGTGCGATACGAACGGGGTGTTGCAGTGGCTGTCGGCGCTGATGCCCGTGGCCGGGCGGTCGAGTATCCGCTGGATACAGTCCTGAGTTCGAAGCGGCTGATGGGGCGATCCTTCGCAGAGTCGGCGGCTGTTCTGGGCGAGTCACAGTGCCGCGTTGTTGCGGGGATCCGGGGACTCGCGGCGTTCGAGGCCGGTGGGACCACGGTTCTCCCGCAGGAGGCCGCAGCTGAAGTTCTCCGTGCCCTGAAGCGTGCCGCGCAGGAGAGCCTCGGGACCGAGGTCGGTCGGGCAGTCATAACCGTTCCGGCGTACTTCGACCTCGGACAACGCGAAGCCACACGAGACGCGGCGCGGCTCGCGGGAATCGAGGCCGTTCGCATCGTCAACGAGCCGACTGCCGCGGCGCTGGCCTACGGAATTGGAGGCCGCCGATCGGCCCAGACGATCGCGGTCTACGACTTCGGTGGCGGCACATTCGACATATCGATTCTCAAGGTCATTCCCGGGGATGCCAGCGGTGCGGGCGATCTCTTCGAGGTGGTTGCAACCGCTGGTGACACGAGGCTTGGAGGCGACGACATCGACAGCGCGCTTGCGTCGGAACTACTGCGCACGGCGGAGACCGCGGCGCGCACCGCCGGCCGGTCCCTGATCCCTTCGCCCCGGTCGATGCAGGCGATCCGCGACTTTGCCGAGTCAACCAAGATCGCGCTCAGCACCGCGGAGTCGGTGAACATCGAGATCGATCTCGATGGCGTCACGCTGGCGCAGACCGTCACGCGCGCCGAGTTGGAGCGGCTCGCGGCGCCGCTGGTGGCTCGCACGATTGCCGCCTGCGGTCGGGCGATCCGGGACTCGCAGGGGATCGCCATCGACCGCGTCGTGATGGTTGGTGGTTCCACCCGGATGCCGCTGGTCTGTGCGGCCGTCCGCGAAAAATTCGGCGTCGAGCCCTACACAGCGCTTGATCCGGACTGTGTCGTCGCGCTGGGGGCCGCGGTGCAGGGAGCCGTTCTGGAAGGCCGTCGCCGCGATGTCCTCCTCCTAGATGTGATCCCGTTGTCGCTGGGGATCGAGACGATCGGCGGAGGCGTGGCGAAGCTGATCCACCGGAACTCGTCGATCCCGACTTCCGCGCGCGAGATGTTCTCGACCAGCGTCGACAACCAGACCAGCGTCAAGGTTCATGTGCTGCAGGGGGAGCGGGAGATGGTGGCGGACTGCCGCTCCCTGGCGAGGTTCGAGTTGCGCGGGCTGCCGGCAATGCCCGCAGGAATTCCGCAGATCGAAGTCGACTTCCTGGTCGACGCCAACGGAGTCCTCTGCGTCGACGCCATCGAACGGCGCAGCGGGTGCCGAGCCGGGGTCCAAGTAGTACCAACCTACGGTCTCACGAGTGATGAGATCGAGCGGATGGACCGCGCCGGGGTGGAGCATGCGCGTGTCGACATGCACCGGCACCGAGTCGCCGATCTCTGCGTGCATTCGTCGCTGGACGCCAAATGGATCCGCGAGGCGCTCTCGCGGGTGGCGGCGGACCTCGATGGTCCCTACCGGGAAGAGCTCGACACGGCACTTGCCGAAGTCCAACGATTCGTTGGCGCCGCGCAGGCATCCGCCGACGCCGTCGACGCCGATGCATTTCAGCGCTCCAAGGAGCGCATGGATCGCCTCAGTATGCGCCTGCACGAACTCGCGATCACCAAGAGCCTCAAGTCGATCGCCACCGCGAAGGGAACCTCTACACCATGAGCGACCTGAAGATCGCCGTCATCATTCCAGCGGCCGGTCACTCCACCAGGTTCGGTGGCGACAAGCTGGCTCAGGACCTGGGCGGCCGGCCCCTTCTCCTGCGCACCGTGGAAGCGTTCACGAAGCGCGAGGAGGTCTTCAGGATCATCGTGGCTGCCCCTCCGGATTCCTTCGACGAGTTCCGGACTCGATATGGCGCGCAACTTGGATTCCACGGCGCGGTCATCGTCGAGGGGGGACGCCAGGAGCGATGGGAGAGCGTGAAGAACGCGCTGGCCGCGGTTCCACCCGATGCGACCCACATTGCCGTCCACGATGCGGCGAGACCGGGAATCTCCGACGCACTCCTCACCCGACTCTTCGATGCCGCGCGCGTCGCCGACGCGGTCATTCCCGGAGAACCGATCCACGCGACGATCAAGCGCGTGTCCGAGGAGACTTTCACGGCGGCCCCGGATGACGCCGTCGCGGACGCGATCCTCGGTGACAGCGGCCGGGAGGGGGCCAGCGCCCGGCGCGTTGAAGAGACAGTGCCGCGCGCGCGGCTTGTCGCGGCGCAGACTCCCCAGGTGTTCCGAGCCGAACTTCTGCGCCGCGCCTACGAAGGGTCGGCGCTCTCAGGTGCGACCGACGACTCGATGCTCGTCGAACGCCTCGGAGAAACGGTGCTGGTCATCGACGGCGAAGCGCGGAACCTGAAGGTCACTTCGGTGGAGGACCTCGCGCTGGTCAGGGCGATCCTCGGGTTCCGTGCGCCCGAAGAACGACCCGTCCACAAACGCTTCTAGGAAGGGGTCGGAAGATCCTCGCTGGGGGCAAGGGTCTCAGGGCTGGACTCGGGTCTTGTCGCGCCGCGCCGGCCGTGCCCCCTCGATGGTGAGCTTCGCCTTCTTGGGGCCGGTCGGCGCTGGATGGTCGCTGCACTTCGGACAAGTGCGCGTCGGACGGCGCGTAGGGAGGAAGGGGCGCACCACGAAGACGAACGCGAACAGAGCGACGAGAGAGGCCACCCAGAACTGCCAGTCGGAGATGGGGAAGTCGGCGAGCATCATGCGAGGACACGGTAGGTCAGGAAGGCGCAGCCATACGCCAGGAGGGACATGTACGCGAATTGAAGCAGCGGCCATCGCCACGACCCCGTCTCCCGCGCCACGACGACGAGCGTGGGAAGGCACTGCATCGCCAGCACGAAGAAGACGAGCAGCGAGGCCGCGGTCGGCACTGTAAAGAGCGGTGTTGAATCGTCGCGCGTCGCATTGCGCACAGACTGAAGCGTCCCCGAGTCCTCGGAATTGGCGTCGCTTCCAGCCCCAACCAGCACGAAGACGGTCGTCGTGAACACTTCGCGCGCCAGGAAGCTCGTGAGCACCGCGACGGTCAGCTGCCGATCAAGGCCTATCGGCGCGAAGACCGGCTCGAGTGCTGTACCAACCTGTCCCGCGAACGATTCCGACTGCTGCCGTCGTTGATCGAGCCGGTTGGCCTCGGCAACCAGCGTCTCGGCAGCGTCCTGGTCGGATGCGCGGATCTCCGCAGCCTGCGTCAGGAGTGCCGCGCTTCGCACATCGGGGGGCGCCTTGGGATATGCACTGAGCCACCACATCACGATGGCGATCGCAAGGATCACGCTGCCGGCATTGCGGAGGAACACGAAGGCGCGATCGATGGCGACGGCCACGGCGGTTCGGAGGCTCGGAACGCGGTATTCGGGGAGTTCCAGCACCATCGGCGAACTGGCTCCGCGCAACAGAGACGCGCGCAGCAGTTTCGAAGTACCCAGCGCTGCGATGGCGCCGAGCACATAGCACGCGGTGAAGGCGATACCGGCGGCGAGTGGTCGCCCGGCGAAGAGCAGGCCGGTCAAGAGGACATATACAGGCACACGCGCGCTGCAACTCATGAAGGGGCTCACCAGAATGGTCGCCAGCCGATCGCGCGGGTTGGGGATGAGGCGCGTCGACATGATTGCCGGCAGCGCGCAGGCGTGGGCGGAGAGGAGCGGCATGAACGCCTGACCGGGAAGTCCCGCGCGGCGCATCACGCGGTCAACTGCGAAAGCGGCCCTCGCGAGGTACCCCGAGTCTTCCAGCAACGCTAACAGCAGAAAGAGGAGGACGATCTGCGGGAGGAAGACGACTGTTGCCGCGACTCCGCCGACCACTCCATTGATCAGGAGATCCTGCAGCGTTCCTGCGGGGATGACCCCCTCGATCGCGTGCGAGAGCACGCCGAAGACTGAGTCGACCGCGTCCATCGGGAACTGCGCCAGCCAGTAGATCGTCGCGAAGATGAGCGACATCGCCACCGCGAAGCAGAGGATTCCAGCCACCGGGTGGGTGAACGCAGTATCGAGCCGGTCGTGAAGACTCAGCGAGTCGGGAACTTTGCCGCGCGGATGGGCAGCGATTGCACTGAAGGCGTCTGCGGACCATCGCGTGCTCGCGGGCGAACCGATCTCAGATGTCGGGTATGGCTGCCGTGGCGAGGGGGCGGTGGCCCCGGGCTTGGCAACCTTGAGGAGTGCCTCGCGCAGCGCGTCCAACCCTTCGCCCGTGCGTGCGGAGACCGCGACCACCTTGACGCCGAGTTCGCGCTCGGCATCGTCCTCATCGATCACAAGCCCGCGCCGACGCGCCACATCGACCATGTTGATCGCGACGACCGTCGGCAGCCCTCGTTTGAGAGCGCTCGCGGCGAACTGCAGGTTTCGCGGAAGGTTGTTGGCGTCAAGGACCAGCAGCGCGGCATCGGGTCGGCGATCACCGAGGCGTCCTTCGAGGCAGTCGCGGCAAAGCCTGCTCTCCGGGATCTCGAGCATCAAGCTGTAGACCCCGGGGAGATCGACGATGTCGAATTCCCCGCCGCCGGGCACTTGGCATCGCCCCACATGATGTTCGACGGTGCTGCCGGGGAAGTTGGCGGTCTTCGTCCTGAGTCCGCAGAGTCGGTTGTAGAGCGTGCTCTTGCCGGTATTCGGATTCCCAAGAAGCGCGATGCGCGGGATGGCGGTCATCGCGGCCGGGTGTCAGTCCGCCTTGATTGGCGTCACCATGATCATGTCCGCGACGCTCTTGGACAAGCCCAAGCGCGTCTGGTCGATCTGAACAATGCACGGGCTACCCGGGCGGCAGACACGGACCTGACACGACTCACCCATTCCCATCGCTTCAAGAAGACACCGATGGTCATTTGGCAGCCCCGCGAGCGCTGAACACTCGATCATGGCCTTCTGGCCGCGGGCGAGCCGGCTCAGGGGGATGCGAACCGGGATTCCGTCACTCATCACCCTGATCATATTGAGACTCAGTCTCAGGATCAACTCGAGGGGGAGTGTCTGGTCCAGATTGCACCAATGGCCCCCTGAGCGCCACCGCCTCGGCGGCCTGTTTCCTCGCCGCCTTGTAGGCCTGACGGCGCTGGGCGTAGTCCGCGGGCGAGTCGATGAGTTCCATCGACTCACCCGAGCTCCATCGGCGGTGTAGCTCAGTCAGAAAGGGGACACACCAGTGGCATCCCGTGCCTGCGCTGAAGCACTCGGAGAGCTGGCTCGCGCACTTCGGCCGCTCGTGCTCGAGGTGGGCGAGGATTTTCCGTTGGCTCACATGGAAGCACAGGCACACTTCGTCGTCGAGTTGCATGAGACCGTGATCGCGTGCGAGGGGAAGGGGGGCTACTTCGGAGCGGACGCGCTCGCGGGCTGGGAATCGCCGCTAGTCACGGGAGCGTCCGGTGGTGATCGTCCCGACGAGTTGAGTTGTTCGAGGCGCGTGCGTGCGTTGTTGAGCATCATCTCGATCGCCGGTTTGAGTTCTTCGCTGGCTGACCCGAGACGGGACTCATAGCCCTTGACGAGTTGAGTTACGGTCGCAGGATCGGTGACACCCGAGAGCTGATGCGTGTTCCGCTCGACCATCTTGCGGGCAGTAGGCGTGAGGTGATAGAGGGGATCTCTCGCTCTCGCCTCGGCATCGGCGCGTGCGAGAGCCTCGGCGGCTGCCTCTGCCTCGGCCGCGGCGCGAAGTTCTGCTTCGATCCGCGCACTCTCGACCTCTGCGGCCTGCCGTGTCGCCTCCGCTTCCGCCGAGGCGCGCACTTGTGACTCAACTTCGAGGCGAGTTGCTTCTGCTTCAATCGCCGCGCGAGACTCAGCCTCCGCGGTCAGTCGATCGGCCTCGGCCGCGGCCTCCGCCTCCGCGAGGGCCGCTCGGCGCGCTGCTGCCTCTTCGCGCGCTGCTGCCTCTTCGCGCGCTGCTGCCTCTTCGCGCGCTGCTGCCTCTTCGCGCGCTGCTGCCTCTTCGCGCGCTGCTGCCTCTTCGCGCGCTGCTGCCTCTTC
>SIAD01000023.1 GCA_009691915.1 Phycisphaerales bacterium
GCGCGGTGATCAAACAGATCCCCATGCATGCGACCCTCGAGAACGATGAGTCGGTCTGGCTCGCAGCGCAGCGGCTGGACACGCGCCAGGTGGGTCCGAAGGAAGTGTCGATCGGCCTGCGGGATCCGGAGGAGCCGCTTGTGGCTTCGGTGAGCAGTGAACAACTCAGTGCCTGGCGCAATGTGAGCACGACCGACTCCATCAATGTCACGCTGCCCGACAGGCCCGGGTCCTCGGCAACCTCGACGGTCGGCGCACTCATCATCAAGGTCGTCCAGGCGCGTGCCACCATCAAGTTCACGATCGAGCCGGATTACGATCCGATCAAGTGTGCGCGGGAGGTCGATCGGGCGGCGATCGCGCAAGCGAAAGCTCAGATGGCCGTCGATGGCGCCCCGGCCGACCAGCGGCCAGAGATGCAGTCCTCGCTTGACGAAGCGAAGCAAGAGCACGCGTCGGCCAAGCAGAAGCAGATCAATGCCGCCATCATCATGGGAGCACTGGGCTCGTGGCACGCGCTGCTCACTCAGCGCGGGTCGGTTCCAACCGAGATCAGGATCCAGCCACCGGTAGAGCCGAACACGTCTCGCCCAGGGAGCGGAGGGTGACTCTCGCCACACTCCTGATCGCCATCGGAGTGCTGTCGGGGCAGACCGCCAACTCGGTACACCAGAGCATCCCGCCGGAAGCGTTCACCATCAAGGTCGATGGGTTCAAGCAGGTGGTGGGGTGTGTTGTCGACTGCGGCACGCTGCCAGGAGAGATCACTGCGTTGACGACGGTCCCCGCGCTTCCAGCAGATGCTGGATTTAAGTTCATTGCTGGAGAGAAGTCCTTCACACTCAGCCTTCCCGTAGTCGGCAAGCCCAAGAAACGGTCGATTGAACCGGGCGGCTACACATGGGACGGGTCGAAGTTGACATGGTCTCTGCGCACATTCCCCGAAGCGGATGTTGGCAAGGCGATCGCGAAGGTGCGCGACTACCTGGCAAGTTGCGCGGTCGTCGCGACACTTGCTGATGGAACCTTCGTCCAACTCTCGCCTCCAGGAGTCGAAGTCTCGGGCAAGATCGGATCTGATCGCGAGTCGGTCATTCGTGGATCACTCCCATTCAAGGGCCTCACGCCAGACTCGATGTTGACGGTCGTGTCGTCATCGGCGGATGCATGGAAGGACACGGCCTCGGGGCGGGGGATCCTGCGTGGGAAACTCAGCGACATCGCCTTTGAGATCTCTGCAGCGGATGGAGAGTTGTCCATTCAGGAACTTGAGCCGCGTCGAATCAAGTTGCGGAACCTCCAGCAGCAGCTCGCGAGCGATCGAGCGCTGCTTCCAACTATCAAGGAGTCTCAGCGGGCGATCCTCGCAGCTGATTGCGAAACACTCGCCGCGGAGATCGCCGCTCTTTCGAAGGAAGTCGAAGAGGCATTGGAGAAGTCCATCACGGCCTCGATCAAGGTTCGCGCGGCGCATCCGCTGAGCGGCCGCGTGTTCGGTGAAGCGACTCTGGAGATCACGAGATAACCATGGCGGGAGTTCGGGAAATCTTCGAGATGGTTGAGCGCGCGCTCGATGGAGGAGTACCAGAGGGCGCCGCGATGGAGCAAGTCGCGATCCAGTACGCGGAGGTTGCGCGCAAGACCCGCAAACGGCTGTCCAGCGCGCTGGAACTCGCCCGCAACGGTCTGCGCATGGAGTTGCGCGCGGCGGTGCAGGAGCGGCCATCGCTCATCGAGACCGCTGACTGCTTTACAAGCGAGTTGGCAATCAAGTGGCGCGAGTACTGCAAGCAGCAGGGGCTCCAGGTTCCCTCCAAGGTTTCGACCGCGGCGATCGAAGAACTCCAGCTGGCACTGGCCGCGGCGGAAGACCTGGGCCTTGATCAGCTTCATCGGCTCTTCCGCCGACAGAACCTCGGACTCGCGAGCGTGTACGACCGACTGCAAACACTCCGGCGGATCGCATCGCGTGACCGTGAGAACCCGATATGGTCGGACGATGTCCCGGAGTTCGAGGCGGAAGCGATCAGCGAGTTGCGCAGGCGGTTCGCGGATGCCATCAAGTCGGCAAGCCTCGACGACGCGACAGAAGTCGTCGAGTGCCTCAGCCAGGATGGTTGGGTGTCGACAGCCGCAAGGAAGCTAGGCGCACGGAGTCAGGGTGAACTCGCCCAGGTGGTCGCCAAGCAGGCTCGCGAGCGATCGGTCGTGTGCGCGCGCGAGCTCTACGCGAGCTACATGGCGGAGTCGGTAGAGAGAGTGAGTGCTCAGCTAACCGAGTGGAACTCTTTGTGCGACCAGATGTCCGCGGGTGGGGTCAGGCCGCCTTCGGGATCGGTGCTGGTTGTTGGGCCGATCATCCAGTGGCTCGAGGCACGACACCTCGACGCGAGCGTGCAACAGGAAACACGCTCGCGACTTGAGGGGCTTGAACGCGCCGCCGTCGATACGAAGGCGTCCGCCGACGAGATCCAAGCTCGTCTGGTCGCCGCGGAGCAGATGCCAGGCGGAGTCCCGGAGGATCTTCGGGCGATGGCTGAGCGTCGCGTCCATGAGCACGCGTCCGGGCAGCGCGTGCGCAGGACAGTCAAGTTCCTCGTGGCGGGCGGCGTTGTTGTTGCCGTGCTAACCACCGCGGTGTGGTTTGTCATGGGTGCTCTCAGGACTGCAGATGAGGAGCGGTTCGCCGAGGCAGTGGCGGCGGCGGTAGGTCGCTCCGACGCGGGGGAAGTCGCTCGGCTGCTCGAGTCGTCACGGCAGGCAGCGAACGGCTATGACCAGTTGCCTGGGGTACTCGTGTCGCTTGAGACACTTGCGACTAACCAGCGGCTAGTCGCCGAGCGCGACGCACAGTTCGAGGAGCAGTTGGCGGCGGCAGGAGATCCGACGAGCACCGACGGAGACCCTTCTGCACTCGCCGCGGCCGCAGAGTTGGCGCGCACCGATGAGCAACGGGATCGGGTCGCGCAGTGGCGACAGTCGCAGCAGGCGACCTCCGCGAGATCGCAGCAGGCGACTGATGCAGCCTTTCTCGAGCAGACGAAGGATCTTGCTAGGCAGATCGATGGCGTCGTCGGACTGCCGCCGGAAGCACCCGCGACCGAAGCATTGGTCAAGCGCGCCGAAATCCTGGCTGCTCGCATCGGAGGCGCGACGGGAATCGGCAGGGATGCGCGCATAGCCTTCGACGCGCAGCGCCGCCGACTGGCGGCCGTTCGCGATGCTCTCGACAGACACTCGACGGAGACCATGCAGGCGAGTGCGCACCGTTCGGCGCTTAGCGATGTCATCGACGCGACTGGAGATCCCGCGAAACTTCCTGCTGCCTTGGAGCTTTTCGCCGACACCCACCCAGACTCGCCGTACTCGCGGGAGTTCCGGGACGCGCTGGCGCAGGCTGGGGATTGGACGCCAGTGCTTCAGTGGCTGAAACTCGCGTCGCGGATTGGCCGCGATCCATTTCCATCGGCCGAGTCTGATCGCGCCGCGCGTCGTGCGGATCTCGAGAAGTTTGTGAAAGAGAACCCGAAGAGCGCGCTCTCAGATCAGATCGCGGCGTACCAGGGACTTCTCGCCGAAGGGCGCAATTGGACTCAGTGGCTATCAAACCTCGTCAGGACCTGGCCTCCCATGCGCATGGGCATGATCGAGCTCGTCAACGGAGAGCGCTACTACCTGCTCGAGGGAGAGGTCCCCAAGGCGACAACCACCGATGGAGTCGATGTCGTCAATGTCGTGACGAACTGGACCGACGAGAAGATCGGGCCGGTGCGGATCGAGCGCAAGCGGATCAAGCGGATCGGCCCGAGTCCGCAGCAGAAGCTCGGCGAGGCGCTTGGGCCGCTCATCAGAGGGGTGTCCGCGAAGCCGACCGGAGAGGGTGCGATCGAGGCGCTCCTCATGATCCGTGACGACTCCGATGTTGATCCTGTGGCGCGCGCCTACCTCATCAGCGGACTGTTGCCGCAGATCCAGAGTGCGCTGCCGACCCTGAGTTCGCAGATCGATCGTTCGATCGCGCTGCTGACGGAGGAGGATCTCGAGGGGATCGACTGGCTCGCACCTAGGATTCCCTCGACCCGCCCCGACTTCAAGATCATCGCCGGGTTGCTGAGCACCGCGGTGCCTGTTGCCCAGTGGCAGCGCGACTATCGGAGCGAAATGTCGGCGACGAGAGCATGGCTCGCGTCAAGCCTGCGATGCGTCGGGATTCTAGACAAGACCGAGCCACCATTCACCGTTCGCTGGTCAGAAGCAGCGCATCCAAAGGCCGGAGAACGGCTCTTTGCTGTTGCGGTCGTCGATCGCAAGTCGACGATTGTCGAAATCGGAGTCGTCGCGCTGAGTGGTTCGATGCAGCTCGCGAATGTTGTTCGGGACCTTCCGACCGGGACGCCGATCTTCGCGGGGAGCTACGAGACGGCAACCTCCGCGGATGGAGGGTCGAAGTAAGTTGAGCCCCGCGGGGTATTGGGTCCGCCTCGGCATGCGCGTCGAAGGGCCATACTCGATCACTCAACTGCGCACGCGCGCACGATCCGGAGCACTGTCGCGGATCGCGCTTCTCTCGAAGGACAAATCGAAGTGGATCCTCGCCGCCCGCGTCCCGGCGGTCTTCAACAAGGATGGCTCGGTGAACGCGTCGTCGGTCGTCGCAGATCCCATTGCACTGGAGGCGGACTTCGAACTCCCAGATAGTGGCGTCGGAGAGGGTGGACCGCTCTTTATTGTTGCGCTGCCAGGCGGGGCGTGTGTCCGCGCCGAGTGGGTGCTCGTTCCGGCGTGGTTGGTCGTCATGGTGGGAGCGATGCTCCCAGTGGCGCGGGCTCCCGGCGATGCACTGCTCGCGTGGGACTTCCCACTCTTGGCGAGCGGATTCGGCTGGCGTGGTGTGCTGTCGGGCTCGGCGTGGGTGGCGGTGCTTGCCTCAGCCGTCGCGGCGCTGGTCTTTGCGCTCTGCTTTCCCGGACGACGACGGGCGGTCGCTGGTCTCACCGCCGCGGCAGTCTTGGTAGCAGCAGTCGTAGTCGCCTACTCATCGGGGAGTGCCCGAGCGATGGTGTCGTCACTCTGTCTCGTCACGGCCGTTTGCGCGGCAGCGTGCATCGTCGCGGTAGTCCAATCGCGGGCGCCGACCTCCGCGAGTGGCGATCGATCATCAATCCCGATGGCCGCTGCGACGACCTGTGCGCTTGTCGGCATTGCGTCGATACTCGTCATGGTCGTTGCGGTCGTCGTGAAAGGGGCGTGGTTCATCATCCCAGGGGCGTTCACACTCATCGCGGGCGGATCGCTTGCGATCGCAGGAGTCGTGGCGGGAAGTGAGACCCCAAACCGCGTCGGCGCCCTCTGGCTCTCGATCATCGCGCTCGCTGCCGCCTGCGCAGCAGTCTTGGCGGAGGGGATTGTGACCTCCGCGCTTGGCGGACCGCGTCTTGCGACCTTCGACTCAATCCGCGCGATCGCCGAAGTCTCAATGGCGGCCATCTGCGCGTACCTTGGATTGCGCGAACTCCGGTCCCCGGCCCAGACTGCACCGACGCTTGCCTTCGAAGACACCGAACCCCCCGAGTTTTCCGATGACCCAAACGAACACGACGAAGATCCGTGAATCCACATCCCAGGACGCGCTCGACTCCGCACACGGAGACATCGAGTGCACGATCGGCCTCTCCACCGGTCGCTACACACGCACCCACGGGCCATTCTGGTTTGCCATCGCGGTCGTGCTGACCGTCCTCACCTGGCTGTTGCTCATCCCATTCAAGGGGAGCTATCTCGAGAATGTGATAGCCAGCGGCTGGCAAACCAACTGGTTCTGCATTCTGTTCACCTGGTGGTGCCTTCTGATTCTGATGGCGAAGTACCAGAAGATCAGGGTGCAGCGGCGGGCACTGCGGGTCGTCGGGATCTTCCCGAAGCGCGGTGACTTCGTGCTGTCGCCAGGGACATCCGGCGAAGTCCTCACGCAAATCCGCCAGCGGGTCGCTCGCCCGCGCGAATTCCTCCTCTTCAATCGCGTGACGATGGCTCTCTCCAACCTCGGCAACATCGGCGAAGTGCGAGATGTGGGCGCGGTGCTCGATTCGCAGGCCGACAGCGACAGTTCTACCGTCGACTCGTCGTACACCGCCATCCGCTCTCTCATCTGGACGATTCCTGTGCTCGGGTTCATCGGGACCGTGCTCGGACTGGGGATCGCCATCGGCAACTTCACAAATGTCATCACGGAGGGGGGCGGGGCCGCGTCGAGTTCCATCCGCGACAAGCTGGCGCCGGTCGTCGGCGGACTGGCGACGGCGTTCAACACAACTCTGGTCGCGCTGGTCGCGGCCGTAGCGGTGCAGCTCATCACGACCTTCATCTACAAGATGGAAGAAGACCTCCTCGATGACATCTCCAACTATTGCAACGACAACATCATCAGCCGTCTCAAGCTGACGAACTGGTGATCAGGGGAAGGGCGCGCCATGGGTCGCAGGGCATCCAAATCTCCGATGAGCTTCTTCTCCTTCCAGGACATCATGGCCTGCGTGACGGGGATCATGATCCTGACCGCACTCATCATGGCGCTCGACCCACTGTCCGACAAACCGTCGATAAGTCGGACGGCTTCGGAAGCGAACTCGATCAAGCAGGAGCACTCCCACGCGGTCAAGCGAGTCGCGGACGCTGAGAAGGCGATAGCCGAGGCGACTGCGGCACTAGAGGATGCGCGAAGCCGTCCCCAAGTCACCGCGGAACAGCTGGCGCGGATGGAGCGGCTGCTTGGCAGTGAGCGCGAGGGACTCGTGGCTCTTGAACGGGCGCGTGAAGAGGCGGACGGCGATGCCAGGCGTCGCGAGGATCAGGCGGTCATCCTCGACCGAGAGGTCGCACTCGCGCTCGACAAGGCACGCGCAATCAAGCAGGATCTCGCGGACAAGACGCTTCGAAGCAGGGTGAGCTACCAGTCGGGGGTCATCGAGACGATGCAACCGCTGCTGCTGGAGGTCACTCCCACGGGGATCGCCGTCGGACATCTCGATGGCTCGGGAACGCCCCGACGCACGGAGGTGATCAACGACACGGCGACCGACCGTCTCATCAATTCCTGGCGCGAAGGCATGGCCAAGTCCGAAGTGAATGTCGGAGGCGGGGTGTCCAAGCCGCTATCGGAAGTCCTGAAGTCTCACCCGCGCGAGCAGTGGTACGCGCTGCTCGTCGTTCGCCAGGATTCGATCGGTGCGTCGAACGGCCTTCGCGACCTCTTGAGGGGCTCCGGTTATGAGGTCGGTTGGCAACTCTGGAACGCGGAAGACGGAGGGTTCTTCGACACACCTGTTCCCGAGGCTGGCCCGTGAGAGTTCCTCGTCGTCGCAGGCGGCGCTCGCGCAAGGGATCAAGTACGGGCGACGCCTACGAACTCTTCCTTGATGCGCTCTGCAACGCGCTCGGGGTCATCATGTTCATCCTCTTGTGCGTCGTGGTGTTCACGAAACCGCCCGAGGGGGATCGCGTGGAGAACGATCCCGCCGTCACCGCGGAGTCGACCAAGGCACTAACCGCGCAGGCGGCAACACTCGAGCGCACGCTCTCGTCGCTGCTGCAGGCACTCGCGGCTGTGCCGCCCTCGGGGGATCCCGCGATCATCAAGCGCTGGCAGGAAGTGCTGGCGGAACTCGATCAGATGCACTCCAAGAAGTTGGCCGAGGTTGACGCGGAGGCCAACGCCCGCGCGCGACTTCGAGCGAGCGCGAAGTCGGTCACAGATGCAGAAGAGCGCAAGAGAAACATCGACGAGGAGTTGGCGCGGCTTGATGATGTACGGAAGAAGCAGAACACGGTCATCCAGTTTGTGAGGATCGCGAGATTTCGCCCCGATGCGCGCAAGAGTGTGCTGCTGCTGTGCGCGGACGGTCGGGTCGTGGCGGCGAAGGTCGAGGGGAAGGGTCAGGAGATCTCAGAGCCCACGGGGACCGGGATCCCGATCCTCGATGCCGCAAGCGCAAGGCTCGCGGTCAGCCAGCTGTTTGCAGGAAAGGTCCCCTCGGCATGGCGCGCGGAAGTCGCCGTCTGGCCCAGCGGATACAAGGCCTACAAACTGCTGGAACGGGAACTGATCGCGCAGAAGTTTGGGATCAATCCGCTGCCGGTGCCTTCGGGGGAGCCGATCCGCGAGGGCGTGGGCGGAATCCAGTAACTGTCGCCGCGAGAGCGCCCGCAAGAATGAGTCCGGCGCCTAACCACTTGCGGGCCCCGAATCCCTCGCCCATCCAGAACGAACCTGCCAGCTCCGCGAAGACCGACTCGAGCGAAAAGATGATCGCAGCATGCGAGGCGGGGGCGGACCGCTGCGCGACAATCTGAAGCGTGAATGCGATGGCGATGGCGAAGACTCCGGCGAACACGATCGGTCCTGCGCCCGCACGCAGCGCATCGATCGACACCGGCTCGGCGACCGCGGCGACTCCCCCGCAGACGACCGCCGTGAAGAGGAACTGAATGAACGAGACTCCGAAGACATCAGCGCGCGCGGCCGCCCATCCAATCACATGGACCTGGATCCCCCAGGCGAACGCGCAGCCGACGAGAAGAAGTTCGGCCGGAGTGAACATGAAACCGCCCTCGCCGCAGAGGAACCAGAGGCCGGCGAGAGCGAGCGCGACAGCGATCCAGATCCTCATCGAGACGCGATGTCCGAGGAACAGCCCCATCAGCGGAACCCAGATGACATAGGTTCCGGTGATGAACCCAGCCGTGCCTGCGCTGACCGACTCCATCGCCGCCTGTTGAAGCGACGCGCCCGCAACCATCGCGGCACCCGCGGCGATCCCGCTGATCCAGGTGGTGCGCTTCGCGAGCGCCCCGGTGCGCATCACAAAGGGGGCGAGGATAATCGCGCCGATCAGGAACCGCGCCGCGTTGAAGGTGAAGGGCATTCCGCCCATGTGCTGGGCGGCCAGTCGTTGCGCGACGAAGGTGATTCCCCACAGGAATGCGCAGAAGAGCATGATCCCGTCGGCGAGAGCGACGGGAATCCGCGGCGGTCTAGCGGATGTAGCGGAGTCGACCAAAGTCTGGGATGAACGCGCGACCGCCAGAGGACATGGCGATCGGTGCGGGGAAGTACACCGACCACGCCTTGCCGATGAGCATCTCGCGCGGGACGATGAATGGATGATCGTTCTCGAGTTCGCGCACCACCAGCGGATGCGATCGCCCCCAGAGTCGGGAGTCCTTCGACGCACCGGAGTTGTCGCCGAACATCAGATGGTCGGACGGGCCAAGCCGCGCTGGGTTCATGGGGTCGGTCGCAAACGCGAGCCCCGAGATTGCGGTGCCGTTGGTGGGGAACTGGTTGTTCGCACTCAGGAAGTCCGGGCGGTAGTAGAGATCGCGCTGGACCGTCACGCGCCGAAGTGTGAACGGGGAGCCGTCAAAGCGCCACTCCATGGAAGTCGGCGTCGGTCGCTGGCCAGTAGGGTTGGCGATGTACTGCTCAAGTGTCCTGCCGAAATGAGAGGCGATGATCCGCTTGACCGGCCCGCCGAAGTCGTAGTCGAGTGTGCCGACGAGAGTGTCGTCGAGATAGGCCGAGAGCCTCTGATCGACATGCCAGAACTCAAGCGCGAGTGGTCGTGCGCTCGGCGGATTTCCGGCGCTCGTCGATGGCACAGGGAACTGGGCTGTCGACACCACTTTCTGCGACTCCGCCTCGATGACCGAAAGCGTCAGCGTGCCCGCGCCGAGTGCGAATCGAAAGATGTGCCCGCGCGCGCCGATGTCTAGAGTCGAACGGAAACGCGTGAGGTCCGCCGCGTCGATGCCGGCGGTGATCGCCAAGTCCGCAGTCGGATAGAGCGGGATGTCGCGGCGGTAAGTGTTGTAGGAGTTCCAATCGTCCAGCGGAAGGATTTCGTTGTTCCACGCGATTGATGCGGGGGCGGTCGAATCCCAACTCCACGCACGCTTTCCCCTGGTGTCCCATCCCTCGGATGGTCTCCACGGCGAGCCGCGCCAGCGCTGACGCATCGCCGCCTCAAGGCGTTCGATTTCTGCCGGCTCGAAGTCGCTGTCGTACACCGGTTGCCAGACCGCGCGCTGAATGAACTCTGGCTTGCGCTCGATGTGAAGGGCGTCGACTGCCGCATCGGGCGCGCCGGTGAAGATGTCACCATCGGCGACGAGCAGTGTCTCGTTGGGTATGCCCACCATGCGCTTGATGTAGTACGGCGCTTCGCCAACCGGATCAGTTGGGTTCTTGAAGACCGCGACATCCCAGCGCGCGGGCTTGGTGAGTGGTTCGAGGTACTTGAGCACCAGGACGCGGTCGCCCATGCGGCTCTCCGCGGCGAGTGTGGCGCCTGGGATCGCCATGACCGGGTGCTGGCGGCTGATCATCGGGTCGAAGATCGGACGGTCGGCGCGGCGCTGGCCCATCTGCTGAACCATCACGATCTCTGAGGAGTCAACCGCATACTCGTAGCCGGTCGCGGGACTATGTATTCGGATGTGTGCGCCCATCAGTGTCGGCGCCATCGATCCAGTCGGGATCACGAATCCTTCGAGGACGAATCCTCGGAAGGCCATCGCGAAGACGAACGCAACGATGAGCGACTGGAGTGTGTCGATGATCCCGCCAGCGGACTGCGGCTGATGCTGCTTCGCTCCGACGGCGTTCATGGGGATCGGATCCTACAGAATGGCCGTGATGTCCTCGATGCCGAACGCCGCCTCGTTGCCGGTCGAGTCGAGCCGGACGAGTACGAGCTGCACCAGCGTCTTGGTCTCGACGACGGTGCCTGGACCGTCGGGCGTGGTGACCCGCGTCTTGACCTTGGGGAGCTTGGCGGAGAGCGACTCGTAGGTCTCATCTTCGTACCGGAGGCAGCACATGAGACGGCCGCATCGCCCGCTGATCTTCATCGGGTCGAGCGTCGCCTTCTGCATCTTGGCCGCCTTCATCGAGACCGGCTTGAGGACCTTGAGGAAATTCTTGCAGCAGCAGTACTGGCCGCACTTCTCGTAGTCGGCGGTGAGCCGCGCTTCGTCACGGGCTCCAATCTGGCGGAGCTCGATCCGTGCGTGGAATTGCGTGGCAAGGGTCCGAAGGAGGTCGCGGAAGTCGACGCGATCTTCGCTCAAGTAGTAGATCGTCAGGAGCCCGCCGCCCAGCAGCCCTTCGACGGCGACGAACTTCATGGGGAGGCCGCTGGCCTTGAGCGCTGATTCGATGGCTGGTGAGAGTGCGGTGGTCTCGGCTTGCAGGCTGGTCCACTGCGCGAGGTCGTCCGCAGACGCAACCCGCAGGACTTGTCCCTCCGCGTGGAACGGGTACTGCTTGCCGCCGGAGTTCTCGATGTACTCGAGCATCTGTGTACGCGAGACACTCTTGGAGCAGCCCGAGTTTCCGCATACTGTCGTCAGCATCTCGACGAGCTCGGTGCCGCGGTGGGTCTTGGCGACGAGTTTCGTCCCGCAGCCCGGCTTCGCGTCGCCTTGGTACGGAAGCTCGGCGACCCATTTCATCAGTCCGCCGCGCACGACGATGGTGGTCGGGGGTTTGAGTTGCGCGTATCGCTCGGCGTCGGTCAGTGAGTCACGGAAGGCGGGGTCGGAATCGCGTTCGAAGATCGGCAGGGGATGGATGCTCACGCGCGGCGACCCCTGCCAGCGGCCCCCTTCTCCTCGCGGCGCCTCGCGCTGAACACGAGTTTGATGGGAACCTCCGAGTATGGGACCTCGTCACGAAGTCGATTGAGGAGGTACCGCTCGTAAGTGCCCTCGAACAGCGCCGGTTTGTTGACGACCAGGGCGATCGTCGGCGGATTCGTCGCGATCTGCGAGATGTAATAGACCTTGGCGAGTGTGCCGAGCTTCGAACTTGGTCCGCGTTCAGTGAGAATGTCCTGGATAAGCGCGTTGAGTTTGCCGGTCGTTTCACGGTGGCCGGCCTGCGTGTGAAGATTGAACGCCATCGCGATGGCCTCGGAGGTCTTGTCGATGTTCTTCGCGCTTACGAAGACGATGGGCGCGAAGGAGAGCATGGGGAGTTCCTGCGAGAGGTAGTCGAGGTAGTCCCCGGGCTTGCGAGTGCGTTCGACGAGATCCC
The DNA here is from genome assembly GCA_009691915.1 of Phycisphaerales bacterium. Lineage (GTDB taxonomy): Bacteria > Planctomycetota > Phycisphaerae > Phycisphaerales > SM1A02 > F1-60-MAGs104. The sequence goes on from SIAD01000023.1 coordinate 12,095, forward strand.
ACTTGTTGACGACTATGACCGTGGGCTTGTAGGCCTCGACCAGTTCGCCCGCGAGGGTCTTCTCCACATGGGAGATCGGCTCCGAGGCATCCAGAAGAAGGATCGCCACATCGGCTCTGCGGATTGCCGACTCGGTGCGGGTGTGCGAGTAGTACTCGACATCGTCGGCCCAGGACTTCCGCTTGCGGACTCCCGCGGTGTCGATGGCGATGAATGTGCGGCCGTCGAGTTCGAAGCGGACATCGACGCTGTCGCGGGTCGTGCCCGGGATCTCGCTGACGATGACGCGCGGCGCCCCAGCGAGCGCATTGACGAGACTCGACTTGCCTGCGTTGCGGCGGCCGACGATGGCGACCTTCATCGCGGCGTCCTCGGCGCGGTCGGGAGTTGTCGCGTCGAGCCGGGACCAGAGAGTTTCCATGAGACGGCGGATCCCCATCCCCGACTTAGTGGAGACGCCGTACGACTCGCCAAATCCGAGCGCGGACGCCTCGGCCGCGTGCGCTTCCCATGACGGGCCGTCGACCTTGTTAGCCAGCTGCACGACCTTCGGCGCGTTGCCGGTCTTGCGGATCATGGTGGCGATCATCTCATCGAGCGAGGTGATGCCCGACTGCGCGTCGACAGTAAAGAGGATCAGATCCGCGGAGGCGATCGCCGCCTTGATCTGAGCCTCGATGTCCGGAGCGAGCGTGGCGAGATCCTTGCCCGCGTCGTCGAAGCGCGCGCCCTCGGCGGAGTAGATCCCGAAGCCGCCGGTATCGACGAGTTCGGCAACTCTCGGCAGGGCGGTGTCGTCATCGATCTCGGACGGCGGATGAATCGTGATGATCGTCGAGACGCGATCGCGGGTGACGCCGGGAGTGGGATCGACGATGGAGATGCGTTCCCCGGCGAGTCGGTTGAACAGGCTCGATTTACCCACGTTGGGGCGACCGACGATAGCGATGACGGGCAGCACCGTCCCAGCATAGTGCGTCGCTTACGGCGCGACGCGCATCACGAAGCCGTACTTCCGGCAGAGCGTTCCCTGTTCGCGCCGCATGAGGCGCGCGGCCGTGCGCACGCCCGTGCGAGTTCGGCTCTCGTAATTGAGCAGCGTCAACCAGTACGCCTCGAAGATCGTCGCTTCCAGCCAGGGGACTTCGTTGGCAAAGCCGGAAACGCACAGCGCGCGCGTCCCGCGCATGAACCGAGTCAAGCGGGCGGGCGGGATGCGCAGGAACTTGCAGCCGGAGAAGTGGAGGATCCGTCCTCGGCACTTGCTAGCCAGCAGTGCTTCGAGCGCGTCCAGGCTGATGCGTTCTTCGGGTCGGCGCATGTCGCCGGGAAGGAGTTCGCCGGGGCGGGAGTGGATCGCCATCCAGAGGAGATCGAAACGGCGGTAGCGGACCTGCAGCCATCGACGCAGGTAGAACTCGATTTCCGCGCGCGTGGCGGCGTCGCGCAGCACGGACGGGATGCGCGCGTCTGAGCCCGCGAGGAGGTCGAGCACCGGGCGCATGGACATGGGATGGGCGAGACCGAACCAGTCCGCCTCGATGCAGAAGACGCCAGGGGCGGATGGCATTGTGGGAGTCTAAGGCCGCGGTCGAGACGGACTTCGGGAAACATTCGGCCCTATTGGGGCACAATGTTTCCCGAAGTCAAGGGGGGGGTGCGCCCGCAGCGCCGACACGCGGCCGCGCTGGGTGTGAATGCCAGTGCGCTCAAGGTCTTCTCGAGAGAGCGTGCGCAGCCAGCGCGCGGTGAACCGTCGGTGGGCCTAGAAGAGCGCGAGCGTCTCTGAGATGTCCGCGCGATTGCTCGCCAAGCGGGAGATGAACAGGTTCTCGTCGTAAGAAATGAGCAGTGGATTGTCACTCTCTACCATCTAACTCCTCATGCCAGCACTCATCGTTGAATTCGTCGGCACTTTCTTCCTCGCATTCGCCGTGTGTATCGCCGTCGGCGGCGGAGTGGCCCATGGACTCGCACCGTTTGCGATCTTTGCGATTCTCGCGGCGATGATCTACGCCGGCGGACACATCTCCGGTGCGGCGTACAACCCGGCGGTGAGCATCGGCCTGTGGTTGCGAAAGCGGCTAACGGGCCCACAGTGCGTCGCGTACATCGCAGTGCAGCTGGCCGCCGCCGCCGCCGCCGCGCTGCTGGCCGACTCGATCCCGTCACTCCAACTTCCGGCGCCAATGGGCGAGTTCGCCATGACCCCGGCCGTGATCGTCGAGTTTCTCTTCACGATGGCGCTCGTATGGACTGTGCTTCAGGTTGCAACGAACCCCAAGACCGCAGGCAACTCGTACTTCGGAGTCGCGATAGCTGCGGTCGTGATGTCGGGCGCGCTGCTGGTGGGAACGGTCTCATCGGCGGTCTTCAATCCCGCGGTCGCGACCGCGGTCCACATCCTGCACGCACTAGATACGCAGACCTACGCCTGGTACCTCGGCGCCCAGTGCCTCGCGGGCGTGGCCGGGTACTGGTTGTTCAAGGTCACCGCTGAGGGGAAGTAGGCGTGGGGAGTGGGAGTTTGTTCCCATCACGGCCGCGCGCCTACCCCACCCGCGCCAGCGGGAGCGCCGTCTGCTGTCCGCCGAGCGCGCAGGATGTGGCCGCCGTCCGCGCGGCGAGCGATGGCTACTACGCTGCGCTCAACACCATGTTTACCGGAGATGTTGCGCCGATGGACGCTGTCTGGTCGCATGAGCCCGATGTCACGCAGGTCGGTCCGTTCGGCGGGCGGTACACGGGTTGGGGCGCCGTGGGCGCGGAGTGGGCGCACGACGCAGGCATGAAACTCGGCGGCAAGGTGGCGGGCGGCGCAGCGGCGTGCCAGCACCTTCACCAAAACACTCCTATTGACTCGCGGATGCCGGAAAGTGCCACCAGTATGGCATGAACTGATGTGAAAAGCACTAACTCATGTGCAATCCATGGGCTGTTTCTGCATGCTGGGGCCGCTTCGGCAATGCGTACCCCTGGTTCTCCGCGAGAGGCCGCAGCCTGCTCGCCGCCTGTCACAGCGACTCGAACCACTCCTTGATCTTCAACGCCATGAGCTTGCGGCGTTGCTCCAGGAAGTCTTCGTACTCGGGAATCTCAGCCTCGAGCAATGACTCGGGCAGAGAGTGCATGCGCAGGTTGGCGCGCAGCTCGCTGAGACGGCTGATGCCGCCATACTTCTTCTTGCCGCCCGCTCCCTGCTCGGCAAGATCCTTGAAGTACTGCCCGGGTGCCTTGTCGCCAATGGCGATGTTGATCTCGCTTTGCGCCAGCACGAAGTTGGCGATTTGGTTGTACTGCCCTTTCCCGAGACCCTGCTTCTTGAGATGGTTGCGCGGGTAGACATGATGCACATCACTGCGGTTCATCAGCAGATCCAGCACGCTGATGTCCCTGGAAAGGAAGCCCTTGTCGCCCAGCTTCACCTGCGCCGCCTTATAGGCCAGGAAGTACGGGCTTTGCCCCGAGGATGTATCCATGAGCTGGGGCAGCATCCCGGTCCAGAAACTGTCGGGCAGTTCGGTCTCGATGACCGACTCGGCATAGGCGGTCAGTCCACGCGCCTCGATCTGTCGGATGTCCTGATCAAATGCCGTTTCGGGACTGCCTGTGTACCGCCCGCGCAGGATTGACATGGCATACCAGCGTCGTACCAGCCGCTCGAGGTCGGCGGCGGGCACCTTCTCAGCGCGCCCTCTCAGGTACAGGATGTAGGCGAAGTTGACGGCGTTACGACCGCCTATCAGATCGCTGGTCACGAATCCCGCCGAACGCAGGATCATGGTGATGCGATCGAAGTGCGTCTTATTCATAAAACTCAGGATGCCCTGCTTGAGTCGTGCGAATGAAACCTCGGCGATGGCATCCTCGTACTGCTTGGTCTCAAAGTTGCGGCCGGAAAGCAGGGCGACGAGGTCGCCAAGTTTGCCGCGGCCGAACTCCGATGTAAAGGCCACGCGCAGCATGTCGGTGTAGGTCGGGTCATAGATGTCGTCGTTGACATCCTTCAGCCAGCGCATCTGGGGCAGGAACTCGGAAGCTGCAAAGGCCTTATCGCCCTTCTCGATGACCGACAGAAAGTCTGGTGCGACGGCCATGTGGCAGAAGTAGTCGATGGCCTTGCGCAGCATGTTGCCGCCGTAGGTCTCGTTGACCGCGATCTTGGACATGGCAAAGTCGGCCTGGGAGAGCTCTGCCCCGGCAGAGTTCACGCGGATGAAGATCTCGGTGACCGTCTCGATGTCGAGGTCCTCGGCCAGCTCAATCAGTCCGACATGGTTATTGACGATCTTGATGAGGTTCTGCAGAACCCGGCCGATGTGCTTGTGGTCTGCGGTTGGGTTCTTTGCGGCGTACTCCGCGAGCATCTCGAACAGGTCGGCATCGGGGGTAAAGAGCCGAGAGACATCGTCGATCCAGACAACGTCCTTGCGGATTGCGGGATTGGAGACCTCGAACCGTTCCTCCTGCGGATTGAAGGCGATGCGAATGCGCACCGTTTCATAGTCCTTGGTTAGCACCTCACGCCCCAGCAGCCCGGCCATCAGCGCCGTGACCCGCTGCTGGCCGTCGATGAGGATGCGCTTGCCTGCCGAGGGCGTGCCGTCCTTGAGTTTCACTGTTGGATTGCGCCAGGCGATGAGGTAGCCGATCGGATAGCCCTGATAGAGCGAGTCGAGCAGGTTGCGGACCTTGGTCGGCTCCCACACGAACGGCCGCTGAATCTCCGGGATGGCGATCTCGCCCGACTTCACCCAGGTGAGCAGGGTGTCGATCGGATGCGGCGTGACGGAATAGCGCTGGGTGGACATGGTTAGAGGCTCTCTGC
>SIAD01000012.1 GCA_009691915.1 Phycisphaerales bacterium
AATGGACCTGATCGGGGTTGAACCGACGACCTCTTCCATGCCATGGAAGCGCTCTCCCAATTGAGCTACAGGCCCGAGAAACCAAGTTGTCCGAGCGGTGGCGGTCCCGATCGGGGGGACGAGTCTAGCAGGTCGCGGCTTGCTCGCCGATGACTCACTTCGCTTCTGTGGGACGCGTCTCGAGATAGGCCAAGAGGTCGACGATCTCGTCATGGGTGAATGCGTTGAGGAGCCCGCGCGGCATCGGAGACACTTCGCTTCGAACCCGTGAGGCGATCTCCGCCTTCGAGACTCGCTCGCGCTCGTCGGCGACCGGGTTGATCCGAACCACGAGATCATCGGTCGTCTCACCAACAATCCGACCGATCACGACCGACCCGTCGCGCAATGTGAATACTTCGTCGGCATACTGATCGCTGATGGCCAACGACGGCTCGAGTGTCGTCACGACAAGATCGCGCCTCGAGAGGCGGGAGCCCGCCCCTGTGAGATCCGGTCCCGAGGATCCTCCCTCGCCGCCGAAGCGGTGACAGAGAGTGCATGTCGCCTGCTCAAACACCCGTTTGCCACGGGCGAGATCGCGCGAGCGCAGATCAAAGTTGAGCATTGGGGCAATCTCTTCGACGGTCCACTCGTGGATCGACCGGTGGCCGTCGTCGTCCAGGCGTTCCGCAGCAGCCTCAGCGGCTATCGCGAGCGCGCTGGGGTGATCTTCCTTGGGTCGCGTCATGGCCGCCTCGGGTGTGTTTGCCAGGAACGCACGGAGCGCGTCCTGTTCGATCGCGTCAACGAATCCTTGGAGACTGAGCCCGCCGCGCAACTCCCTCGCTCTCGCTATCGCGCGCGCGAATTGTGCGCGCGAGTTTGGCGTCCAGCCTTCCTGAACGGATCTCAGCGCCAGAAGCACCCGCATCCCCTCTGCTGGATCCATGCGTGCGAGTGTTCCAAGCCCACGCTCGATCACTTGGGCGCGGCGCCCTTCGACAAGAAGCGGTAGGAGGATCTCGTCGAGTTCAGAGTCCCCCGATGGGTACCACGAGTCCATCATGGCAGCGGCCGCTTCCTTCGCGCGCTTGGTGTCGCCTCCAAGGCGCGAGAGCGCAATCGTCGCGATGCGGACAAGTACCGAACGAGACTCAAGATCGCCCGCCTCGGGTGCTGCATCGGTCACGAGTCGCAGGACCTCGGTCCGATCGGCGTCACCGCCGGCGCGTGCAAGCGCGAGCCACGCCAGAGGACCAGCGCGCTCTGCATCCCCGCGCCAGAGAGAAACTGGCTGATTCTCAAGCGCAACGCGTGCGGCCGCGGCGATCATCGGGTCAGTAGCCGAGAGCTCCCGGATGATGAGCAGCATGTCAGCACGACTGGCTGCCTTCGAGTGGAACACTTCGAGCGTGGTCCTTCTGGCACGCGCCGAGGCGGCTCGCGAATCCGCAGCAATCGGCCCACCCGCGGACAACGCCGCGAGGACCGCATCTTCGACGCGAATTCTGTAGAGACCGCTCGAGAGCCCACGGCCGCCCGTCGTGAAGTAGAGCGCGCCGCCACTACCCCACGCTAGATCCGTCACGGGCATCGGCCGCCCCGACGCGAACAGGCGCGACGCGCCCATGTACCCCGCCCCTCGCGCGGCGAGGTCGACCGCGAGAATCCTTCCGTAGGCCCAATCGCCCACGAGCAATCGGTCGCGCCATGGCCCAGGGAACGAACCTCCGCCACCCCACTCAACTCCGGTGGGACTCGACTCGTCGGTCTCACACACAGGTGTCTGGTGATCCGCGTACACCCACGGCGAGTTGGCACTCCCCGAGCGCCATCCTGAATCTCCTCCGGAAACGAGTTGCACGATGCGCGGGGACTTGTACCAGGGGGCGCCGATATCCCACTCCATGTCCGAGTCGTAGGTGAACCAGTCGCCGCTTGGAATCTGCACGAGGTCGTAGGCGTTGCGCATCCCGGCGCACCAGAGTTGCGCGTGACATGGGGAGTCGCCTTCGCACGACTGCGGATCAACCCGCAGCACAAACCCGCCCGGCGCGAGCATGCCGACCGCATGCCCCCGTGCATCCCACTCGCGTTCCTGCAGAAAGTCTTCGTCCCAGTGGGCGACCGGCGAATCGCTCGCGATCCACTTTGGCGGGGCCACATGATTTCCCGCGATTACATAGAGGAATCCATCGGCGCCCTTGCGGATTCCATGGATTCCATGCTCCCCCCCGCCGCCGAACTCGAGGAGCCGTCGGGAAATGTCGAATGAACCATCGCCATCGGAGTCGATGAGCCGCCACAGACCGCCACCCTGCGCGACCTCGCCCTCGGCGACCGCGTAGAGAGTCGATCCATCGACCAACAGCCCCTCGGCACCATGGAAGGGCGTTGGGATGAGCTCGGTTCGCGTGACCGAACCCCCGTCGTCACTCAGTGTGAGCCGAAACAGTCCGCCATTCTGCGCGGCGACGAACGCCACCTTGGTCGATGCGAAAGTGAGCGCGACCCACGATCCCTCGCCAGCCTGCGCACTCGCGACGAGATCGACGGCGAATCCCTCGGGCACCGAAATCGCCGTTGCCGGCGGCGCCTGTGCGGCAGCGGCGGCAGCGACGCAGGCACCTCCGAGAATCGCGGCCCATGCAGACGGGCCATCGCGCATAGTTACATGGCCGAGTCGAGCGCGCCCGCGAGCACGGTCTTCGAGACGAGGCCCACCATCTTCTTGTGGACCTGACCGTTCTTGATGACCAGAAGGGTTGGGATCGACTGGATCCCGTACTTCAAGGCCACATCGCGGCTGTTGTCAACATTGAGCTTTCCCACCTTCGCCTTCCCCTGATAGTCGTTGGCAACTTCATCAATCGCCGGGCCGAGCGCGCGGCATGGTCCGCACCACTCCGCCCAGAAGTCGACGAGAACCGGAAGGGTTGACTCGAGGACATCCGCTTGGAAGTTCGCGTCGGTGAATTCAAGAGTGTTCAAACCAGCCATCGGGGGAGTGCTCCAAGTTAGGGTGCGATCGAGCGATTCTAGCAGCCGGATCGTGGATTCGCGCCGACTCGGCCTTTGAGGGCGTCAGCATGGGCCTTGACCGCATGCGCCCGGACTATGGCCGCCCCGGCCGACGCCAAAAGGAGCGCGGCATCGACGCTTAGGGCATCGCGGCGCGCCGGATTGGCCTCCGCAGTTGCCACACCCAGAAACGACTTTCGGCTCGCCGAGACGAGTACAGGATGCCCGAGCGCGACGATCTCACTGAGCCGCGACATGAGTTCGAAGTTCTGTTCGACGGTTTTTCCGAACCCGAGACCGGGGTCGATCGCGATCGCACGGGGCTCGACGCCACCCTCGATGGCAACGCGGACACGGCTCCCGAGGTAGTCGCGAACATGCACGACGACATCGGAGTACTCAGGCGGCGTCTGATAGCGGTCGCTGTACGAGTCGCCCTCGGGTCTTCGCAGTCGGTGCATCAGAACGAGCCCGCACCCTCGCGCGGCCGCCAGCGGAATCATCTCGGGGTCGTCCTCACCGGCACTGACATCGTTGATGATCGTCGCGCCGGCATCAAGGGCGGCAGCGGCGACCATGGCGCGCGTAGTGTCGACGGAGATTGCAACGGAGCCCTCGGCAACGGACTCGATCCTGCGCATGAGCGCGATCGCGGGGACGACGCGCGCAATCTGTTCCGCTTCGCTCACTGCCTTCGCGCCCGGACGCGTGCTCTCGCCGCCAACATCGACAATCGACGCCCCGGCCTCAATGCACTCGCACGCCCACACGCATGCGCATGCAGGATCCTCGTGGAGTCCACCATCGGAGAAGGAATCGCTCGTCACATTGATGATCGCCATGATGAGCGGTCGCCCGCGCTCCCAGGCGAGCGTTCGCTCTCGGCCGATGCGCCACTCGCAGAGCACGGCGAACTCAGGGGACTGGTGTCGCGGGCGGCTCGGGCTTCGGACCCGGGCCTACGCGATCACCCATCACTGACGCGATCGCCTGGTCGTAGACCGCCCCAAGCACCACTGTCGGAACCATCACGGCCACCTCACACTCGTCGGGCGCGGCGCGAATGGCCAGCGCGACCGGTGCGCTCCTGGTCGGAATCGACGGGAGTTGCCCGGCGCCTCCGGCGAACGCGTCGGCCATCTGCCTGGCAATCTTGAGGAGCTGCCCGACGGAAATGAACACTTCGATCTGCGCCCCGGGCACCAGCCACGACCTCATCGACTTGATCGCCGCGTCGCTGGCCATCGACTCGCCGCCCTGTTGTGTCTCCATCGCACGCGCCAGCACATCCGGCCTCTGACTGAAGGTCACGATGAGCGCACTGGGAAGCGCCTTGACAAACCCATGCATTCCGCGCGGACCAAAGATCGCCTGCCGCATCATCTGGCGCATCGCGACTTCCTGCCACTTCGCGTCCCCCGCTTCACTTGGACCAAGCGCGGACTCTTTGAGTTCGTAGGCATCGGTCACGGTGCCGTCCTTGAGCGTGCGACCATCCTCCCACGACGGCTCGCGCCGCACACCGTCGCCAGTGCCAGCCGCTTCCAGCAACGAACTCTTGAAGAGATCGCGGACGGTGGCGGGATTGTCAGTCTCGACGATGAGAGTCGCGTCATTGAGAAGGCCACCCGCAAGAACTCCGAGCTTCGACGGGTAGCAGGCAAATGAAAGCCTCCGGACTCCTTCCTTCGCGCTGGCAAGCCACGCCGGGATCGCGTCCGACGCACCGACGAGCGCGGCGATATCGTCGAGTTTCCCCGCGCCGCCGAGGGCCGTCACATCGATGCTGGCAACGATAAGGAACGGTCCGCCGTGGACGCCGCGAAGCGTTGCACCGCCGTCGCCCGAAACATCCGTCGACTGGGCCGCGAGATTCGCCAGCGCACTCCCGGGGTTGAGACGCGCGACCGAGCGCACGGAGAGTCCAAGCGCATCTATGTCAACCGCGATGAGGAGATCCGAGAGGCCCGAGCCAACCTCGCGCAGCCGTCCAAGGCGCGCAAGGACCTCGTTGGGCAACCCATCTGTGCCGGGGGTGTTTCCTTCGGCTTCCGATGACGCGAACGCTTTAGCGAGTGCCTCCGGTCCTGACCAGGAGACGATGTCCGCATTTCGGGCGAGATCCATCGCGTGCTGGCCGAGCCGTGCGGCGAGCACCGAACCCAGTCCTCCGCCCGACGCGTATCGGTCTATGGCGTCTCGTGAGCGCGACGCGATCACATGTTTCTCGAGCGCCCGCGTGAACACCGCTTCCCCACGGAATTGCGCGACGCCATCCGAGCCGGGTTCGACATTCGCCTTCAGGAACGCGGCGGGATCATCCGTCGGGACAAGAAGCACCCACGCGGGAACGGCTCCGTCGGCCATCTTCACCGACCACAACGCCATCGACCCGTTCTCGTTGAACCCCTCGCGAATTCCAAGCGCGGCGCGCAAATGGTCGACTGGTCTGCCCGCGACGACCGTCTCCTTGCGGTCCATGAGCGCGAGACACTCATCGATGTCCTTGGAGACCTTGGCAAGGCTGGGTGCGACATGGGCGCTAATCGCGTCGGCAGGCACGAGTGCCATCGCGTCGTCGAAGGCATCGGCCTTGGCGTCGGAGGCTATGAGCAGCGACAGCGACAGAGCGATCGGGCGCGCGAGTGTCAGCGCGATCATTCGACGGTCACGCTCTTGGCGAGATTGCGCGGCTTGTCGACATCCTTGCCGCGAAGCACGGCGGCGTGATACGCCAGCAGTTGCAGCGGGATCACCGTGACCAGTGGCTGGAGCTGCTCGGGGACATCGGGGACAAAGAACACATCTTCGGCAACGGTCTTGATGTAGTCGTCACCTTCGGTCGCCACGGCGATCACATGTCCGCCGCGACTACGCACCTCGGCGATGTTCCCGAGGATCTTTTCGTACTGGGAGTTCTTCGTCGCGACAAACACGACCGGCATTCCCTTGTCGATGAGGGCGATCGGCCCGTGCTTCATCTCGGCCGCAGGCATCCCCTCGGCGTGGATGTAGGAGATTTCCTTGAGCTTGAGCGCGCCCTCGAGTGCAACGGGATAGTTCACGCCACGGCCAAGAAAGAGCCAGTTTTCGCGCTCGACATACTTCGCTGTCGCGGTCCTGATCGCCTCGCTAGTTTCGAGAACCTGCTGGACCTTCTCGGGGATCGCCTTCATCTCGGAGAGGAAGTTGGAGACGAACTCCTGACTGAGGTAGCGCCGCCGACCGACATACAGCGACAGCATCGCCAGAACAAGTACCTGTCCCGTAAACGCCTTGGTGCTCGCCACTCCGATCTCCGGCCCGACACGCAGGTACACCCCTGCGTCCGTCTCACGGGCGATCGACGAGCCGACGACATTGACCATTCCCAAGGCCAGCGCCCCGCGCTGCTTCGCCTCTTGCAGCGCCGCCAGCGTGTCGGCCGTCTCCCCCGACTGGCTCACCGCGATGACCACCGTGCCGAAGTCGACAATCGGATTCCGGTAGCGGAACTCACTGGCGAAATCGTGCTCGGCGGCGATCTTCGCAAGGTCTTCCATCAGGTACTTGCCGACCATGCACGCGTGCAGCGCGGTCCCCTGCCCGAACATCACAATGCGCTTCGCGTTGGCCAGCGTGCGCGCGTGCTCCGCAATCCCTCCGAGGACGACGCTGCCTGTCCTCTCATCGAGCCGCCCCTGCATGCAGGTCCGCAGGCTCCGAGGCTGCTCAAAGATTTCCTTGAGCATGTAGTGCTCGTAACTGCCGAGCTCGATCTCCGCGAGCTCGAACTCCAGCTCGCGCACCTCCGCCGTGACTTCCACATCGTCGATCGTGGAGGTCCGCAGCGACTCACGGGTCAGCTTGGCCACGGTGAAGTCGGCCAGCGTGAACGCCTGCGTGGTGTGCGCGACAATCGCGCTCGAATCGCTCGCGACGATGTACTCGCCGTTGCCGATGCCGACCATCAGGGGTGACCCCTTGCGGGCGACGACCAGCGTGTCCGGCTCCCCCTCGCAGATCACCGCAATCGCATAGGCACCGGTAACTTCACGAAGCGCGGCCTGCACGGCCTTCTCCAGGCTGCCCCGGTAGAGCTCTCCGATCAGGTGGGCCAGCACCTCGGTGTCCGTCTCGCTCGAAAAGGTGTGCCCCTTTTCGGTCAGATACTTCTTGATCGAGGCGTAATTCTCGATGATCCCATTATGGATGATGGCAATCCCGTGCCCAGCCGTGCCATCATCGCGGTGCGGATGGGCGTTGGCGTCGGTCACCCCGCCATGGGTTGCCCAGCGAGTGTGGCCGATTCCCACTGTTGCGTGGGCGGTGTCGAGAGCGGCGACCTTCTCCTCCAGAACCCGGACCCGCCCGACCGACTTGCAGATCTTGAGGCCACCGTTCATGAGGCCGATCCCCGCCGAGTCGTACCCCCGGTACTCCAGGCGCTTGAGTCCCTCGAGAAGAACTGGAACGGCGGGCTTGCGGCCGATGTAGGCGACGATTCCACACATGGCGAGGTGGTAACTCCTTGAAGTAGGGATCCGCAGGTGGTCGATCTCTACTGTATCCTAGGAGCCTTGAACACCGCACTTGGAGGTGCGGTTCGGCTCGTTGACCTCCTAGAAGGACCCCGTGTGCATGGACGCCATGGATGCATCGCCTGCTTCGCCGGACCTCTCGGTCCGCAAGCAAGCAATCCGTATCGCGATGCGTGATCGGCTTGCCTCGATCACCCCTGAGGACCGAGCGGCGCGTTCTAAGTTGATCTGCGCGGGGCTGCTCCGGCACACTTCTTTCGCTAATGCATCGACGGTGATGCTCTACATGCCGATGCGAAGCGAAGTCGATGTGATCGCCGTCGCCCTTGAGGCATTCCGGCTCGGAAAAGTGGTCTGTCTGCCGCGTGTCGACCCCGGTCGGGACACGATGAACGCGATCGCCACCACCACCTTCGACAACGATTCGATGCGACCCGACGCGATGGGGGTTCGGTCGCCCGAGGACGGGCCACGCGTTCCCGATGCCTCGATCGATCTAGTCGTGGTTCCAGGAGTCGCCTTCGATCTCGCGGGGAAACGGCTGGGGCGTGGCGGTGGCTTCTACGACCGCTTCCTCTCCCACCTTCCAACCAGCACAGCGACCATCGGCGTCTGCTTCGACTGGCAGATCGTCGACTCGATTCCCGCCGACCACCGTGACATGTCGGTGCAGGCGGTCATCACCGACCACCGTGCGGCCTCTTCCAGTCAATCGCAACGCCCGAACTAATCGAAAGACCACCCATGACACTCAACAGCCAGATCCCGCGATCGTCTTCGCTCACCAACGCCTCGAGCCGCCGCATCATCCCCATCGCGCTCGTCGCGGCCTTGGGAATCGGCGCGGCCGTCTACATCTACACCAGCGGACCGGATGCGACTCCGTCGGCGGAGAATGTCTCGTCAAACGCCGTCCCGGCGATAACTGCGGCCGAACCCACTCAAGAGATGCCCGAAGTGAAGCCGGTGGCACCGACGAAGCCCGTGGCGATCGTCGTGTCGCCGAAACCGAACGCATCGCCCGCGCCTGCGCCAGCCCCTGTTCCGGCGCAGATTCAGCCGAAAACCGCATCGGTACGACCATCAGCTGCCACACTCCCGGCGGCACTCTTGATGGTCGCGGGTGATCCCGTCGGAGCACGGCTGGCCCTGACGATGCTCGTTGATAGCGGCACGCTCACGCCGCCTGACCTGGTGACCGCAATCGAATCACTGCGCGAGATAAACGCACGACTCGTCTACTCCCCCACCGTGGCTCCAGGCGACCAGATCATGCGCGGCTACACCGTCGCGTCCGGAGACACGCTATCAACGATCGCCAGACGGAACAGCGTTCAGACCGACTGGCGGTTCATCCAGCGCATCAACGGATTGAAGAGCGAACGGTCACTGCGTGTCGGGCAGCAGATCAAGATCCCGGTCGGCGCGTTCCACGCCGAGGTCTCGAAGAGCACCTATCTAATGAAGGTCTACGCCGGCGAGGGACCCAGCCGCGTGATCGTCGGCACATTCACGGTCGGACTTGGCGAGTTCAACTCGACGCCAACAGGTGCGTTCATGGTCCGCCCCAAGAGCAAGCTCGTGAACCCCGAGTGGCGCAATCCACGCACGGGCGAGCACTTCATGCCCGATGACCCGAAGAACCCCATCGGCGAGCGGTGGATCGGACTCATGGGCGTCGAGGCTGCGAACCAGGGATTCAAGGGATACGGAATCCACGGGACCATCGAGCCTGACTCGATCGGGAAGCAGGCATCGATGGGTTGCCTGCGGTTGCGCGACTCTGATGTTGCAACGGTCTACGAACTTCTGACCGAGCCCAACAGCACGATCGTGATCTCACCCTGACCACGGACCCGACGGCGACCACTCGCCGCGCGCTGGTCCCTGGGGATGATGTCCGGTCGACACGCCGCGTGTGCCCGACTCCATGCGATGCAGCGCCAGCCTTGCCGCCAGCAGCATCGCCTCACGCATCGCTCCGGCATCGGCCTTCCCTTCGCGCGCAATCCCGAATGCCGTTCCGTGGTCTGGGCTCGTCCTGATGATGGGGATTCCGAGCGTCACATTCACTGCCTTGTCAAACGCCAGCATCTTCACGGGGATGAGCCCCTGGTCGTGGTACATGGCGACCACCAGGTCGTAGCGACCGAGAATCGCTTCCCTGAATATCGTGTCGGCGGGCCACGGGCCGCTGGCGTCGATCCCAGCGCTCACCGCCATCTCGATCGCGGGCCTGATGATCCGATCCTCCTCGTCGCCGAAGAGACCATGTTCGCCCGCATGCGGATTCAACCCGCAGACGGCGATCCTCGGCGTGATTACTCCCATGTCCTTGCAGAAGTGGTTACCGAGATCGATCGGATCAAAGACGCGGCCGATCGTCAGGAGGTCGCGGATGTTCATGAGCGGGACATGGGTGGTTGCCAGCGTCACACGCAGGTTCGGCGCGGAAAACGCCATGCAGTGCCGTCTAGCGCGGGTGCGGAAGGCGAAGAGCTCGGTGTGGCCAGGCCAGCGGTACCCCGCCAGAGACCACGACTCTTTGCTGATCGGCGCAGTGACGACGGCGTCGACTCTCCGGGGATCCTCAGGCGCGCGCATCGCGTCAAGGATCGCCGCCTCGACATAGGCCTTACTGGCCAACCCTCCAATCTTGGATGGCTCGCGGCGATCGAAGAGACCCATCACCTGCCCGTGGTCCAAGACGACGCACTCGGCATTGATCTCGTGTTGGGCGCGGTCGCTGTCCGCGGACACCCGGAACCAGTCGACCATCAGCCCGGAGCGCTCGGCCGCTTCGTGCATTGAATGGTTGGAACCGTGGATCGCCCAGCGTGCCGCGGCGCGCACAGTAGGATCGGAAAGTGCCTTCACCGTGACTTCCGCCCCGATTCCTGCGGGATCCCCCAAGGAGATGGCGACAGTTGGCCGCGCGGGCTTCATCACCGCAATACTATCCCTTGAAATGTGCAGGTTTCCGTCTGCCTTGACCGATCCGCCAAGAGGCGAACTCGATGGAAGAATCTGACCCCCGCTGCTGCCCCCACATGGAAATGAATGACGGCCGCTGCACCTCGCGGTTCGCGATGGGGGAAATCGAGCAGTTGTTCACCTACTGCTGTGGCGGCTACCACGCGTGCGCGCTCTTCCACCGCATCAATATGGAAGAGCGGTTCCGGGCGCTCGTAGGCGACCCTTCACGAGGTGTGCTTCAGCCCAATCGAGTCCCGGCGCTGATGCAGACGACGATCCATGGACGGTCTCAGCGCAGCAGCCCGAAGACACCGTGAGTTCCTGGCGTTCTGCCGGATCGAGTGCGGCCTCGCCCCACTGACCCTCGAAGCGTACGGTCGCGATCTCGCGCTCTTGGGGGAATATCTGGAAGACCGAGGGTGCATCGATCCGGGGAAGGTCACGATGCATGATCTCGCCAACCACATCCGCTGGCTCTCGCGCTCTCGGGAATTCCAACCGACCACCGTCACTCGGCATCTCGCCTCCATCCGTGTCTTCTTCCGGTGGATGCACTCGACTGGCGCGATCGCCACTGACCCCGCACGGCTCCTCGAGCGGCCCTCGGCATGGAAGCGACTGCCCGGGGCCATGAGCCCTTCGCAGATGAAACGACTAGTGGAACAGCCATCGGACGCGGATGGCCCGCTCTGGCTTCGCGACCGCGCGATGCTCGAACTTCTCTATGGCGGCGGGCTCCGCGCCAGCGAAGTCTGTTCGATCAAGGTCAACGACTTCCATCCGACGCTCGGCGCGATTGCCGTCACCGGCAAGGGCGGCAAGCAGCGGATTGTTCCCATCGGCGTTCCCGCGATCGACTGGACGCAGCGGTACCTGACGCAGTGCCGACCTCGCCTGGCAAAGGCTGGCGGAGGCCGTGACGGATTTCGTCTGCTTCTCTCGTTCTCGGGACGACCGCTCGAGCGCGTGGCGGTCTGGCAGATCGTGAAAAGGGTTGCGGCGGCTGCTGGGCTCGATGATGTTCACCCGCACACCTTGCGCCACTCGTTTGCGACCCACATGGTCGTCGGCGGGGCGGACCTGCGCGTCGTGCAGGAGTTGCTTGGGCACTCGAGCATTCTGACGACCCAGGTCTACACCCATGTATCGAAGTCCCACCTGAAAGAAGTGCTGCTCAACTGCCATCCGCGGGAGATGCGGACGCGCGGCGCCGCGATTCAGCCCAAGGCGAGCCGCCGTGGAAAGTAGCCGAGCTTCGCCGCCGTCTTGGCCTTCGCCAGCGTCTCCTCGGCCAGGGCATTTGCGCGCGAAGTGCCATCTCTCAGAATCTCGATGATGGCCCCGTCGTTCCCTTCGTACTGCTTGCGCCTTTCGCGCATGGGCTCGAGGAGCGTGTTGATCGCCTCCGCCACCTCCACCTTGACATGGCCGTCGCCGATGTTGTCGCCGCGCGAGTAGCGGTCCTTCAACTCGGCGACCCGCACCGGATCGGTGATGAACGCATCGACATACTGAAACAGCGCGTTCTCGATGTTGCCGGGCTCGCTGGGACTCTGCCGTCCCGTGAAGATCTTGCCCACCTTCTTGTGGATTTCCTTGGCGCTGTCGGCGATGAAGATGGCATTGCCGAGGCTCTTGCTCATCTTGTTGACTCCGTCGATCCCGATGAGTCGCCCCACTGCCCCGACATCCGCCTTGGGTACCGGAAAAACTCCACCGAGCTTCTCGTGATCGGCATCCTCGGCATGCTCGGAAACACCGCAGAAAATCTGGTTGAACCGACGGGCGACCTCGCGGGTCATTTCCAGATGGGGAACCTGATCCTCGCCGACCGGGACACCTGCGGCGCGAAAGGCGAGGATGTCCGCCGTCTGCCCGACCGCATAGAGGGGAAAGCCGAACGAGTACTGCTCTCCGAGACCCTTTACCTTGATCTCTTCTGAGAGAGTTGGATTGCGCATGACCCGATTGAATGGCAGGAGCATGGCGAAGAGGAAGGTGAGTTCGGCTATCGCGGGAACTTCGCTCTGCAGGAAGATCGCTGACTGCGCCGGGTCGATCCCCATGGCGAGATAGTCGCGGACAATCTCGATCGAATCTCGGCGGATGTCATCGGCCTGACGGGCGCGTGTCGTGAAAGCGTGAATGTTGGCGATGAGGAAGTAGCACTCGTGCGACGACTGAAGCTCGACGCGGCGCTTCACCGAGCCCACCCAGTGGCCAAGGTGCAGCGTTCCGGTCGGAGTGTCGCCGGTCAGGATCCGCGGCCGTGATGGACTCGTCGTCATGGGCGGCGCAATCCTAATGGGCATTACGACGCAAGGTAGATCGCCAGGTTGATGGCATTGAATGCGCCGTGGGCGACGATCGGTGCAATGAGCCGACCCGTGCGCTCGACGAGCCATCCCAGGAGCAGTGCCAGCGCGAAGAGTGCTGCCAGTCCACTGGCCACCGCCCCATCGGCGAGGACGCCGAGATGAACCACGGCAAATGCGGCACTGGCGACGATGATCGCCCAACAGCGAGATAGCCCCGCTTTCCGCAGTCCCTGCTGTGCCGCGCCGCGAAAGAGAATCTCTTCGACGATGGGTGCCAACACGATGGCCGAGACAATCATCGCGCCCTTGAGAAGCGGATCCCCCGGCTCGCCCAGGAGAGCGAGCGTGTTGTGTCCCGTCGGCGGCGGCTCCGGGCCACCGAGGTACGCCTGCACAGACGCGACCAGTGACCCGATCGCCTGCAGCGGAAACCAGGCGATGGCAATCCCCGCGAGGCCGAGGCTGGCTGCGCGCCATGAGATCCAGCACTCAGTCGCCAGCACAACGGGCTCGCGGATGCGATCACGAAACACCACCGCGACGAGGGCCATCTGCGCCGCGAACGCTCCGAGTCCCGTAAGCACGCTGCTGCGAAGCGTCGCATCGAGGTCGGGAATCCCCAGAACGCGCGCGGCCAGCGCGGCCCCGACCGTGGCTGCGATGAGCATCCCCGCGAACAAGGCGAAGGATCTCGCCGCTGAAAGCGACCATCGACTTCTCGGCGCGTCTCTCAGTGATGCGGCTCCGGACGCGGCGATCCCGTAGGCGATTGCCAGTCCAGCCCCGAGAGAGAGAGGGATGATCGGCCACGCCGACCCCGACGCGGTCGCCACCGCCCCATTGGCCCCCTCCGCCAAGTGGTCGACTTCCCCTGCACTACTCTGTGCCCTCGCCGCTGCGGCCCACGCGATGCAGGATGCGCTCAGAAAAATAGTCACGCGGAAACGCCGGGAAGTCAAAGCACAGCGCGAAGCCGTAGGTCTAGACGAACTCAAGGAGCGCATCGCGGAACTGGGAAGACCGCGCAATTTCTTCCAGGCCGTCGTCGACCACGGGCGCACCACTCGAACCCGCGTGATCGCTGAGTTGAAGGCGAAGAGCCCGTCGGGAGGGGTCATTCGGGAAGCGTACGACCCAGTGGCCATTGCCCGACAGTATCACGCCGCTGGAGCGAACGCGATCTCGTGCCTTACCGACGAAGTTGGATTCGGCGGGAGACTCGAGCACATCCACGCCATCCGGGATGCCATGCCGCTGCCGGTCCTTCGCAAGGACTTCATCATCGACTCGTATCAGGTGTGGGAGACGCGAGCTGCGGGGGCGGACGCAATCCTCCTCATCGCCGAGTGTCTGACCGAAGGGGAGATCATCGACTTCCAGATCCTTGCGGTCGAACTGGGGATGACCACACTCCTTGAAGTGCACGACGCGACCAATCTGTATCGGGTCCTCAATCATGTCGGGTTCCCGCATCCTGGATACTCGCTCCTCGGGATCAACAACCGGAATCTCAGGACGATGAAGACGGATGTCGGCCACTCGCTGCGGCTCGCCGACCTGGTCGAGGACCCGAGCGTCCTCGTCAGTGAGTCGGGGATCACGACGAGTGAAGACCTCGCGCGTCTGCGCGACCACGGCATCCATGTTGTGCTGGTTGGGGAGCACCTCCTGAGGCAGCCCGACCCTGGTGCTGCGCTGCGCGCGCTACTTGCCTGAAGCCACGGGCGCCCTCTGAGGGCAGCACAACGGCCACCGACCCGACCATCACGCGCAGACACGCGACATGATCCGCTGCGCGATGCGCACGCCCGTCAGCGCGGCACCGATCCTTATCTGATCCCCCGCGACAAAGAGTTGCAGCCCCATGCCGGGCTCGAGGCTCCAGTCACTGCGGATGCGCCCGACGAGCACAGGATCCCGCCCCGCGGCGATGATCGGCTCGGGGAAGGCGTTGCGCGCCCGGTCATCAACCAGCTCGACGCCCGGCGCCGCAGCCAGAATCTCCCGCGCACGCCCTTCGGTGAGAGGCCGTTCAAACTCGAGGGCGATCGACTCGCAGTGGGCGCGAAGAACCGGAACGCGCACGCAGGTCGCGGTCACACGCACACTCTGGTCGCTCCAGATCTTCCGCGTCTCGTAGAGGATCTTGGCCTCCTCCTCGTTGTAGCCGGATTCCCCAACCGCGCTGTTGTGACTGAAGCAGTTGAAGAGGTACTGCCGTCCGAAGATGTCGGTCTGCAGGGGACGGCCATGCACGAAGTCGTGGGCCTGCGATTCGAGTTCGCGCATCGCGGCCGCACCCGCGCCGCTGGCCGCCTGATAGGTCGAGATGATCATTCGCTTGACGCGCGCGACAGCATGCAACGGCGTGACCGCCACCAGCGCGACGATCGTCGAACAATTGGGAACCGCGACGATCGACGGCCCCGCACACGCATCAAGCGCGGCGGCGTTCACCTCGGGAATCACCAGAGGAACCGCTGGATCCATGCGGAACGCGCTCGAGTTATCAATCACCCAGGCCCCGGAGGCCACCGCCTGCGGAGCCCACACCGTCGCGACCCCCTTGCCTGCCGAGAAGAATGCGATGTCAACTGCGTCGAAACACCCGGGTCCAAGGGCCTCGATATCGATACCTTGCCCGCCTACCTCGACCCTTTTGCCCGCGCTGCGCGCGCTGGCGAACAGCCTCAGCCGCCCCGGTCGAATGGCCTGCGCCGCGAGCAGGCTGACGAACTCGGCTCCTACGGCTCCTGTGGCCCCCACCACCGCGATGGTCGGCCGATCTTGACCCAAGTCTTTTTGCATGAATTGCTTCCGCGTGCTTGCGAAGGAGCAACGCTATCGTATGGTTCCTCCGTGAATGGGGATCGGGAGCGTTTCCCGGCCTCGACCACGATTTTTAAGGAACATCCATGTCACAGAAGCCAGCGAACAAGTCCACGACGTCCAAGACCACCGCCAAACCGGCGCGTCTGAGCGATAAAGATCTGGAGATGGCAAGCGGAGGCGGCCGAAGCCGCGTCGCGCGCAACTCCACTGCGGCTCGCCAAGCACGCACCCCGAAGCGCTGAGTGCCCCTCAGCCGAGTCGACGCCTGACTGTCGACCGCTTTTGTGATTGGACCAAATGCAGTCGGTGACCGTACATGCTCCTGGACGGTCACCGACTGCTTTTTTGTCTGCTGAAACCCAGCAACTATCCCCGGTCAGATCGCATCGGAGACCTCAGAGTCGATCATCTGCCGTCGAGCCATCTCCTTGAAGATGCCCTCGCGCGACATTAGTTCCTTGAAGGACCCAGACTGCACGATCCGCCCTGCGTGCATCACATAGATCCTGTCGGCCGTGCGGATCGTGCTAAGCCGATGCGCGACCACCAGCCGCGTCGCCTTGAGCCCCTCGAGACTTTCAACCACCTGCGCCTGCGAGACTTCGTCGAGCGCGCTCGTGGCCTCGTCGAAGATAAGGATCTTGGGGCGCGTCACCAGCGCGCGGGCAATCATGAGCTTCTGCACCTGGCCCCCCGAGAGGGTCTGATCGGTCACATAGGTGTGAACCCCCATGGGCATGTCGGCAACCTCATCGGCGAACCCCGCGGCGGCAATTGCCCGCTCCGCGTCCTTGGGTGTGAATAGCGTGCTCCCGACAATGTTGTCGAGGATTGACCCGGGGACGATTCGAGTGTTCTGCACGACGGCGCCGATCTGCCGCCGCACCGCGACGAGGTCGAGCCGATCGAGGGGCTTGCCGTCGAAGAGGACGACGCCCGCATCGGGATCTCGCAGTCCGAGGATCAGTTGGAGCAATGTCGACTTGCCGCTTCCGCTTGGCCCAACGACCGCGACACATTGTCCCGCTTCGATCTGCATGCTGACTCCCGAGAGGACCTCGCTCGCGTGGCCCGGGTAGGAGAAGCGGACTTCGCCGAGTCGGATCTGACCGGTGAGCGCGCCGGGCTGCTCGCGGTCGCCCATGCGCTCGGTGCTGGCCTCGAGAATGGGCTTGATGCGGGCAAGCGTTGACTTGAGCGATGCGAGGTCTCCGAGCCGTTCGCCCAGTTCGAGCACCGAGTAGAGCGCGATCACAAACGCACTGTTGAAGACCAGATACTCCGCGATCTGAAACGAGGCGTTGTTGCCACCTTCCTGCATGATTGTTCCCGCGGTCTTCCCCGGCAGAAACATCGCCCAGAAGATCGCCAGGCATGCCATCGGAAAGGCCGAGGCAAAGATGTCGAAGATGAGATCGAGCCGGCGCGTCTTCATGGAGGCATCGCGGATCCCCTTGAATCGGCGAAGCCATCGCAGCGTCGCGTACTGCTCGGCGGCGGCGCTGCGGATGGTGTCCACGCCACCAATGAACTGCAGCACCATGCTCGAGAGACGCCCCTGCCCCTCCATGATCGATGCCGTGAGCCGCGCACGGGACACGCTGAGCAGAATGCTGACAAGGACCGCCACGACAAGGAGGCCCGCGCCGACGGCGCCCGCAGTGGGATTCACCCAGACCATCAACCCGACATACACAATGGAGAATATTCCCGCGATGATCGCTGACACTCCTGCACCCGAGAGAACCGACTGGAGATCCCCCACCGAGAGAATTCGGTCTGCAAGATCGCCGCTGCTGAACTCTCGAAATTTCTGGACGGGCATCCGCAGGCATCGGTCGAGCACACCCCCCAGCGCACGGCTCCCCAATCGCGTCTCCGCGCGCAGCAGGAGGTTGGACACGACGAAACTGCACGCGGCCGAAGTGAGTGTTGTGCCGAGAAGGACAAGTCCGATGAATAGAAGCGCGAGGCGATTGTTGCCGGGCAGGATCCGCGTCACGAGAACACCGATGGCGATCGGAACGGCGAGATTGACGATCGTTGCAACGCCCGTCACCATCATGGCGCGGACGTAGTCGGTCTCAGATCCACGAACTACGAAGCGCAGAAACCGCTTGATCGTTGTGTCCTCGTGCCCGAGCGTGGCATGAAACTGCGACGCCCCCTTGCCAAGCCCCGAGGCAAACGCCGCATCAACGATCACCGGCCCTTGTGTTGCACCGGCCGAGTGCACGAACGCGACCATTCCGGCACTGGTGGGAACGATCGCCACCGGCGACTGATCTTCAGTCCGAAACGCCAGCAGCGCACCGACCCCGCTCGTCCACCAACCCGGGTCTAGGAACACCGGGCGGATTCCGAGTCCAGCTAGATGCGCAAAGACCTGCTCGGGTCTCCGGGTGGCGTCGCGGGGAAGCCGGGTGGGTACGACCGCACCGTCGCACCCCATGTGCAACGCGATCTGCATGCATGCGCGGACGATGGGCGGGAGCCGTTCGTCCGGGAGGTCGCGCCAGGACGGGATCGCGCCGCGACTAACGGTCGCGGTGAGTTTGTCTTCGAAGGAGAGCGTCGCGCTCGCCGTACTCACGAGACGCCGCATGTGACGAGAGAAGGCCGTCTCGGTGATCGAGTCACCTCGACGAGCGAGTCCCTTCGAGCAGAGTTCGCGGGCCGACGCAAGTGTGGTTTTCGGTGGCAGCGAGATTCCGCAGGCGACGAGCGTTGCCGTGACTCCCGCCAGAAGCGATCGTTCCGCGGGCGATCCCGCTCCCACTGACCCGAGCATCGCTGCAGGAATTCGCACACACTCCGCCTCGGACATCGGCACGAGCTCGATTCGCTCGATGGGACCAACAATTGCGCATCCCTCGCCGAGCACCGCGACCTTGTGCCTCCGCGTGTGCCCTTCGCGATGGGCGAACACAACGAGCGCTCCCTGGACGACGACCAGCATGTCCACCAGGGCGCCTGCATCGACGCCCTTGCGCCTATCGAGGAGCACTTCTTCGCCGCCGGTCTGGCGCGCCGCGTCGATAATCTCGGCCGGATTCGTGTGGGCGGCACTCATGGAGGAGCCCCACCGGTGACGAGGTTGCAGTAGTCCCCGCCAAGGTCAAGCAGCTGACCGTGCGTCCCGCGTTCGACGACTTCCCCTGCACGCATTACGATGATCTCGTCCGCGTCGCGGATCGTGCTCAGACGATGGGCGACGACCACGCAGGTGACGCCGCGCCTACGAAGGGCCGCGTCGAGCGCAAGTTCTGTAACGGGGTCTAGCGCGCTAGTGGCCTCATCCATGATGAGGAGCGCCGGTCGCCGCGAAAGCGCACGGGCAATGTCGAGCCGCTGCGCCTCGCCTCCGGAGAAGTTGGTCCCGCCCTCGGACACTTGCATGTCGAGTCCGCCGCGCGAGGCGAGGAGCTCGGAGAGTTGCGCGTCCTCGAGTGCCTCGACCATCCACTGGTCGGGGATGTCGGGGTTCCACATGGAAAGGTTCTCGCGGATCGACCCCTCGAAAAACGCCGCCCGTTGGAACACTGTCGCCACGCTCGCCGCGCGGACATGGCGTGGGATGTTGCCGAGTGGGATTCCGTCGAGAAGGATGTCGCCTTCCCAGGGATCGATGAGCCCCGAGGCCAACCGCGCCAGCGTCGACTTTCCTGAACCGGTTCCCCCCACGATGGCCGTACGCCCCCCTGCCTTCACCGTGAGAGACAAGTCGCTCAGGAGCGCGCGCTGACCGTGTCCGTACCCGAAGGTCACGCCACGAAGTTCAAGCTCCCCAGCGGCGTATTCGATCTCACGGGCGTCGTCGACCGAAGGGTCGAGCGCGAGGCGGTCGACTCCGTGGCACAGGACATCGTCGAGGCGACCGAGGTCGGCGCGGACTGTCTGGATCTCCTTCAGAAGCTCCGCCAGTTGCGTGACCGGGGTCATGAATCCCACGAGCAGGATCTGGAGCCCAAGCAGCATGCCGATGGACATGTGTCCCTCCATGACCTGCCATCCGCCGAACGAGAGGATCAGCACCGACACGACCAGCGCCTGGAACCATGTGGGGATGACGCTGACTGCATTGGAGAGAAGACTCGCGCGCTGTTGCGCTGCGCTGACGCGCGCGGCGAAGGCCATCGAACGGCCGAAGAAGTCGGCTTCCCGTCCGCTGGCCTTTAGGGATTCGAGCGTCATGAGTCCGGCAACGATCGCGCCCTGCTTCATTCCCTCCTGCTGCGAGAGCGACTGCGCCTGATCGACACGAGCGCGCGCCACCACAAAGAGCATGCCGAGCGTCGCGGAGACGGCGACGAGGGCGATCCCGGCTATCAGGAGATTGATCGACGCGATCGCGCAGAAGAACACCAGAAGCGTCAGGACCTGCACGATCGCGGGCGCGAACTTCGACGAGAGCAGTGAGGCGACGCCATCATTGGCCTGCACGCGCTCGGCGATATCGCCGGGGTACCTCTGACCGAAAAATGTTGTCGGCAGCCGGAAGATCTGCTTCATGAACTCGATGCTGCGCTCGAGTGAGAGGCGATTCTCCAGTTGCGAGAGGATCCGCTGCTGGAGGTAGAGGAGCCCGGCCTCGATGATGAGCGCGCCCAGCACGCCGAGCATCAGCCAGACCATCCAGTCTGAGCGTTCCTGCGCTAGGACGATGTCCACATAGGCGGCGGCCATGCCGGGAATTGCCACCATCGGCACCGCGAGGAGCAGTCCGACAAAGACAGTCAGCCAAACGGCACTCTCGCTGCCGCGCATCCACTGCGTGACGAGTGCCAGCGACGAGGGAGGATCGCCTGTCGCCACAAACTCCTCGCCCGGCTCCATCGTGAGAACCACCCCGGTGAATTCCTGGTCAAACTCCTCGGGGCTGACGAGCCGCCGTCCCGCCGCGGGATCCATGATTCGGTAACCCTTCTTCGTCCACCCTTCGAGGACGACGAAGTGGTTGAGCCCCCAGAACACGATGATGGGGAGCGCGATCTCCTCGAATCCCTCGATCTCGCACTTGAGTCCTTCGGTGTCGAGGCCGAAGTGCCGAGCGGCACGGGCGATGCGCAGCGCGTTGGATCCGTCGCGGTCGACACCTACCGCCTCCCGAACTTCTTCGAGCGGTCTGTAGGCGTGATGGAAACCCAGCACACTGGCGAGGCTGGCCGCGCCGCACTCCGCAGCGACCACCTGCATGACGGTCGGGACGCGGACGGAGCGCGGTGGCCCCGGCGGCAATCGCGGCCCCATCACTTCGGATTCTTCGCTGTCGCTGTCAGAGGCGTCGCTCTCGGGCTCCGCCGCCATCTCCTCGTCCGCAGATTCGTCTTTAGGTTCGCGCGTGTCCGGATCGCTCATCGCTCATCACCGACGCCGCCGCCAAACCCTGGCATCACTAGCGCCACCGGACGGATCTCACCGATGTAGATCTCGATGTTGCAGGGGGCACCGTCCACAAGCATCCCGGCCGCTCCCTTGCCCCCGACCCACTTCACGCCGCCAGCGCCATCGGGATCTTCGTCAAGCTTCACCGTCACGGCCATCACCGACCCAAAGGTGCCCAGAATCTCTTCGACAATCGTGTGGCTTGGCACATGACCCAGCGCCTTCTGCTTGCTCGTGATGAAGTGGTCGACTTGAACAATTGTCCCGAGCGACTGCACGTCGCCGGCTGAGTCGGCACTCGCGAAGCTCACTCGAACCGGCATCCCGATAACGACACTCTTTCCCTCGCTCAATGGGATAAACGCGAGGCAGCTCGGGTGCGGCGCACCGGAAATGACGAGGGCGATCGACTGTCCGCTCTCGACGAAGTCTCCTGATTCGGACTCGAGTGAGACAAGACGGCCGGCCTTGGGAGCGCGCACCTCGCTGATGGCCGCGTCCGCCGATCCACCCGCGAGCGAGGCGATGCGTTGCCCAGCGACGACCGTCGCCCCTTCGGGTAGGTCGATCGACGCGATGTATCCACTGGTGTGCGCGTTACAGGTGTCGAGCTGCTCCCCGCGCAGGAAGATCCCGCTGCCGATCACCGTGATGGGGATGCGCCCCGCGAAACTCCACACCACGACGGTCGCAAGCAGGAACGCGAGTGTCGCCGTCAGGATCCAGAGTCTGGGTTCAACGATCGGGCTCAGGGTGTTGAGGCGATTCCGGCCTCCAACGGCCCCCAGTGCCTCCACGCGAAAGAGTTCCTTCTTTCCTTCGTCGGGCTCTGCCATGTCTCCCATGAGTGAAGGGAGGATACCCGCCCTCGGCAGTCGGTCAGGCAGGAGCCGCGAAGTAGAACCGCGACACCTGCGCGTCAAAGGACGAGGCGTCGTCGCGCTCAAAGACGAAGTGCCCTTCCATCGTGCCCCACGCTGTGGGGAGCGGACAGAAGCTGGAGTACTCAAAGCTCTCGCCAGGCGCCAGAGACGGATGCTGCCCGACGACTCCAGGGCCGTTCACATCATGCTGTACCCCGTCGGCATCGACTACATGCCACTCCCTGCTGCGAAGACGAGCGCTGCATTCGCCTTCATTTGTCATATGGATCTTGTAGGCGAAAGTGAATCGCCCGCGCCGGGCATCCGAGCGGCTCTCAATGAACGAGGGATCCACGCGGATGCGGATCCCCTGCGTCAGCGTCTCTGATCCAAGCGACTTGACGGCACTGGTGGTCATCGCTGAAGAGGATAGGCGATGGGAAGCCAGAATCAGCTTCGCCGTTGCCACGCTTTGTATGATCGGCACGGACGGGTATCTTCCCTATCCGCATTTGGGGATTGGTGTAACGGTAGCACAACTGACTCTGACTCAGTTTGTCCTAGTTCGAATCTAGGATCCCCAGTTTTTCGTCCCTCGCGCGGAGCCAGGGCCGAGTGCCTGTCAAGGGAGAAAGTGCGGCGATGCGGGTCGTGAGCCTTGTTCCATCAGCGACTGAGATCCTGTGCCGAATCGGCGGTGAGGGACTCCTTGTCGGACGGAGTCATCAATGCGACTGGCCGCCGACGATCTCGAATCTGCCTGCTGTCACGCGCCCGCACAGTGCGACGCTTGATGCTGACGCACTCAAGGATCTGCGCCCCGATGTGATCCTCACGCAGGATCTCGCCAGTGTGTGCGCGATCGCGGACACGCTGAATCCCCGCCCCCAAGTCGTCTGCCTGAAACCAGTGTCATTCTTCGAGGTGCTCGATGACACTCTCAAGGTCGGCGACGCCGTCGGACTGGCCCGTGAAGCGGAACGAGCGATGGTCGAACTCCGCGAGGGGTGGTGGAGTGCCATCGACTTCGTCAATCCCTATGGCAATGGCGACGAAGTCCTGTTCCTTGAGTGGATGGATCCAGTCTTTGTTGGCGGCCACTGGACGCCGCAACTCATCGATGCGGCGGGCGGACGGCACTCACTCAACGCTGTCGGGGCGAAGAGTCGGGTCGCTATGCCCGAAGAGATCATCATGGCCGCGCCGGGCAGAGTCATCATCTGTCCATGCGGAGTCGGACTCCCGAAGATCCGGGAGGATCTGGCAGCACTTCGACGCCAGCCATGGTGGCCCCTCATTCCGGCGGTGATGGATGGTCCGGGCCGCGTTGCGCTGGTCGATGGCAGTGCCATGTTCAACCGGCCCGGTCCTCGACTTGTCGACGCGTTTCGATGGCTGGTGGCCTGGCTCAACGATCGTCCTGAAGTATCACCCCCTGGGTTTCCCGTCGAGTATCTCTGACCCGAGGCTCCGGGTCGGTTCGGCATGGTGTTTGCTCTCCTGGAGAATTACCCATGAACATCGAGAAATTCACAACGCTTGCTCAGGAAGCTCTGGCACTCGCGCAGTCGAACGCCGTCCGCGACCAGCACGCCGAGGTCGGCTCGCTGGCCCTCCTGGCGGCCCTTCTCGCGGAAAGGGATGGCCCCGCCGCCAGCGTCGTGCGCAAGGCGGGGCTTGATCCGGCGCGCATCTCGGCGACTGTTTCCGCGCAACTCTCACGGCAACCTCGAGTCGAAGGCTCCACGCCGACCGGTGGACGCGAGCTTAGCGAGGTGTTCGGCGCGGCGGAGCGTCTCGCAAAGACGATGAAGGACTCCTATGTGTCCAGCGACCATCTCCTGATCGCCATCGCGCAGACGCGCGGCGGCGGACAGGATGTGCTGCTCGCGGTCGGAGCCACTGCGAAGATCCTCGAGGATGCCGCGCGAGAGGTGCGGCGAGCGAGCGGGGTCGAGGGGATCCACGACCCCGGTGGCGAGAGTTCCATGGAGGCGTTGAAGAAGTACGGCAAGGACCTCAATCTGCTGGCGGCCAGCGGGAAGCTCGACCCCGTCGTCGGTCGGGACGAGGAGATCCGGCGCTGCATGCAGGTGCTGTCACGCCGGACGAAGAACAATCCGGTACTCATCGGAGAGCCTGGGGTCGGCAAGACGGCGATCGCCGAGGGACTGGCCCAGCGGATCGTGGATGGTGACTGCCCGGAGTCGATGAGGGCTTCGCGGATCATCGCGCTGGATGTCGGGCAGCTGCTCGCGGGGGCCAAATTCCGCGGAGAATTCGAAGAACGGCTCAAGGGGGTGCTGCGCGAAGTCGCCGCCAGCGACGGGAGGATCATCCTCTTCATTGACGAACTGCACACCATCGTCGGTGCTGGTCAGGCCGAGGGAGCACCGGGCGCGGGACAACTCCTCAAGCCCGCGCTCGCGCGTGGCGAACTGCACTGCATCGGCGCGACAACGCTCGACGAGTACCGCAGGCATGTCGAGAAGGACGCGGCGTTCGAGCGGCGGTTCGCCCCGGTGTTCGTCGGAGAGCCGAGTGTCGACGCCACCATCGCCATCCTGCGCGGACTCAAGGAGCGCTATCAGGCGCATCACGGAGTGCGCATCCAGGACTCCGCGCTGGTGGCGGCGGCGAATCTTTCCGACCGCTACATCAGCGATCGGTTTCTTCCCGACAAGGCGATCGACCTTCTTGACGAGGCGGCCAGCCGCCTCAGGATCGAGAACGACTCGATGCCCGTCGAACTCGATGCGATCCGTCGGACCATCACGACCCTTGAGATCGAGAAGGCTGCGCTCCAGATGGAGAAGGATCCTCAGAGCGCTCACAGGCTCGCCGGGGTTGATCAGGAACTCGCTCATCAGCGCGAACAGGACCGCACGATGACCGCACAGTGGACCGTGGAGAAGAAAGACCTTGACACGATCAAGGACATCGACCGACAGGTTGAGGCGAAGAAGGTCGAGTTCGAGCAGGCGCAGCGCAGAGGCGACTTCGAGCGCGCGGCCAGAATCCAGCACGGCGAGATGCGCGACCTCGACACCCGTCGCCTGCAGGCCGAGCGGGCCCTGCGCCAGCGGATCGCCGCGGGTGGGGCGCTCGTGAAGGAGGAGGTTGATCCCGAGGCGATCGCCGAGGTCGTCGCAAAGTGGACCGGGATTCCGCTGGCACGACTGGTGGAGAGTGAGCGTGAGAAGCTTTTGCACATCGAGGAGGCGCTCAAGGCGCGAGTCGTCGGACAGGAGGAGGCCGTGCGCGCGGTCTCCGAGGCGGTGCGAAGAAATCGAGCTGGACTCGGCGAGCCACACCGTCCCATCGGCTCATTCCTCTTTCTCGGCCCCACCGGCGTCGGTAAGACTGAGTTGTGCAAGGCGCTGGCTGAACTTCTCTTCGACTCGCAGGATGCTCTGGTGCGCATTGACATGAGTGAGTACATGGAACGGCATGCGGTGGCGCGGCTCATCGGCGCGCCGCCTGGATATGTCGGCTTCGAAGAGGGAGGGCGGCTCACCGAGGCGGTGCGGAGGCGTCCCTACTGCGTCATCCTGTTCGATGAGTTTGAGAAGGCTCATCCCGATGTGAACAATGTGCTCCTTCAAGTCCTCGACGACGGGAGATTGACCGACGGACAGGGGCGCACCGTCAACTTTGCCAACACGCTCATCGTCATGACGAGCAACCTCGGGTCGGCGGCGATCATGGAGATGACCGAAGCGGAGCAGCCTGACGAGATGATCCAGGCGCATGTCGCGAAACTCCTCAAGCAGCACCTCCGCCCCGAGCTTCTCAATCGCATCGACGAGACCGTCGTGTTCCACCAGCTGGGCAAGGAGCAGCTGGCGAAGATCGCTGAGATCCAGCTTGGAAACCTGACGCGCAGGCTCGTTCAGCGAGGACTCGGACTGGAAGTCTCCAAGGCGGCACGCGATGCGCTGGCGGCCGAGGGATACGACCCGCAATTCGGCGCACGGCCGCTCAAACGAGTGATCCAGCAGCGCGTCGAGAACGCCATCGCCTCGGGAATCCTTGACGGGCGATTCAAGGATGGCGACACGGTGCGCGTCGACTACGCGCGGAACTCGTTCAGCGTCGGGAGCGACCGGAACACGAAGGCTGCGCGCTAGGCACGGGCTAGGCTGGCATGAGCCGCGCGAGCGCGGCACCACAGGCCATGAGCGCGGCGCTCTCGCTGTCGGAATACTCCCGGGGCGATCGTGAGGCGATTCCGAGGACTCCGACGAGTGCCGCGGAGTCGGAGCCGATCAGGCACGGCACGGTGATCGCGCCCTCCAGCCCTGTGGCCTTCGCGCCCGGACGAACATCGCCGCTCATATCAGTCTGAAGATTGCAGACCGTCACCGGAGCGCGCCGCTGAGCAGCAAGCCCCGCAAGACCCTTGCCGACAGGGATCGTGCGGATCGCGTCCATCACGGGGGGCGGAAACTGCCCGACGATGGCGTCAAGGTGAAGAAGCCCATCGGAACCCATTCGATGAAGAGTCCCGGAGTCGGCCTTGCACTTGGCGACGACCAATTCGAGCGCGGCCTGAGTGGAACGCGCGGTGGCGAGCTCGGCGATCCACTGCTGGTCGGTAGCGTCCATGAAGCGAGGATACGCCCAGCGGCGCCCGAGTCACTCACGCTCATTCCATGACTGGAACATGAGGAGTGCCCAGATGAGATGTCGTTCGTCGTGACGGCCTCGAAGGAACTGCTCCCACCGCGATCGCACTTCGCGGGGGACAAGGAGTCCCTCGCGGGCGAGGCGCTCAGGAGCGAGAAGTTCTTCCGCCCATGGCCGCATCTCGGCGCGCAGCCAGTCGTGGACGGGGACTGCGAATCCGGTCTTCGGTCGCCGTGGAAGCCCACCAGGGACGAGACGGTCGGCCAGTCGCTTGAGAATCCACTTCCCCTCGCCGCCACGGATCTTCATTGACATCGGAAGGCGCGCGGCGAGTTCGACGACTTCGCGGTCGAGGAAGGGCGAACGCACCTCAAGCCCGACCGACATCGACGCGCGATCAACCTTGACGAGCAAGTCATCGACGAGGTAGGTGACGACATCCTCGTCCATCAGGAAGCGTGCGAGTGCGCCGCCTCCGATCGGCTCGGATCGGAGGTCCGTCGTCGGTGTCATGTCCCTGGCGCCGACGACCAGCCTCTCGACATCTCTTCCGTTGGACGCGAGAAGGCGGTGCAATTCGCTCGGACTGGATGCGCTGAGCGCGGCGACACCACGGGCGATCTTGTCGCGGTTACGCCTCAGACTCGAAGCCGGAAGGAGATGCGCCAGCGATCCGAGCCCGCGCGCCAGCGGTATGCGAGCGAATACCG
The DNA here is from genome assembly GCA_009691915.1 of Phycisphaerales bacterium. Classification (GTDB taxonomy): domain Bacteria; phylum Planctomycetota; class Phycisphaerae; order Phycisphaerales; family SM1A02; genus F1-60-MAGs104. Next base: position 27,237 of record SIAD01000012.1, read on the forward strand.
GGAGCAACGAGAGCGATCGATACAGCCGAGGCGCGACCCGGTAGCGGTCGTAGCCACCGAACAATTCGTCGGCGCCGTCGCCCGAGAGGGCTGCACGCACTCTCGACCGCGCGAGGGCGCTCACGAGCATTGAGGGAATCTGGCTTGAGTCCGCGAAGGGCTCGTCGTAGATGTCGCCAAGGCGCGGCACAACTTCCATTGCCTCCTTCGCTGACACCCGAAGGAGCGTGTGATCGGTCCCCAGTGCCTCAGCGACGCGCGCGGCCTCATCCGACTCGTCGTAGTCCGGGTCGTCGAAGCCGATAGTGAATGTCCGAACTCGGCCCGCCGTGGCGCGTGACATCAGCGCCACGATGACCGAACTGTCGACCCCGCCCGACAGCATTGCCCCGATGTCGACATCGCCGACGAGCCGCCTCCCGACTGCGCGCGTCAGCGCGGCCTTGAGTGCGGCTTCGCACTCATCGTCGCTTCCGGCCAGTTCATCCGCGGTCCCACGCGCCAACTCATGGCGCGCATCCCAGAATCGTTCCATCGTGGGAACTGCCCCAACTGGAGTTTCCGTGTCGCACACGATCGACGCGATCGTCCCCGGCGCGAGCTTCGACAAGCCGGGATGGATGCACCGCGTTCCTCCGACACATCCGAGGCGAAGAAACTCGACAAGCGCGCCGCGATCGACACCAAGAGAGGCACAGCCCGAGGCAGAGGCCATCACCGCGATCGCCTTCAGCTCACTGGCAAAGACGAAGCACCCGCCGACCCAACCGTAGTACAGCGGCTTCTTGCCGAGACCATCGCGCGCCAGATGGAGTGTGCGCGTCGTGCGGTCGTAGAGCGACACGGCAAACATCCCATTGAACTTTCGAAGCGCCTCACGCATCCCCCACTGCTCGATGGCCTCGACCATCACTTCGGTGTCACTGTGCCCGCGCCAGGCGATGTGCGAGTGTGTGCCGAGTTCCCTTCTGATCTCCTCAGCGTTGTAGATCTCTCCGTTGAATGAGAGGGTGATCCGCTTGGACGCGCTCGTCATGGGCTGATGACCCGCCGCGGTCACATCGACAATCGAGAGTCGTCGGTGCGAAAACCCTAGGCGGACAGATGGCTCCCACCATGCGCCTTCGTCATCGGGCCCGCGATGCGCGAGTGTGGCCCCCATCTGTGCGAGCGAGCGCTGAGGATCCGCGATGCGGTCTCGAGGATCGAAGAGTCCTGCGATTCCGCACATGGTGTCAGTCCGCGCCCGCGCCGTGCCACACAACGGACGGTTCGGTCTTGGTTGCTTGACCGTGCATCGAATTCCACTCTACCCTCTTACGATGCTCGCTCGCCTTATCGTCGCTGTTGCCGTCGCAACCCTCTCGGCCTGCGGAGGAGTCTCCGACAGCCTGCCGCCTGCGGCCGTGAGTGCCACGGCAACAACCGCAGTCCGAATCTCTGCATCCGGTATCAGCAGCACGACTCTCCGAGAGAGCGCGGAGTCGATCGCAACCCAGATGTCCAAGTCGAAGGTCCCTCAGATCGTGCAGGTGTCAGGCCTCCTCACACTGCGCGCAGCCGCGCTCGATCCAGCGACGAATCCCGCCATGAAGGACCTCGACGACGCCATGACCGAAATGCGCACGGCCGGAGTCATCGCCGTCTGGGTCGTCGTCGACGAAATCGGCCAGGCATGGGGCCTTACTGAGCTGGGCAGCGCCGCCGCGAGTGACGGAGTCGTCGTGATGGCGCAGACCGATGGCCGGGCACCGGCGACAGACATCGGCGCGATCGCCAGCCGGATGGCCAAGGAACCATTGGCGGCCCACCCTCTCGGCGGCGGGTGGTACCGAATCCTCCAGGAGGACGACTCAAGGCCCGTCGAAGTCCCCAACGCGAGTCCGGAGATTGCGGCGCAGCTTGACGCCGCCGCGAAGGTTTTCAAAGACACCGCGGTCAGTGCCGGGATTCGAGTGACACCGGAGATGAGAGCGTCGTTCGGCGGAAACATGGCCGACGCCAATCCGATGTTGAGTGCCTTCACCTCCGGATTCGAAGAGTCGATCGCCTCGCTTGACACGATGTCTTGGTCGCTGAACTTCGGGACCGACCCGACACTTCGCGCCGCGCTCTCATTCGCAGACCCTAAGGCGGCGGGGAGTTTCAACGACGCCTGGACCCAAGCCCTTGACGGGATGGCGGGAATGGCCAGCATGTTCCTCGCGGCACCAAACAAAGAGGGAAAGCGCGCCGTCGACCCGGCCGTCTTCCCCCAGATAGCCAAGGCGCTCCACCTCACGCAGGATCAGTCGCGACTGACTCTCACCATCGACAACCCCTGCTGGAAGAAGCTCCTGCCGTAGTCAGGCCCCTTCGCCCAGCTGCCGCGCGGCTGCCATGAACGAGGCGTGATTGGCGCGCATTTCCTGAAGCGAGTCGCCGCCGAATTTCTCGACGAGTGCGCGTGCGACCTCGAAGGCCACGACATGCTCCATCACAACGCTGGCCGCGGCGATGGCGCTAATGTCTGAGCGTTCGTACTGGCTCACGACCGCCTCGCGCGTCCTCAGGTCGACGCTGGGCAAGCCACGCAGCAGCGTCGAGATCGGCTTCATCGCACCGCGCACGACGATGGGCATTCCGTTGGTCATTCCACCCTCGAGACCGCCTGCGTTGTTCGTCGGGCGGACGAACCCAAGACACGGTTCCCCAGCTCGTGACGCCTCGTAGGTGATCGGGTCGTGAACCTGACTGCCCGTTCTCAGGGCGACCTCACGGCCGAGACCGATCTCGACCGACTTGAAGGCCTGAATCCCCATGACCGCGCCAGCCAGTCGGGCATCGAGCCGGGCGTCACAGCTGACGCATGACCCGAGCCCCGGCATCACACCGAAGACATGCACTTCGCAGAGTCCCCCCACCGTGTCCTTGTCGATCTTCGCCTGCCGTATCGCCGCTTCAATGCGACTCGATACCTCCGGATCGGGGCAGTTCACATCGCTCTGGTCGCGGGCTGCGACAAACGCGGCGAGCGTCTCCTGACTCGGCGCGATCGTGCTCATGGCATCGAGCGACCCTCGCACAAACCCGACAGCGCGAATCCCGAACTCTCTCAGCAGGCATCCCGCGACCGCACCCGCAGCCACCCGTGCCGCGGTCTCGCGCGCACTCGCGCGTTCCAGCGTCGCACGGCAGTCCTGCGTCAACCACTTGATGCTTCCGGCGAGATCGGCGTGTCCGGGTCGCGGGCGAAAGACCGGCGGGGTCTTCTCCTGATCATCCAGTCGCGCGTCGGCGTTGGCGATCTCAATCGCGATCGGTGATCCGATGGTTGCCCCCAAACGCAGACCGGAAAGAAACCTCGCCTGATCCGACTCGATCTTCTGCCGTGCGCCTCGGCCATAGCCCCCCTGTCGTCGACGCAGTTGGGCGTTGATCCAGTCCCTGTCGAGCAAAACTCCGGCAGGCATTCCTTCGATCAACGCCACCATCGCGGGTCCGTGCGACTCGCCAGCGGTTCGATAGGAGAGCACGGCCACGGCGCGATCCTATCGCTCGTTCTTGGGCAGCTTGCCCGTCCACGCCTTGAACTGCGCCCTCGCCTGGGCCATGAACATTGCGTCGCCGCCGACCGTGCGCGCTCCCTGTGCGGCGGCCCGCCGCAAGAGCGCTGTCTCGCTCGGCGCGTAGACGGCGTCGAACACCAGCATCGACTTGTCCAGCGCGACCCCTGCGGGCAGAGGATCTCCGTCGGGATCAGTCCCGCCCTGCATCCCCACGCTCGTGCAGTTGAGGACGAGGTCGAACCGCTCGCGCTCAAGATGGGCCGACGAGTGCGCGACGACCGCTCCCTTGGCGCGACCCGCCGTTGAATACTCCTGCGCGAGCGCCTTCGCGTGCCTATCAGTGCGATTGATGATCATCACGCTCGCACCCTCGGACGCGAGCGCCTCGACCGCTGCACGCGCCGCGCCGCCAGCACCAATCACGAGTGCGCGGGAACCCGCGAGGTCGCGCGGCCGTCCCCCGGAGCCGACCGCCGCGCCGAGAACTTCGACGAGCGCACCGACATCCGTGTTCATCCCCCTCAAGGCTCCCTTGGCGCTGCGGACGATTGTGTTGACAGCTCCGACGCGCGTGGCATCCACGTCCAGCGATCCTCCTGCCTCCGTGATGTAGCGGAGCGCGTTGACTTTGTGAGGCGCCGTCACCGCGGCTCCACTGAAGTCGAGGCCCTTGAAGTTGAGGAGTTCGCCGAGCGTCGCCTTGAACGCCTCCCACATCGGCGCCACCGAGATTCGAAACATCCGCGCATTGATCTTCGCGTCCTTGAACCATCCGTTGTGGGTCGCCGGACTCTTCGAATGCGCGACTGGATAGCCCAGTACGCCGAAGACCTCGGTCGCGCCGTCGATGGAACGGAATCCCCACTCCTCGATGAGTTCCCGAACCGTCGGCTGGCCCGGGGCGGTCCCGTGATCGTCACAGCGCGCATAGGTGAGGAAGCCGCCGAACTTGGGGGCCAGCACGCGGGTCATCAGACCGTGCTCCCCCATGCACAACGCGATAGTGGGCTTGGCGCGGCTTCGCAGGAGTTCGAACGCCTCGAGATTGTCGCGCTCCGTGCGGGCGGTCCAGACGACCTTGCCGACCGCCGCCGACTGATCCGCCCAGATCTCCGCGACCTTTCCCGAGAGTCCAGGGGGCCGTCCTCGGAAGTCGTGGAAGGAGAGGATCACGCGCGGCGAGTCTTGGGCGAGCGACCAAGCCTTGTGCGCGCTGGCAAGGAATGCGCGAGTATCCGGGCTGTCGCGAAGCGCCGAGAGTTCGACATCGATGTATGCCGGTGGCGGGGTGACCGATGCCCACTTTTTCCACGCGCGGATCCTGCTCTCGTCGTCGCCGTCGAAGGCCCCTCCTTCTGAAGTGGCGCGCACCGTCACGATCGAGGGAAGCGGGCTCTCCTTCAGCAGTCGTGCGACGGCGGCAATCCCCTCGTCGCTCTCCGCGAGCGCGTCGACACGCCACTCGACCATGTCCGCACCGTGCGCCTTCGCGTCGCGCGCGTGATCAAGCGCGCGCGAAATCCCGTCAGGCCGCGCCACCGGAATGGCTACCGCGATAAGCGTCACACGGCGAAGCGTACAGCGCACTTCGTAGCGGGTGCGCGGCACGCCGATAGCATCGGATCATGGATGCAGCGGAGAGTGAATCAGTAAAGGCAATCGAAGAAGAAGCCTATTCGTGGCTTCGATCGCATCTGTGCGGGTATCTGCGATTTGACGGCGAGCGCATCCCTCTCAAGATCGCTCCGCTTCCCGATGGTGGCTTCGTGGCCCCGGTGATGGTGGCAATGCTGATGGCCGCCGACACCGTTCTCGAGCTTCCTGATGACGGCGAGCAGGATCTGCACCTCATGGTGTCGCTTGAAAAATTCGACGAGCGCAGCGACGCCCAGGGGCGGGCCGATCGTTGGCGCACCTATCACGGAAGTCCACCCGATGTGAACTGGGCCAGAATCGTGATCGACGCCTGCAAGTTTCGCGGGTACTTCATCGACGGCGAGGTCTTTCTCCGCCCCAATCCGCTGGCATCGAAGGAGGGGGCGATCTGCCGGACAATCAATGCGACGCTCCAGGACACCCTTCGCGGCGCGATCAGAGTCCAGTGGGCGACAGACGCGATCAATCAGACCCTCGTCGGGGTGGATCCATGGGGATTCGATGTGCGCCGTGAACACGACATCGTCCGCCTTCGCCTCGGCGCGGGTGTCACAGTCGATGATGAGCCGTCGGCACTCAGCGGCCTCGCATCTCTTGCTACGCCATAGGACACGGTGCCCCGTCGCCTAGACTGACACCGGCATCGGCGTTCGCTTTCCGGTGCGACCATTCTTCAGGAGTCCACCATGCCTCAGCACGACGGCAAGCAGAAGTTCCCCGGATCGCTCAACAACGCGATGATTGAAGGCCACGAAGGGCGTACCGCTCAGGAGTACGCCAACAAGTTCGGGCAGCCCGGGTACCACGACATCTCAAAGGTGTACATCGGACAGAACTACGAGGGGTACTCGGAAGAGAATCAGGAAGTCTGGCGGACGATGTACGACCGGCAGATGGGATACCTCGAGGAGATGGCTTCGACGGTCTATCTCACTGGCGCGCGGTCGATCAAGCTCGTGCGCGAGTACATCCCCTACATCGAGGGGCCCAAGTCGATCAACAACTATCTGGCGAAGCTCACGGGATGGCAGAGCCGCGCGGTGCCGGGCTATCTGCCGGCGAAGACCTTCTTTGCGTGTCTGGCGCGACGGGAGTTTCCAACGACGATTGTCATTCGGCCCAGAGAGTCCATCGACTACCTGCCAGAACCCGACATCTTTCACGATGTCTTCGGCCATGTCCCGCTGCACGCCGACCCTGTCTTCGGAGAATTCCTTCAGACCTACGGAAGGGCGGCATCGACGACCGACGACAACGATCATGTCGAGCGCCTCGCGCGGCTCTTCTGGTTCACCGTCGAGTTCGGCCTCATCCGCGAAGGCGGCAAGGTGAAGCTCTACGGCTCCGGGCTGATCTCGAGTCCTGGCGAGAGCCGTCACGCGCTCGAGAGCAAGGAGGTGGAACGGCGCCCCTTCGACCTCGACACGGTCTGCGCGACGAGCTTTGAGATCGACCACTTCCAGCCGATCCTCTTCGTCCTCGAGAGCTTTGACCAGCTCCGCGACTCCATGAACCAGTACGCGCAGAGGATTCTCAATTCCCAGCCGGCGAAAGTGTGAGGGGCGCGGAGCCCACTACCAAGATGACCACCATGACTACTAGGACTACTAGGACTACTAGGACTACTAGGACCCGTCGAGCGTCACTGACGAGGAAGAGCATCGATTCGATCTCTGGTGCCGAATTCGCTCGCCGCCGAGAGCGGGTGCTCAAGGCGCTGATGCGCGATGGCGGTGCGATCGGTCTCGTGTGCGCGGGCAGCGCGGATGCGTCGCTCTCCAGTGCGTGGCGGCCTGCTCCGGAATTCGAGTACCTCACCGGCGTCGTGGACGAGCCCGGTGCCATGCTCCTTTTTGATCCGGGCCACAGCGTCCAGGCGCGACGGGTTCAGCTGTACCTGCGCCCGCTCAATCCGGAACTGGAGCGGTGGGACGGTTTCCGCGCACCGGTCGCAGCGGCGCTCAAGGAGCGATATGGCATTGCCACCATCATGCGCACGACGGCGTTTGCGCGATTCCTCCTGGAGAGTTCCCGGCGCGCCAAGCGATGCGCGTGTCTGCACCCGGTGGCCGCGCACAACGCGCCGGTCTCACCCGACTACGCGATCTTCAAGGAATCTGCCGCAAGGATTCCCGGCATGAGCATCTGCGATCAGTCTGCGCTCCTTGGCACCATGCGCGCAGAAAAGAGCGCGGACGAAGTCGCGCTGATCCAAAGGGCCTGCGACATCACCGCGCGTGGATTCGCTGTCGCCCTCACTGCGATTCGGGCCGGGCGCACCGAGTTCGATGTCCAAGAAGCCGTTGAGCACGCCTACCGGACTTCCGGCGCGACTTCGACCGCGTATCGCACCATCGCGGGTGCGGGGTTCAACGCCACGGTCCTCCACTATCACGCCAACAGTGCGCCACTGAAGGACGGCGATCTTCTGGTGCTCGACTCGGGCGCGTGTTTCGGCGGGTATGCGGCCGATGTGACCCGCACCTTCGCGGTGTCGGGGTCGTTTACCTCTCGCCAGAAGCTCGTCTACGACACCGTGCGCAAGGCGCAAGCGGCGGCAATCCGCGCGTGTCGTCCGGGCGCGCTCATGAGTGCAGTCGATGCCGCGGCGCGCAAGGTGATTGTTGCTGCCGGGTTCGGCGATCACTTCATCCACGGGATCGGCCATCACTTGGGGCTTGAAGTTCATGACGCCGATCCGCAGTCGCCCTTGCAGCCCGGCATGGTCATCACGATCGAACCTGGGGTCTACATCCCGGAGGAGTCACTCGGAGTGCGCATCGAAGATGACATTCTTGTGACGAAGGGCGCACCCAGAGTTCTCACGAAGGCGATCCCGAAGTAGCGGTCCGGAGTCGCGGGGCGCGTCAGACTTCGATGGGATACGCCCAGTGATATGTGAGCAGCGCCAGCGAGTAGACGACGGGCAGCGATGAGATCCCGATGGCCGTCCATGCGAGGCGCCTCGCCACGACGATCCGCTCGCGCGCAATCCATTCGCAGGCCACAACCACAAACAGAACCAGACTGAATTTCAGGGCGATCGCCCCCCAGAGCCCCCACCGATCGATGGTGAGACCGGCAACGGGGTTGATCTCTTCGCCTCCTCGGCGAACGAGAATGAACCAGGTGAGCATGATGTCGCACGCCGACAGAAAGAGGAACCAGACATACTCATTCTGGAAGCGCAGCCTCGGGACGGCCAGAAAATGTGGTTTCGGGCTCGGCTCGTGGTCCGGGATCCGGTCAACAGGCCTCGAGTCGTCGCGCGCCACGACGGCGATGATAGGGCGTCGGATTTACCAAGATTGCCCGACATCCTCCCGGAATGCCGTAATACTGCTCCCAGATGGGGCACTTGACGATCCCGTGCGGGCCTAAGTGTTCGGCCGCCATCGTCATGGCGGTGTGCGCTGTGGCTCTCGCCTCGCCTGCGATCGCAGGCAGCACTGGCGGCCCAGTGAAGGCGTGGGGTCTCAATGGATCCGGTCAGACCTCGGTGCCGACATCCGTCGGCCCTTGTATTGCCATCGCCGCGGGGTACGAGCACTCCGTGGCGATTGATGCGAGCGGATATGTGCGCGCCTAGGGGCTCAACGGCTATGGCCAGACCGATGTTCCGGCGACGCTCGGTGTGTGCAGCGCAATCGCTGCGCGTTTTGGCCACACCGTGGCGCTGAAGACCAACGGGTCGGTCGTCGCATGGGGTCTCGGAACTTACGGGCAGACGACTGTGCCCGCCACGCTTGGAACCTGTGTGGCGATTGCCTCGGGCTACAACTTCACGATGGCGATTCAGGTAGATGCCACTGACTACGACGGCGACGGCATCCCCGCGTATCTCGACAACTGCCCGCTGGCAGCGAATCCGTCGCAGGCCGACTGCAATGGAGATGGGGTCGGCGACGCCTGCACACCCGGCAACGACTGCAATCTCAATGGCATTCCCGACTCGTGCGACATCGCCAGTGGCGCGGATGATGATGTCAACGGCAATCTGATTCCGGACCAGTGCGAACTTGATCGCGGCGACCTGAATCTCTCAGGACAGGTGAATGCTGTGGATCTCGCAATCCTGCTGGCGTTCTGGGGCTCGCAGTATCCCGGCGTCGGCGACATCAATCACGATGGTCAGGCCGGCGGTGCCGACCTGTCGGTGCTGCTGGCCAACTGGTGGTATTGAGGGGTCGGGGGCACCACGCCCTGCAGTTCTACGCAGAAACACCCCACCTACCACCCGTTTCTGCGGAGAACGCGAGGGGGCGGCGCTCAGCCGCGGCGACACGGAACACGATACGAGTATTTCTTGGGGAAGTAACCGCCGAACCCTCACAGCAGCGGATCGTGTGAGGGCAGATTGTGCGCGGGGGCCGTGTTCAGCTCGACGACCTGCCGGGCCTGCCTCGCGCGGGCCGCATCCGCATCCGACGAATCACTATGGCATGACGCCTTCGCCGCCTCGGCACCCATGGCGCGCCTTGTCTTGGTGGCAAGCGCGTGAATCTCCTTCGGGGAGAGCACTCCGCGCTTCTCAAGGATCTCAGCCTGCTCCGGGGTGAGCGCACCGCTGCGCACGGGACCTCCCCGCTGGAACGCCTCATCCTTGCCGCTTGCGAACTCCTGAATCTCCTTGCTGATGCGGACGCTGCACCAGTCATGACCGCACATCGCGCAGAAGTCCGTGTCCACATCGAGGTCCTCGTCGTGGTAGGCGCGGGCGGTGTCGGGATCGAAGGCAAGCTCGAAGTGCTTCTCCCAGTTGAGCGCGGCACGGGCCTTGGTGAGCTCGTCGTCGCGGTCACGCGATCCGGGAATCCCAAGGGCCACATCGGCGGCGTGCGCTGCGATCTTGTAGGCGATGCATCCCTGCTTGACATCGTCGCGCTTGGGAAGGCCGAGGTGCTCCTTGGGGGTCACATAGCAGAGCATGCTCGCGCCGTGATAGCCCGCGGCGGTCGCGCCTATGCAACTGGTGATGTGGTCGTAACCGGGAAAGTGGTCAGTGACCAGCGGACCCAGCACATAGAACGGCGCGCCATGACAGAGCCGTCGTTCCAGTTTCATGTTGAACTCGATCTGGTCGAAGGGGACATGACCGGGCCCTTCCACCATCACCTGCACACCCATGCGCCACGCGCGTTCCGTCAGCTCACCGATGGTCTCAAGTTCGGCCAACTGCGCACGGTCGGTGGCATCGGCAAGTCCGCCTGGGCGAAGCCCATCACCGATCGAGAAGGTCACATCCCAGCGGCGCATGACTTCGCAGATCTGCTCCCATCCGGTGTACATGAGGTTCTGCTGGTTGTTGACGAGCATCCACTTCGCCAGCAGGCTGCCGCCTCGGCTGACGATCCCGATGAGCCGATTGCGGATGAACGGGAGATGCTCTCGCAGCACCCCCGCATGGATCGTGAAGTAGTCGACCCCCTGCGCGGCCTGATGTTCGAGCGTGGCGAGCACGGCGGGGAGGTCGAGCTCTTCCAGTTTTCGCCCGATGATCATGGAGTAGATCGGGACGGTGCCGATGGGCACGGTCGAGTGACGCACGATCGCTTCTCGGCAGGCGTCGAGGTCGCCGCCGGTCGAGAGATCCATCACGGTGTCCGCCCCCCAGCGCTCGGCCCACTGGAGTTTCTCGACTTCCTCGAGCGTCCCCGACGAGACCGGGCTCGCCCCCATGTTGGCGTTGATCTTGGTCTTCGACGCTCTCCCGATCGCCATCGGATCGAGCCGGTATCCAAGATGCACGCTGTTGGCCGGAATCACCATGCGCCCTGCGGCGACTTCGTCGCGGACCTGGAGCTCCGAGAGGTGACGCTCTCGCTCTGCAACGCGGGTCATCTGCGGGGTCACTACGCCGAGCCGCGCGTACTCAAGCTGGGTGATGGCGGCGAATCCGCGCGGCGCCACGGCGCGAATGAATTGGCCGATGCGGCCGAGCGAGTGACCGGCACATCCAGCCTCGTGCGATGGGGCAGCCACGGTCGACCACCCCCTCGGAAGAAAGTCCCACGCGGTCTTGTCGCTTGGCAGCGGCATTCCCGGTGTGTCCGGGGAACTGAAGGCACGCGGCCCGCCGAGATCGGCTTTCAGTGCAAAGCTGCCGGGGGAAGTCCCCTCCGCCGCGGTCGATGGGTTTGCCGCCCCATGGAGTGGAATCTTGTAAACCTCTGTTTTGGATGGGTTTCCCGACACATGGACTCCTTGGGGAGGCGCCACCAGCACGGTGGACGCCCCGAGCGACTTGGTTTTGATCCTACCGCCACCCGTTGTTGCTGTTGTGTTAGTCTCGCCCGCATCTGGGGGATTCAGGGGTTGCGTCGTGTTTCTTGCGTTGACTTGATCAAAGCAGGCGAGCCGGGTGCCCACCCGACCAAGCCTCCGCAAAGTCCTGGAAGTCTTGCGAGGTGCACGAGTGATTCACACTGCATTCGTCAGCGTAGGTGTCACCCCAACCCAGTTCGATGAGTTCGACCAGAAAATCGTCGAGGCACTCCTGCGCAACGGGAGGTTGGGCGGGAAGGATCTCTCGGTCGAGGTGGGTCTTTCCGAAGCCACCGTCAGTCGACGGTGCGGAATCTACGCGTCAACCGGGGTCTTCCGGCTCTGCGGGTTCATCGATCCCTGGCAGTGCGGCTGCGGGCATGTCACACTCGTGCGACTGGGTGTGACGGGATCGCCTCATGCGGCGGCCGAGAGGATCGCGGGGGTCTCAGCGGTCCATCGCCTCTCATGGGCAGCGGGAAGCAACTCGCTGCTCGCGCTCGTCGCCTGCGCCGACACCACCAAACTCCCTGAGACGCTTGACACGATCGCCTCCGCGTGCCCCAACGCGCACCATGAGGCGACTGACACCGTTGTCGCGATCCATCAGGGACACGATGGGACGGCTAAGCCGGCGACGATGTCTGCGCAACTCCCGCTACGCGAGTCGCCTCGCCAGCGCAACACCGATCTTCGACTGGTGCAACTGCTGCAGCGCGACCTCAGGATGAGCTACACCGCGATCGCCAACGAGCTTGGAAACTCGATAACGCTCTCGGGCGAGCACACCAAGCGAATCTTCGCCTCGGGTGCGATCAGCGCCATCGGCGTCATCGACATGGCACTCCGGGGAATGCCGCTGACCGCCGTCATCTCCATCTCGTTCACGAAGGACGCGACCAAGCACGCCAGGACACTCGCCCAGAAACTCCCGTCGAATCTCGTGTTTCTCACAGACAATCCCGAGCAGGTGGTCGCGGAAGTTTCCTTTGCCGGCGAAGGCGATGTCTTCCGGTGGATGGAGCAGGCGCGGCACCTTGGTGATGTGCGCTCCATCCGGTGGGATCCACTGCACGCCATTTACAAACAGACCTACGACTGGGCGATCCCAGGCGAGACTCTCCCGCACGGCGCGTGACAGATCTTCCTTCAAGCCGGGAGGACTTCGAGTCGGCGGCGCGACGCATCGCGCCGTGGGCTCATCGCACTCCGGTTCTCCGGTCGAGGTGGATGACCGCGCAGGCCGGGCGCGACATCAACTTCAAGTGCGAAGTCTTTCAACGGACCGGGTCGTTCAAGTTCCGCGGGGCCTGCAACGCCGTCATGAGCCTGTCCGACGAGGCGGCGCGCCACGGCGTTGTCACGCACTCCTCAGGCAATCACGCGCAGGCGCTTGCTCTGGCGGCGAGCTTGCGCGGCATCAGGGCGCATGTCGTCATGCCGAGTGACTCGGCGAAGGCCAAGGTCGCCGCGGTCGAGGGATACGGCGGGCGGGTGATCCCCTGCAGACCGACGCTTGAGGACCGCGAGAGGGTCGCGCGACAGGTCGTGACCGAGACCGGGGGCACATTGATTCCACCCTACGACCACCCCAATGTGATCGCAGGTCAGGGGACGATCGCGCTCGAACTCATCGATCAGGTCGCTGACTTCGACGCGATCATCGTGCCGGTGGGCGGTGGTGGAATGATTTCGGGGATCACCCTCGCCGCCAAGGCGATCCGGCCCGCGATCCGGGTGATCGGCGCGGAGCCGCTCACCGTCGGTGACGCGGCCGAGTCGAAACGATTGTCAACGCGGCAGAGCGCGACCGGTGGCGTGACGATTGCCGACGGACTGCGCACCTCGCTTGGGGATCTGACTTGGCCAGTTGTCCGGGATCATGTCGACTCGATCGCCTGCGTCAGTGAGGAGGAGATCCGCGCCGCGCTCAGCATGGTGTACGAACGGATGAAGATCGTCATCGAGCCCAGTGCGGCAGTCGGTGTCGCCGCACTCATGGGACCGCTGCGAAAACGCACCGACTTCGGGCGCTGCTGCGTCATCCTCTGTGGTGGCAATGTCGATCTCGCGACGCTGTCGTCACTCATTGGCGCGCCGGTCTGACGGAGTGCCCCGCCGCGCTACCTTCTCCGCGTGCAGTTCGAGTCGTCGCTCCTTCTCATTCCGCTCGTCAGTTTCGGAGCGTCGCTGTTGGGCGCACTCGTGGGCCTTGGCGGTGGGATCCTCACGATTCCGTTTCTTGCGGTCGCGCTCGGGATTGACATTCGCATCGCGATGGGCGCGGGGCTGATCAGCGGCATCGCCACCAGCATTGGTCCTGCACTCGGCGCGAGATCCGCGACGCTCCTGAATCTTCGTGTGGCGGTGGTTCTTGAGTTGCTGGCGACCTCGGGCGCGATCATCGGCGCGACGCTTGTCGCCGAGACCAATGCGCGACTGCTGAGTGTCATCTTCGGCGCCCTGATGCTGCTCGTCGCCGGGCTCAACATGCGGCGAGCGCGCACGGACACGAACGATGCGCGCGGGCCTGATGCTCTCGCGACTTTTCTGCGGCTCGACGGCGAGGTGCCCGGCCCCGACGCTCGCCCCGTGGCCTACCGGCTCCGCAGAATCCCCGGAGGGGCACTTATCATGCTCGCGGCGGGACTGATGTCCGGACTCCTTGGCATTGCCAACGGTGCCGTAAAGATTCTTGCGATGGACTCCTGTATGGGAATGCCGCCGCGCGTCTCGTCCGCGTCCTCCAACTTCATGATCGGGATCACCGCCGCCGGTGGAGCAATCGTCTACCTCATGAATGGCTACATCGACCCGAGGCTCGCACTTCTCACGATCGCGGGCGCACTGCCGGGCTCGATCATCGGCGGGAGACTCCTTCCTCACGCGCCCTTGGTGGCGATGCGGACGATCTTCGTTTCGATGATCTCCCTCATCGGAATCGAGATGATCGCGCGTGGCCTGGGAGCCCGGCTGTGAATCTCCCCGACCCCGCATTCCACCGTGTCGACCGCGCGATTGTGTGGCTTGGCCTGTCTCTCTGCGTCGCGCTCTTCGCGCTCTCGGTCTTCATCGACCTCGCGGGACCCTCCGCGGGGATGACCGTCGAGTCGATCGCGGGAGAGCCGCCGGGGATGCGCTCCATCGAGTCGGCGTTGCACGACTCGCTGGAAGGGGTGCCGCTCGCGATTGCTCTTTCTGCCTGCATCGCGCTGGTTCTGATTCCGATGGCCCGCGTCACCGCGGCCACGATGTATCTGGCCTTTCGGCGCGAGTGGATCATGGCCTTGATTGCGGCGGCGATCGTCGCCATCCTTGTCACAACCTTTGTTCTGGACCTCGTCGTCCCCGACTTCCCGCACATGCACCCGACGACCACCCCTCTATGACGCAGGCATCCGCCCCCCGCCGACTTCTCGGCCCAGTCAACATCGCCATCGCTGTCGCTGCACTCGGCTACTTCGTCGATGTCTACGACCTGATCCTCTTCAATGTCGTGAGGTGGGAGAGTCTCAAGGACCTGGGCCTTGACGCCGAGCAGCAGGCATCGACGGGGATCTGGCTCCTCAATCTGCAACTCATCGGGATGCTCGTCGGCGGTGTCGCCTGGGGAATGCTCGGCGACTATCGCGGAAGACTCTCGGTGCTGTTCGGGTCGATCATCCTCTATTCAGTGGCAAACCTTCTGAACGCGGGAGTCGGCGCCACCACCGGCGTGTTTTCGTTCATGAATTCGTTCGATGCGATCACGGCCTACGCCGTCCTGCGATTCATTGCGGGGGTCGGCCTCGCGGGAGAACTCGGCGCCGGTGTGACGCTCGTGGCGGAAATCGCGTCGCGGCACGGACGCGGCATCGCGGTCACCCTCATCGGCGCGGTCGGGGTCGTCGGTGCGGTCGTAGCGGGAATCGTCGGTGAAAGTGCGGGATGGCGTACCGCCTACATGATTGGCGGCGTGATGGGACTCGCGCTCCTGGTGCTGCGCCTCGGCGTCGTCGAGAGCGGCATGTACTCGGCGCTTCCTCGAGGCGACCAGAGTGTCTCGCGCGGGATCGTTCCGCTTCTGAAGTCCTGTCGCCTCTCGGTGCGCCTCGCACTAGTCGTCATCGCGGGGATGCCGATCTGGTTCACACTCGCTGTGATCGTCGGCCTTGCTCCCAAGATCGCCGCCGCGATGGGGCTAGATCCCGCACCCAGGCCGGGCACGCTCGTCGCGCTCTACTACCTAGGAGCGATCTTCGGCGACCTCGCCAGCGGCCTCCTCTCGCAGTGGATCCGTTCGCGCAAGAAGGCGATTGCTGTGTTCATGGCCGGGACGGCCCTTGGGTGCGCGCTGGTCCTGGGACTTGGGCCGCGCGGCGCGCTGTGGTACGGCGCGGCGACCGTCGCGATGGGTTTCTTCAGCGGCTACTGGATCGTGATCATCACGACGGCAAGCGAGTCATTCGGCACGAATGTCCGCGCCACCGTCACCACTCTGACGCCGAACCTGATCCGCGTCAGCGCGGTTCCGGTGACCATTGCCTACACGGCGCTTGCGGGTGCGACCAATGCTGTCTCGGCGGCGTGGTGGATCGGCGCAATCTGTTTCGCACTGGGCGCCGTCGCACTCGCATTCATCAAGGATCCGTTCGGCTGCGACCTCGACTTCACCGAGGGGTGAGGGTCGCCGAGGCCTTCTCGATCATCTCGTTGATCTTGGCCAGTCGCTTGGCGTGTTGCTCGCGGCTGGGCTCGATATGCGTGAGCGCGGCGATATGCCCGCGCGCGAGTGCAAGGTCCGAGGCCTCAATGGCGCACGAGGCGGCTAGTTCGCGTGTGGGCGCGTCGTAGGGGTCGATTCTGACCGCGCGTTCGGCGCTCTTGCTGGCTCCGGCGTGATCCTTCGCCGCGCGGCGCGATCGTGCGAGCTCCAGCGCGAACGACGGATCGCTGTCCGCGCGGCGATCGAGAAATATGAGATGCTCCATCGCCGCCGCGCGATCTCCCATCGCCAGCGACCTCGCCGCGAGCAACTCGTGGGGCCACGGATCGAGCGGCCGCTCCTTCGAATATCGCTCAAGCAGCGCCGCCGCTGGATCATCGAGTCCGCCCGCGTGCGCCTTTGGATCCCCCGCGCCCCCGAGTCTCGCGACGGCCCGACGGGCCGCAATCTCGAGGATGTCTGCATGATGCGGATGGAGCGCGACCATCGCCTCCACGAATTCGTCGGTGACGGGCGCGTCATCGCCGAGTTCGGCCTTCGACCGTGCGTCAACGATGAGCTCGTCTACCGGCGGCTTCTCTGAAAGACGCCACGACGCGACCTGCTCTGTCGCCCACGCGGTGAAGTCGGTCATGAACTGCTCGCGCGTGAGTCCCAGCACCGCGGGGAATGCCTTCGCCTCGGCTTCCCCGCGCGCATAGCGGTCGAGGAGCCGGACGACCGACTCCGCGCCGTACGCCTCGCGCATGAACTCGACCATCCAGTGCCCCTGCGCGTAGGCCTGAGCCCGGTCGGTCGCCTTGGTGGGACGCACGAACGCCCACTTGATCGAGTCGAGATCGAAGAGTTCGCCGGTGTCGAGCGCCTTTGTCAGCAGCTGGTAAGTCATCCAGTCCCGCGCCTTGTGCTCCATGTCCACCGCCGCCGCTTCTGTGAACCAATGCGGGATGCGATTCATCGTCCGGTCCAGCGTGACGGTGTGCACGAATTCGTGGCGCAGCGTGTCGAGCCAGTCGAATCGACCGAGCGAACGGCCGCGACCTCCCTCCTTCGGTGGCTCGAGCGCGATCACCGGGCCGGTACTGGCGGCGACCGTATGGATCTGCGGCATGCCCGTGATCCGCACGGCGAAGTACTTGTGGTCGGGCATCAGTTCGATCGTTGTCCGACCCTTTGGTTCATGGCCGAAGCGACCGCAAACTTCCGTGTACATCGACTCGAGCTGCGCGGGCATCGCACTCGCGAGGATCTCGTCGATGCCGGGCTTGCAGCGAACTCGAAAGTGTTCGCTGTCGAAGGTCTTCCATGAGAGCAGTTCCTCGACGAGGTGCTTGGTGAACTCGACGCGTTTGTCGTAGGGGTCGAGGCGGGCCGCCTCAGTGAGCGCGACGAGAGCCGCCTCGTCCTGACCCGCCTGCATCTCCAGAAGGCCAAGTTCGTTGCGTGGAATACTCCAGTTGGGCTCGCGTCGCTGCGCCTCGTGGAGAAGATCGCGTGCCTCGGCGTACTGTCGGGCGAGCGCAAGGAATCGCGCGACCTGCCACAGAGCGCGCGCGGATCCCGGAGCGATGGCGTCGGCCTTCGCCAGCGAGACGCGCATCGCGTCGAAGTCGTATTCGAGCGCGTGGGCGGCCGCCTCGAGAGCAATCGACTGCATGAGCGCTGGCATCTGGACCCGTACCGGTTCGATGATTGCGAGCGCCTCCGCTGAGTCGAATCGCGCGCAGGCGCTCTCGGCTTCAAGGAGCGCGGCCGGCGCGCACACCGCACTCGGATCCACGCTTCTCGCCCCCGCGCGGATGTTCTCGGCGGCGCGCTGGGTGCCATCGAAGTCGAATCCCATCAGCGCCACCTTCCCGAGGAGCGTCCACGCCTCGGCCGCTCTGGGATTGAGCCTCAGCGCCTCGCGGAGTGCGGTCACGGCCTCTTCCAGATTGTGCTTCTCCGTCAGGAACCGACCCTCCGCCACACGACTGCGCCAGTTGAGTCGGTCGAGTTCTATCGCCTCCGCAAGCACTTCCATGATCGCTTCGCATGCGGAAGTGTCGGTCGTGCGCACTCTGGCGAGCACCTGCAAGGCAATCGCGGCGCGAACGAGGTCGTCCGCACTCTTTGCCTTGCCCGCCGCGAGATCCCTCGCCACTTCGTCAGCGGCATGAGCGGCTTCTGCGACACGGCCGAGAGCCTCGAATGCCTCCGCGCGCAGCGACGAGGCCGGAATTCCCGGGAGATCCGTCAACGCAGCGATCGCGTCGGCGCACTTCCCCTGCCGAAGCAGTGCCTCGGCGACAAGTGACGCGTCGATCCCCGCGGGCGCAACCCCCCCCGCGAATGCGGCGTTCGGAACCCCGGCATCGATCGCAGCACGCGCTCGAAGTGCTGGGTCGGTAAGGTCGGCCTCTGTCCACAGCCCGTGGTTCACTCGCGCCTCGCGTTGCTGCGCCCCAGTCATCCACTCGGCAGCGATTGCCGCGACGACGGCCGGGGACGGTTCGACGCTCTTCGGAACCGCAGAACCCTGTCGTCCCCACGCCTGCGGCGCGATGATGAGTAGTGCCGCGACCAGCGGCGCAATAACAAGTGGGGAGCGAATACGGATCATGGCGACGCGCATCGCCCAGCGTATCCGCATCACTTCAGCGGACGATCGTCCCGCGCCCATCCGTCAGTCGATGGCGGCGCCAGGAGGGCGCGCGCTTCCTCATCGAGCCCCGCATCGAGTCGCCCTCCCCGAAAGAGTGCCCGCGTGCGATCGCCGTTCACTGCTCGCACTTCGACAGCCACGGGGGCGAGAGTCTGCCGGTCCACTACCGCAATGACCGTTTCGGTGTCGCGGGCCATCGCCGTGCCCGCCCGCGGAGCCATCGAAATCGCGACGAGCTCGGTCGCTCGCGGCGCGAGCGTCTTGAAGAACGGCGCGTCGGGCAGCGGCGCGGGCGTCACGATGAACTCTCGCAGCACATCCGCCTTCGGCTGTCCCAGTGGAAGTGGAAACGGCCCTTCGCCCACGCGCAGTGGATCGACGAGTTCTCCGTCGCGCGCCAACTGGCGGTGGATCCACTGCTTTCGTGTGGCGTCAAACTCGTCGAGCCACCCTCGGCTGAAGATGAACCGGCGCGAGTCGGGAGATCCGCGGCCGGTTGCGTCGATGTACTCGTCGATCACGACGGCGATCCGGCGTGACGGACCCACCGGTCCTTCGACGACGATGCGGCCACGGCGAATCTCCTTCTCGTCGGTGAGAGCCTCGGTCTTCTCGACAGTTGCGCTCGCCACGAAGTCCTTCATCGATTTCCCCTGCGCCTCCATGCGGTCCAGAAGCGCATCGATGGCGCTTGTCGGTGCGAGTGCGGGTGGCGGCAGCGGTGCGGGTGCGGGAACGGGCGCTGGCGCACCAGACTGGCAGCCAACAAGGAGTGCGGCGATCAAGAGAGTGAGCATCACCGTGGCTTTCATTCGATGGAAAGTTGCTCAACTATTTCCAGCCCGAATCCGGTCAGCGACGGCAGCGGCCGCGCGCGGTCGGTGAGGATCCGAATCCGGTGGAGTCCCAGGTCTCTCAGGATCTGGCTCCCGATGCCGAACTCGCGCTGCAGCGCCGGATGGGTCCGCTCCCCGATCCCATCGCGTCCTGTCAGGTCGGGGACATTGATGTCCGCGCGCGACGCGCGGCGCACCTGATGAATCATGTCCGCAAGGCCGTCCCCGTCGCGTTCAGTGCGCAGGTAGACGAGTGCTCCCTTGCCAGCCGCGCGGATCGCTTTCAGTGATGCATGCACAGTGTCGTGACCCGTGCGTCCGCCATCGCTGCGCGCGACCGAGAAAATGTCACCGAGCACATCGCGCCGATGCATCCGAACGAGAACAGGGTCGTCATGTTCCACCGGAAGTCCTCGATGATCGAGGTCCCCGACCCCGCCCAGACAGAGTGCAACATGCGGCTGGGGATCGAGCGAGCTGTGCCACGCCAGAAGGCGAAACGGCCCCTCGGGGGTCTCGACCTCGACGCCGCAACGCGGCTCGAGCCTCGTGATGAGCGTCTCGCGCTGCAGTCTGTGCTCGATCACCTGTTCGACCGAGCACATCTTCAATCGGTGCTGAGCACAGAGAGTCACGAGATCGTCCATGCGCGCCATGTCGCCATCTTCCCGTACCACCTCGATGATGCACGCCGCCGGGGCGAGACCGGCAAGTCGACAGAGGTCGACCGATCCCTCGGTCTGTCCCGTGCGCACCAGGACACCGCCCTCGCGCGCCCGTAACGGATTGATGTGGCCGGGCCTCACGAAGTCATCGGCACGGCTCAGGGGATCGGCCAGCCGCTTGATCGTCGCGGCGCGATCTCGGGCGCTGATCCCGGTCCCGACGCCGTGGCGCGGGTGGCCATCGACGCTGACCGTAAACGCGGTCGTTCGCCAGCTGGAGTTGACGCTGGCCTGGGGCGAGAGTTCGAGGCGATCGCAGGCCTCGGCATCCATCGCGACGCAGAGGTATCCCGCGGCGACCCTCGTCATGAAGTTCACCATTTCAGGCGTGATCGTTGCGGCGGCGCAGACAAAGTCCCCCTCGTTCTCGCGCCGTTCGTCATCGACGAGGACAATGACTCGCCCGGCGCGCAATTCGTCGAGGATGTCGGGGATCGGGGAGAGCATGTCGTGGCGGGGCGTTCACTTTATCCTGGCGTGATGGAGACTGCCTCTCGACGACGCTTTTCGCGGCGCGATGAACTCTGGCTGCTGGAACTGACAAGCACCCCCACTGCGGCCGGACGCGAGGAACGGGTGATGGCCTGGATCGACTCCTTTCTCGCCCCGCGCCGCTCCCGACTGGACATTCGACGCGACGATGCTGGCAATTACCTCATCCGGCGGAAGGATCGCAAGAGAGGCGCGCGAGCGATCCTTGTGACCGCCCATCTGGATCATCCGGCGTTCGTGGTTGTCAACGACCGCCCTGTCGCGTCGGCGCGCGGCATCATCGACCTCGAGTTCCGCGGAGGCGTCCACAACCCATACTTCGTCGGCTCGCGGATTGAAGTCATTGACTGCGCCGGGGTCCGCCACGACGCGTCGATCACCCACCTTGACGCCGCAGCGAAGCCCTTCAAGCGCGTGCGCGCGCGGCTCGCACGCACCAGCAGCGCACATGCGATCGCCGCGGGGGACATCGGTCGTTGGAAGCTCCCATCCCCGATGATCGTCGAGCGCGATCTCGCGGCGCCTGGAGAACCAGAGCGCGTCGTAAAGGTTCTCGAAACGCATGCCTGCGATGACCTCGCGGCCGTCGCCGCCGCGTGTGCCGCCTTCGACCGACTGCTCCGCGATCCGAAAGCCGCGAATTTCGGCCTTCTTTTCACGGTCGCGGAAGAGGTCGGGTTCATCGGCGCGATCCACGCCGCGCGCGGCTCGCTCATTCCGGCCTCCTCACGGCTCCTCTGCCTCGAAAACTCCCGCAGTTTCCCACACGACTCGCCAATCGGCGCGGGTGCGATCCTTCGGGTCGGCGACCGCCTGAGTGTCTTCACACCGGCACTCACGAACGCGCTCTCCGATCTCCTGTCGCGGCACGCCAAGGCGAACCCCGTCTTCCGCTGGCAGCGCAAGCTGATGCCCGGCGGTGCGTGCGAGGCGACGGCGTTCGCGGCCTACGGATTCGACTCAACTTGCCTGTGCCTTCCGCTGGGCAACTACCACAACATGAAGGACATCGATCTGACAGTGGCCGCCGCCCAGCGCAATCCGAAGGCGCGCGGAAGGGTCGGTTGCGAGTTCATCGCCATCGACGACTTTCACTCACTCGTGGAGATGATCTCCATTGGAGTCCGTGGACTCGCGGCTGCAGACGCCACGCGAGCGCGCAGAGGGCGCGCCAACCAGGGCCATCGTCCACTCATGGAGTCGATCTACCGAAAGGGGCAGGCGGTTCTCGCGGGATAGACCCGTAGGATCCCCTCCTCCGATGGCGACTCCCGCGACCCTTGCGACCTGCGACCTCAGCCACACGCTCGAAACTCTCTTGCGTTCAGCGATCATCACCGCGCTCGGCACCGCGGCGGGAGCGGCCGATCCGCAGCTGAAGCCCTCGGCAAGTCCAAAGTTCGGGGACTTTCAGGCCAACTTCGCGATGGCCCTCGCTAAGACACTTGGGCGCAATCCCCGCGAAGTCGCGCAGGCGGTCGTCGCGGCCGCGCCTCCGGCATTGATGGATCTCTGCGAGAGCCTCGAGATCGCCGGTCCCGGATTCGTCAACATCCGGCTCAAGCCGTCGTCGATCGCTCAAGCCCTTGCCCTGATGGATTCACCCGGCCTCGGGGTCCCCGACTCCCAGCAGACGCAGACGATCGCGGTTGATCTGTGCGGGGTCAATGTCGCCAAGCAGATGCATGTCGGTCACCTGCGCGCGACGATCATCGGGGACACGATCGCACGCATGCACGAACGGCTGGGATGGAGAGTGTTCCGGCAGAACCATCTGGGAGACTGGGGACTTCCGATCGCCATGACGCTCGCGTCCCTTCGACGCGCGGGCGTCGACCTTTCGCGCGCGACGCTGGACGATCTCAACGCGGCGTACCGCAGGGCACAGACCGAGGGACTGCCCGAAGCACCAGAGCATGATGCCGCGCTCGCCGACGCGCACGACACGCTGCGAAAGCTTCAGGCACACGATCCCGACACTGTCGCTCAGTGGCAGGCCATCATCGAGGTGACGATGCGCGAGGTCTTCTCCTCCGCGCGGACGCTTGGTGTGATCCTCGGTCCTGAGCACAGTCGCGGAGAGAGCTTCTTCCGTGACCGGCTCGGCGCGACCGCCGACGCCTTCGTCGCGGCGGGACTCGCCGAGCGCGATGCGGGCGCGCTGATCGTGCGATTCCCTGGACGGGAACGCCCCCTCCTGATCCAGAAGTCCGATGGCACAAGTCTGTATGCGACCACCGACCTTGCCGCGGCGCGCTACCGCATCGAGGAGCTCGGCGCCGATCTCGTGGCGTATTGCGTTGACGCACGCCAGCGCGATCACTTCAAGGATGTCTTTGATGCCGTCGCGATGATCGGCTGGACGCGCCGCGCCGGAAAGCCCGATGCACGCCTCGTCCATGTGCCATTCGGCGCGGTCCTCGGTGAAGACAAGCGACCGCTCAAGACCCGCAGCGGTGAAAATGTCACGCTGGCGTCTCTCCTGGCGGAGGCGACTGCTCGCGGGCGGCGGGAAGTGCA
Source organism: Phycisphaerales bacterium (assembly GCA_009691915.1). GTDB lineage: Bacteria > Planctomycetota > Phycisphaerae > Phycisphaerales > SM1A02 > F1-60-MAGs104. Next base: position 50,627 of record SIAD01000012.1, read on the forward strand.
CGCGCGCGCGCAGGCGCCCGACGCGCCGACGGCCGGTCTCTCCTCAGACGAACTCGATGCGATCGGCCAGTCGGTCGGGATCGCCGCCATCAAGTATGCGGACCTCTCAGGCGATGTCGGGCGCGACTATGTATTCGACCTCGATCGGATGATTTCCTTCGAAGGTGACACGGGACCCTACGCCCAGTACGCCGTGGCCCGCATCGCCGGGATTCTGGCCAAGGCTGGTGCCAATGGACGCGGCGCTCCGCTGATCATCGCCACCGACGAAGAGCGCGCGCTCGGACTCCATCTTCTTCGGTACGGTTCGACGCTCAAGGCCGCGGCGGCCGCACTGGCCCCCAACCGACTCGCGGCCTACATCTACGAACTCGCCAACACTTTCAATTCCTTCTATCAGGCGTGCCCCGTCCTCAAGGGGAGCGATCCGGATCTGCGCGCATCGCGGCTCAGGCTGTGCGATCTTTCGAGACGCGTCCTCAGTGACGCGCTCTCTCTGATGGGGATTGACTCCCCCGCCCGCATGTAGCCTCCCGACGAGGTGCACGAACACACCAACCTTCACACGGTCGATCATCCGCTGATCCACCACAAACTAGCGGAACTGCGAAACCGCTCGACCTCATCGCGGGACTTCCGCCGCCTTCTCGCGGAGATCTCGGCGCTGATGACCTATGAAGTCTGCCGTGGTTTTGCCACCGAACCGTATGACATTGATACCCCGCTGGAGAAGATGCATGGCCGACGGCTCGCGCGCCCGGTCACCGTTGTCCCGGTCCTTCGCGCTGGTCTCGGAATGACTCGCGGCGTCCTCGACATGCTGCCCGACGCGCGCGTCGGCCACATCGGGATCCGCCGCGACGAGGACTCCGCCGCCCCCATCGGCTACTACACACGGCTTCCAGAAGATGTAGGAAATGGTCCCGTACTCCTCGTCGACCCGATGCTCGCCACGGGCGGCTCGGCCGATCACGCATTGACGCTTCTCCGCGACGCCGGATGCCGGGACACTCGGCTCGTGTGCATTGTCGCCGCACCTGAGGGAGTCGCGAGACTCGCGCGCAGCCATCCTGATGTACCGATTTATACAGCCGCGCTCGACCGAGAACTCGATGAGCGTAAGTTCATCAGGCCGGGGCTCGGCGACGCTGGCGACCGCTGCTTCGGAACTTGATCTCGCGCACTCGCGGGTCGCTTAGGCGTTCTTGCGCCACTCAATGTCGCTCTGACCAGCAGCCTTGTTCGCGCGACGGGCCATCGCAAAGAGAAGGTCACTCAGCCGATTGAGGAGGTGAATCGCGCCGGGGCCGACCTCGCCGCTGCGCGCGAGGGCGACGCTTAGCCGCTCCGCGCGGCGGCACACCGTGCGCGCGACATGGAGCCGCGCGGCGAGTTCACTTCCGCCCGGCAGCACGAAGGCGCGGATCGCCTCGTTTCCCGAGTCGATCTCGTCGATGTACGACTCCGCCTCCGCGACATGACGAGGCTCGATTCGTGAGACGCGCTTGGTGGCCGCGTCGGACGCGTCCGGTGGGGTCGCGAGGTCCGCCCCGAGGTCAAAGAGCCGCGACTGGAGCGAGACAAGGATCACGCGCATGCGCTCAACGGCGGGGTGTGTCCCGTGGCACGCGCTCGCGCACATTCCGAGCCATGCGTTCAGCTCATCGACGGTTCCGTACGCCTCGATGCGCGGATGGTCCTTCCCCACCCGTGCTGCACCGAAGAGCCCAGTGGTCCCGTCATCGCCCGTCCGCGTGTAGAGCTTCATCCCGCAGCTCCCGTCCACTCAGGGTAAAGCACAAACTGCGGTGGTTCGACGCGCACACCGGCTCCATCGGCAACGGTCACCGCGAATCCTGGCCTGATCGCGCCGCTGCTGAGCCGCCCATCGCGCGTCACCACGATGAGCCCGACCTGCTGGTGCGCTTCGAGTGTGAATTGATGGTCGATCCGCCCGAGAACCTCCGCGATGGCGTCCTGTGGCGACGCTCCCCGCCGCATCGACTCAACCGCAAGAAATGTCCCGCACACACCCATCACAATCTCTCCAACTCCGGTGGCGACAGCACCGCCAACTTCAGGATCTACATAGAGCCCATGCCCGGGGATCGGAGAGTCCCCGACCCGTCCCGCCAGTTTGTACGCCATCCCGGCTGTCGAGCACGCACCGGCAAGCGAACCCGACGCATCGAGTGCCAGTGCCCCGATTGTGTCGTGATCGAAGCGGCGCTCGCCGACCTCCGGCGCCAGAGGCACACCGAAGTCGCGCCCCGGATCCGCCTGACGCACGCTCGCGTCGCCGATTCGCCATCGCTCCCACGCGGCCCTCGCTTCGGGCGCAAGGAGGTCGCACTCTGGCATCCCGAGCGCCGTCGCAAACTCGTCAGCCCCGGATCCCGCGAGCATCACATGGCGTGTCCGCTCCATCACCATGCGAGCCAGATCGGTTGCCGCCAGATGTCGGGCAACCGCGCAGACCGCACCGCACTTCCCTGGGGACACCATGACACATGCGTCGAGGGTGACCCGACCCGTGGCGTCAGGGAGTCCACCGTAGCCAACCGAGTCCACCCGTGGATCGCGTTCCGCGGCCCCTGCTACTGCACAAACGGCATCAAGTGCGGATCCTCCGGCCAGAAGTGGTTTGACTGCCTCCGCGCAGCCATCTCGTGCAAAACTCCATGTGGCGGCGATCAGCGGCATCGGTGGGCTCTCACAAAGCAGGATACCCCTGCCGACTCTGCACCGATTCCGAGATGAAGGGATACAAACCCTCCTCCTGTGCGTATGCTTCAGGATCTTGGGGACTGCTTCGTGATCGCACTGTGATCGTTGTTGCGTCGAGTATCGTCACCGCCCCCGTTGGCACCCCGTTAGATCCCCACTCTAGATTTAAAAACATGAACACCATCCGTCGCGCTTTCACCATCGTCGAGCTTCTGGTTGTCGTTGCGATCATCTCCCTCCTCATCGCCATTCTGCTCCCCGCCATCGGCAAGGCGAAGGATGGCGCGCTCGTCACACAGAGCGTGGCCAATTTGAACAACCTCGGGAAGGCCAACGCAACCTATGGCGCCGATTGGCAGGATCGCCAGTTCACGGCGTGCCCCGACGATGTCGGGAGCGTTCCCAACGGCGACTGCGGGACCTATGTCGGAAGTGTTGCCTGCCCCGCGCAGCAGATCCTCGGCTGGGACGAGGGCGGCGGTCTCTGGGGGTACTGGCTGGGCGGCGGACTCTGCCCAGGCCTCATGCCCGGCAATTGCGGCAACTGGATCGTTCTCTGGCCCAACGAATGGGCGACTACCAACGGCTTTTTCGGCTCGTGGCGTATGCCCAATGTGAAGGCGTTCAACGACTATGTGAACGGCAAGTTCTACGACAGGGTCTTCTGGGCACCGAAGGACAAGTACAACCTTGAGAAGATCGCCGAACCACTCGCGAAGCCGGGTGAGTTTTCTGTTCCCCCCAATCCTCCTGTTTACTCGACCTACTGCTGGAGCCCCGCGGCGATGTGGGCGCCTGATCTCCTCAGTTCAGCGACCGCCGATTGCGCCAATGCCGGGAAGCCCGGTCAGTGCGGCCCCGGAGCGTGGCGTTCACCGGCGGCGAGTGCGGCGGCATATCCCGACCTCAAGACCCGCATGATTGAGCACCAGTGGCTCCAGAACAAGGAGGGCGGCGAGTTCAATCCAGCCTTCGGCGGGACTGTGCCTTGGCTCTGGAATCAGGGATACAACTCCTCGCCCGCAACGCTCTACTTCGACGGACATGTCACGATCGCTGGCGTCTCCGACGCCATGGAAGCAGATGCCCGCTCCAAGGGACAGAATCAGAACAATTCCAACATGTGCGCCAATGGGAAGGGGCTTTGGCACCGGGGAACCCCGATGGGAGCCACCGGCTACTACTCCAGCATGGGATACGACATGCTCGTCAACACCAATTATCATGTTCTGACGACCGATGGAATTCAGGGTCGTGATGTGACAGGCGCGAAGTAGGCGCCTCGATTCCGCGCCCGCAACCCTTGCGCGCCAGGTTTCAGCACCGCTACGCTGGGCGCATGCGCAGCCACTCACCGACGGCCCGGGGATTCACCATCGTCGAACTTCTCGTTGTTGTTGCGATCATCTCCCTGCTGATCGCGATCCTCCTGCCCGCCATCGGCAAGGCGAAGGATGGCGCGCTCGTCACACAGAGCGTGGCCAATCTGAACAACCTCGGGAAGGCCAACGCCACCTATGGCGCCGACTGGCAGGATCGCCAGTTCACGGCGATCCCCGATGACTTCGGCGGAGCCCCGGCCAACGGCATATGCGCGACCTATCAGTCGCAGGTTGCCTGTCTACCGCAGCAGATAGCCGGGTGGGATGCGACGGGTGGTCTCTGGGGTTTCTGGATCGCGGGACCTCTGTGTCCCAGTGGGTTCCCCGGCAACTGCGGCAACATCCCGGTGTACATCGCCAACGAGTGGAGCTACGCCAATGGCTGCTTCGGCTCGTGGAGACTCTGCAACTACAAGGCCTTCAATGACTATGTGAATGGGAAGTACTACGACAGCGTCTTCTGGGCTCCAAAGGACAAGTACAACCTTGAGGACGCGCAGCCCGCGCTCGCGTACCCAGGCGAGTTCTGCCCTCCCAACTCGACCGGGGGCGCGTCGATCCGCTCAACATATGTGTGGAGTCCCGCTGCGATGTGGGGGCCCGATGTGCTCTCGTCGACGATCGCGGATGCGCCCAATGCGGGCAAGCCCAACCAGTGCGGTCCGGGGGCATACCGATCCCCCGCATCCAGCATGGCCGCGTACCCCGACCTCAAGACGCGGATGATCGAACGAATCTGGCTTCAGAACACCGAAGGCGGGACGCTCAACAGCGGGTTCAGCCCGCCATCTCCGTGGCTCTTCAATCAGGGCTACAACTCAGCACCGGCATGCCTGTATTTCGACGGGCATGTGACATTGACTGGCGTCTCCGACGCGATGGAGGCGGATGCGCGCGCCAAGGGCCAGAATCAGAACAACGGCAACATGGCCAGTTCGGCGAAGGGGCTCTGGCATCGTGGGACTCCACTTGGAGGGGACGGCGCCGCCTACTACTCGAACCAGGCTTACGACATGCTCGTCAACTCGGCGTTCCATGTGCTGACGACCGACGGCATTCAGGGCCGTGATGTGACCGGCGCGAAGTAGCTGATCTCGACTTGCCCTGGCATGATCGGCGGGGCTACGATTTCCCTGTGCACCGGAACACTCACCGATCTCTAGTCGGCTTCACGATCGTCGAGCTTCTTGTTGTTGTGGCGATCATCTCCCTCCTCATCGCCATTCTGCTCCCCGCCATCGGCAAGGCGAAGGATGGTGCGCTCGTCACGCAGAGCGTTGCCAATCTGAACAACCTCGGGAAGGCCAACGCCACCTACGGCGCCGACTGGCAGGACCGCCAGTTCACCGCATGCCCCGACGATGTCGGCAGCGTCCCCAACGGCGACTGCAACACATACATCACGCAGGTGGCCTGCCCTCCGCAGCAGATTCTCGGGTGGGACGACCAGGCTCATCTGTGGGGGTACTGGGTCGGCGGCGGACTCTGCCCCGCGGGTCAACCCGGCGGGTGCTACAACTGGATCGTCCTCTGGCCCAACGAGTGGGTGATGCTCAATGGAGTGTTCGGGTCATGGCGCATGCCTAATGTGAAGGTCTTCAACGACTATGTCAACGGGAAGTACTACGACCGGGTCTTCTGGGCCCCCAAGGACAGATACAGCCTCGAGAAGATCGCCGAACCGTTGACTCGTGCGGGTGAGTTCTCGGTGCCGCCGAACCCTCCGATCTATGCGACCTACTGCTGGAGTCCGGCCGCGATGTGGTCGCCTGATCTCCTGAGTTCAGCAAACGCGAACAACGAATGCAACAACGCGGGAAAGCCGGGGCAATGCGGTCCTGGAGCGTGGCGGTCGCCCCCGGCAAGCGCGGCGTCGTATCCCGACCTCAAGACCCGCATGATTGAGCATCAGTGGCTCCAGAACAAGGAGGGTGGAGAGTTCAATCCTGGCTTCGGCGGGACCGTGCCTTGGCTCTGGAATCAGGGGTACAACTCCGCACCAGCGACGCTCTATTTCGACGGTCATGTCACGATTGCCGGTGTCTCGGATGCGATGGAGGCGGATGCGCGCTCCAAGGGGCAGAACCAGAACAACGGCAACATGTGCGCCAATGGCAAGGGGCTCTGGCACCGCGGAACGCCGCTCGGAACCAACGGGTACTACTCGAACCTTGGATACGACATGCTCGTCAATACGAACTACCACGTAATGACGACCGACGGCATTCAGGGCCGCGATGTGACTGGCGCGAAGTAGGCGCGCGCGACCCTCACGCTGCGGCCGAGGTCAGGGCTTTCCACCGATGGGCGGTGCCACTGGACCAGGCGTCGTTCCCCCTGGGGTAGGTCTCTTGCCGCCAAGTGGCCGAGCTTCGAGTCCGGTTGGCCCTTGAACAGGATCGCTGTGCCTGCGCCCGACCGGGGCGATCTCCTGAGCTTCGCCATCCTCGCTCGTGACGATCGGCGTCGTGGGTGCGTCGGACGCTGGTGGTGGGGACTCGGACGCGCTCCGGACGAGTACGACGGCGGTGAGAAGTTGATCTCCACCAGTGATCGCGCTGCGGCAGAGGTCGAGCGGGGCAATGTCGTCGGGGATCAATGCCGGAGCCTCGGCATCCTTGGTGGCGATCACCCACGATCCGGAAGTACCGAAGCCTGCGCGGTTCGTGGCACGCCACGGAGGAGTGGTCTGGCTCGGCGCACCGAGGAACTCGATGGTCTCACCGTCGAGCCGGCATCCACCACGCCATGCTCCCGGTGCCGAAAAGCGGATGTTCTTGAGGGAAACAAGCGGCGCACCGCCAGCTGACACGCTTGCATGGGCGAAGCCCTCGCGGCCGGCGATGGTCGCAAGGAGGTGGGTGGTGTCACCGACTTGCACACAGGAGAGATCGTCGATCTCACCAGGGCCGAGGTTGAGGCGGCTGGGATCCACTTGCCACGAACTTCCTCGGTCGGCGGAGTGGGCCGTCATGAGAAGCGACTGCAGTGGACTCGTTGTGTGATCGCGCCCGACGAAGGCAACTCGCAGCGAACCGTCGGGGAGCGCGACGACGCTTGGATTGAGCGGACCCTCGATGGAGAGAGGCATGGAGTCGAACACCGTGCGAACCGGACTTGTCCAGTTGAGGCAGCCGTCGGTGCCGCGCGCAACAGCGAGCGTGGCGAAGCTGTTCTCGTCGGTGAGCGGGTACTGCACGAAGAAGAGCGCGACTGCCCCATCGCCTGTCGGCACAACAGATGGCGATGATGTCCCGGTGAACCGCACTGCCGGGACGATTCCCGAGGTCGGCGACCCAAGAAAGACATGGATCGACTGGTTCCATGGGCCGTCTGCACCACCAATCGCCGACTGCATGCGGGCCAGACGGGCGACTTCACCCAGCGGCGAAGTTGATGCTGCCGGCTCAGGTGTGGCTGGAGCGGACTCGGGGGCGGACTCAGGTGTGGAACCCGGCGCCCCTGGCGGGGACTTCGCAGGCACGCTCGGCGGGATCTTCCAGCTGCCCTTGGGCTTCTTCGTGTCGCCGGAAGACTGCTCTGGCGTCGACGCCATCGCGATCGCGCCGAACAGGCTGGCCACCAAGGCGGCGCATCCCGCAGTGCGCAGTGAGGACCGATGGATCTTGTCCAGGCGCTGAGGCATCAATTCATCGTACGGAGAGAGTGCCTGGCGTCGTCACCCTGTGGTCTCGGCACGCGACAAGAAAAGACCCCGGCTCGCGGGAGCCGGGGTCATTGATGACACTTGAATCAGGAGTGGATTAGTAGTCCATGTCCTCGTCGCCGCCAGAAGGAGCGGCCTTGGACTTCTTCTCCTTGATATCGGTGATCGCGCAATCCGTTGTCAAGAGAAGCACCGCGATGCTTGCGGCGTTCTGCAGCGCGACGCGCTCGACCTTGGTCGGGACAATGACGCCCGCCTTGACGAGATCCTGATACACGCCCGTTGAGGCGTTGAACCCGAAATTCGGATCCGACGACTCCACGACCTTCTGCGCGACAATCGATCCATCCAGACCGCAGTTGATCGCGATCTGCTTGATCGGCGCGGAGAGAGCGCGCTGGACGATGTCGACACCCACCGACTCATCACCGGTAAGGGTCTTCTTAAGCTTGTCGAGCACCTTGCGGGTGCGAAGCACGGCGACACCGCCTCCGGGGAGAATGCCCTCTTCGACCGCCGCACGGCATGCATGCAGCGCGTCTTCGACTCGGGCCTTTCGCTCCTTCATCTCGACTTCGGTCGCAGCGCCGACATTGATCTGCGCCACTCCGCCGGCGAGCTTGGCCAGACGCTCCTGGAGCTTCTCGCGGTCGTAGTCGCTGCTGGCGGCATCGATCTGGCTCTTGAGTTGCTCGATGCGACCCTGAATGTCCTTGGTCTTGCCGCCGCCCTCGACAATCGTGCAATTGTCCTTGTCGATGGTGATCTTCTTCGCGCGACCGAGGTCTGCGAGAGTGAGGTTCTCGAGTTGCATCCCGAGCTCCTCCATCACAGCGCGGCCGCCGGTGAGAACCGAGATGTCCTCGAGCATCGCCTTGCGACGATCACCGAAGCCCGGTGCCTTGACGGCGCAGACCTTGAGAATGCCGCGGAGCTTGTTGACCACGAGCATCGCCAGCGCTTCGCCATCGAGGTCTTCGGCCACGACGAGCAGGCTCTTACCGGATTCGGCGACCTTACCGAGGATCGGCAGGAAGTCCTTGGCCGACGAGATCTTCTTCTCGTACGCCAGCACATAGGCATCTTCGATGATGCACTCCATCGTCGCGGGATTGGTCACAAAGTGCGGGCTGAGGTAGCCCTTGTCGAACTGCATGCCCTCGAGGAGTTCCACCTCGGTCTCGAGGCTCTTGCCCTCCTCGACCGTGATGACCCCGTCCTTGCCCACCTTGTCCATCGCCTCGGCGATGATGTCGCCGATCTGCGGGTCATGGTTGGCTGAACAGGTTCCGACTTGCGAGATTTCCCGGGAGTTCTTCACCGGCTTGGAGGCCTTTTTGAGTTCGCTGACGACTTCGCGGACCGCCGCTTCGATTCCTCGACGCACCGCGTTGGCGTTGGCCCCGGCGGTGATGTTCTTGAGTCCCTCGGAGAAGATCGCCTCGGCGTACACGGTGGCGGTGGTGGTCCCGTCGCCGGCATCCTTGGATGCCTTGGTCGCGACCTCTTTGACCATCTGGGCGCCCATGTTCTCGTAGGGATCCTCGAGCTCGATTTCCTTGGCGACTGTGACGCCGTCCTTGGTGACGGTCGGGGCGCCGAAGGACTTTTCGAGGATCACGACGCGGCCGGAGGGGCCGAGAGTGACCTTCACTGCCTTGGCGAGCTTCTGCACGCCGCGGAGAATCCGCTCGCGCGCGTCGTTTTCGTAACTGATCTGCTTGGCTGTCATTGTGTACTCCGTAAGTGTTGGTGACGAGTGATTGTGTATGAATGTGTTGAAAGGTCAGTCGATGACGCCGAGGACATCCTCTTCGGTCATGATGAGGTAGGTATCGCCGTCGATCTTGACCTCCGTGCCCGAATAGGTCGTGAAGAGGACGGTGTCCCCCTTCTTGACGGTGAACGGCATGTACTTGCCGGTGTCCTTGTTCAGGATCCCCGAACCGAGCGCGATGACTTTGCCCTGCTTTGGCTTGTCCTTGGCGTTCTCGGGGAGGAAAATCCCGGAATCGGTCTTGGTCTGGGCCTCGTCGCGCTTGACGAGGAGCTTGTCTCCGAGTGGTCGAACCTTCATGATGTCGCTGCCTTTCTTGAGTTCAAGGGTGCAATGAGAAACGATCTAGTTGACGGGCCAGTAGCCCGCGTAATGACGATTGACGACGCGACGAAGCATTTCGAGCATCGACTCGATGGGGAATGGTCGCTCGAGGACAGAGAACGCCCCTTCGCGGAGCGCATCGCCGAGCCCGCGAATCGACTCGCGCACGCTGGCCTGCGGACCTCTCACGAGAATCATCGGCGGCACCGGGGTCATGGCCCGCAGAAGGTGGAGAACACTGGCGCCAAGCGACGCGTCGCGGGCGGTACTGGACTCGTCCGCGGGAGTCGAGAGATCGACGACGGCCACATGGACCCGATCACGCATCATCGCGTGGCGGGCCTCGGTCGCGGTTCGTGTTCTGATGCAGTGGATTCCGATCGGCTGGAGGAGCGTGGGCAGCTGGTCGGCAAATGAGTCGTCTCGCCATCCCCCGTACGCGAGCAGAAGATTGAGCCGCTGCGGTGTGCCCGATGGTGCCACGGCTGTGGGGTCGGTGCCAAAGGCATGGGAGTGGCGCAAGGACAGAATCATGGGCCCGCCGCCAGAGCAAACGGTGTGCCAAACGACCCGATCAGGTGGTCTCCATGCCTCCCACTCTCGAAGGCCTTGTGGTGGTTTATTCCATGAAATCTGCCAATTTGGCGGGAGTGCCGACAATTCCGACCGGGGCTACCTTGGGGGGGATGATCGACCTATCCGTTGCCGACCTGTTTCGCGCGTCCACTACGGCTGTAGGAAAGGCTGTCCGTCTGAAGGGATGGGTGCGAACACGACGGGACTCGAAGGCCGGGATCTCGTTCATCCAGCTGACGGACGGGTCGTGCTTTGATGCTGCGCAGGTGGTTGTTCCAAGCACCGCCACCAACTACGCCAGCGAGATCCAGCGGCTGACCGCGGGGTGCTCAGTGATCGCCGAAGGCGAGGTCGTCGCAAGTCAGGGCAAGGGACAGTCGGTCGAAGTGCAGGCATCGCGCGTCGAAGTTGTCGGATGGGTCGACGATCCGGACTCCTACCCGATTCAGCCCAAGGCCCACTCATTCGAGTACCTGCGCGAAGTCGCCCACCTCCGAAGCCGCACCAACACCTTCGGCGCAATCGGGCGGGTGCGCCACTGCCTGGCGATGGCCATCCACCGCTTCTTTTCCGAGCGCGGATTCTGTTGGATTCACACGCCCATCATCACGGGGAGCGATTGTGAGGGGGCCGGACACATGTTTCGCGTCTCGACGCTTGACCTTCTCAACATCCCGCGCACACCGGATGGGAAGGTCGACTTCTCGCAGGACTTCTTTGGACGCGAGACGCACCTCACTGTCTCGGGCCAGCTCAATGTCGAGACTTGGTGCGCTGCACTGAGCAAGGTGTACACATTCGGACCGACCTTCCGCGCCGAGAACTCCAACACAAGCCGCCATCTTGCGGAATTCTGGATGATCGAGCCGGAGATCGCCTTCGCCTCGCTGGCCGACGATGCGCAGCTGGCGGAGGACCTGCTCAAGTTCATGTTCACGGCACTCCTGAACGAGCGCCCCGATGACATGAAGTTCTTCGCCGACCGCATCGACAAGGAGTGCATCGCGCGGCTCGAGAGATTCGTCTCGGCGAGCTTTGAGCGGATGGATTACTCGGACGGAATCAAGCACCTCGAGGCCGCGGTGGCCAAGGGGCAGAAGTTTGAGTATCCGGTCTCGTGGGGCACGGATCTCCAGAGCGAGCACGAGCGCTATCTCACCGAGACGCTCGTGGGGCGGCCGGTGGTCCTGATGAACTACCCCAAGGACATCAAGGCGTTCTACATGCGCATGAATGACGATGGACGGACGGTCGCGGCAATGGACATCCTCGCGCCGGGGATCGGCGAGATCGTCGGCGGCAGCCAGCGGGAGGAGCGACTCGACATGCTGGACAGGCGCATCGACGAGATGAAGCTCGACAAGAGCGCATACTGGTGGTACCGCGACCTGCGTCGATACGGAACCGTCCCGCATGCCGGGTTCGGACTCGGATTCGAGCGCACGATCCTCTATGCGACCGGGATGACGAATGTCCGCGATGCGATCCCCTTCGCGCGGACGCCAAAGTCCTGCGAGTTCTGAGTCACCCACGAATTCGGGAAACATCAGGCCCTGTTTGGGCACTATTGTTCCCGAATTCGCAAGTCCTATGGCTGATACTGGGGCAGCATCGGCGGAAGCACGCCGGGAAAGAGCCTGTCTCGGAAGTGCATCCAATCGCGCCGCCACCGACCCTGCGACAAGTCGTCCGCTGGCTGGGGAAAGCGATGGCCGGCCCCTGCGCCCGGAGGTCCTTGGATCATCGCGACGAGACCAGGCTTCTGCAGCGAGTACGCCTCGGTCGATCCGTCGACATTGCTGTAGGTGATGTTGCTCGGATCCCAGAACGCTGGCCAGTCGATCCATCCTTCCCAACCACCCGTGCTGCTCCATCCTGCGGGATTGGGAGTGCCCGGAGGCGGAGGAGTGCCCGCGGGGGGACGGATATCAATCACCCATCCCTGATTGTTGTAGTTGAATCCGTCGCTGTCATCCTCGACCAGCGACATGATTGTGTGTGATGGATCCTTGATCATCGTGGTGTGGGTCGTCACCAGCTGGCGCGCGCTGACACACTGGTTGCAGAACCAAGTCTGCCACCCCTGGAGGTAGCCAGGTGAATCGGTGGGAACGGTCACGCCGACAAACGCGTTGCGCGAGTAATGCGAATCTGCGTTGTCGGGTCGATGGGCACGCTGGTGGTCTGCGAAGACGGCGTCCTGTGCGTGGGCGCCGACGGCCCGCTCGAAGTGTGGCGCGGCGGCAAGGCCATCGACTGGAAGACAATTCCCGGCCAAGGGACGATCACTGAGCGCAACCACTGGCACTCCTGGGTCGA
>SIAD01000013.1 GCA_009691915.1 Phycisphaerales bacterium
CGAAGCCACAAGCGGCTCCTCCGGATCCCGCAGGCCGATCGACACTTCCTTCGGACCCACCTGGCGCGTGTCCAGCCGCTGCGCTGCGAGCCAGACCGACTCATCGTTCTCGAGGGTCGCATGCATGGGGATCTGTTTGATCACCGCGCTCACATCGTCGACCTTGAGGTTCTTGGTCGACGAGTCCTTGACCGCCACCTTCCACGAGAAGCGTACGCCCTCTCCCTCGGCGGCGATCTCGGCGACGAGCGCCTTCGCGTCGCCGGAACCGGTGAACACCTTTGACCCTTCAAACACAAACCCCTTCACGGTCGACACGCTGCCCGGAGCCCACACAACCTTTCGCACTGGAACACCCTTCGCGATCGGCCATGTGCCGGCCCCGTTCCAATCACCGCTCTGGGAGCGCGCAGGTTTGGGAAGTTCGACGATCAGCCACGCCGTCGCAGATACTGGCCCAACATTGACTGTCGCGACAACTGGTGCCGTGGCGGAAGATGCGTCTGGAGCCACCGTGGGCTCGTGTGCCTCAGCCGCGTGGAAACTCTGTCCAGACGCCGCGCCCGGACCGGGTGCAGTCACCTCGGCGGGCGCGACGGTCGGCTGCGTTTTCCTTTTGAGCAACTCGATCTCGGAATATTGCTGCGCAATCAAGTCATCCTTCGCCGCAAGATTTGTCTCGGCCTGGGCGAGTTGACCCTTGAGGTCATTCAGTTGAGCGGTGGCGGTATCGGCTCTCGCCTCCGCGGCATCGCGCTGCCGTTCCATCGTCTTTGCGTCACTTTCCGGGGCTGTGCCTGATGGCGCGGTCGCTCCCTGCTGGGCCGCGCCGGGTGCCCCCGCCGCCTTCATCCACAATGCGAAGAAGGTGACTGTCGTCACGAGGAACAGCGCCGCCACGGCAACCGCCACCATCATCGCGATCCGCTCGCGTCCATCGCGCGACGAGCTCTGCTCCACGTAGTCGATCCCAGTCTCAACCGTCGGATCGACCGCGATCGGCGCCCTCTTCTCGCGCGTCCCAGACGCTTTGGTCACCGCGGGCTTCACCGGCGCTGGCCGCGCAATCTGTGGCGGTGTCGCGCCCGCAAGAGCTCCGCGGTCATCGCCAAGATCGCGCGTCGATTCCGCCCGCCCGGTCCTCGCCATGTCGATGAACTTGCCGGTGTGTGTGCAGGGCGCGCGAAGACACAGGTCGATGGTGTTCATGGAACTCGCCCGCGCTGCAGCGGCAGCCTCCGTGCCATCGACGCAGAACCGCCATGTGCAGCGCAGTCCCGCGACCGGTTGCATGAAGTACGAGGTGAAAGTCACGCGCCACCGCCACTCGGCAGGAAGCAAGAGCATCGCCTCCTGAATGAGTGCGAGCGCATCCACTCCATCGGGATAGACGACCGAACATGGTCGTGATGGATCGAGCAGCGCGGCGTTGGCGATCACTCCGGCCCACCCAGCATCGCCTCCGGCACCCTCCCAAGTTGAGCATCGGACGGAGCCCATCTCGTGTCCTGCTGGGAGCCGCCTCTCGTGGTCGATCACCCTCGGCTCGCCGATCCACCGCGACTCCATCACGCCGTGCTGTCCGATGAGCCACGCCGGTCCTGCACTGACCAGTTCGCTCGCATGAAGCAAGAGGTGATGAGCAATCTTATTGCTGCGACCTGTGTGATCGGGCGCCGTGCGCCCGACCGCCGAGAGGACATGCCGATCGAGTCCGGCGGCGGCGACGATCCAGTGGGACCACGCCGTCGGGCATTCGGAGACTTCCGCTCCCTCCTGCGGTGGCTTGTACCCCGAGAGCGCCTCGAGCCGAGGAATGAATGGTGCCGGGAATCCTGCAGTCATCCCGACGGTGCAAAATCCGCTCGTCTGGGGACGAAGACCGCGCGGGGCCGAGGTGTAGTAGAGCTCGTGGGCCATGGCTATCTGTGTCACTCCTTCGCGGAGTTCTCCACGGAGTCGCGGCTTCGCGTCGATCCGATGATCTTCCCCCATCGCGAGAATTCGTACACGAACGGCACTGTCACCCACCATGGCCTGATCTGCCCAGCCTCGATCTTCATCATGCCCGATGACTGCTCCACCCGTGGAGAGCCGCCCGTCGCGCTCACCGGAACATAGAGCACACGCTCCGCGATGTCGTTGACCGCGGAGACAAACTCCGGCACGGTCTCCATGAGGAGCGCCTCTATGCGCTCACTCACATGCTCTACGCGGTCCTTATCGATTCGCCCGAGCACGCATCCGTCTGCGCGCGGATCGCTCGTGTAAGGGTCGGTGCGGATGTCTTCGCGTGGCAACAGTGATGCCCAGATATCGCTCTTGCTGACAACCACGGTGAGCGACTGGGTCAGCTTCGCGCCAGCGGGCATCCCGCTGTGGCGACGGATGCGCGAGGCGACCTCCAAGAGGACTGTGTCCTGCCGAAACAGGCGAGACTGCGACTGAATCTGTGGATCATTGCTCGCCCCTCTCAGTTTCGCTCTGAATCGGACATCCTGAGAAGGGTCGAAGACGAACATCACATTCTTCGACTGCCCGAGATGCTGCGTCGTCGGCGAAAGTGCACTCTCCGATCCCGGCATAAAGTGTTCCCCGGCGTTGTCGTAGAGGCAGAGAAGTTCGGTGAGCTGGTTCGCGCCGCGGGCATTCACATGTTGCTTCGTCGGGCGGATAGTGAACAGGTAGGGCTGAGGCAGCAGCGTGACTCGGCCGGGCTCAAACTGGACGCTGTCGTAGCGCGATCCTTCCAGCTGGGTCTTTTCGAGATACACGAGCCTGTGTGGATCGTCCTGAAGGAAGAGTTGCTGCTCCTGTTCGGTGATGGCCCGGTTGCCGACCGGATCCGCGTCGGAGACTGCCAGCGCAAAACTTCTGGCCATCGCCTGCCTCAGGTGCCAGATGCTCGAGGTCAAAAAGTAACTCTTGCCGCAGCCCGGTGTCCCGACAATAGAAATGATCCGGGACACATGCTCTAGGATTACCGGGGCGATCGAGAGGTGGCAGTTCGGGCATGCGAGGTCGCGGCAAGGAGATCCGCGGCGGTCGAGGGCTTCGCCCGATGGCGCATACCTCGTGGGGAGGAACCGCGCGGGCGCATCGTCACCGACGATCGGATCGCCCAATAGATCGGGGTCGGTTGCTACCCAGAGGACATCCTCCGCCAGAAACTTGTGCCAGCAGTGTGGGCATTGGATTTTTGGCAGGAGTCTGCGACGCACCAAGTCTCCTCAATGGGGCCTCACGAATCTGGTGACACCGCGGTCATTTCCCGCGTACAACTAGTACGAACTCATCCGCCTGAAGGATAGTCGATTGGCATGGAAACCCCCCCGGTGACGGCTGTTGGCGAGACCTCGGAGACTTGCACTCGCAGGTTTCGCGATCGTTCACTTCCCGCCATCGCACTCGCACTCCTTGTGATGCTCCTCTTCGCCTTCTGGGCGATGGTCGACGCTGATCCGATTCTCGAACCTGGTAGGGCGAATGTCGGCGGCGCCGGTGGCATCCCCAGCGGAAGCGAATCATCGGGTGATGGCTCCGGGGCCGCAGCTGCGGGATCCGGGACTGGAGTTGCCTCGCTCGACCCGGACGAGAAACCCCTCGGCGATGCTGACACCATCAACAACCAGGCGCAGGAGATCGCCAGCGGAAACGATGCGCCCGAGACGGTTCGAGTGCTTCCGAGAATTGGATTTACACCACCGGAAGATCAGCCGGTCAAGGCGCCGCCGATTGCGCCGATCGCCGCCGCACCTGGGGGCCAGGGGCGCGGTGGTTCGCCGGGGCGTTCTGGAGGATCCGGGACCTCGTTCATGGGAATCGAGACGAACGCCCAGCGCGTCTGCTATGTCCTTGATTTCTCGGGGAGCATGTTTGGCATGGGTGGGAATTATCCAAAGATGGATCACCTGATGCTCGAACTGAAGAAGAGCATCAACCGACTTGAGGGCGACCACTCCTTCTACATCATCTTCTTTGATGACCAGCCACTGCCGATGGGTGGTACCGCGATGCAGCTGGCCACCAGTCAGAACAAGTCCCGCTGGTTCGCGTGGGCTGATACCGAGAGCGGTGGACCGAGCTCGCGCGGTGGAACCGATCCGAGCGACGCGATGGCCATTGCGCTTCGAGACATTCGGCCCGACTCGATCTTCCTCCTGAGCGACGGGATGTTCGACAGCGGCCGCGTGTTCGGTGTGCTCGGCGCTCTCAACGCCGATCATCGAGTGCAGGTCAACACGATTGGCTTCCACGACCGGGGCAACGAAGCTGAGATGCGAAGGATCGCCTCCGAAAACCGCGGCGAGTACCGGTATGTCGCGCCGCGCATTTTGACCCCCCCCGCTCCACCCGCGGCAATCCCTTAGCGGGCGCGCAGCTCCTTGGCGATCAGGTCATTGATGATTGCCTCGAGCATTTCCTGACGGCCGGAGGATGGTGGCTTGTCGTGGCACTTCTGCGCCTCGAGAGCGCACTGAGCAAGCGTGGTGGCGCCTTCTAGGATTTTCTTCCCCAGCGCTGTCGACCATGAGTCGTAACGCGTTCGTCGGAACGAGTCGATCCTGCCGTCGGCGCGGATTCGTGCCGCAATTCGCAGGCCGAGCGCGAACGCGTCCATCCCTGCGGCATGTGCGTGAAAGAGATCCGCTGCCTGGTAGCTCTCACGCCGCCGTTTGGCATCGAAGTTGAGTCCGCCGTTTGAGAACCCGCCGCGATCCAGCACCGCCAGCATGACCTGCGTCGTGAGATAAATGTCCGTCGGAAATCGATCGGTGTCCCAGCCGAGTCCTGGCGTCCCCATGTTGGCGTCGATCGACCCCAGTGCATTCGCCGCCGATGCGATGGCGAGTTCTTGTTCCATCGAGTGACCAGCGAGCGTCGCATGATTGGTCTCGATGTTCAGTGAGTAGACGCCCAAGAGCCCGAACTCCCGGAGGAAGTTGAGTGTCGCCTCGGCGTCGCTGTCATATTGGTGAGTCGTCGGCTCGTGGGGTTTGGGTTCGATCATGAGCGCACCGGTGAATCCGATCGTGCGCGCGTGATCGGCGACCATGTGGAGGAACCGCGCCAGTTGCTCGCGCTCGCGCGCCATGTCGGTGTTGAGAAGTGTTGTGTAACCCTCCCGTCCGCCCCAGAGGACATACCCCGATCCGCCAAGTTCCCTCGTGACTTCGAGTGCCTTGCGGACCTGTGCGCAAGCGTGAAGGAACGAGTCAATCGACGGCCCAGTCGCGGCGCCGTGCATGTACCGGGGATGGGAGAAGAGATTCGCGGTTCCCCAGAGCAGCTCGACGCCATGCGACTTCTGGAGTTGCGCTGCGTGGCGCACGACTTCATCTAGATTCCGTTCGGACTCCTTGATGGTCGCCCCAGCTGGCGCGAGGTCACGATCGTGGAAACACCACCGACCGATCTGGCACTTTGAGAGAAACTCGAAGAAGGCTTCGAGCCGTCGCAATGCGTTGTCGACGCGCTCGCTTCCATCATCCCAAGGAGTCTCCGCAGTCGGCGCACCGAAAGGATCCGCGAGACCGTTGCGCATCGTGTGCCAGTAACACGCCGCGAAGCGCAGGTGATCGCGCATCGGCTTTCCCTCGACACAGTGCTCAGCGTCGTAGTGCCGGAAGCTGAGCGCATTGTGCGAGTCGGGCCCCTCGTACACGAGTCTCGAAACCGCCGCGAAGTGCTCCTTCGATATGCCTGTGCCGCCTGACATGCCGCGAGTCTATGACTTGGTTTCGAGAGACCCTGTGGGTCTGCGGCTCGATCTGCGCGCCTTGAGCGTGGGCGACGCGACGAGCACCAGCGGCGCAAACGCGACGAACCACCACGCGCCCGCAGGGATACCGGTGTCGTCGTGATATGACATCCCGTAGAACGCGAAGGCGGCGAGCATGGAGAGTGTGGCCATCGCGAATCCCGGACCAGGGCAGAACGCGCGGCACAGTTGCGCGAGGATTCCGAAGGTTGCGCACAGCAGCGCCAGCGCGGTGGCCGCGAGCGCGACCTTCATCGATCCGCTCGACGCGAGTATCGCCGCCATCGCCGTGCAGGCGAGCGCGAAGACGAACCCGGTCCAACGCGCGGCGTGTCGTGATGGCTCGATGAGCAGCGCTGCCCCGACCGCGACTGCGATCCCGGCGCCCAGCCGTTGCGCCATGGACTCGTGGGCGGGCATGGTGAGAACGAAGAGCGCAAGGATTGGAGTTGCGCACAGCGTGATGATGTCGACGCGCCCGGACGGCAGTTCGCTGGCGCCGATCACTCCCCCGATCCCGGCGATTGTCGCGCATACAACGAGCCAGTTCCACCGCTCCTCGAGATCGAACAGTTGCAAACCCTCGCTCATCCAGAGTGACACAATGACCGTGATCGCAACTGCGAGCGCCGCAGTCCACGACGGCCGTCGCTCCTGCGCCTCGACAGACCATCCATCGCGCGGGCACAGCAGCAGACAAATCCCAAGTGCCGAGGGAAGCGCGATCGCTTCGAGCAGCATGGGAATCATCGCGCGCTCCCCCGTTCTTTCATGCTGCCCCAAAGTGACACGGTCACTTCGCCGTGTCCGGAGCTGCTGGTTTCGATACTCCTTCCATCGCGACGATCACGCGAGTCGCATTGGCGACAGCCCCCTTCTCAACTCCATAGTGGACTCCAAAATCTGATCGGTTGATCATGAACTCTGCCTCGAAGCCTGCTCGAGCTCCCATTCCCAAGTCAGCGACCCCAAGGCATGCGACCGGGACCGTCATGCTCTTGTTGACGCCGCGGATCGTGAGGTCGCCGGTCACTTCGAATCTCCCGTCACCGAGTGACTTTGACGAGACACTCTTGAACGACATCGTCGGAAACTCCTTGACATTGAAAAAGTCTGGGCTCTTGAGGTGCTGGTCGAGCTTCGCGTTGTTGCTGTCGACACTCGTCGTGTCAATGGTCACATCGATGGCGATCGACGAGTCGGCGGTGTAGTTCACGGTCCCGCTGAGATTGTTGAACAACCCCCAGAACGCACCGGCGCCCATGTGCTGGACGCGAAAGATCGCCATCGAATGGGTGTCGTCGATGGTGTACGAGACCGCAGCAGCTCGTGTCGTGGAAGCCGCGGCGGCGGGAGGAGTGGCTTGTGCTTTCTCCGACCCCGACTGTGCCGCAGAGAATCCGGCGAACAGGGCGAGTGCGCACATGATCGCAGCGGACACGATGGCGGGTCTTGAATAGTGACACGATTCATTCGATGGCATCGAGTGGTTCCTTGAGAGTGACTCTGCGCTGCCATCGGCGCGCCACGCGACGGTGCCGGATCAGCGTTGCCGAGCGTACTCCGCGAATTCCACGAGTGCAGCGTGTGCGCGAGGTACAAGGATCGACTCGGAATCGACTTCGATGCGAAGGATGTCCGCAAGCCACTGCGCGTAGGCAAGTGATCTCTGGGACTCGTTGCAGTGCTGCGACCACTCTCGTCCACCGATGGAAGGATCTGTCGATTGTTTGTGCTCAACCATGAATGTGCCTCCCTGGCACACACCTCTTCGATCTGAACGCGACGCGACTTCAACGCAAACTTGGCGAATGCTCGATCGAGCTGTGATGGACTACTAGAGTCCTATAACCCCCAACGATCCATTAGCCCTAGTAGGCGAGGTTGTTCGGGTCGAACCCAACCCGACTGAGCAATCCATCGAACTGATCCAAACTATAGAAGTCGATTGTCAGTTTACCGCTGCCAAGCTTCTTTCCCCTCGTGAGTTGCACTCGGGTCCCGAGGTGGGCACCAAGGCGCTTCTCAAGATCTGTGATCTGGGCCGAGGCGCGCCGAAGCGGTTTGGCTGAAGTCTGCGCCGCCAGCGTTGAGACACCCTTCAATCGCTGAACCTCTCGTTCTACTTGCCTGACTGACCACTCGTCGTGAAGCGCGCGTTCGGCAACGGCTCGACGGGCCTGGTGATCGTCGATGGACAGGAGTGCCTTTGCGTGGCCTTGAGACAAACGACCCTCGCGGACGCAACCGGATACGAATGGATCAAGATCTCCCAATCTAAGGAGGTTTGCGACCGATGCGCGGTCGAGACCGACTCTATCGGCGGCTTGTTGCTGAGTCCAAGAGAACTCCAAAATTAGCCTCTTCAAGGCATCTGAGCGCTCAATCGGATTGAGATCCTCGCGTTGAATGTTCTCGACCAGAGCCAGGACACCGCTGGACTTCTCGTCGACCAGTCTGATGATCGCAGGGATTCTCACCTTGCCAAGCTTCTCAAACGCGCGCATCCTCCGTTCGCCGGCGATCAACTCATAGATCATTGTTCCACGGGGAACACTGAGCCTTCGAACAACGATCGGTTGGAGCAAACCATTCTGTGTGATCGAGTCTGCAAGTCCTTGCAGGGTGCGATCATCGAACCTCTCTCTGGGTTGCCTTGAATTGCGAGCGATCTGGATGATCGGTAGCTCAATGGAACCACCATTTCCCTCAGTGATTGCCTCCATCGTCGGTTCCGCGCTCGGAGGTCTTGATGTCGGAACTGCCGCGGCCGTTCTGCCTGGCGCACCGGTCTTCACTGGCGACCCCACGGTCGTTGCCGCTAGCGCCACGGCATTCGCCATGGGAAGCGGGGCGGCGGGGATCAGAGACCCCAGCCCTCGACCAAGCCTGGAAGTTGCCGCGCGTGCGCCGCCGCTCACCTTGACCGATTCCATCGGTGTTTCTGCCATTTTCTGAATCCTTTCAGTTGGTTTGGATTTATTGACTAGGGCATGATGATATCGCCATCATCACCAGGATAAAAACTCCATCGGAAATGCCTTGCACTTATCGGACTCTCAACGCTACGATCCGCTCGTGACTTCCCCTCCAATTCTTCGGGTAGAGCGCACTGGGACAAGGCTTGACCTCACGATCACGACGCCGAGTGTGATGACCGGTGAAGCGCTTCAACTGCGAACCGAAGCCGCGGCGATCCTAGAGTCATCGCTCGATTCGATCGAATCGGTTCATCTTGATGTCAGCGCCATCCAACTCATGAGCAGTAGGGGGTTCGAGACGCTTGTCCTTCTTCACTCAGCGTGTCGTGATCGAAACATCACACTCACCTGTTCGAAGCAGACTGAAATGTTCCGTCAACTCATGGAGCGGATGGGATTCGCGAAGTTGTTCGAACCGACCCCGGGCGCATAAGACGCGTCACTCAGGCGACAGCGATAGAGTCGCCGACCATCGGCGACTCCACGCGAGGTGCCCCAGCCGCGCTCAGTTCCTGCGCGAATGCCGCACGCGCTTCCAGCGATCCATGGGTAATCGCGACGCACGCGGGCATGCCAGGCATCCTGCGCACCCACTCTAAAAGATCTGCGGCATCGCCGTGACCCGACAGGCCCTCGATTCTCTCCACCTTCGCCCGCACCTCCAGCACGGCGCCATCGATCTCGACCTTTGTCGCACCGCGCAACAGCCCGTCGCCAAGCAGTCCTTCTGGTTGGTGACCGACAAAGAGAATGCGTGTGTCTGGTCGATCGATTGCCAACTTCATGTGCCTGAGGATCGGTCCGGCGTCACAGAACCCGGAACCAGCGAGGATCACGCACCCCGAACGCACACGGTCGAGCGACTCTGATTCCTTTCTCGACATCAGTGTGTGAAGCTGTGGGAAGTGGAGTGGATTCTGACCGCGCATGCATGCCCGGCGGACTTCCGGCTCCAGGAGATGTGGATGCCGTGCGTACAGCTCACTCGCCCGCGCACCCATCGCAGAGTCGAGGTAGACGGGCAGGTCGCCCAGCACACCATCGTGGGACGCTTGCGCGATCATGAACAGCACTGACTGCGCACGACCCAGCGCGAAGACCGGCACGAGTACACGCT
The DNA here is from genome assembly GCA_009691915.1 of Phycisphaerales bacterium. Lineage (GTDB taxonomy): Bacteria > Planctomycetota > Phycisphaerae > Phycisphaerales > SM1A02 > F1-60-MAGs104. The sequence goes on from SIAD01000013.1 coordinate 9,860, forward strand.
CGCCGCGCTCGCGTGCCGAAGTGAGTGTCGACTCCAACGACTGTAGCTGCCCAGTCCTGGGGAAGCGGCGCGCACCGTTGGTTGATTCCATGATGAGGAGATCCGGAGTTCGCTCGGGCCACTGATGTGGCGCGAGCAGTGGGTTGGAAATCGGGCCAATATCCCCGGAAAACAGCAGATGAATCGGCGAGCCGCCACTGGATCGCTCGATCCGCAGCTCCACGCTCGCCGCGCCGATCACATGAGACGCGTGAAGGAATCTCATCTCGACTCCATCTGCGACCGGCTCCCACTCCATGAACGGCAGCGCACGAAGCGCCTTGCGAATCCTGTCGGCGTCGCGGTGAAAGAACAACACGGGCGGTGCCTGCACGAGACCGGGATGCGGCATCGCGAGCGCAAGAGGTTCGACGACGCGCGCCACAGGCTGCCTCCCTGCGCGCGCTTCCTCGACACGCAGCTGCTGGAGCGACGCTGAACTGATGAGCACGCGCGGCAGGAGCTCGGCCGTTGGCTCCGTTGCAAAGATCGGTCCCGCGAAGCCTAGCCGCGGAAGCATTCCAAGTCGCCCACAGTGATCAACATGCGCGTGGGTCACGATGACTGCGTCGACCGAGGCGAACTCAACATCAGGGGCCTCGGCATTGCGCATCTCCTGCTGAGAGGTCCCCTGGAACATCCCGAAGTCAACGAGCAGTCTGGTGCGCGGCGCGATGACCTCGTAACAGGATCCGGTGACCTCACCCGCCGCGCCGTGGATCCTCACTTCTACCGTCGAACTTCCGAGCGTCATCGCGTGCGGGTGTACCATCGCGCACCGATGTGTGCCGCTGCGACGCTCTATATTGCGTTCTGCACCACGATCGGGGGAGCAACTGCAGGAGACACCGTATGCCCGGGGCTCGATGCGCAGCACGCCACTGTCGCAGAGCGGCGCGCGGCACTCGACGAGTGCGCGAAAGCAGCGGGAAAGACTCCGCTGGATTATCTCCTCGCCGAGGTCGCCTCGTTGACCCCAAGGGATCCACGGACCTCGCAGTTCGGGATGCTCGTGGAGGGCTGGCCCATCGAAGAACTTGCGGCCCACACCACACACCTGCTTGCGGTGGCTACGAGCGAACAAGGTGCCAACGATGCGTCACGCATCGTCGCGATCCGCGCGCTCTTGGCACTTCCGCCGGATCGTCGGCCGCCCGAGGCGACCAGATTTGAACCGCTCGTCATTGAAATGTCCGCAGTTCCTTCGCGGATGACCTATGACAAGAAGGAGTTCAGCGCCGCGCCGGGTCAGGTCGTTCGCATCAAGTTCCACAACGCCGACGCGCTCGAACACAACCTCCTCATCGTCGCGCCGGGGGCGATGGCCGAGATGGGCGTGGCGGGGGACAGGATGGGCCAGACTGCCGACGGCAAGCTCAAGGAGTTTGTTCCGGATTCACCAAAGGTCCTTGCTGTCATGGGGATTGTCGCCCCGGGGGCTTCACAAGACTTCTGGTTTATCGCACCTTCGAAGCCGGGAACCTATCCATATGTATGCACCTACCCACAGCACTGGCGAATGATGAACGGCAAGTTGAAAGTCGTACAGCCGGCAGGGGCACCCACGACGGTGCACACTACGACGCCAGCGATTCCGGCGACTGACCCTCGCTGACTGGCGCGCAACTCGCGGATCGGCACTCGGCCGCGTGGTAACCTGCCAAATCCGAGATCCGCATGAAACCACAAGCTGCCCCATATTCCGCTCCCGCACACCACCCAGCCAAGGTCGCCGCGATGAATGCGACCGCCGCCACGCTATTGAAGGCGATCGAAGCCAAGACCGCCAACATTGCGATCGTTGGGCTCGGCTATGTCGGACTCCCACTTGTCCGTGCGATCCGCGACAGCGGGTACCCGGTCATCGGATTCGATGTAGATCTGCGGAAGATCGATGCGCTCAATAAGGGAGAGCGCTACATCCTTCATCTCGGCGACGACTTCTTCAGCACGCTCAAGGCGGATTCCAAGTTCACTCCGACAAGCGATCCGAAGGACCTCGCCAAGGCGGACCTTGTGATTCTCTGCGTTCCGACGCCCCTCGGCCTCCACCATGAGCCCGACCTCTCATATGTGTTCGAGTCGACGAAGACCGCCGCCAGCGCGTTGCGCAAGGGGCAGCTCATCGTCCTTGAGTCGACGACTTACCCCGGCACGACGCGCGACGAGATGATGCCGATCCTAGAGACACGAGGGCTTCGCTGCGGCGAGGATTACTTCCTGGCGTACAGCCCCGAACGCGAGGATCCGGGAAGCATGGGCCGCTCGGCGCAGCACATTCCCAAGCTCGTCGGCGGCGTCGACGATGTGTCAACTGACCTCGCCATGGCGTTCTACTCGCGTGTCGTCAAGGAGGCGCATCGAGTCTCCTCCGCCGAGGTGGCAGAGTGCGCGAAGCTTCTCGAGAACATCTACCGCGCCGTCAACATCGCGCTCGTAAACGAGATGAAGACCGTGCTCACCGAGATGAACATCGATGTCTGGGAGGTGATCGCCGCCGCGAGCACCAAACCATTCGGCTTCCAGGCGTTCTATCCGGGGCCCGGGCTCGGCGGCCACTGCATCCCCATCGATCCCTATTACCTCACCTGGAAGGCGCGCGAGGTCGGGCGCACCACCCGCTTCATCGAACTCGCTGGTGAGGTCAATACCGCGATGCCGCACTATGTCATCGAACGGACAGTTCACGCGCTCAACAGCCATTGCAAGAGCCTCAAGGACTCCAAGGTCCTCGTAATCGGCATCGCCTACAAGAAGAACATCGATGACCCACGCGAGAGTCCCTCGGCGGAAATCATCGAGCTTCTGCGCGACCGAGGCGTGGATGTCTCCTATCACGATCCTCACCTGCCGGTATTCCCGGCGATGCGCAAGTACCGCGTCAGCCTCAAGTCGGTCCCGCTCACGCAGGCGACGCTTGCAGCGTCCGACTGCGTACTTATCCTCACCGACCACGATGCTGTCGACTACTCAGCGATCGCCAAGCATGCGAAGCTCGTCGTCGACACACGAAACGCGATGGCGCGTGTGCCAACCGACGCGACCAAGTGCGAGATTGTGAAGTCATGACACGGGCCTACCGAGCCGCTGTCGGGACGCGTGTCCATCTCGTCGCGATCACGCTCGTCACCATGGCGCTCGTCGCCGCACCTGCGCTCGGTCAGGACTCACCGAACGCCCCGCGCCAACCCGCTGTGCGCAACTTCCCCTCCGCGTGGGTGGGATACACCGCGATGTTCTTCGTCGTTTCGCTGGTGGTGGCAGTGAGTCTCTATCCGTCGAAGCGCGGCCATCAGGAATGACCTCGAGTACCACGAGACGGATCATCGCGCTGGCGGGGATCAATGCCTCGCTGGTAGCTGCCGTCGTGATCGTGGCACTATCCCGCGATGCCGACGGACAGGCTGGCGTGGCATCTGTCGGACGCGCGACCTACTCAATGGCCGGTGGGAACATCGACGGCACGGACATGGGAGTTCTGCACATCGTGGACGAGACTCATCAGGAGATGGCGAGTGTGATGTGGAACGACAAGCAGCGCACGCTGACGCCAATCGGATTCCGAAACCTGGCAGCGGATAGTGCGGGAGCGGGGCGACTTCGTCCATGAGACAACACCTGACGCACCGCCGCATCGAGTGGAGCCTCGCGACAAGCGCGTGTGTGTTGGCTGCGGCACTCGTAATGCTGGTGCTACCACCCGTCGATCAACGGGCGCTCGCGGGCGACTCAATCGTCCCTGCTTCCAATGGAATCGGAGTCATGACACTTCCCAATGGATCCGGCCCGAGCGCTCGCCCATCGGAGAGCATCTATGTGCTCGACAACCGCACAGAAATGCTCCTGATCTACACGGTCGAGTCGGCTGGCGCGTCCCGGTCTGTAGCGCTTCGCTACTCCGAGAGTCTGCCGGCACTATTCAAGGCCGGTCGCCGCTGACCGATGCGCGAACGGCCCGTAGACACAGTCACAGCTACGGCGCGCGCAACGCGGTTTACGAAGCGATCCATCAAGAGTTCGGCGAAGCGGACTGGACTTCGGCTCGCTCTCTCGATGATCGACCTCACGACGCTGGAGGGGAAAGACTCGCCTGAGAAGGTTCGGTCGCTGTGCGCCAAGGCCGTGAGGCCGAGCGAAATCGCGTTCAGCGAGCCAGTACCGACCGTAGCCGCCGTCTGTGTCTACCCCGCTCTCGTCGAAGTGGCCAAGGCTGCGCTCGCCGGCTCGCGTGTGCGTGTTGCGTCGGTGGCGACCGGATTCCCGAGCGGCCAGTACCCGCTGGAGACACGGCTCGAGGAGTGCGCGCGGGCCGTTGCGGCGGGTGCTGATGAGATTGACATGGTCATTTCACGGGGCCTTCTACTGGCGGGCAGGCTCGACGATGTTCGGCGCGAGATCCGGGAGACCCGTCGTGCCTGCGCCGACGCCGCCACCGCGCGAGGCACGGGCGAAGTGCATCTCAAGATCATCCTCGAGACCGGCGAGCTCGGAACGCTCGAGGCCGTGCGCCGCGTGAGCGACCTTGCCATCGACGCCGCTGTGAGCGTCCCCGGAGTTGCACCGCCTCGTGACGGCGAGGTGTTCATCAAGACTTCGACGGGAAAGGTTCAGCCAGCTGCCACGATGCCGGTCACCCTCATCATGCTCGAAGCGATCCGCGACCACTTTCTTGCCTCGGGCGTACGGATCGGGATGAAACCGGCGGGGGGGATCCGCGCTGCCAAGAGCGCGCTCGCGTATCTCGTGATGGTCAAGGAAACTCTCGGTGATGAGTGGCTCACACCATCGCTCTTCCGATTCGGTGCCTCGACGCTCGCTAACGATCTCATCCGACAGTTGATCCGGCTGGAGATGCCCCGCGCCTCCGCGGTGGACGGAGCGGTTCGCTACGCCGCCAGTTACGACACATCTGAGTAACGCACGGGAACTTCAGGCTCCCCGACGGGGAAGACCTGACCGCTGAACGGGACCCTTCTTCGGGAACTTCACATGGTCTATCCGTTCATAGGCTCGTTCGACATCGTTGATCGCCGCGCGGACCCGCCGCCATGGCGCGAAGATCGCGTCCAGTTCCAACTCCTTGGTGTGCTCGAGAACACTGGTCTGGGGAATCTTGACTGATGGTCCCGAAAGAGCCTTCGTCGCGTCTTCTAGTTCGCGCAGCATCCGCTCCAGGTCCGCGCGCGCACCGGCCAGGCGCAGCGATGCCGGGCGATCCTGTGGCGCGGCGTCCCGGCGCTGCCATGAACTCGCTCGCGACGACTCGCCCGAACGGGACGAGCTGCCCTTTCTGAAGCCGCCTCGAGACGATCCCCCTTGTGGTCTGAAGGAGCTGGTCATTTGACCGATGGTAGCCCCGACGCTCGTGACTCGGCGACATCAAAGGTCGCCGCCAGAAGGCCGAAGAACGCAGGAATGCCGCGGGTAAAGAGCCCGACCACGAGCCCGATCGTCACGCCACGCAGGAACTCCCATGCGGCGACGAGCGATATCCTGGTGAGCGCCCCATCGCGCCCCTTGGTGATCCGCCATGATCGCCCAAGTGCGCTCGAGAGTCCCTGGCCAGCGAGCCGAGGATCGAGCAGCGCAACGCCCGTGAAGAGAAGGCGACACTGGAAGTAGAGACTCGCGACGAGGAATGGAACACCGATGGCAATCACTGTCAAAGTGACGGCAGAACTCGCCTGCTCGGCGTCCTCACTTGCGAGCGCTATGGTCACACCAATGGCCGCTCCAGCGATGAGGGCGCACACGATCCAGAGCACGAGTGGAACTATGGCGAGCAGCGCAAGAATCGCCAGAAACACCGCGAAGCTTCCGGGACGGCGGTAGGCCGCCCAGAGATCGCTCGGACATGGAGGATCCCCACGCACTTCCCGTAACGCAACAAGCGTCGCCCCATAGCACAGTGGAACGGCGAGCACTGCGACCCATACAGACTGCGCGGCGAGCACAATCGCCTGTGTCGTCATCTGGGTCCACAGTTCGTCGAGTGCTGGAGACTGCCCGAGCGGGCTCAGTCCGTCTGCGGCTAGCGTTCCGAGCGACCACCCAAGCGGTGCAATCGCACTTCCCGCCGCGGCCGCACCTGCGGCTATCAGCGACCCGCTCGGCGAACCGATCGTCTGTCGCGCGCGCTGCTCAACCTCACGGCTGAACGACAACTGGATTGGTGGCTTGTCCATCCTGCGCAAGGAGTTGGTCATACGCGGTGGCCAGGATGACCACGGTCAGAGGCGCGCCGAAGAACACGACGGGCAGGACGCAGCAGCATACCGACGCCCACATGACAACCGAGACTGTGATGATCAGTCCCAGGAGCGAGAGGGCGTTCCCACGAGTGATTCGCCAACTCGTTTCGACGCTCTCAATGATCCCCGGCGCTCCGAGCTTCGAGTCGCACACTACCGCGAGCGAGAACACTGTTCTCAACTGGATCCACCATGACACGATGACGCATGCCAGCAGCCATCCGAGGCCGCCAACCAATGCCAGACGCGAGTAGTCGTCGAAGTCAGTCCACTGCACCCCGTCCTTGAATCGCTCGGTTCCGACACCGAACACCACGATCGCGATCAGAACGGCAAAGCCTAGGATCATGGGAACGAACTGCGCGATCACGACGAGTAGATAGATTCCAAGCACTCTGGGGAACCGCCGAAACCCTTGGAGGATGTCAGAGAACTCGACCTCCTTGGTGCGCACCGCGCGAATCACAACCCAGAACACACCGACACAGAGCGGAATCACCACGAAGATCGCGTAGAGCAAGGCAACGCATCCGAGAATGCCTCCGAGGGATCCGAGGGCAGCGGCCATTTCAGCCGATTCTGGTTTCTCCTTCTGCAGGACATTTGCTATCACCTGGACCATCTGTGCTCCCCACATTGGCATAATGGCTAGGAGGTAGATCACACTGAGTCCTGTGAGTTTCAGCCAGTTCGCCCTGTAGGTTTCCCAGCTCGCACCCCACGCATTCGTGAACGAATAGCCCATAGATCAAGTTCCTTTCAAAGACGGTACGCCTAGAGGCGCATGCTACGGCTGCTTGGTGCGGGCCTCGCACGGGTCCATCCTGCCGGCCCACTCGATGCCTGCGCGCAGATGGTCACGGAAGAGCGGCTCGGAGAATGACTCGTCGGTGTGGCCGCCTGCCGTGTACCAGCAGCGACCCTTGTCCATGTCGCGCCACCAGATGCATGGGTGATCGCCGTTCATACCGCCGCCGCTGAAGCTCGACTCGTCGAGCGTTGCCAGGACATGAATCCCATCGACACTCCGGGGATTCCGATTGAATCGATACCACTCGTCGACCCGGGGCCACCGCGGTGGCAGAATTGCCGTCGACTCGTGGGAGGAATCCTCGATGATTATAGTCGCTGGCTGAATGGGCGGGTGACCAGCGAATTGCCCCCCGATCATGTGCGAGTACCACGGCCAGGTGTGCTCCGTATCGCTGGCGGCGTGGATTCCGGCAAAGCCTCCACCCGACTCGATGAAGTTGGAGAACGCCGACTGTTGCTCATCATTGAGGACATCGCCGGTCGTCGAGAGAAAAACAACTACCCGGTAGCGGGCGAGTCGGTCTGGGGTGAACACTGAGGCGTCCTCGGTGGCATCAACTTCTGCGCAGTCTGATAGAAGTTCTCGGACGCACCGGATCCCTGTTGGGATGGATTGATGTCTGAATCCGACTGTTTTCGAAAATATCAAGACTCTAGTGTTTGGACTATCAATGGAACATCCTGAGGATATGGCAACGATCGCTACCAAAGCCGACACTATCGCGTGTGTTCTAGACATTTCGCTTATCATGGTGACATCCTACATGATCGTGTTCGACGACGATATGGCAGTTTTCGGCGAACTTAACAGAAAAGCACCGCGTCCATCTCTGAACGCGGTGCCAAATCCCCAATACTCCCTGTTGGCGCAGTGCGCCGATATCCTTTTCCCTGAACCCTGTCCAGCCTTTCCTTCCCTCCATCCCTCGATCGTCCGAGCCAACCGGGGCTCCGGGGACCACCCGCCCAGCCCCTTGGCACGCTCCGACGATCTGCATGGCCTCCAACGACAGGGTTTGACTCTGTCCAAGCTCAAGAACGAAGTGGGTTTCCCCGTTCCTTGGGCATTCGTTTGTGTTTCTTGGCGCACTCTCGTCTGCCGAACGGGGCGCCTCTTGGGTTCTCGAACACCAAGACAATCGATTACGACCGGTCGAGATGCAAGCCAATCCGTGGGTATTTCCTGGATTCTTCGCGCGCCGTGGCAAAGGTAGCTCTGGCAGTGACCTACACGCCGACCGTATGCCAGACGGTCTTCACCTCGGTGACCGCAGCGAAGGCTCGCGGCCCAGTCCAGGGGTCTGTCGCCAAGTAGTCGGCGTCGGCGCCGATGATCCGAACCCGCTTGAGGTTTTCGGCAACACCCAACTGGAGTGTTTTCGCGCTCGCTCCTTTGATGTCCGCGACAACCGCATCAATGTCTCGATGGGCCGCGATTGGGCCGACCAGTTCCTCTGCAGATCCAGTGAGGATGTTGAGCACCCCTGGTGGGATGTCTGAACTCGGGGCGCACTCCGCGACGATCAGCGCGGGGACGGGATTGCTCCCGCTGGCGAGTCCCACGACCGCTGATCCAGAGGCAAGCGCGGGAAGCGAGAGCGAGAGGAACCCAAGCAGCGACGGTGACTCGGGCGCGACGACTGCGACGACTCCCACTCCTTCGATCTGAGAGAAACAATGGAACGGCCCCGCGACCGGGTTGCGCCCGCCGATGACGCACTCAAGTTTGTCAGACCACCCGGCGAACGACACGGTGCGGTCGATTGCCATTTCGACTTCGCTTCGTGCCGCCGACTTCGTGACGCCACCTGTCACGCGCACAGCGTCAATGAGATCCCCGCGGCGGCCGTCCATGATCTCGGCGAGCCGGTAGAGAATCTGCCCGCGGAGGTAGCCGCTCGACGAGGCCCACCGATCCTGCGCTGCACGGGCGGCCTCGACCGCATCTCGGAGATCCTTGCGCGACGCCTGCGCGGCGTACGCGAGTGCCGCGCCGGAGTCATGACGCGAGTCCCGCACCGGCATCACGCGCCCCGACTCGCTGCGCGGGTACGCGCCACCGATGAAGAGTTTCCAGGTTTTTGTGATCGGTGTGTGTTGGCTCATGTCGTGCCAGTCGTGCCTGTCACGCGAGATACGCCGCAAGCCCGGATCGCCCGCCTTCGCGTCCAAACCCGCTCTCGCGGTAGCCGCCAAACGGCGCGGATGGATCGAACTGATTGAATGTGTTGCACCAGATGACACCGGCCTTGATCTGCCGGGCGATCTCGAACGCCTTCGAGCCGCGGCTCGTCCACACGCCCGCGCTGAGACCGTATGCCGTGTTGTTCGCACGCGCGACCGCCTCATCGGGAGTCCTAAACGACATCACTGCTAGGACAGGCCCGAATATCTCTTCGCGGGCGATCGTGTGTGCGGGCTGGACACCGGTGAAGAAACAGGGACGGCACCAGTAGCCCTTCGGCGGCAGTGCCTGGCCGGGCTCGTCGTTGTGGCAGGCTCCCTCATCGGAGCCGATCTTGATGAACCTGCGAATCCGTGCCAGCTGCGTCGCGCTGTTGATCGCACCGACATCTGTGTTCTTGTCCAACGGATTTCCGATGCGCAGGCTCCGCATTCGAAGGCGGAGCTTGGCGATCACCTCGTCCATGACCGACTCCTCGACGAGAAGACGGCTGCCTGCGCAGCAGACCTGTCCTTGGTTGCACCAGATTGCCCCGACAATCCCCTCGACCGCCTGGTCAATCGCAGCATCGGCAAAGATGATGTTCGGGCTCTTTCCCCCGAGCTCCAGCGTGAGGCGCTTTCTCGTCCCTGCAGCGGCGGTGGCGATCATCCGACCGACTTCAGTCGATCCCGTGAACGCGATCTTGTCGATCCCCGGGTGCTCGACGATGCGACGGCCAGTCTCTCCTGCGCCCGTCACGATGTTGACGACGCCCGCTGGCAGATCGATCTCCTGGATGATCTCGGCAAGGCGCAGCGCCGTGAGCGGAGTCGTCTCCGCGGGCTTGAGGACAACGGTGTTCCCGCAGGCAAGTGCGGGAGCGATCTTCCACGCCGCCATCAGCAGTGGGAAGTTCCAGGGGATCACCTGACCACAGACTCCGATTCCCTGTGGCTCGCCGCCATCAGGCGCGGGGTGCGCCCACTTGAGCTTGTCGCACCAGCCCGCGTGATGAAAAAAGTGGGCGGCGGCGAGTGGAACATCCTCGTCGCGCGTCTCGCGGATCGGTTTGCCGTTGTCAAGCGTCTCGAGAACCGCGAGTTCGCGCGCTCGCTCCTGGATCCTGCGCGCAATCCTGTAGAGGTATTTTGCGCGCTCAAGTGGCGGCGTCTTGCGCCAGGTCTTGAGCGCCTTGCGCGCGCTCGAAACCGCAAGGTTGATGTCCTCAGCATCCGCTTCGGCGACACGCGCGAGCGGCTCTTCTGTCGCGGGATTGATGGTCTCGAACCACTTGCGCGAGTGCGCTGCTCGGAACTCGCCGCCGATGAAGAGCCCGTACTCGGGCTTGATCTCCACCTTCGTCGACTCGGGGGCCGGCGCGTACTCCCACACCGTGCTCGGATCAGTCATGGGGAGCAGTATCGCATGATGAGTCTCCGAATGCTGGACTGGGTGCGCTACCCTTGAGCCATGCCCGGCCAGGTCCTTGCGATCGATATCGGCGGAACCAATGTCAAGGTGCGGGTTGAGGGGGATCCGGAGAAGCGGTCATTCCCTTCGGGGCCGACACTCACACCACAGCAGATGGTCGAAGGAGTGGTTGCGATCGCGAGCAGTTGGACTTTTGACCGGATCTCCATCGGCCTGCCGGCACCAATTGTGAAAAACCAGCCGGCGCGCGACCCTGCCAATCTTGGGCCCGGGTGGATGGACTTCGACTATGACGACGGCTTCTCGGCCAAGGTCAAGCTCGTCAATGATGCGGCGATGCAGGCGGTCGGCTCCTATGACGGAGGGCGAATGCTCTTCCTCGGGCTCGGCACAGGCCTCGGTTCGTGCCTCATCGTCCAGCATGTGATCGTCCCGACCGAACTCGCACACATGCCGTTCAAGAAGGGGAGGTCCTTCGAGCAGTTCGTTGGTGTGAAGGCACTCAAGAAGCACGGCAAACGGCAGTGGACAAGGGATGTGCATGAGGTCATCGAAGTTCTATCCGGCGCGCTGATCCCCGACTATGTCGTCATCGGCGGAGGAAACGCCGCGCGACTGAAATCGCTTCCTGAGAACTGCCGTCTCGGAAGCAATGCCAACGCCTTCGTTGGTGGGTTCCGTCTGTGGACCCCCGAGTGGGCTGCGTCAATTCCGGTCTACGACCACTGACCCTGCTACGCTGTGGGAATGATCGCAACAGTTGTCGCTGTGCAGATCGTCATTGGTGCGACGCTCGCACAGTCACCCAACAATCCAGGACAGAGCCTGCAGCTTCAGCCAGCAAGTCAGTGGCTCACCCACGACCTTGACCTCACGCGCAGCTTCGCGGGGATGGATCTCATGAAGTCAACTCAGGCGCTCTTCGGAACTCAGAAGCCGACGAAGGAGTACAACTTCTTCGACCCTCGGCCTAACGCGATTCCGTGGGGACCGGTCAATGGTCTGCTCCCGGATCCGTGTGGTTCGTTGTTCTCACCGATCCGAAACCTTGAGGTGGCATCGCAGGAGCAACTGGGAATTCGCTGGGATATTTACAATGTCACCGTGTATCAGATGACGTCGAGTTCGCTCACCGACGATCCGCGGGACGAGGGGGCGAATCGTTTCAATCTCCGCGCCGATCTGAAACTCTGGGACCTCGGCGGCGGAGCGATGGGACGGTTCACAGCGCAGATGCGACAGAGCAACGCCTTTCCACAATCGATCGAGGTGGGATCGGCTATCGGAACCGACATCGTGCTCGACAGCAACTACACGGGACTGCTGGGCACGCGACTCGTGCGTGTTCGTTACGAACAGGGGATCCTCGACAACCATGTGATGGGATTCGTCGGAAAGATCAATGCCAACGACTACCTGCTCAACAACCCATTCGCCGGCGACGAGACCACACAGTTCATGGCCTCGATCTTCGACGGCAGTGATGCAACGCAGTCTGGATTCAATGGGTACATGCTGGGTACCGGTGCGATGGTTGTGCCGTTCGAGGGGTTCTATGGGAACTTTGTGGTGACCAACCCATCAACGGCTGGATACCGTGGGCTTGGCACCGATGGGCTCGGATCGGGACTGTGGTGGTTTGGCACAGAGGTTGGGGCGATCACAAACTTCTTCGGTGACGAAAAAGCCCCCGGCAAGTACAGCGTCGGATTCAACACGACGAACGCTGCCTACACCTCGACCGACCTTGCCACGGCGGCTACCGGTAACGGCTATTGGGTGATGGCGACTGAGTATCTGACGCAGGACATCGGTGTCTGGACGCAGTTCACCTACTGCGACCCCAATGTCGCGCTCTACAAGACCGAGTTCACCGTCGGCATGTCCATGGACAATTGCTTCGGCCGCAAGCGGGACGGGTTCGGCGTCGCGTGGGGATACACAACTGCGCCGCAGGAAACGCTCGGGGTCCAGACGGTGACCGAGCTTTACTACAGGGTTCAGCTGACTGACTCGATCCAGATCACTCCGGACATACAAGTCATCACGAACCCCACCGATCCGCTCGCTGGAACTAGCCAGGGCTACAGTGTCTTCGTCTTCGGGATCCGTGCGCTCGTTCACTTCTGAGGAATGAGGCCGCCCATGCGCGCGGCTGGCCGTCGCGTGGCCCAGACCGCGAGTGCCGCACCGACGGCGACCATCGACAGCGATAGCGCCATCGGAAGCGTGGCTGGTCCGACCATCATGACACCATCGTCCGGCTGGCGGAACTGCTCACTCCCCAAGCGTAGTGCGCCGTAGACGATGAGGAATGTCGCGGCGATCATCCCGGGCTTGCGCGGACGGAGCCAGATGAGCGCCATCGCAGTCAGGAGCAGAGGGCCATCGGTGAAGGCTTGAATGAAGTTGTTCGGGTAGTACGCGGTGAGCAGTGGTTCGAGTTTGCTGAGGACATCCGCGCGGTTGAGGTAGGCAGCGTTGTAGACCGCATCTGGTAGCGGAAGTCGTGGATCGACGAGCCACTCAAACGGTGCGAGTGCGGCGGCAGGAAAAGTTGGTTCGAGGACTTCCGCGGGGTACTTGACGCTCCACCATGGTGCGCTCGCCTGCATGGTGGTTGGCAGGGGCCGGCCTGGAAGCTCGCCGTTGACCCAGTTAGCCAGCCGTCCCAAGCAAAGCCCGGCGGGAGAGGCGAACGCTATGCAGTCAATCATGTGGAGGGTTGGCACGCCGATGCTGCGCGCGAAGATCGCCCCTGCGACGACGGTGCCGATGATTCCTCCGTGGCTCGACATGCCGCCCCGGTGAATGTCGAGGAGTCCCCACCAGGGGAAGTCTGCGTGGAATGTTGCGAAGAGTTGGGGTTCGTAGAAGAGGACATGTCCAAGGCGACCACCGATGATGACCCCGGCGATGCTGTAGGTCATGAGGTCGGCGACCTGAGTCGTTGAGAGTGCGATGCGACCGGCGCGCGCGAGGGTGCGCAGGATCAGCCACGCCACCAGAAACCCGACGGCGTACGACAGCCCGTACCAGCGGACACCAAGGCCATTGCCGAACTCGAGGGCGAATGGATCGATGGTGTGGACGAGTGATGCGAGCACCTGCGTAGCATCCCAATTTGCGATGGGATTGCAACCGGAACAAGTTGGGCCGAGCGAGTTCGCGCGCCCCGAGCACGCGGGCGATCTCACTCCGTTCATCAAGCTCCTATTGCGCGGACGGACTCTGACATTTGACCAGGCCCGCAGCGCGTTCGGAGAGATCATGACGGGGTCGTCGCACCATGCGGAACTGGGGGCGTTTCTCGCGCTGCTCGCGCAAAGGCTTCCGACGGTCGATGAGTTGGCTGGCGCTGCCACGGTGATGAGGGACTTTGCCCAGCGGCTGTCGACCAGCATTGATCCAGCGCGCATCCTCGATACCGCCGGGACTGGCGGCGCCCCAAAGACATTCAATGTCTCGACGCTGGCGGCGGTGATCGCGGCCGCCGGGGGCATTCATGTCGCCAAGCACGGCAACCGATCGCGCACGGGGCGTGGGTCGGCTGAAGTGCTGGAGGCTCTTGGCGTCAGTATCGATGCGTCTGCCGCGGTGCAGCGGAAATGCCTGGAGGAGGCGAAGGTCGCCTTCTGTTTTGCGCCTATCCATCACCCAGCCGCGCGCCATGCGATGCCTGTGCGAAAGACCCTTGGATTCCCGACGATTTTCAATCTGCTTGGTCCGCTCACCAATCCGGCCCGAGCGCGGCGGCAGGCGATCGGCGTGTATGACCGCTCGTATGTCCTGCTGATCGCCAATGTGCTACGGGAGCTTGGCGCGGTTCGCGCGCTCGTCTACCACGGGCTCGACGGTTTGGATGAGATGACAACGGGTGCGTCAACGCTGGTGGCTGAGGTCGTCAGCGACGCGCAGGGGGGGCAGGTGCGACAGTACGAGACGACGCCGGAGGAACTCGGCATCGTGCGAACCAATCCGATGTCCATCAGCCCATCGACGCTGGCTGATGCCGCCGATCTGTTCATCGCGGTGCTGGAGTCGCGGGCCCATATCTGCGCGCGCGATATGGCACTCGCCAATGCGGCGGCGGCACTGGTGGCGGGTGGAGCGGCAGAGAATCTCCGAGATGGCGTCGCGACGGCCAGACGGCTGATCGAGTCGGGGGCGGCGAAGGAGCGGCTCGCGGAACTAGTACGGGTGTCGAACAGCGAGTGCACACAATGACTGCTCAGGACTGGCTTGATTTCGCGACGCGCTACGGCACGCCCGTCCTGGGGTCCCTCCTTGTCCTTGTCATCGCCTACTTCGCGGCGAAATGGATAAAGAGGCTCGTCCTCACCGCTTGCACGAGGGGCGCTGCCGACCCGACCGTCGGAAGATTTCTCGGCAAGCTCGTTGGGTTGGTGATCGTCCTCATCGCGCTCTCCATTGTGTTCAATAAGTTTGGCTTTGAAACGGCAAGTTTCTCGGTGCTCCTGGGCGCCGTCGGCCTGGCCATCGGTCTGGCCTTCCAGGGGACTCTGTCGAACTTCGCGTCGGGACTCATGCTCATGATCTTTCGGCCCTACAAGATCGGCGACACGATCATCGCCGCCGGGCAGACGGGTACGGTCTTCGAGATCGATCTCTTCTCCACGACACTTGACTCGGTCGACAATCGGCGGATCTTCATCCCCAACAGCTCGATCTTCGGCTCGGTCATCACCAATATCAGCTACCACGAGAAGCGGCGCGTTGACATTGTGGTGGTTGTGGCGCACAGCGCCGATGTTGATGCGACCCGTGCAGCACTCGCACACGCAGCCGGAAGGGCCGCACCAAGACTCCCGGATCCGTCCGAGATTGTGCTCCACGAACTCGGCACGGCTGGTGTCTCGTGGCAAGTGCAGGTCTGGACATCCAGTGCCAACTACATCGTGGTCCGTCAGAGTGTGCTGCGCGAAACCAAGATGGCCCTCGATGCCGCGGGGATTGCGTTCGCGCTCCCTCCGGGTGTAGTCGCCAGGTGATGGGTCACCGCTTAGGGATCATCAGGGTCCGATCCACGACCCGTTGACTTGCCGGTAGCGGGGGACTCGCGCGATGTTTGTTCCTGCGTTGGTCCGGCTCCAGATGGTCGTACCAGCCGAGTTCACTTCAAAGATGTTCCCTGAGTTAGTAAGCGTCACGATCGTCGTGTTGTCGAGCGTCCGAAACGCGCCACACTGAGTCTGTCCTCCGTAGAACTGCCCTGGCGACCCGCACGCCCATGATGGGTTCGTCGGGGCAAACGCCGCACCCGCGTCGATGGGGTAGTTGCCCGCGGCGTCGCGCACTGGGGTGACTTCCATCACCGTCGAGTAGTCGCTGGCGGCCCCGGGACGGTCCCCGTTGTTGAAGGCGAGGATGTTGCCGGCGCCGGGAAGGCCGTCACGGATCCAGGTCGCGCTGTGGACGACATCGAATTTCTTGTCGGACACCGTTCCACGGTCGTAGTTGGCTGCATTCCCCCAGCGATAGATGAGATCGCCTCCCTTGCCTCGCGCGCCGCCGCTGTGTGTTGCGGATTGTGCCGTGGTTGTCGAGTGGTCAATCACGAATATTTCATTCAGGGTGCGCGAACTCATGACGATCTCGTCCCTTGTCGGGTTGTAGTCGATGGAGTTCATGTGGACCCAATCGCCACCGCTCGGAGCGATCGTCCCAAGATTGATGTCGACAAGTTCGGGATGCTGCGCTACGACGCCGTAGTTCGCCCCCGAGGCATTCGCGTCCTGAACGAGGTGATCCCAGAGATTCCAACGCCAGACGATGGTGAATGTTGACGCGCCAGTAGGTTGGATCTCAAGCACCGATTCCGACCAGATTGCACCGGTGAGATTGAGCCGACCGGCGGCAGTTCCCTGGGCCTGCGTGTGCCCCTCCCAAACGATGCAGAGGATGTTGCCGTTGGGCATGGGGCGGATGTCGTGGTGCTGCTGGTAGGCGCTGGTCGAAACGATGAGATCGTTGGAGATCGCCCCCAGCGGGTTGAACACCTGGATGCGCCCACCGCGGGCCGCCCCCGGATACGCACCACCCACATGGATCGTGGGACGGACCATTGACCCATCGGCCCGCAGATATCCGACACTCGCGCCACCTGCGGCGCCGGTCCAGGTATTGACGACCGCGTTCGTTGTTGCGTCGTAGGCGGTAGTCACTGTGCCGTTGGTCGTCGTGATGAGGTACCACTCCGGGTCTGGCGCGGGACATGCACCCCAGGCACCCAGGATCGCCGAGAGGTCAGCGCCCGAAGTCGTTCCATCACCGGTGATATCGCCGCCAGGACCGTCCCAGTTGGAAAGTATCTGCCCGAGGTCGCTTCCGTCGACGACAAGATCGCCGGTGAGATCGGCAGGGCAGTCGCCGTGAGCGACTGCAACCACCGCCATGAATGCGGCGGCACTGCTGATGGTGACAGCAACTGGACTTGTGACTGGGCGACGCGCCATGCATTGCAGTTTGCCACACAACAGCGTCGCAGGGACGCACATCTAGAAAAATGGGCTGTTTTTTTGGCCCGCCGTGGCAACTTCATAGCGTCAGCCAATGCCGCGCAGGACGAGCGGTGCTCCACCGAGGCGCTGCGCGTTCCTTCCATGGATTGCGGGTGCACTGGTCGCCGGATCCGCTGCATGCTCGATGTGCGGTGGCCGTGACCTTGAGGAGCTGGACGATCTGCGCCAGTGCGCAGTGGGCCTCGCCATCGCCGCTCTCACGACGCACTTCGTGGCGCTCGTGTGGCGGCGGTGGTCGTTTGTAGCGGGGGCATTGCTGATTGTCGGAGCCTTTGGGACAGGGGCCGCGCGGGTCGCGTGGAGTGACTTCGAGTGGGCGTCGCGTCTTTCTCAGCTCACGCTCAATTCGGACTCGCCCAGACGACTGGTGCGTGTGACCGGCACGGTCATCTCGACGCCGCGCGCTGATGAGGCCGCTTGGCGCGCCGAACTGGCCGCGGCGGACGCACTCACCGAGGATGCACTCGCCGAGTTCATTCGTGATGAACCATCAGTTCGCTTCACCCTTGCGATCGATTCGATCGATCCACCGCCCACCCCATCGACCCGGGGGCAGTGCTGCGTCAGCGTCGCCATCGCCGGAGTTGAGTCGGCATGTCTCCCTGGGGATCGCATCTCTGTACTCGGATGGCTCCGGCCACTCAGCGTCGCCAGAAACCCGGGCGGGTTTGATGCGCCAACCTGGGGAAGATCGCGCGGGATCGTCGGCTCTCTGTCGGTAGAGTCGCCGCGGGTTGTCGTGCGCCTGACCTCCCCCGCCGACTCGCTCGATGGCTGGCTCTCCCGATGGCGCGGGATGGTCAACGCGACTCTCGTCGGCGTGCTCGATCCACACGCTCCGCCGGATGTTCGCGCACTCGTCGCGGCCTCGACAACTGGCGCGTCGTGGCACGGACTCCGCGCAGTATCGCGCCCGTTCGCGGCTGCTGGTGTGCAGCATCTGGTGGCCATCTCTGGTTTCAACTTCGCGATTCTCGCTGCGGCTCTCATCTGGCTGATTGGATGCGTCACTGGGTCGCGCGTGGTGCTTGGATGTGCCCTCGCCGCGCTCGCCATTCTCTTCGTCGCATCGATTGAACCGGAGGTCTCGTCGGTTCGCGCAGCGATTATGGGGGCAACATGTGCACTCGCACTCTCGAGTGGCAGATCTGTCCGGCTGGCGATGGTGCTCGCCACGGCCGCGATCGCCGTCACGCTTCTTGATCCGCTCGCTCCGACTCAGCCTGGATTTCAACTGAGCTTCGGTGCGGTGGTTGGACTTTGGCTGGGCGCGGCACCGATCGGGCGCGTCTTCCTCCTGACGATTCGTGGCCACCGGCTTCTGGCGGGATTAATGCGACGGTCCTGCGCGCCTGTGGGAAGCGCTGTCGCCGCGTGGCTGGCGACAACACCAATCGTGCTCCTGCACTTCGGAGCGTGCTCGCTGTTGTGCATTCCATGCACACTCATCCTCACTGCCCCCTTCGGCGCGATGGTCGTCACGGCAAATGGGTCACTCGCGCTTGCCAGCGTCGCGGAGCATCCGGCGCGCGCACTCGGATGGGTCGCCACCATGAACGCGCGAGTGATCCTCGGCATCGTCCGCTTCGCCGCGCGAATGCCTGGTGCTCTCCCCCCAGCGAGAGCGGTGACTGCGGTCGAAGACGATGGCTTGTGGCTGGTTCGTGTCGACATGATCGATGTGGGTGATGGCTCCTGCTACCTCGTTCGCTCGCGCAATGGTGCCGCGCTCTTCGATGCAGGCAGCCTCGGATCTGCTAACGCCGGAAGTTCGATCGTTGTGCCGGCTCTTCGCGCCCTCGGTGTAACGCGGTTGGACTGGATCGCGGTCTCCCACCCAAACACTGATCACTTCAACGCTGTCCCTGAGGCCGTCGAGGCGTTCTCTGTACGCCGCGTCCTAGTAACTGAGCAGTTTCTTGAATATGCCGACCATGGCGGGCGTGTCGCCGCCGCACTCATTCGGGCGGTCACGGATCGGGGAGCCAAGATCGAACCAATCGGACGCGGCGACATGCTTCGCTCTGGTGAACTCGTCTGGGACATTCTTCATCCCGTTCGTCAGACCCGCTACGACGACAGCAACGACGGCAGTCTGGTCATCCGAGTCTCGTCGGGTGGATTTGTGCTGCTCTTGACCGGCGACTCATCACGCGAAGCTTGTCGGGCGGTGCTCGCCGAGCCGGAACGGGCGTCCCTAACGGGGGTCTCGTTGATGGAACTTCCTCATCACGGCAGCTTCCGCCCTGAAGCGGCGGCCCTCGTCGAACGGGTGGCTAGCCCGATCATTCTTCAGTCGACCGGCCAGCGGCGTATCGCGCGCGACAAGTGGAGCGTACTTCTTGCGGACGCGTGCCGACTCGTTTCTGCGCGCGACCGCGCCTGCTGTGTCGAGTGGCGCGAGACGGGAGAGGTCAGGGTTGGAAGGTGGACCGGTGCGGACTACGCCTGGACCGCGACGACTGTCTCAGCTCTGCCCGTCGGGAGCGATGAGGATCGCCCGCCTGAGAATCACCGTGTCGCCCACCGGGCCACCGCTAGCTTCGTCGATTTCGATCTCGAGCCTCCCAGCCCCGATAGGCACCATGATCGTTCTGTGTGGCGTTGTGGCCGAGAGTGGAAGTCGAACGATGTCTTCGCCGCTCTGTCGGATGATGAGTGCGCAGTTGCCCCACCTTGTCAGCGACGAAGCGAGGGCGATGTCGGCGCTGAGGATGGTGAAGCCTTGGGGGATTTCGTAGACGAGCCGTTCAGGCCCCCTGACCTCGATGGTCGCGGCAGAGAGCGGCACATTGCGCACCCCAACACTCGGCGGCGGGTAGTTGGCGCGCGGCAGCGCCGGAGTGGTTGGCGCTGCAACCGTGGGAGTCAGCGACGAGAGCGGGTGGACGCGGTATGGAGTCTGCTCGATGCCAACGACTTCCTCTGCCAGCAAAGGAAGCGTTGCGGTCACCAACGAAAAATCCGCCCCCGAGAGGATAAATGAACCGCCCGGGCCGCCCTCGATCGACGCCCCGTCAATGACCGATCCATCCGCGATCCATACGCGCACCGCACTTCGCGAGGCGACTTTCGAGACCAGCCAGATCGCCGACACCCTGCTGAGCGGGATCTCTTGTGCCATCCCACCGACATCGATGTTCAATGTGTCGCCAAATGACTCCACAAATCCCTCAACCACATCCCCGTTTCGCAGGATGATGCGGTCCGAGGTTGCGCTGCCGACCATCGTGCTCGTGGGCTCGAAATGGATTTCCGAAATCTGTTCGATAGCAACATCGACCAGCCCGAGCCCAGGGTGCTTCCACCTAACAAGGCTCTTGGTGTCCTTCTCGATGAATCCGACGAACCCACCCGCGAGAACCTGACCATCAGCCAGATGGAGTGACGCGAATGGTGAAACCGTGACCGACGAATCGTCCCCGACACGCCGCAGGGCAAGCGCCCCACCGAGAGCGTCGCCTCCGTCGAGCGTCCGAAGCACCCCCTGGTCATCCTGTGTGGCGACTACCCATGACCCTTTCGGCGTGAGTGCTTCCCACGCGATGGATGATTGCTCGGCGGTCGCTGGGGTGTTGGCGATGGTCACCGTTGCCACCAAGACCATTGCGGAACGCGAGAGCACTCGTAGCACGGTGTACATCGCCTACCGCTGGAAGATCGGGAGATACCGGTTTGGCATCTGGAGAACGATGAGAGACATCGCGGTCGCGTACGCATTCCCCGCCTGATGGTCGATCCACGATCCATCATCGGTCTGCGTGGCAAGCAGTTCAGCTCTGGCCCGCGCAAACCATTGTGACCACCAGTCGCCACCGGCGAGGTACATCGCCTGTGTTGTGTAGTACTGGCCGTAGTAATAGTGAGCCTGCATCTGCGGACCTCCACCCGCAACAATGGCATTCGTCTTGAGATAATCAAGGCCGCGAATGATGGAGTCGTCCTCATAGACGCCTGCGTAGAAGAGGCTTGCCACACCGGCGGCGGTCCGGGGCCACGCGCTGGTGCCTGGCTGACGCATGTAACGAAAGCCGCCATCCGGGTTCTGGCAGTCCCGCACATAGCGAACAGCCCGGTCAATCGTGTCCTTTGGGATCTTGATCCCGGCATTTCGAGCGCTCCGCAGCGCCATCACCTCGCAGATGGTGACCGAAACATCTGCGTCGTAGGGGACGGGGTTGTAGCGCCATCCTCCCTCGTCGTTCTGACTATTGAGGATCAGGTCGACGGCGCGCACAAGCGCATCGCGGACGCGCGTGTCTTGTGGATTCATCCCATAGACCTCGCCCAGGAAGAGAGTGGCAAACCCGTGGCCATACATGGGACCGGTCGTTCCGTCGGCTGCCAGCAGCCCGCTCTCAGACTTGTTGGCAAGAATGAAGTCCAGTGCCTTGGACACTTGTTCGCCATACTTCCCCCGTCCAGGGACATTGCCGTCAGCCATGAACGCGATCCCACAGAGCGCCGCGATCCCGACATGCCGTCCGTAGCGCCCGCGCCCGAATGATCCGTCGCCATTCTGACTTGCCGCGAGATATGCAAGACCATGTTCGACCGCCTCGGTGAGTTCGGGAGTGATCTCACCCGCGGCTGGTTTGTTTTCGGCGCCGACACCCAGCGCCGGCGGTTTTGGCTTCGCTTCGGGCTTTGGGATCGGTGCTTGAGAGAACGCCGACGCAATAATGATGGCTACGGTCGCCGCAATCATCGCTTGGACTCCTGGGCGATCCGTCTGTAGTACGCCTCGGTCCATCGCCGGTAGACAGATGACATCTTCTCGCGCACTCCCTGCCTCAGAATCTCGCGCATGCGTGGTGGGAGTTTCCCCCACTCTTCTTCGGTCTCCTCGATGATCCCACCCTCGACGCTGGCGTCGGTGGGTGGTGCCTCTCCCGGTCGATCTGGGTTGTTGCCTGCCTGCTGTTCATCGCCTGGCTTCTCTCCCTTTAGCCGCTCCGCCTGCGCACGATTGTTCGCTTCGCGACGGCGCTGCTCCTCACTCGATCCAGCCTTGTCCGACCCTGACTTCCCGCCGTCCTTGGGTTCACCCTGAGATGATCCGCTCGACTTGGAGTCTGCTGACGCTGATGCCTGCTGCTGTCGCTGCTGTTGTTGCGCGGCGTCAATCAGCGCGTCGAGACGGGTGATCACATCCTCCTGGATGCGCTGGACTGCGGTTCCGGAGTCACGATCGCGGAGAAGTGTGGCACTCCGTTGCATCGAAGTGATGGCTGCGATGAACGCATTCTGGGCCTCGCTCGCAGACAGCGAGCGAGTGAGCTCTTCCCGCTGCGCGCGGGCACTCTCCTCATGGGCCTTCGTTGAGTCGGCCCCACCGATGCCCAGGAGATCGTCAAGAGATCGCTCTTTTTCCGCGGCCTTGGGGCCATCCTGGGCAGCGGCAACCGAGCCCCACAGTGAAATGATGATCGTCATGATCGCGCGCGTGGTCATGGACTCTCCGGCTCGTCTGGAACTATGTCGGGCTTGATGATCACCGGAACATCTTGTCCGGCACGGCCGCGCATCTGTCGCTCGACCGTTTCGCGCAGCGCGTCGGCAAGTCTGGCCACGCTGTCCTGCCGCGTCGCAAGTGCCTCCAGTGCACCAGCGGGAGTGGAGCCGGCGGCCACGCGCTTGGTTCTGTCATAGATCGTCTGCTGAAGGGAACGAAGCACCTTTAGTTCAGCCAGAGGTGGAATCAGCGGCTCCTCCTGACCACCACCACCGCCACCGGCTCCTTGACTCCCACGACCACCAGAATCAGGATCTGAAAATGGATCGTCCTTCTTGCGACTGGCTTGGGATAGTGCCGAGGCGAGTCCACGAAGCGTCTCGAGAACCTCTCGCTCCATCTCGATAGTTCCCTCGGTCGGGGGGCCACCACGAAGGTCTGTCGCCGCTAGTCCTGCTGCGTCCATCGCGAGCGAGGACGCTTCCATGAAAGTTGGGGACTTCTTCACATCCTCCGATCCATCGGCGATCGCGCCGATCTCGCTTCGAATCTCTTCCTCCGAGACCCCGAGTCGCCTCGCCTCGACAAGGGTCCTCCGGTCCGATCCGGCGTCGACGAGCGCAATGGACGCGATCACGACCCCTTCCTGTCGGTCGCAGAGCGTCTTGTACTTCTCGGCGAGCTCTCGTTGACGCTCCTGCCGTTCGATTTCCTCGGTCCGGCGTTCCTGCTCGCGCGCCGCCGATAGTGCTTCCCTCAAGAGTCCTGTCGAGCGCACCAGTGCCTCGTGGCCAGGTTCGACCTTCGCGGGACTTGTTAGGAACGCGGCTGCTGCCCTCCCCTCCGCTTCAGCCCCTCGTTCCACAAGTCGAACCACTCGCTGCGCCTGGGGACCTGCCGCGCGCGCCTCATCGGCGACTCCTGAGGCGTTTCGTGATACTCGTGCCGCCTGTGTTCCGACTCCTGGGGCTGCGATCGCTACTTCGGTGCCATCAGCAGTCAGCAGCGACAGTCCAAGCCCCTCGACACTCTCGGCTTCGCGCACGAGAGCCTCGATCGCCTCGGCTATGCCAGCGAGCCTTCGCTTGAGTGCCTGTGTCTTCGACTTCTCGTCATCGGCAAGGTCCTTGATCATCTTTTTGACCGTCTCCATCGCGGCTGATGATGCCTGCCGTGCGTCGTCGAGTCTGTTCTCTCTTGTCGCTTGCTCTGCCTGCTCGATGCGCGGCGAGAGAGCCTCTCGTTCTCCCCGATCAGCCGCCTGTTTGAGAATTGCCGCGCGCTCAGGATCAACTCTCGCTACTTCCGCAGCCCGATCCCTCAGCTGCTCAAGTGTGTCCTGTGCGGTGTGGGCCGCCTGTTGTGTGGTCTCGGCGGCGCGATCAAGTGCGGCGGCTTCATCGTCGGTTAGGTCCTGTCGGGCGCGGCCGATCGTCCTGGCTGCTGCTCGTGTGCGCTCGTCGTCGGCGCGGGTGATCGCATCCCCAACCCGCTCGAGTGAGCGGGTCGCAGCGAAGGCTTCCTTGTCGCGGTCCAGCAGTGCTGCGAGATCGTCGAGTTCACTGCGCACATCCATCTGCGCGGCACGGGCAGCCTCCATCGCCATGTCTTGAGTCGCGTCGCCAGCGCTTGCCTGCACATCCGCGGCCTCCTGAAGGGCGTTGCGCGCGATTGCGCTGCGCGCCCCGGCTTCGTCGAGGATGTCGCTGGCCGCCGACAGGAGACTGCGCATGGCGTCGTCATCGACATGATTACGCTCAGCTCGGCCTTCCAGCGCACCGACTGACTTGCGCAGCGCCTCAATCCTCTCGCTGATCTCCGACTGGGGCCTCAGTTGCGCCGCTGGGGCATCTGCTCGCTCCATCAGTGCGCGTTCCCGGTCATCGATCCTTATTGCGCCCTGACGGATCGCGGCGAGAGCGTTGCGAGTCTCTTCGTCGAACTGCGCCTGATTGAGGATGCGGATCCGTCGCGGCGACGATCGTGTCGGCTCGTGGGTGACCCCCGCTGCCGAGAAGCGATCACTTGCGACACAGGTGATCTCAAACACATCGCCCGGCGAGGCGCCAGCCAGAGCGAGGTTGAGCTCCACGCTCTCTTCGACCTTCGGTTGGCCGCCAGCACCGACTCGCACCAACTCCTTCTTCCAGTCGGAGCCTCGTGTTGCCTCGATGTGAAACTCGTCGAGGCCAACATCGTCGCGCCCCTCGGCCCGCAACTGGATTTGGGCCGACGGAAGAACAGTCTCGTCACTTGATGGTTCGATCATCGTCGCCTCAGGAGCCCCGTCAGCAACGACATCGATGGTCACCTTGATGTCATCGACATTGTGGACGCCGTGAGGGTCGACGAGTCGGATCGCCATTGATCGGGAGAGATCAGCCACCCATGACACGATCCACACGCCATCACGGACTGATGCCGTTAGTGTTGGTGGTTGACCTCCAGCCGCCGTTGGTGTCCCCGACCACGCGAATGTCTGTTCAAGCCATTGGGAAAGTTCCGCCGACCCTAACGCGGGGATTCCTAAGTGAGGAGAAGTTGCAAGCGAGAGCTCGACCATTGATCCCTCGAGCACCGGAACCGGGATCCGTCCTCGACCATGTGTCGCCTTCCCAAGATCGAACGACTCGGGGGTGTGTGATGAGGCGTACGGCGGCGGTGTGATGCTGGCCCTCACACCGGTCACTTCGGGTGCGTCCACAAATGTGATCGTCTGGCGTGAAGTCGCCATGTCGCGTGTGAGAAATAGGAACTCAACCGAATCCGCGGTTGGGTCCATCAATCGTTCAAAGCGAGTCTCGCCCTGATGGATCATGGGAGTCTCTTCCCATGGTCCCGTCTGGCCATCTTTCGAATTGCGCAGGCGAACCCACACTGGTTCTGTTGCTGGGTCCCCTCGGTATAAGTCTGCCTTGAGCGGGAGCGAAGTCTGCCTGGGATGGTGCGTGGCGAATGTGGTGCTTCTGACACTCGTTCGTGCTGGCCACTCAGCCACCACCCACGGTGCGCCAATTCGAAGGAGACCGATGGTGGCAAGGTGGGGGGTGATCACGGAATACACAACCCACACGGCGAGTACCAACGCCAATGCGGTCGCCTCACGCTTGGCTGTGCGGGTCGTGACGAGTCCGGCGATCGCTGATGCTGACACAATCTGTGTGGCCTGAGTGGCGACTGCGCTGGCCAGCGGGTGGGTGCGCATCGATGGGTCGCTTGCGAACTCGATGCCGGAGGCGAGCCGCCCCTGTGCTGCTGGGGTCGATCGCTCAAGAGACAGGGCGAGGGCCACGGTCGTGTCGTGACGAGCGAGAGCTGGCGCGATCCACCGCCGCCAGAGCCACGCGCAAAGCCAACACATTCCAGCAAACATCACCCAACGGATTGCTTCGGGGAACCGGATCAACCCATCCAACACGATGCAGGCTGAGAGTCCCAGAACCGCGACGCGAACAGCGACGACCACCGCCTCGACGATGCGTAACCGACGCATCCGCGTGCTGACTGCCGCAAACTCAGATGGAAGGTCTCGTTTCAGGGCACTTTCTCGCTCGAAATCCTACGCCAGGCGCAGCCATCGGCGGCCTATCCATTCGGCAAGAAGGAGTGCCAACACCACGGTGAGGGCCGCAGGACTGTTCCAGATCGGGTCGATGATCGCCTGTTCCTTGGTCAGTGATCGCCTAGGAAGGAGATCGAGCAGACGGCGAAGATCTCCAGGGGCGACTACCGCGCCACCTGTTCTCAGGGCTAGTTCCGCCAGTTGTGCATGGTCCGTCTCTGGAGTGAGGAGTTCCGCGTCGCTACGAACTACCGTCACCACCTGCTCCAGCACCCCTGTCCGAGGCGAGTCGACCCTGATGCGCCAGGCGCCAGCAGCAAGGGGTGTCCACCCGTTGACCCACTGACCACCGTCGCGAATGAGTTGTGTTGTCTCGCCTGATGCACCCTGTCCCGCATCGATCGGGTCCGCGCGTACCTCCAGCGGCGCATCACCGGCGACATCGCCAGCCTTTGTCTCCTGAACCTCGACTCGGATCATTGCGGGCACGCCGACTTCGGGCTGCCGTGGTTCCACGATGAGTTGAAATGGCTTGTCATCGCGCTGAACTGATCCGCGAGAGAGATAGCGGATGAACTGAATCCAGAACCGCTCCTGATAGGTCTCGCCGATACCGTGCCGCCATCGCCAGGTTTCGTCTGTTCCAACATAGAGGACAACACCCGCGCCATATCTCATCGTGACCGCCAGTGGATACGCCTGTGAGCTTGAGAGTGGCCGGGCCACTGCCAAGACCTCGGACGCTGGCTTGAGTGAGTCAACCTCTATGCGCTGTGCCCACTCAAGACCTGCGTGTCCTCCGGTCTCGGTGAGCGCATCGGGCCATCGCTCCCTCGGTGTTTCTCCGAGTTGTAGCACTCCACTGCGCTGGGCCCCCGGAGTTGGTTCGATGATCACTACCTCGTCAAACCGTTCGGGGACACCCCTTAGGGGCAACAGGTCCTCAAGCTCGGTCGAGCGCCACGACCCTGGAGTCGACCTCTCACCGGCAATCCACAGGAGCCCCGCTCCTCGATCGCTGACTGATGATGCAATGTTGGCGATCTGTGTCTGAGAAAGGCTCCCTGATGGCACATCACCAAGGATGAACAAGTCGAACTCGGCGAACTCGTCGGCGGTCTGAGGAAGTCTCTCCAGCGGCGCGTTCCCTTCCTGGGCGAAGTCGCGATCTGCAGACAGAAGCATCACAGAACTCTCCAGAGATGGCTCACGGACGAGCAGGTTCTTGAGGTAGCGGTACTCCCAGCGCGGATATCCCTCGATGTAAAGGACCCTGAGTGGACGATCAATGAAGTCGATCTCGATCGTCTGCTCATCATTGGCCTTCACAAGATCGTCCCCTGATCCGTGGACCCTCACAATCCACCGCGTCTGGCCGGCCTCCTCGTGCGCGCCGGTAAGAACAGCCTCAGCGTGGCGAGAAGTGAATTTGTCTGGGGTCAACTCCACCGAGTCGATGATCCTCAGCGTCTCCGCATCGACTAGTTCGATCTGCACCGGAGATCCGGGTGTACCCCCGGCACACTCGACCCGCACGACGACTGGAACTTGATCGCGCACAAAGGCTCGTTGTGGAGCGTCCGCTTCGGCGACTGAGAGGTCGGTCATCGCCACTGCGGATCCCAATGCGACGGTGAAGACTGGGATCGCGCGCGCCGAGATCGCGCGAAGTGTGTGTTGGTCCATTGGCCGTGCCGTCCTGCCGTCCGAGACGACAACGATGGCACTGGCAGGGCGTCCGGCGAGTCTTCGAAGTGCGGTCTCGATCGGGATGGTCAGGTCTGTTGACCATCCATCGGGAGGTGGTAGCTCCGACGGATTGAGGTCGAAGGCTGACGCGTGGAATCCGAGCCAGATGATCTCCTTTGACTCGTCGATGGTGCGCCAGACGGGATCCTGAAGTACCTGACGCACCACGCTGTCGCGCTCTGAGTACTCGCCCGACGCTTCCTTGGTGTCGGCGATCGTCATGCTTCTGCTCCGATCAACCAGAACCGCAACGAAGTCGGGATCGCTCTCGACGATAGGAAGGCGCAGGAGTGGACCAGCGGCCAGTGCTGCCATAAGTGTGATCAGTACAGCACGCACAACCCCGAGCGCCACGCGGGATGCACCACGACCCATCAGCGAGCGGTAACTCCACCATCCGATGGCCACCGCCGCCACCATGATCAGGAACCACGCCCAACTAGCCATTGGGTGCTGCCATGAGAATTCGACTCCCTGCGCTCCAGATGGAATCGCCTCCAAGCCAAGGAACCATCGCGCGAATCCTGACGATGTCATCGTGGCCTTTCTAAGGCGCGCACCACGCTCGATCCGGTTGAGGCCAGTCTTGCCACCAGTGCTTCGCCGACGAGAAGCGCGATGACCACAATGAATGCTGCCGTCGCCAGTGATTGACCATCGAGTGCGGGGGCGATCGGTATCTGTGGACCAGATGAGACACTACGGTCCGCCACCGTTGCTGAATTCGCGAGGCTTCCGGTGGTGATGGTCACGCTGCTTCCGGGAAAATGTGCCGCGAGATCATCGTGGGGAGTTGTCTGGATGCTTGCGGCATCCACACTGATGTTGGCGACAACCCACCCAACACCATGCCCAGCCGCGTCGCGGGCTTCATAGACCCCAGCCATCATGATCGGGTGTGCGAGCGTCCCGGTGGGGTCAAGTGACACCGAGCGCACCTCATTCACATCAACCCTGGCATCAGCCAGCGCGATGACAATGGACTCTGCGTGTTTGGGTGGGTGTTGGATCTGCTGAGCACCAACACCGATCTCTCCCCCTCGCGCAACGCTGGCGACAGCTTGCCTCACGAGTTCCTGTAACAGCGGAACCATGAGGGGCTTCGCGGGAAGGTTTGTCCATTCCAGGTCGATCGCTGAGGCCACAAAGAGAAGTGACCCGCGCGCCTGCTCGAGTGTTGCTTCCACAATGAACGGTGACCCATCCTCGAGGCTCAACACGGGTTGTCCTCTACCGGCGGGAATTGTGACGGCGAACCAACGCTCAACAAGTACCGGCTGAGTCAGCTCTGGCAACTCTGCGGCGATTTGGCTCAGGTGTCGTGGTGGTTGCTTCGTCAACGCTATGCCAATAGCGGTGTCTGCGGATCGTGCCTCTCGCGCAATGGTCCATCCGAGATTGAATGCGCCGACCATCCCATCCGACCAGGTTGAGTTTGATGCCTCTGACCATGGAACCACTATCACGACAAGCCCCCCATCTACCGCGCGCGCTACAACCTCCCACGCCCTGGCGTCGAGAAGATCAGGTCGCGTAATGATGGATGCGTCGAACTTGACAAGCCGTGCTGCATCAACGGTCGCTGGGTCGATGGACTCGATTTCGATGCCAACTGTGTCTGTTGGGCGCAGCGCCCGATCAATCCATGTTGACGCGACGCTGCCAAGCGATGCCGCCAAGCTCTGCTCGCGGTCGATGACGCAGACTCGAATGACCGGGGTTCCCATCACGACCGCAAACCGAGCGTTGTCTGCCTGTTGGGCGTCCCGCTCGGTAATCGAAGCGCGCACAGGAAGATCGGCTGTTTGACTCCGGGACACTTGAACAAAGATCTCGGTGGCTGCCTCGGACTGCCCCAGACTCCACTCAACCCGACTTGTTGTTCTTGAGTCACCAGCGGAGGTTTCGAGGAGTGTTGTTGTTGGTGGTAGCTGGCCGCCTTCACGCCTGAGTGTGATCCTCATTGGCACCAGATCTCGCGATGTGTTGGGTCCACGCGCGACCGCCTCAAGTGATGTCAGTTGCACATTCGGCGCGTCGCTTGTCTCTGGAGACGAGAGAGTGATCGTCGCCTTGCTCGCCACAGACACCAGTGTTCCTCCGTCCGCGAAAGTTCCTCGGCGGAATGCGCTGATGATGCACGGAGATCTGTCTGGTGTCATCACTGTTGCGAGTGCGGCGGGGATCATTGAGGGCTCGTGGGCGGCTGTGAGTCCGCTGACCGCCACGCGCGCAGCTCGAAGGTCGGTTGATGGTGGCCAGACCAGGGGCCGCGCACCTGCTGCCAGGACGATCCCGACCGAATCCCCGGGTTTGAGTGAGTCGATGGCTTCGAGCGCCAGGGTCTGACTTGTTTCAAACGACTCGGTGTCGTCGATGGTCGCCTGTTGGGCCACACCGTCGTCGAGAACGATCACTAGTTCGTGCTGTGTCGCGCCTCCGGGCATCGAGGCTCTCTCGTCTGATTGAAAGAGAGGTCCCGCTACCGCAAGGCCTGTGGCGGCGACAATGAGGCACCGAAGCGCAAGGAGCGCCAGGCGCTGGAGTCTCTGCCGCTGCGAGGTCCTCTTGATTGCTTCGCGGAGGAGTTCCATGGCTGCCCACTCCACCGGTCGTTGGCGCCGTCTAAAGAACAGGTGGATTGTGATCGGCAGCGCCACCGCGAGGACTCCGGCGAGTGCTATTGTGGGAGAGGCGATGATCATCGAACCGATCTCCGTCGGTCGAAGGCCTCGCGGCGTGCTAGCAACGCCGCTAGTACCGGCCCCACCGACTTGTGGGTATCGAACACTGCCGAGTCGAAGGTGAACCCCCGTGCCAGTCTGTTCAGGGCCTGGAGATGTTGTTCCATGGTGGCGCGGTATGCGTCTCGTATGGTTCGTGCATCAATCGACAGAATTCCCTCCCCTTCGAGCCCCTCGAATGGGGCTTCGATGTCCATCCCAAAATCGATCTCCTCGTGGTCGAGGACCACACCAAGAATCGCGTCGTTGCCGCGGTGTCGCAGGCGGGCTAGGGCTCCGCGAATCTGATCCAGTGGCGACAGGAAGTCCGAGAGGATCACAAAGAGTGTTCGGTCGTGGTTCTGGCTCAGTGCCTGATCGGCGACCTTGGTCCAGTTCACAACACCGCGCATCGGCTCTGTTGACAGGCAGCGAACAACTGATCGCCAGTGATCTTGGGAACTAGACCGGCGCACACCAACACGAATTCCGTCGCCGAACACTCCAACACCGACTCGGTCACGCTGGGATAGTGCTAGGAACGAGAGCGCCGCCGCGATTGCTGTTGCGTGGTCAAACTTGGTCCAGCGGTTCGTACCCTGTTGTGCTTTCGTCCCTCCCCATCCGGTCTTTGTCAGGAGTGTCCCGTACTGCATCGATGCCGACCCGTCGACGAGGATGGCGAGATTGAGATTCGTCTCCTGCTGGTATTGCTTGATATAGAGCTTGTCGCTTCGCGCGAAGACCTTCCAGTCGAGGTGGCGCACGCCGTCACCAGAGGTGTACTGGCGATGGGACGCGAATTCGACAGCTGCCCCCTGTCGTGGAGAGATGTGGTGGCCGTTCATCGCCCCCTCCGCCACCATCTTCGCCCTCAGCTCAAAGCTTGCAAGCTGCGCGAGCGTCTCGGGCGCCAGGTACTGCTCGGCGCGCAGGGGCGTGGTTGCTCCATCGCCCATGGATCATGCCGCGGCGTCGATCGAAATAGACTTGAGAAGATCGCCGACGACCTGATCGGTGTTGATGCCATCTGCCTGTGCGTTGAAATTCAGCATTATCCGGTGGCGCATGACCGGCAGCACCACCGCGTGTAGATGATGTGGCATCACATGTCGTTCGCCGGCGAGCAGGGCCTTGGCCTTGGCTGCAAGCACCAGGAACTGCCCCGCCCGCGGGCCTGCGCCCCAAGAGACATAGTCGCGGATGAACTTTGGCGAGCCGTCACTAATCCGCGTGGCCCGCACCAGACGCAGCGCGTACTGCACCATGTGATCCGCGATCGGCACATCACGCACAATCCTCTGAATCGCAAGGCACTCGGCCGCACCAATGACGGCGGTTGGTGTGCGACTCTGGGTTCCGGTTGTCCGCTTGACGATCTCCATCTCCTGGGCCTCGCTTGGGTAACTGATTCGCACCAGGAACATGAACCGATCTAGTTGCGCCTCGGGTAGCGGATATGTCCCCTCCTGTTCGATTGGGTTCTGTGTGGCAAGAACAAAGAATGGTTTTGGTAGCGCGTGCGTGTATCCCCCTGCGGTGACCTGTCCCTCTTGCATCGCCTCCAGGAGCGCTGCCTGTGTCTTCGGCGGCGTACGGTTGATCTCATCCGCGAGGATCACATTGGAGAATATTGGTCCCTTCACAAAGTGCAGGGCGCGGTTACCGGTCTGCTTGTCTTCCTGAATCACCTCACTTCCGGTGACATCGCTCGGCATGAGATCTGGTGTGAATTGAATCCTCGAGAAGCCAAGAGAAAGTGTCTGTGCGACCGTCGAGATGATGAGTGTCTTGGCAAGCCCAGGAACGCCTTCAAGCAGTGTGTGACCCCCACAGAACATGGAGAGCAGAATCTGCTCAACCACCGCTTCCTGCCCGACAATAGTGGTGTCGAGCTCGTGGCGGATCGCCGCGGCGGCATCCTGAACCGCTGTGGCTGCAACAAGTGAATCTTTGCTGTGGAGACGGTTGATCAGTGCGCTGGACATGGGGTGGGGGCCTCAAGTTGAGTATAAGGCGCATGCATGCCGGAACTCCCCGAAGTTGAGAGCATCAGGCTCGCGTTGCTGCCGCACCTTGTCGGATCCGTGATTCGACTGGTATCGCTGGCGCGGCGCGACATTGTCCGTGGGGTGGCATCACGAGATGCACTCCTTGACGGACAGAGAATCGTGTCCTTGATTCGACATGGAAAGCAGCTTGCGATCGTGTCGTCGTCTGGACGGCTCGTCATTGTCCGATTTGGAATGACCGGGCAGCTCCTGCTCGCGCGCGATGCTGCGGCCTGCCGCGGCCACGCCCATGTCCATGTCGTATGGCGGGTCGATCGCGCGCATAAGAAGCCGCAGTTCCTGTTATTCAGGGATCCTCGACGGTTTGGGGGTTTGTACACGCTGCGAGACGCAAAGGCTCATGATCGCGAGTGGAGCACCCTGGGCCCCGATGCGATCAGCATCACTGGTAATGAGATCGTTCAGCGCACCCTGAGGTGTCGTGTCGGTGTCAAGGCTTTTCTCCTCAATCAACGACACATCGCGGGGGTTGGAAACATCTACGCCGACGAGGCTCTCTTTCGCGCCGGGATTCACCCGAGACGCCGCTGCGAGACGCTTGATCGGGCGGCATTGGTCCGACTCGCTGCAGCGATTCGTCGCGTCCTCAAAGCATCCATTGACGCGGGTGGTTCAACTCTCAGAGATCACCGACTGCCCGATGGAACCTCCGGATCTTTCGTTGATCGACACCAGGTCTACGGCCGCGCAGGTCATCCCTGCCTCGTCTGTGGGGCAACCATCCACACAGCGGTCATCGCCGGAAGAACCACATGTTTCTGCTTGAACTGTCAGCCCAGACGCGGTTTCGGCACTGTCGTATAAGACTGGGCCTCACCAGACTGAAAAGTACCTAATCATCATCGTTATGGTGTTTGTCAATTGTGGGCACCGCCATTAACACAGACACAACACACTAGCCAACAGTGACTTACAACCAACGCCAGTTTCTAGACTCCTGTCAATTGATCGTCGAAACGCGACATCGCAAGTGTGTGTTAGAAGACCAACAGATTACCAGTCAGTTGATTGGTCGCTCATACTGAGACACACAAGGCAGCGGACGGCAACAGATGACCACTTGTTCACACAACACACACCATCATTCGACAGAATGGTTTCTAGCGAACGACCCCTCAATCCGTTCAACGGCTTGTGACACATCCGGGTCTGATTCTCGACGAGACCCAATCGTGCGGACGGCGTGCAGCACCGTGGTGTGATCGCGCCCACCAAAGTACCCACCAATCTCCTCCAAGCTGTAGCGCGTGTACTTCCTGGCCAGCCACATGCACACTTGCCTGGGTAGAGCGATCGACTTGTGCCGCCGCTTTGAGAGAAGGTCAGAGAGCTTGATGTCGTAGTACGCGGTTACCGCATCGATGATCACCTGAATCGTCGGCTGGTTTGAGCGCTTCAGGCCAGCGATCTCATCGGTCAGGGCAGCCTTGGCGCTGTCGAGTGTGATCTCTAGGCAATGGGCCATCGCGTAGCCGCGCACCTTGGAGAGTGCCCCCTCGAGGTCACGGATGTTCGAGTCGATCTTTGCGGCGATGTAGGCGGGTACTTCATCCGGAATTGTCAGGTTGAGGAGATTGGCCTTCGTCCTGAGGATCGATATCCGAGTTTCAAAGCACGGACGATCGACCCGTGTCACAAGCCCAGAATTGAATCGACTGACCAGACGCTCTTCAAGATCTGGGATCTCGTTGGGAGAAGCATCAGACGAGAGGACGATCTGCTTCCCACTCTGGTACAGAGCGTTGAAAGTGTGGAAGAACTCCTCCTGAGTCTGATCTCGCTTCGACAGGAAGTGAACATCATCGATAACAAGAAGGTCGACCGTGCGGAAGCGATGTCGGAACTCCCGCATCCGCCCCAACTTCACACTCTCCAGAAAGAGCTCCATAAAGGTGTGACACGAGAGGTACGCCACCCGCGACGAAGGCGATCGGCGGATCACACCTTGGGAGATCGCCTGCAGTAGGTGAGTCTTGCCCAGCCCAACACCACCATGAACAAAGAATGGGTTGTATGCGCGTCCCAGATTCATGCTGACGGCGACCGCCGCCGCATGCGCAAGCCTGTTGCCTGGACCCACAACAAAGGAGTCGAAGGTGTAGTCCGGCGAGAGCACTAGTTGTTCCTCAAACTCCGCCGGAATATGGACACGAACCGTTCCGCTCTGGTTTCGCTCGGTGGTTGTCAATGTGTCGCTCTCACCGACAAACTGCACCGCCAGCAACTGTCCCGTGACGGCCTGGGCTGCCTCAGTGAACTGCGGCGAGCAACTTCGCTGGAGATACTGGCGACGGATTGGTTCGGTGACAAGCAGTTTGAGCACACCCGTATCGACACCGATCGGTTCGATGTCGTCGAACCAGTGGCGGCAAACCTCAGGATGATTCTTCCTGAGGAATCCATTGATCTGACCCTTCAGGTCGTCATGGGAAGCGTTCAAGCTTCGTGTCATACTGGTCATCGCGGCGCACATAGGGAGTAGGGGGAGCCAACTCTAGAACGCGCAGCCTACGCAGTCAATCACCACGATCAATCTTGTTCAATTGTCTCACTTGGTGCGATCTCGGGCGGCTCAACAATCTGTTCCGCCGCCGTCTGCTGTTCGAGTCGCGCACGATTCGTGCGGAAGTCCATCAGCATGTGAACGCTCGACGCACGATCCCCCGCAACCTCATCAATTCTCTGTCTCGCAAACGACAACATTGTGCGCCGAGAGGCATGCACCACCACGACATCACGAGCCTTCCACTGCGCAAGGAGAGGACAAAGATCCTCAACATGGATATGTTTACCAGTCTTGGCGCGGTCTCTATGCTCGCCATCAAAGAATGTGCACTCAACAATCACAATCTTGGCGTCTGTGAAGTCGGAGTGATAGAGGAATGGCGCCAGCTCGGTGTCACCGGTGTACGCAACAATCGGGATGTCGATCGATCGTGTCACATCGGTGCCGGCGAGTCTCAGGTCTCGGATCCGGTCCTGGGGGAGCTCGGAGTACTCATCACGCAACTTGTTGCGTCGCTCGAAGAGCGCATACGCAAGGCTTGGTATGGTGTGGCTAGATTGGTGAGCCCTAAGGAAGAGGTTCGGACGGACTTCAATCACATCACCCGGGTTCAAACCAACAATCTCATATGGTGTCTCCTGCCGCTCAATGTCGCCCCAAGACTTCAACATCGCACGGAGCGGATCAGCCATGGGAGCTGGGCAATAACACTTCCCAACCGGCAGTTTCTGGAAGAATCTCTGGCTGAAGTAGTAAGGAAGTCCCGCCACATGATCCATATGGGTGTGGGATAGAGCGACAACGCCCGCAGAAAGGACAGGTCTTGGGCAAAGTCCTATATCAAAGACAATGTCCAGTTCTGGAATCCCAACAGCCGTCTGCTCCCCCGCCACAGAGATCCCTTGGACCCGATATGGCGGCAAGTAAAGAAAGCCGATCTGTCCCTCACGGGCGGGTTGTCTCGGGATCATTGCGGGGGTTCGATTTCGACTCAGGAGCTGGTGAAAACTCGATAATAGCAGCAGTGGGTTGGCCAAAAAGATCGAATGATACTTGCGTTGGCGAGGCCACAACCGATCTTAGATTCTTGAGGAACACCGACTGATGTCCGACCACCACTCCAACAGCTCTTCAGCGAAGCTCCGAAGCCAGTACTTCGATGACCCCGAAATCCAGGAGATTGTCGTCGCGTTCGTCGCCGAGATGCCATCTAGGATCGAGCAAGCCAATCGAGCCTTCATGCGGGGGGATCTCCTGCGACTCCACTTCTGGGCCCACCAACTCAAGGGTGGCGCCAGCGGGTACGGGTTCCCGGAGATCTCGCGGCGCGCAGCCGAACTTGAGTGCGCGATCCTGGAGAAGCGAAGCCTGGACGAAGTGTTTCAGGCGCTCCTTAGTGTCACCGAACTGTGCGAGCGAGCCTCGGCAACCTAGACAGAAACGACACCGATGTCAGACTTGGAACTCCCCCGCCTCCTCGCAATCGACGACTCGGAGTTGATTCATAGGCTCCTGCGCTTGCGTCTGCAGCATGAGCGATTCGAGATGACCTTCGCCTTCAGCGGCAAAGAGGGGCTGAGGATGGCTGAGGCATCCAAACCAGATGTCATTCTTCTCGATCTCGACATGCCAGAGATGACAGGGTTCGATGTTCTTTCAGAACTCAAGTCACACACAGAGACTCAGGACATAGCAGTCATCATCGTCAGCGCGTCCTCGGAAGTCGAGAACAAGGTTCGGGCATTCGACCTCGGCGCGACCGACTTCGTCTCCAAGCCCTTCGATATCGTTGAGCTCAAGGCACGCCTGCGCTCAGCCATGCGCGTCCAACACCTCATCAAGATTCTCGCGCAGAAGGCGCAGATCGATGGACTCAGTGGGCTCTGGAACCACACCTACTACGAAAAGCGAATGGCTGGCGAGTTCGCGGAGGCGATTCGCTACAACAAGCCACTCTCACTGATCGTCGCCGACCTCGACAACTTCAAGAAGACCAACGACCAGTACGGCCATCTCTTCGGAGATCTTGTCATTGAGCGGTTCTCAAACATCCTCACCAGCGGCCGCCTCAGTGACATTGCGTGTCGCTACGGCGGCGAGGAGTTCACGGTGATCCTGCCGCAAACAACAGGAACCGAGTCCATTGAGGTGGCTGAGCGCTATCGCCAGCAGCTAGCGGCGTGCATCTGGACCGACTACCCCGGCCTTGTAGTGACCGCAAGCTTTGGGGTGAGTGACATTGAAACGATGGAAGGACCAAAGACACCCGAGACACTCTTCTCCTCGTCCGATCGGGCGATGTATACCGCCAAGACCAACGGTAGGAACAGGGTAGAGATCTCAACGACACAACCAGCCGTACGCTAGGCCGATGCCCAGTCGCGAAGAGGAGGGGATCTGCATCAGGCATTGGGATTACTCAGAGACGAGCCAGACTGTCGGGTTGTTTTCTCGCACACTCGGCTCGATCAGGGCGATCGCCAAGGGAAGTCGTCGTGAACGAAGTGGATTTTCTGGCGGGGTAGATCTCCTGACACGGGGAACCGCGACGCTGGTCACCCGGCCTGGATCTGACCTATCCACATTGATGTCATGGGATCTCATTGAGAGTTTTCCACACCTTCGAAAGGGATTGCGGCCCAACCAGATGGCTCACTACTGCGCCGACCTTGTGGGAAGGTTCTTCCAATTGCACGACCCACACACGCGGGTCTATGACGGGCTATGTGAGACGCTCCGCAGTCTCGGCGCAGACTCTGATCGGGTTGATGACCTGATGCTCCTTAGATTCCAGTGGCTCGTCCTTACCGAGTCTGGGTACCAACCAGTCCTGGGAAACATGGATGATGGGCATGATCATGTGCACTTCGAGCCCCGCGAGGGAGGGGCACTTGTTGGTCGTGAGACAACAACCTCATGGAAGGTTCGACGGAGCACAATGTGGTTCCTTATCGCGTTCACCAACGACGCGTTGCAGGCGCAGCAGGATCCAGATCACGAAACAGTGGTCAGGTCCAATCGACTTCTCGCGGCGTATTCCAGGGAGATTCTTGGCGATGAACCATTCACAATGCGGGCGTTGTTTGGCGAGCTGGCAACCCGCGCGCACTAGGCGCCGCTCCTAGGATGGTCGCGTGACAATCCAGTACCGCTCCGCGAAACTAGAAAATGGGCTCGAACTGCACGCAGAGTGCGATCCTGACGCCGAGAGCGCCGCGGTCGGGATTTTCGTCCGAACCGGTGCACGCGACGAGCCAAAGGGGCTGATGGGTGTGAGCCACTTTCTCGAGCACATGATGTTCAAAGGGTCGGCCACACACAACGCCCACGAGATCAACGAAGCCTTCGACCAGATCGGCGCGCGAAACAACGCCTTTACATCTCACGAGTTGACCGCGTATCACGCCCATGTCCTGCCGGAGCATTTCACCAAGGCGACCACACTTGTCTTTGACCTGCTGAGGCCGGCACTGCGTCAGGAGGACTTCGACTCGGAGCGCGGCGTCATTCTTGAAGAGATCGCCATGTACGACGACAACCCAGCCTGGGTTGCCTATGAGCGCGCTAACGACGCCTTCTACAAGGGACATCCACTGGGAGTCCGTGTGCTTGGTACCCCAGAATCAATCAACGCCATGACGAAGTCGAGCATGCGTGAGTACTTCACAAAGCGGTACTCCCCAGACAATTCGTTGCTTGTCGCCGCGGGCCGGGTTGACTTCGATGCGCTGGTCGAACAGGCGCGGTTGGAGTCTCAGTGTTGGAAGCGTTCTGTTGTGTCTCGTGAGCACCCAACATGGGCACCACACACAACATCATTGACGGTTCCACAAGAGAAGGCGACCCGCGCCTACACAGTGCTTCTCTGGCCCTCGTGTCCAGTGAGAGATCCTCGCCGGTACGCGGCGGTCGTGTGCTCACAGATCCTCGGGGACAGCGATGGGTCGCGCCTGTACTGGGCGCTAGTCGAGCCAGGCATCGCGGTCGATGCATCGACTGGATACAGCGGTCGCGACGGAGTCGGCGAGATTGCAGGATCAGTTGTGTGTTCCACCGAAGACATGGTCAGGGCAGAGGAGATCTTCGTGCGCGAGTGCCACCTCCTTCGTGACTCGCTAACCGAGGATGATCTTGTGCGTGCGCGCCGAAAGATCGCCACTGGGGTCGCGATGGCTGGTGAGAGTTCAACAGGAAGGATGCAGCGGCTAGGCGCAGTAATGGCGTCGACAGCGGAATACACAACCCTGGAGGAGGAACTCGCCAGAGTCAATGCTCTCTCGATCGACGACTTGCGCGGTTACCTGACAGACTTCCCATTCGAGCCGATGACGATAGTTCGAGTGGTGCCAACAAGTACCCAGACGCTGCCGGCCTAAATGAGCCGAAGCCCCGCCTCCCAGTGGGTGATCCGTCCGCAGTCGTCGCGAAAGGCTCGGCACCACGACACGATGCATGGACGGTCAAAGGCCATCGATCCAACAGTAAAGTTCGCCCGTCCGGTGAGTCCCTCTGCGATCACCAGCTCCGAGCGCATGCGCAGCCCATTCTCGCTGAGATCCAGGCCGTCGTAGGTTGTGGTGTGCTCTGGATCGTGATGCCATCGGATCTCGACTTGACACGC
Organism: Phycisphaerales bacterium; assembly: GCA_009691915.1. Classification (GTDB taxonomy): domain Bacteria; phylum Planctomycetota; class Phycisphaerae; order Phycisphaerales; family SM1A02; genus F1-60-MAGs104. The sequence goes on from SIAD01000013.1 coordinate 49,791, forward strand.
CACAGGATTTCGGCAGCCACCACGACGCTCCTCTGCCAGTGCCTGCTCGGCAGCACGGCGCATTGCGGATCGGATCGAGTTTGTGAGATTGGCACTTCGGAGATTCAGATCATTCATCGCAGGTCCCTCCCATCAGGATTTCTCATAGCCCAAACCATCCAATCCCGCTCCGTGATTGCAAGGACGGAACTCTGATTTTAGGCTTCTGTCCCGACGGGTTCGATAATTAGTAAGGTGGTCAACCGGTGGCACGCTGGTCAAGCCGTACCGCCTGGTCATCAGCGTGGTAGCTGCTGCGCACCAGCGGCCCGCTCTCACAGACGCGGAATCCCCTCGCGAGCGCCTCAGCCTTGTACATGGCGAAGGTGTCGGGATGAACCCAGCGGTCGATGGGGAGATGGTTCCTCGTGGGCTGCAGGTACTGCCCGATGGTCAACACATCCGCCTTCGAGGCCTTCTGGATGTCATCCATTGCCTCGAGCACCTCGGAGTCGCGCTCACCGATCCCGGCCATGAGCCCGGTCTTGGTGACGAGACCATGGGCGCGGAACGCAGCGAGCACATCGAGCGTCCGCTGGTATCTCGCCTGCGGACGAACCGCCGGATGCATCCGACGCACAGTCTCAAGGTTGTGACTGATGATCTCGGGCCGAGCGTCGCAGACGACCTTCACAGCGCCCATATCGCCACAGAAGTCCCCAACGAGGACCTCGACGCTCATCGTTGGGCATGCCTCATGGACTCTGTGGATCGTCTCGGCCCAGATCGCAGCACCCCCATCCGGTAGCTCGTCTCGGTTTACGCTCGTGATGACGACATGCTTTAGTCCAAGGAGCGCGAGGCTCTGTGCAACCCGTCGAGGCTCATCTAGATCAAGCGTCGGCGGTCGACCCGTCTTCACATTGCAGAATCCGCAGGAGCGAGTGCAAGTGTCGCCGAGAATCATGATTGTCGCGGTCCCACGGTTCCAACACTCCCCCAAGTTCGGGCAATTGGCCTCCTGGCAGACGGTGTGAAGCCGGTGTTCGTCAATGATCGCTTTGAGCTTGAGGTATCCCTCGCCACCAGGCATTCGCGCGCGAATCCACTCCGGCTTGCGGCGGTCGCTGAGGTGGTGAATGCCACCGCCCCCAGGCCCAGAGTTGTCGAGGATCATTTCACTGAGGCTGAACGCCCCGACCCCGACGCTGCGCGCGGTATCCCCACCCAGCGGACGGGGATGGCGCGCGAGTGTGCGCTCGACCGCGCTCGAGGATCTCTCGTCGTTCACAGCGCGATTCTAGTGGCTGGTTGGTTGGGAACGAACCGACTTTGGCGCGACAAAGAACCGATCAGGCCGTAACACAACACGAGTGGCTGGGTCGGTCGAGATGACCATGGTCTCTCCCTCGGGAACAAACTCACCGAGTGTGAAGGCAACACCATCGATGCCGCCCGTCTTGACACCCTCGTCAGCAGTCCAGTTCCATCGGCCATCCTCGCACGCGCCGCCTCGCCATATGCGCATGCGTCCATCGGCAACAAAGATAACGCGGTCGGCCTTGAATTGTTCGTCGTGGGTGGCATCCGTGTCGACGGTCCACAGCCCAAACAGATCACGGGCAGCCTGATCGACCGGGATGGCCTTTCTCACTCCGCCGAGCCGCGCCGACTTGGCGCTCGCGCCAGCGCGCTGCGGCATCGAGGTCTTGTGTGAAGGAGTAGCCGATCCTTCACCATTCGATGAACCAGCACCGGGCGGAGTTGCCGTGGCCGCAATGTGTGGATCGTCTGTCGTCGCATCTGCACGCGAGCGTTGTGAGGACGATCCAGTGCGTGTCAAGTCTGGCTCGAAGCCCGGCACGACCATGTCATCATCATTGACGAAGACACGATCACCAGCCACTTCGGTCGGACTTGTTGGGGCCAGGTCTGGAGTCACCGCGGGCTGGTTGGAACAAGCACCCATAACGAGCAGGCACATGACAGCCGACATGTAGCGAAGCTGGAGAATCATGGCTCTACTGTACGAGCGCGGGGGGAAGGGGAACCGCGAGCCGTTCGGAGAGTGCGCGAAGGAGCAGGTACTCCGACTGCTTCATCGACGAGTCATGACTGACAACGACGAGTGCTGCACGCAGGAGGGTTCCAGCTGCTCCTGGACGCAGCGCCTCAAGAAGCCGAAGATCATCCGCGATCGAGTCGAGAGTTCGCTCATTGCTGGCCGGAAGGGACGCCATGGGCAGCCCAGCCTCGGTGAGGCCTGCCGCGAGTGCGGTCTCAGCAACACTCTCATCCTCGGTACCCAGAAGCGCGAGAATTCCCAGCGTCCGCTGCACCGCGCGAGCGACCGAACTCAGTGAAGCACTTCGACGCGCTTGTACTCCGCGACCCACATCGAGGGCCAGCTCGACACGAGCACGCAGAATCTCCGTAACAACCCACTCAAACAGATCGATCCGTCCATCAAGCTTGAGAACTTCGGCCAGAAGCGCGCGAGATGCAACATAGGAACTTCGGCTCTGTGTCCGGAGTGTTGCGCTGGCAATCTCAACAAGTCCAAGCCGCTGGCGGCTCGGCGTCTTTGGAGCATCTGAGAGCGTCTCGTCGATCAGACGCCGGATCGCTTCATCACGCGAGGCGATTAGCGAGAGTTGGTCCGTTCGCTTAGCTGGATCGTCGCTCAGCAGCGTTGCCATGATGAGCGCCCACGCCCCATTCACATCATGAGCGAGATCAACCTTCGACTTCGGTGCGTTGGCGAGATCAGCACGCGCGTGCGAGATACTGTCGGGGTTGATGGCACCGATTCCAGCAATCGATGCCACAAGGTTGAGCTGGATCGACGCATCGCGCGAAGCATCGAGAGGCGCAGCTGCCAGCGTCGGATCGGCCGCCGCGGTCGCCTTCGAGAGAACCCCGCCAGCCATCACCCGGATCCGGTTGATTCGTTCGTCAAGCGGGGGGTGGGAGGCGAAGAGCGAACGGACCCCCTCGGAGAAGAGCATGTGGTTGAACTGACTCGCCTCGGGATTCACCATCTGGATCCCGGACTCACGCGCGATCTTTGCGAGCGCGCCGCCGATACCCACCGGATTGCGGGTGTACTGGACCGCGCTCGCATCGGCGAGAAACTCCCGCTGCCGACTGATCGCCGCCTGCATCAGTCGAGCGAAGAAGGTACCGATGGCTCCAAGGACCATGAAGGCGACGCCGACCAAGAGGATTCCGCCCGCCCCCTTCGAGGAGCGCCCCGAACGGGACAAACTCCCTCCCCGCAGCAGGAAGTACCCGATGTACCCGAGTGCCATGAGCGCAAAGATCGCGGAGATCGCCCGCATGTTGATCTTCATGTCGCCATGGAAGATGTGGCTGAACTCGTGCGCCATCACTCCCTGAAGTTCATCGCGAGACAAGTGCTCGATCGCCCCCCGCGAGACTCCAATGACCGCGTTATGAGGGCCAGTACCCGCGGCGAAGGCGTTGATGGATGGCTCATCGAGGAGATACACGGTCGGGATCGGCATCCCGCTGGCTATCGCCATCTCCTCGACGACATTGAGCACCTTTCGCTCGTCGGCAACGGCAGTGTGTGGAGGAATCGGTACACCACCAAGCGCCAGCGCGACCTTGGCCCCATCCGAGCCGATAGTGAGACTCTTGAAGAGGAACGGCCCACCGATGATGATCAAACTGATCCCTATGGCCAGTGGAATCGAGTTGGGAATCACCATCGCCATCAATACAGTTACACAGGCTGTGATCCCAAGCGCCCCAAAGAGGAACAACGCGACAAGCCACCCGGTCCGTGTGCGTGCCCTCTCTTGATGGTCGAAGAAACTAGCCATCGTCCCGCGGGTTAGAACTTGACCTCTGGCAGCACGCGGTCGGCATCGTCCGCCTCAAAGAGCTGAAGCTCAATGAAGCCAAGAATGCCTGCCGCGAGATTCGAGGGGAAGACAGCGATGCTCGTATTGAATGTCATCACCGAGTCGTTGTACGCCTGCCTGGCAAAGGCGATCCTGTTCTCGGTCGATACCAGTTCCTCCTGCAGTGCCAGCACAGTCACGCTTGCCTTGAGATCGGGATACTTCTCGATCGAGACCATGAGGCGCGACAGCAACTGGTCGATCGACCCACTGGCTCCCGCGATCGCTCTGATGACAGCCGCGTCCCGTGGTGAGGCTCGTAGCGCCGAGAGCCCAGACAACGCGCTTGCCCGTGCCGTGACGACCGCGTTGAGCGTCTCTCGCTCATGCGTCATGTATCCCTTGACCGCCTCGACGAGATTGGGAATGAGGTCGCACCGGCGCTTCAGTTGGACATCGATCTGGCTGAAGCTGTTTTCTGCCCGGATGCGCCGCCTCACAAGCGAGTTGTAGACCACGATCACCCACAGCCCAGGGATCAGGAACACCAGCACGACAGCCACAATCACATAGAACACGCGCAGAGAATAGGCGGGCACTACCCTTGGAGTCGGTGACTACGACGCCAGACGCAATCAACACACCTGCGGTCCTGGAGCGCACGCTCGAGCGGCTAGGATTTGGCACACCGACGCCAGTGCAGGCTGCAATGCGTGTCGCGGCGCTGGCGGGCCGTGATGTACTCGCCCTGGCACCGACAGGGACGGGAAAGACGCTCGCGTTCGGGGTGCCGACCCTCGCCCGTCTGATCAACACCCCACCAAAGTCCAGGAAGGGTCCCCGCGGTGTGCAGTTCATCGATCCTTACGACCGCCTGCGCGCGCTGGTCATCTCCCCGACCCGCGAACTCGCGCAACAGGTAGCGAAAGATCTCGCGGCGGCCGCGCAGGGGAGCGTGCTGCGGGTCGCTGTTGTCTTCGGAAAGAGTCAGGCTCCGCCCCAACGGGAGGCGATCCGCAACGGCCCCGATGTTCTTGTGGGGACGCCGGGTCGGCTGCGAGAGTTCATCGACGATGGATCACTCAGCCTCGCCGGAATCAGGATTGTCGTCATTGATGAGGCGGATCGCCTTGCTGACATGGGGTTCCTCCCACAGGTCGAGCGGATTCTTGAGGGAGTCCCTACGCCCCGGCAGGTGATCTGCGCCAGCGCGACCCTCCCTCCTTCAGTCGAGTCAACTGTCCTCGCGCTGATGCGTGATCCAGTCAGGGTTGAGATCGGCCAGCGGAATGCCCCCGCGCGTGCCTCGAACTTCCGCTACTCGGTCGCCGAGGCGGACAAGGTCGCGCTGCTGCTGACACTAGTCAAGGGGGGAAAGATGGATGGGGTCGCCGTCTATGTCAGGACTCGTCGTCGCGCGGGATGGGTCGCGACCGCACTAACGCGCCACGGCGTTGTTGTGGCGCTCCTCCACGGAGGGAGGTCGCAACGATGTCGCGATCAGGCGCTGGCAACCTTCGCCCAGGGGACGGCTCAGGCACTTGTTGCCACCGATGTTGCGGCACGGGGTCTCCATGTTCCGCGGATCAAGACGGTCGTCAACTATGACGTTCCACTAATGCCCGAAGACTTCGTGCATCGGGTCGGGCGAGCGGGGCACAGCGGCGGCGCCGCAGAGAGCTTCACATTCGTCGACTCATTTGAGGCTGATGAGTGGCGGAGAGTCCGGGACCTTGTCCCCGATGAGCCTTTCGAGCGGGAACTTCCCGACATCAGTGCCTTCGCGAGACGCACACCGAATCGTGGCGGTCGCACAGGAGACGCTGGTCCGCCGAATCGTCCTGAACCGAAGGCGCGGAAGCGACCACCCGGGCTGGGAGATCTCTGGCGTGCCAAGAAGGCGAAGAGGGAGCGGTCGGCACCGCTGACCAAGGGTGCGAAGCCTGGAGGTGGAGTTCGCAAGCCAGGGGCGTCGCGTGGGTCCCACTAGGAGTGCTTCGCGGATCGCTCTGCGTTTGGTTGCGGCGTGTGCCCTGGCACTGGCATCGATCATGGTCGCGGGGTGGGTCGCACTCGCCTACCCGAGCGACACAAGGCCTCTTGGTACTCGTCTCGTCGTCCGCGAGTCGACCCATGCGTGGATCGTCGCGAGCGCATCCGCAGTAGGGATCACCTGGCATCTGGCAGAGTCAGCCCGGCCGCTCACAGTCCCCATCAAGGATGTTGAGTCGCTCCCGATCGACTGGGATGACCCGGGCGACGATGGTTGGAAGCTGCTATCTCGAAGGCACTCCCGCACCGGAATCCTGCTGATTGGGTGGCCAGCCCCATGGATCGGATGGCGGTTCGGTACCGAGGATCCATCGGCACTCTTTCCACCGGCGCCGGAAGTATCCGACGAAAGCGCGGTTCTTCAGGATGCGTGCCGGCGGGTTCTCCTCGGAGAGGGGCAGGCAGTGATCGCCCCCAAGGCAGCCCTCAGGATCGCACCATGGTTCGTCCTCTTCGCGGTGTTCTGGTACGCCGTCATCGAACTCATCATGAGGCGGGGAGGATCGGCAGGACGAAGTACACAAACAGGTACATCCCCAGCGCCAGAAGCCCCATCGCAAAGGTCGACTTGATGGTGAAGAGTCCAGTCCGGGACCAGAATCCAGCGAGCGTCGCGTCGTGGGTGGCCCGGTAGACCACGGCGATTCCGAAGACGAGGGGGGCCACCAGGACCCAATAGTACACCCCGAACATTCCGCAGGGCTCAAGGAATGGGATGTAGGCGACCAAGGTGGTCACTCTTCACGCTCCGAACCCTCGAGCGGGCGACGCTTCAGGGCATCGAGGATCACCACAATGTTCATGAGACCAGCCAGCGCGCAGTAGAGGGTGCCGATCTCGTTCATTGGGGTCACACTCTTGAAGGTGCTCACCTTTGGGGGGGCGTCGCGTGACATGAACGGAGGAGGCGAATCGACCAGTTCGCCAATCCGGCCAGTCTTGAGAAGTGACGAGTTCACCCAGTCTGCACCAAAGGCGATTGGGCCGACCCCAGCCTGCGCATAGAACCAGAGCGCATCTTCACGGCGATCGACACAATCAACTCCGCCCACGAATATCCCACCCAGGAAGAGGCCGACGACGCCGGTCATGGCATACACCCCTCGGCGACGATGACCTAGCAGGATCTGGCCCATTCCCGGGAAAATCCAGCCCACAAACGTCGCCCTCCAATTCAGCGGTTCGTCCAGATTGGATGCGTCGGCGTGGGCCACAGTGTCCTCGACGCGCGGAAGGCTACAGTACGCTCGCAGCACTGAGGAGCGTCCCATGACATCAAACTCCACACCGAAGAACCCGCGCGATCCACATCGGTCCAAACCCGACTCGGTCATCGATCGGCGCCTCGGGATCGATCGGCGCGATATTGAACCGGCCAGTCCTACGAACCTCGAGCGAAGACGCGGCCCCGGCCGTCGCCTCACCGACTTTGTGAAGTCGGCAGAGGAAGGGGAGATGTCGCGCGAGCAGTACACCTTCCTGCTGGCCATCGATGCGTTCAAGCGGGTCAACCACAAGACCTTTCCCAGCTGGACCGATGTCCTTGAGGTCGTCCGTAAGTTGGGATACCGCAAGACCATGCCGTCAGAACTCAATCTTGGTGGTCAAACCAACGATTGGACCGAGAAGGCTGACGCCATCAGCGGGGTCAACAAACCAGCCGCCGAACCCGATTGAGGGGGGTCATGAGGAGCCATGGGCGGTGGCGACCCAGGGGCGCCTAACTATTTTTCTTGAAGTAATCGGAGTTGATGGCGATGTACTTGTGCCACTCGGCCGGGAGATCGTCTTTGGGGAAGATCGCTTGCACGGGACACTCGTCGACGCAGAGTCCGCAATCGATGCATGTGTCGGGATCGATGTACAGCTGCTGCGCGGGTCCATGACCGTCAGCACTCTTCGTCGGATGGATGCAATCGACCGGGCAGACATCGACGCATGAAGCGTCCTTCGTCCCAATGCACGGCTCGGCAATGATGTGAGGCATGGATGCAGGGATCCTAACAATTCAGCGGGAAATATGCCCCAAAAGCACCGAAAGCCGGCACTCGGCCGGCTTTCGGTACACAATCATTCAGTCACTCAGACTCAGCGGCCCTTCTTGGCCTTCTTGGCCTTCTTAGCGGCCTTCTTCTTTGCCATAGTGTGGCTTCCTTTGGTTACGCTTGTGCGTCGGAGTGAGTGTTCGCCTGCGTAACGTAGGCGGCACTCGTGAACATTCGATTCTGTTATCGACTGTTCGTGAGCAGGACTTGAGTACATGATTCCCGAAGACCCCCCATCTTGTCAAGTAGGTGAGGCAAAACTTTTTCTCAACGGGGCCTCCGGACGGATGGGTCAACGCATCAATGAGGTCGTGCAAGCCATGTCCGGGGGCGTCACGATCGTCGCGCGACGCGACAAGGGTGATGCATCATGCAGCGAAGTAGTCTCGGCGAGCGTCGTAGTCGACTTCTCATGTGATGAGGGGGCGCGAGAGGCTCTGGCCATCGCTGTGAAGGCCAATTGCGCGCTGCTGGTTGGCACGACGGGGCTTAGTGAGGGCACCAAGACCACCCTCCGCGACGCATCCACCCAGATTCCGGTCCTTGTCGCGCCCAACACATCGGTCGGGATTGCCGTGATGCGTGCGCTCGTCTCTGAGGCCTCAGCACTCCTTGGCGATGAGTACACGGCAGTCATCAGCGAGACCCACCACACCAGGAAGCTGGACAAGCCATCTGGGACGGCGCTCCTCTTGGCGGAGGCGATCGACCAGGAGTCCGCTACGCCGATCGATCGATCCCGCATCGAGTCCAGGCGGGAGGGGGATGTGATCGGTGACCATGAGGTGCGATTTGTCGGTGGGAATGAGGAGCTTTCCATCCGCCACCATGCGGTCCACCGCGACCTGTTCGCGACCGGGGCTGTACGGCTGGCATGCTGGATCGGTCGGCAGAAACCGGGGCTTTACGGTCTCGATGACTGGTTAGAGTCCACCCGTAGGCGCGCGCAATGAGGCAGCAACCGATCAAAGTCATGACCGTGGGGGGAGGGATGCGGGTCGCGGTCGAGCCTGTCGATAGTTCTCAAGTGGCATCGATCATCTGGATGATCCCTGCAGGGAGTGCTGGGGATCCTGTCGGCGACCTCGGTGCCGGCGAAGCAACGGTCCTCCACGACACAATCATGCGTGGTGCAGGCGAATACACCAGCCGCGAGTTCAGCGACGCACTCGACCGGCTCGGTGTGCAACGAGCGACCTCGGTCTCCGGCTACCACATAACGCTCTCCGCAGCGTGCCTTGCAGAGTCGCTCGAGGAGACACTGCGCCTGCTCGCGCTGGTCGTCACACAGCCCCGCCTCGAAGAGGACGCGCTCGATGCTTCGCGCGAGCTCGCTCTCCAGAGCCTTCGCTCGGTGAAGGACGACGCGCACTCGTATGTCATGATCAAGGCGGCCGAGATTGCCCTGCCCAAGCCATTCAACCTCAGCGGTATGGGGACTGAGGCGGGGCTCAGCTCACTTACGACATCAAGCATTCACGCAGCGTGGATGCGACGGGCGCGTCCCCAAGGAAGCATCCTCGGCATCGCTGGGAAGGTCGACCCAGCAATGATCAAGGATGTCCTCGAGGCGAGCCTCGAAGAATGGCGCGGGGCATCGATCGAGCCGACAGAACAAGCTCCGCCCATCCGCGGATCTGTCCACGAACACTTGGCGACCGCGCAGACGAACATGACCATGGTGTTTGACGCACCGAAGGAAACAGATCCGACACGGCTGGATCACCAGCTCGTGGTGCGTGTTCTGGGGGGAGGCGGCATGTCGAACCGCATGTTCACGGAGGTCCGAGAGAAACGGGGACTGTGCTACTCGGTCGGGATGGCGTACAGCGCAGGGCGCGACCGGGGTGTTATGCAGGCGTATGCGGGGAGTACTCACGAGAAGGCTGGACTGACGCTCGCTTGCATCCGCGAGGAAATGGCAAAGATGGCCCAAGGAATGACCAAGGAGGAGTTCGACCGGGGAGTCATCGGTATGAAGAGTGGCATTGTCATGAACGGCGAGAGCACGCACGCGCGGGCGGGTGCGCTCGCGGGCGACCTATTCAGGCGTGGCGGCGTGAGGAGCCTCGATGAGATCGCCGCCGCCGTCGATGCGCTCTCGCTGAAGGCGGTGAATGAGCAGGCGGCCATCTCGTTTGCCCCGGAGGCGCTCTTGAAGTCGAGCCTTGCGGTCGTGGGACCAGTGCCGCTTTAGGGCGGGGCGTTGTAACGCGTCCCTATACTCGGTTCATGCCTGGCAAGCCCGCGACATTCGAAGCCGTTCCGATGAAGCCAGGCGCGCGAATCCGCGTGACGCAGCAGGTTCCGACCCCCGAGGGCGCTTGGACGACTTCTGTAGAGGGGACAGTCCAGCGCTGGCGCCAGACGATGACCGGGGCGTGGTTCGCCCACTCCAAAGACGATCACTTCTGGCTCGACAGGGTGGAACTGAAACTTGACGATGGTGAGTTGACCGTCCTCAACCTCGATCAGTATTCGCGGGTCGAAGAGCTCTAGTCGAATCTTTCTCGCCGACGCTGGTGCCTCAGGGATCTTGTCCGGCGGTTCTCTGGGGCGACGCCGCGGGCCGACCCTTGGCGTTCACATCGGCGGGGGCGTTTGGAGTGCCTGGTGTCGGGGGCGCCACCGGGCTTGGCGAGACCGCGATCGGCATCGGATTGGCTTCCATCGGGATCGGCACATGTTTCCAAGGGACGCTGACGAGTGAGACATCCATGGTCGCCGTTCCACGGCGGACGGAGAGCAGGACACAGTCGCCTGGCTTGAGCGCGGCGATTCGCTTTCGGATCGCCGCCGGATTCGCCTTGGGATCTCCGTCGATGGCGGTAATGAGATCATAATCCTCGATGCCTGTTGTGTATCCGGGGCCATCCTTGAGAACAGAGACAACGATCGAGCAGTCATCAAAGGCAATGCCCGACATCTGCTTGCGAAGTGCCTTGCCTGGCGACTCAAAACGGACGCCGATCATTGCGGCTGGGTGGTCCTTGGGTTGAGGAACAGGAATTGTCTGTAGGACCACGCCCGAGGAACTGACGATTTCGATTGCGGAGTCAGTTCGCCGCAGATGCTCCTTCGCGACACGCTGACCGTCGATGGAAACGCGGTACTCCTCACCGGCGAACTCGACATCGAAGCGTGGAGTCTTTGGCGCTGCAGGTTCGGGTGCAGGC
>SIAD01000024.1 GCA_009691915.1 Phycisphaerales bacterium
CAGGTTGCGGACCTTGGTCGGCTCCCACACGAACGGCCGCTGAATCTCCGGGATGGCGATCTCGCCCGACTTCACCCAGGTGAGCAGGGTGTCGATCGGATGCGGCGTGACGGAATAGCGCTGGGTGGACATGGTTAGAGGCTCTCTGCCCGGATGGTGGGAGAAGCACCGGACGCGGCACTCGACTTCATCGCGCCCTCGCCCTGATGGCCGCGGCGCGTTTCTCGAGTTCGGCGGCTTGTTGGTCTCGGTTGGTCGCCTTGTAAAGATTGGCAAGGTTTTCAAGGCTCGTCGCAACATCGGGATGATCCGCCCCGAGGGCTTTCTCCTTGATCGCCAGCGAGCGCTTGTACAGCGGCTCGGCAAGTGCGTACTGGCCTTGGGTGTCGTACAGCCCCGCCAGATTGTTCAGGCTCGTCGCAACATCGGGATGATCCGCCCCGAGGGCTTTCTCCCTGATCGCCAGCGAGCGCTTGTACAGCGGCTCGGCAAGTGCGTACTGGCCTTGTGCTTTGTACAGCTCCGCCAGATTGTTCAGGCTCGTCGCAACAGCGGGATGATCCGCCCCGAGGGCTTTCTCGGCGATCGCCAGCGCCCTCTTTGCAACGACCTCGGCGCGGTCATACTGCCCCTTCTGATAGAGCGCCACGACCTCCTGGTTGAGTACCTCCCACTCCACACCCGCGCCCTGAGAAAACGCCGGGCAGGCACTCGCCACCAGCGCCAGTAGTACTCCAACCGTTCGTGCAGTGTTCATCATCTCTCAGCCTCCGGGGAGTCCCAGCGACTCCACGATCAGTCACCACGATGCACCCAGAACGCGCGATTTCGATCCTCTGCCAGTCTAGTGTGAAGGGCAAAGCGAGAACAGCTCCGACAACTGTCCGACCGATGCGCGCCCGTCGAGTCGCCGCGCCTAGCCCTCGACTTCGGGAAACATTGTGCCCTAATGGGGCCGAATGTTTCCCGAATTCCACCGTCGCCGGGGCTACGCCAACAACGACCGCCCGCTCATCGCGTCCGGCCTGGGCACTCCGGTCATCTCGAGCATCGTCGGCGCGATGTCCGCGAGGCGGCCATCCTCGCGGAGCAGCCGCCCCTTGAACGCCTCGCCGACGACGATGAGCGGCACGGTGTAGTTGGTGTGCGCGGTGTGGGGAGTTCCCGTGGCGGGGTCGATCATCTGCTCCGCGTTGCCGTGATCGGCCGTGACCACGAGACTGCCACCGCGCGCTAGCGTCGCGGTAACGATCGCGCCGACACACGCATCGGTCACTTCGACCGCCGTGATTGTCGCGCTGAGGCTGCCGGTATGCCCAACCATGTCGCAGTTCGCGAAGTTGACAATGATGAACGGCTCGCAGTCGGGAGCCGCCAGCCGCGCGAGCACCGCGTCGCGCACCCCATGCACACTCATCTCGGGCTTGAGGTCGTAGGTGGCAACATCGCGCGGACTTGGGATGAACGCACGGTGTTCCCCCGAGAACGCCTCCTCGCGGTAGTCGTTGAAGAAGAAGGTGACATGGGGAAACTTCTCGGTCTCCGCGCAGCGGAACTGCGTGAACCCCTGCTGCGCAATCCAATCCCCAAGGATGTCGCGCATCGCCTCGGGCCGCTCAAACACCACATGAACAGGAAGCCCCGCCTCATAGTCGGCCATCGTGGCGAAGTAGAGATCCTTGGGAATCGCCCCTCGGTCGAAGCCGCCACTTGGCAGCGCACGGAACTCGCTCTCGCCGAACACAAACGCCTTGGTGATCTCCCGCGGTCGATCGCCGCGGAAGTTGAAGAAGATCACCGAGTCGCCATCCTTGATGGCTCCATCCACCCCCGCGATGCGCGTGGGCAGGATGAACTCATCGCTGGCCTGTGACGGCACCGGCGGATGCGCGTAGTGGTCGCGAATCGCCGCGAGCGCACTGGTCGCCTCGCGCACGCTGCGCGCTTCGAGCACGCTGCGCCCTTCGCGCACGCTGCTCGCTTCGTGCGCGCTACGGCCAACGAGACACTCCCACGCCTTCGCGACTCGATCCCAGCGATGATCGCGGTCCATTGAATAGAAGCGGCCGATCACGGTCGCGATGCGCCCTCCGCGCTCGGCTAGCACCGCTTCGAGTCGCTCGGCGAATCCCGCTCCCGAGTTGGGCGGTGTGTCCCGGCCATCGGTGAACGCATGGACGAAGAGCCGCTCGCCGGGGAATCCAACCGATTTCGCAAGATCGAGCAATGCAAACAAGTGCGCAATGTCGCTGTGGACCTGCCCGTCACTCACAAGTCCCATGAGGTGCACGCTGCGACCGCTCTCAGCCGCCCGCCGGAACGCCTCCCTGAGGGTGCCGTTCTTCGCAAAGGCACCCGAGCGGATCGCCCTCGTGATCCTCATGAGCTCCTGGTCGACGATCCGCCCCGCGCCGATGTTCTGGTGACCGACTTCAGAATTCCCCATGACCGGCCCGCCAGGTCCGATGGGCAGCCCGACATCCTCGCCACTTGTCTTGATGAGCGTCGAGGGCCAGTCCCGCATGAGAGCCTCGTCCACTGGTCTCTTGGCGAGTTTGATCGCGTTGAATGCATCGTGCTCGGGATGCGGGTTTCGCCCCCACCCATCACGGACGATGAGGACGCACGGCGCATTGCGCGGACTCGGCTTCACACAGCGAGAGTAGATCATCGCGCCGCGCACGGTGCACTGTGGGCCGCGCACAGCGCGGGCTCGGCGCACGCGCCTCTCGGATACCCTTCCGGCAATGGAGCCATCGGCAATGCAGGATGCAACCGCCCACGACATGGTGCCGCCGGGGACACTGAAGGGTCGATACGAGTCGGTGAAGGAGCGCATCGCTGCGGCCGCTCGTCGCGCCGGGCGCAAACCAGAACACATTGTGCTCGTCGTCGTCACCAAGACGGCGAGCCCCGAGCAGGTCCGCGAGATCGTCTCGCTGGGCCATCGTGACCTCGGTGAGAGCCGAGTTCAGCAGATGGTCCAGCGCACCGCGCAGATGGACGAGTACCTCGCGCGTCTGCGAGAACTTCGCGGCGAAGCACCGGAAGTGCGCTGGCATCTGATCGGCTCGATTCAGCGCAACAAGGTGCGCAAGGCGATCGAGCTTTCCCGCCTCATCCACTCGGTCGACAGTCTGCGGCTCGCCGAGGAGATCCACATTCAAGCCGCACGCCGCAGCGCGCCTGTCGACATGCTCGTCGAAGTCAATGTCTCGGGCGAGACGAACAAGCACGGGATTACGCTCGCAGCGGTCCGCCATGTCATTCGCCAGCTTGACACGATGGTCAACATCCGTGTGCGCGGCCTCATGTGCATGGCGCCGCTCGGCGGCGGCCGCGATGAGGCCCGGCGGGTCTTCGCCCGCTGCTACGACCTGTTCGATGAGATCAAGTCGAGCGGCATCGGCGGCGAGGGGTTCGATCTGCTGTCGATGGGAATGTCCGGCGACTTCGAAGAGGCGGTCGAGTGCGGTGCAAATGTTGTGCGCGTAGGCACAGCGATCATCGGCGCTCCCGCCCCCGGCAGCGAAGCGCCTGGCACTCACGATCATCACGAGCATTCGGCGGAGGCGGGATGACTGCACACGCCAGCGGAATTGACGCACGGCTAGCATCGTTCGCAATGAGCGCGTCGGCGGAGTGGAAGTCCATCCTCCCGGGCAAGTTCGTGGTGTTTGACGGGCCTGATGGCAGCGGCAAGAGCACCCAGTTCCGGCAGCTCGCCTCATCGGCGCGCGCGGCGGGGGTCGAGACCGTCGAAGTGCGCGAGCCGGGCGGCACGGCCATCGGCGAACGGATCCGCGAGGTCCTGCTCGATCCGCTGCACTCGGAGATGGTCACCCGCTGCGAAATGCTCCTCTATATGGCGAGTCGCGCACAACTGGTGGAGGAGCGAATCGTCCCCGCGCTTGCACGCGGTGCGTTCGTACTCGCCGATCGGTTCATCTCATCGACGCTTGCTTATCAGGGATCAGCGGGGGGGCTTGATCGCCAGGACATCTTGACGGTCGGCGGGGTCGCCATCGGCGGCCGTTGGCCCGATCTTGTCGTGATCTTCGATGTGGACTCCGAGACCGCGCAGCGCCGCATGTCGCGCAGCCTCGATCGCATGGAGCAGAAAGACGCTGCGTACCACGCGCGAGTGCGTGCGGGATACCTCGAGCAGGCTTCGGCACAGCCCGATCGCTACCTCGTCCTCGACTCGACCAAAGAGCCGGAAGATGTGTTTGAGGCGCTTGTCACCGGCCTCGCGCACAAACTCGGCTAGCGCATGCTCAGTCGCCGCGCCGGCTAGCGCATGCTCAGTCGCCGCGCCGGCTAGCGCATGCTCAGTCGCCGCGCCGGCTAGCGCATGCTCAGTCGCCGCGCCGGCTAGCGCATGCTCAGTCGCCGCGCCTCGACCAGCGCGCAGACCGCCTCCGCACATCGCGCAAGATCGTCGTTGACGACAAAGTGGTCGTAGGTCGATCCGTTCTTCGCCCGCTCGATCTCACGTGTGCTCTCGGCGAGCCGCCGTGCGATGTCCGCCTCGCCATCGCGGGCCCGTCCGCGGAGGCGCGTGACGAGATCGTCCTCGCTCGGAGGAAGAATGAAGATGCCCAGCATCGATGGGTGCCTCGTCCGCACCTGCTCGGCCCCCTGCACATCGATATCGAGGACCGCGAGTCGCCCCTGCGCCACCACACTCTCGACCGGCTTGCGCGGCGTTCCATACCAAGAGTGACTAAACACCTGGGCGTACTCGAGGAAATCTCCGGCATCGATCATCTGTTGGAACCGAGCCTCATCGACAAAGTGATAGTCGCGGCAATCAACTTCGCCAGGCCCCAGGGCACGGGTCGTCGCCGAGACGCTGAAGATTCCGTCGAATCGACGCAGGAGTGCGTGCGCAATCGAGGTCTTGCCGACTCCCGAGGGACCACTGAGGACTACGAGCAGGCCATGATGCGAAACTGCCGCCATCGAGCAAGTGTAAAGGCGAACGCGAGCCGCGACAGCGCCGCAGCGCGGCGACTGTTTGTCCCCCAAGGAGTTGCAGAAAGTTGTCAATCAATCTGAACTTTCGAGTCACGGCGACAGCTGAGCCATGCTCATGGTGGTGCATGGGCGGCGGATGCGGACCCGGACTCCGCGTGAAAGCGAGGCTTCCATGAGTCGAGATGAGATGCGGCGCGACAGATTGGCCCAGTTCGTTGACCTGGCGCGGATCTACCGGAAGTGGACACGGCAGCAAACGGCGCAGGCGCTCGGACGCGAGCCATCCAAAGTCGTCCCTGAGAGCGGCAACCCAAAACTAGATCTGATGGTCGGCCTTGCCGACGCGCTCGACTGGGAAGTCGGCGATGTCGCTGAGGGGATCTGGCGAGATGAAGCGCACAAGTACGACGAGGTGAAGGAACTCGCTGAACGCGGCTTTGCGCAGTTGGATCGCGAGGCGATCGAGGCGCATCGGGCCGGTGAATACCGACGCATGGCAGAGCTTGCCCGTGCACTCTTCGTCGCCGCGCAAACGGGCGCGGAGCGCGCGACCGCCGCGAACCGACTCGCTGGCGCGTGTGACGGTCTTGGCCGGTACACCAAGAGCTTGGGCGCGATCCAGCGAGGGCTTGCCGAGCCTGGAGTTCCCGCGCAGGCGCGTGTGATGCTCGAAGCGAATCTTGCGAACGCGCACTACACGCTCTGGCATCTTGTTGAGTCCCGCGCCGTCGCCAACTCGCTCGTCGAGCGATTTGCTGCACGGGCACCGCACGGGCGCACGGAGCGCGTCATCCAGGCGTTCGGGCACTATGTCCGAGGCCAGTCGGAGCGCCGATTGATCGACACCGATCCACTGAGCGCGACCGATCACGCCGAGCATGCGCGTTCGGATCTCCGCGTGGCTTCACTGTCGTACACCGCGCTGGCCAAGGAGTACGACGATGCGTCGTACGCCGGAATCGGCAACACCTGCGAGGGCGCACTCATCGAGTGCGAGGCCGCGCTCGGGGTCGTTGATCCGCTGGTCGCGGCGGAACGGATCTCCGCCGGGCTTGAGCAGGTCGTCGATGTGGCGGCGTACCCGCCCGGTGACTGGCTCGAGAGTCACGGATGGTGGGCGGTGTTCGGCTGCAATGTTGCGCTTCGGGGTCTAAGCGGTCCCGAGCTTCATCGCTTCATGGCGATCTTCTCCAATAAGGCATCCGAGATTGCCGAGCGCACCGAGAACTGGTCGATGCGCGAGCGCGCGTTCACTTTCGAGTATCTGCGGCGGCAGAGGATGCACGAGTCGCTTGAACAGCCCGTAGTGTGGAATCTGGACGACGACGACATACGGACCGTGGCGGGCACGATGGGACGGTTCCCATCGTTCCGCGAGACTGGATGGCGGATCCTTGAGACAGCCCGGTCGCTGCAACCCGCCTGAGCAGGCAGAAGGAGACCTCTGATGAGTACTACCAAGAGAATCCTCCAGCGAAGCACGATGGCGTTCGTCATCGGCCTCGCAGGGGCGATCGCCGTGATGATGCCTTCTGCCGCTCGTGCGGATAGGACAGCAGTTCCACCGCTGGGCAGTCAGCGAATCCTCTATCCCGTGGCGTTCCAGTCGTACATGGCAGTGAACTACGGCCCAGTCTGGATGCACACTGTCCAAGAGGAAGTTGTGCGACGGATCTATGTGTCCTGGCTCGCCAAGGAGCAGCCAAAGAGCGACGACAAGGACAAGCACTAGCGCGCCCTTCACAGCACCCCGGCCACAAGGCCCCCAGTGTTCACCGCCCGTGACGCTTGGGGCAGGCCAAACGCCCCCTCGCAGAGAAAACCTCCTGCGAGGGGCGCGTTGTTTTTTTGGGGGGCGAGCAATGACGCAGCACCGCCGCCGAGGCGACCGAACTAAGCGTGGATCGCTCGACCGTCGACCGCAAGCACCGCCTCTTTGAGCGCTTCGTGCATCGTCGGATGGGCGTGAACCGTGGAGACGACATCTTCGATCGTTGCTTCGAGCCGCTTCGCCAGCCCCATCTCGCCGATGAGTTCACTCGCGTCCTCTCCGAAGATGTGCGCGCCGAGGATCTCGCCGTACGGGTCGCTGGTGATCACCTTGATGAGCCCGGCTGTCGCCCCGACCGCGATCGCCTTGCCGTGCGACTTGAACGGGTACTTCCCGACCTTGTACTTGATCCCCTTCGCCTTCGCCTCGCGCTCTGTGAGACCGATCGAAGCGATCTGCGGATTGCAATAGGTGCAGCCGGGGATTGAGGCATAGTCGACACCGAGCGTGTGATGACCCTTCATCCGCTCGACGCAGGCAATCGCCTCCTCGCTGGCGACATGGGCCAGCCAGGGAGGACCGATGACATCGCCGATGGCGTAAATCCCCGCGACGCTCGTCTGGTAGGTGGGCTCCGGCGTGTCGCGGTAGTCGGTCCAGATGTGGCCCTTGTTGGGCCCAGAGTCGCCGATGCGGATTCCGAGCGACGCATCGAATAGTCCATCGTGCCGTGCGCCGACGCCGACGGCGACAAGCACAGTCTCTACTTCGACTGTCTCGGTCTCCTTCTCGTTGGCAACCTTGAAGAGAGTGACCTTCGCGCCCTTGGCGGTCTTGTCGATCGCCTTGACGCTCGTACCGACGCGGAACTCAATCCCCTGCGCCGTGAATACCTTCTGCGCCGCGGCGGAGATGTCGTCGTCCTCGATCGGAAGGATCCGGTCGACCATCTCGACAACCGTCACCTTCGTCCCGAACGCGTTGTAGAAGTACGCGAACTCCATTCCGATCGCACCCGAGCCGATGATCAGCATCGAGGCGGGTCGTGCTGGGAGGTTCATCGCCTCATAACTCGAGATGATCGTCTTGCCATCGCATGGGGCGAACGGCAGTTGCTTGGGGGCGGCGCCAGTGGCAATGATGATCTTGTCAGCGGTCAGCGTCTGCAGATCCCCGTCTCCAGATCCCTTGTAGTAAGGTCCGGTGGCCTTGCGCACTTCCACGCGGCATGGACCGGCCGCCGTCTTCCCGGCGACGATCTTGGCGTGCCCCGCACGATGGTCGATCTTGTTCTTCTTGAACAGGTAGGCGATGCCCGCGTTGAGCTGCCCCGTGATGGAACGACTCCGCCCAACCACCTTCTCCCAGTTGACCTTCACGCTCTCGGGCTTTATGTCAAAGCCCCACTGCTCCCCGTGGCGGATCGCTTCCATATATAGCTCCGCGTTGTGAAGGAGCGCCTTGGTGGGAATACACCCCCAGTTGAGACACACTCCTCCCAGCTTGTCCCGCTCGATACAGCAGACTTTCATGCCCAGTTGGGCGGCCCTGATCGCGCCGACATATCCGCTCGGTCCCGAGCCAATCACGATGAGGTCGTAGTGCGTCAAGTCAGCCATCGGGGGAGGCATTCTAGCGATGCAAAATTTTGGGGTTGATAGCATTCCCCGTCCAGTTCAGAGCGACTCGGGACCCATGCGCACCGCCCTCATCAGCGACATCCACTCCAACCTGTCGGCACTGGAGACGGTCTTCGCCGACATCGACTCGCGCAAGGTCGATCGGATTCTCAATCTGGGAGACATCGTCGGGTACGGACCTGACCCCAAGGAGTGCGTCGACCTGGTTGCGGCGCGGTGTGAGTGGAGTCTGATGGGAAACCACGACTTCGGTGTTCTCTACGAGCCGACCAACTTCAATGCGTCCGCGGAGAGCGCGGCTTACTGGACGCGCCGTCAGCTGGAGCCGCCTGCCAACGGAACGCCTGGGGCCGAGTCTTACGACCGGGCCGAGGCGGTGCGCCGATGGAACTTCCTCGGCAGCCTCAGGGTGCGGGTTGCGTTCGGCGCGTTCCTGTGCGTGCACGGATCCCCGCGCCGCCCGATCAACGAATACATCTTTCCTGAGGATCCGCTCAACAGCGCGAAGAAGCTCAAGGACATCTTCGCGCGCATCAAGCCAGCGCGCGTGTGTCTGGTGGGCCATACGCATGTCCCCGGGGTGTTCACCGACGATCCTGACTTCCTTCCCGCCGCCGAGATGACCAACGGGCTCTACACCTTCTCGGGCAAGGAGACGGTGATCGTCAATCCGGGATCCGTTGGACAGCCGCGCGATCTCGATCCGCGTGCGTCCTACGCCATGCTCGAGACCACCACCGATGACGAACCAGTCAGCGTGGAGTTCATCCGACTCGACTACGACATTGAGCGTACGGTCGCGAAGATCAAGGCGATCGAGGAACTCAACGACTGGCTCGGTGAACGCCTGCTGCAAGGGCGATGAGCAGGACAAGCAATGAATAAGGGACTCCCAAGACTCCTTCTGACGCTGTTGATCGTTGTCTTCGCGGGCGCGGTCGTTGCGATCGTGATGACTGGCAAGGGTCCAGCGAAGCCGCAGCCGGAGGTGGCGGCACCGATGACCGCAGCGGCGAGTGCGGCACCCACGGCAGCGCCGGCTGCAGTCCAGGTCGCGCCGGTTGCAACGCCGCCGGCCGTCGCCGCTGCGCCGGTTGCCGTCGTGCCGTCAGGCGTCACGCTGGTCGCCCGCGCACCCAGCGTGCCCAGCGCAACACCGACAGCACTCGGATCACTCGACCCGGCGAGAGACCGCATGTGGATCGAGTTCGCTCCCAACGCGGCGGGCATCTCGAAGATCACCTTCAGCGACTTCTGGATCTCAGCGGCCGATCGCCTAGCCGCGATCGACCACGCCGAGGACATTGTCTCGGGTGCAAACCAAGTCACTCCGCTTCCCTCGAATAGCCAGCGATACGCGCTCGTCGCCCAAGGGACGATCGCCCGCATCACCGTCCCAATGCTTGCGATGCACTCCATCGAGGTTGATGGCGCACGCGTGTCACTGTTCGGGAGTGTCTGGTCGGAGCGCGCGCCCGGATCGTTCGAGACGACGCTCGTCGACCCGAGCGGCGTGATCCACTTCAGAATCCTCCGTTCGTTCACCGTGCGCACGGGAGAGGGGGACGGGTACGACCTCCTCCTCTCGCAGTCGGTTGAGAATCTCGATGGTTCGCCGCACGCGATCCGCCTGGTGCAGTACGGGCCGGGCGAACTTTCTCAGGACCAGGGCGAGATGATGGACATTCGCCGCTTCCAGTTCGGCTACCTCTTCAATGTCGCGCGCGATCCAACGCAGTCGTCGGTGATCACACACGATGCGGTGACCTATCGCTCCGATGTCCTCAAGGCGGCTCAGGCGGGCCAGTACGAACTCTGGCCCAGTGCGATTCAGAAGGAGCAGCAGCAGTCGATCAGCTGGTTCGGGACGACAAACCGGTACTTCTCGGTCGCGGTGCACGCGCCGATGCCGGCTTCGAGCGCGACGCCGTCGAAGTCAGCGGCCAGCGCGATCGAACAGGTCCGCGTGGCGATCGGCGATCCGAGCGCTCTCGATCCTGCCGGCGCACCGACAGTGTTCACGGAACTTCACTCGCCACTTCTGAGCGTCGCTCCCGGCGCGCGCGCGGACTTCTCGCTTGGCGCGTTCGTCGGACCGCTCGATCGTGCGATCCTCCGTGGCGATGCGCCCTACAGCCTTCTCGAGATGGCCGGCCTGATCGTCTACCAGATGGGTGGATGCTGCTCGTGGTGCACCTTTGCGTGGCTCGCGAACATAATGGTGGTCTTCCTCGACTTTCTTCATGACTATGTGGTGTTCGACTGGGGTCTGGCAATCGTCGTGCTGGTGCTGGCCGTGCGCCTCCTCCTGCACCCCATCAGCAAGAAGTCACAGGTTCAGATGCAGCGACTCAGTCGCGGGATGGCCGAACTCAAGCCGGAACTCGACGCGCTGAAGTCGCGCTACGGAGACGATCCCAAGCGGATGCAGCAGGAGCAGATGCGGCTCTATCGGGAGAAGGGGGTCAATCCAGCGGGATGTCTGGGCGGATTCCTTCCAACATTCCTGCAGATGCCGATCTGGATCGCGCTGTACGCGGTTCTCTATCTGGCGTTTGAACTACGGCAGCAACCGGCGTTCTTCGGCATCTTTCAGTTGCCCGGTGGGTGGAAGTTCCTCGGCGACCTGAGCGCGCAGGACCGGTTCATTCCGCTGCCATGGTCGGTCAATCTCTACCTGTTCACATTCACGAGCGTCAATCTGTTGCCGCTCCTGATGGGTGGGGTCTTCTACATCCAGCAGAAATACATGACCCCACCGACGACGGTGAAACTCTCGCCCGAGCAGGAGCAGCAGCAAAAAATGATGCGAATCATGACGGTCGTCATGTTCCCCGTCATGCTGTACACCGCGCCCAGCGGGCTGACGCTCTACATCATGACTTCGACGCTGGTCGGAATCTGGGAGAGCAAGCGCGTGCGTCGGCATGTCGAGATGACCGCGAACCAGCCGGTCGTCGTGAAGAGGTCGAAGGCCCGTGATGCACTGGGTCGCCTCTACGAGCGCGCGATGTCGAGGGCGCAGGAGAAGCAGCAGTCGGGACGCACCTACAAGTCTCGGGGCTAGGCGATGGCGTGGGGCGACCTCGCCGACGCCGATGACCTGATTGTTGCGATCTCGTCGCCACCTGGGAATGCTCCGCGCGGACTGGTGAGAGTCAGCGGGAAGGGGACGATGGAAGCGGTGTCGGCGCGACTTGCGGGAGCGCCGCTCGTGCGGCGACGGCAGATCGCTGCGGTGCGCGTGCGCGCGCGTCTGGGCACAACCGAGATCGAGGTTCCTGCACTCGCGCTGGTGATGCCGGCGCCACGGAGTTTCACCGGCGAGGAGACGGTAGAGCTCCTCCTGGTCGGCGCCTCCGCCGTCCTCAGTGCGGTCGTCGATTCGCTCTGTGATCCATCGCGGGGAAGCCCAGCACCTCGCCGCGCGAATCCAGGCGAGTTCAGCGCACGGGCGTACCTCAACGGTCGTCTGGCACTAGACGAGGCCGAGGCCATCGCGGCATCGATCGCTGCGGAGTCCGACACGCAACTTGAGGCGGCGACGCGCTTGCGCGGCGGTGCGGTGGTGGAGATTGCGAAGCGGGTGGCCGACGAAGTAGTCCGACTCCTCGCGCTCGTCGAGGCGGGGATCGACTTCACCGATCAGGAGGATGTTGTGGCGATCACGGCGAGCGATCTCGTCGAGGCGATCGCCCGCGTCGACGGCGAGCTCGCAGCGGTCGAAGCGCGGGCGGTTCCGGCGGAATCGCTGCGCGCACTCCCGACGGTGGCGCTGCGGGGTGCGCCCAATGCGGGAAAGTCGAGCCTGTTCAACGCGCTCGTCGGCCACGAACGGACGATCGAGTCGCACCACGCGGGATCGACACGGGATGCCATCGTCGAACCGATGCGCCTAGACCCCGAGCGCGAGGCGCTCCTCGTCGATCTTCCAGGAATCGAGGATCCCCGCGGGGCGCTCGAGGCGCAGATTCAGGATCTCGCACATGCATCACTGCGCGACGCGACGATTCAACTCCTCTGTGTTCCGGCTGGCGAGCCCTGCCCGGTGTGCGGTGACGGCAGAACGATCGTGGTACGAACCAAGTCGGATCTTGCCCGCGGCAGTCAGGCGGGTGCCACTGAGATTGCCACAAGCGCCCGTACCGGAGAGGGGATAAAGAGGCTCAAGACTGCGATCGCTCAGCACCTTGCCGGATCGAGCGCGCGCGGGGAACTCCACGCGGGTGTCCTCGCCGAGCGGCATCGTCATGCGCTTGGAGAGTCGAGGTCAGCACTCGCGTTGGCACGAGAACTGGCAGAGGCGAGTGTCCGAGGCGGGCTTCGTGCGCCAGAGCCGGTAGAAGTGGTGGCCCTGGAGCTGCGCAGAGCCCTCGATGCGCTCGGCATCGTCGCGGGGCAGCGCCTTCCAGACGACATCCTCGAGGCGATCTTTTCGAAGTTCTGCGTCGGGAAGTGAGCCGCCGATCAATCGCGCTCGGTCGCTAGATCTACGGCGCGCGCTCGACGCTGCCCACCCGCATCCGCACGCGCACGATTCGTCCTTCGCTCCCCGCGCGCAATTCCGCCTGAGCAGTGGCGCGCAGCAGCCGATCGAGCGCGAAGCTCGTTGCCGCCGAGCCGGTAATGACGGTGAGCACGCCGCCGGCGATCCCGGAGAGCCGCGCGTCATCGCGGATTTTCTTGGGGATGATGCGCTCCCAGAGTTCCGCCGCGTTCCCCATGCGCGACGCATGCCGCTCCAGAGTGGCTCGAAGACGATCAACTTCTCCGCCGATGGTTCCCGCTGGAATCGCGCTGTACCCCTTGGGTCCGCGCCACCGCTGGAGGTCCTTGAGATGCTTCACTTGATTGTCTATCACCGAACCGATGGTAGAGGCGCACGGCGCACGACCCAAGGCCTCACTATCCTCTGCGCGTGACCTCGCTGCGACTTGAAAGCGTTCGCAAGTGCTTCGACGAGACGGTCGCGGTTGACGATGTATCGCTTGAAGTTCCGTCGGGGAGCCTGCAGTTTCTCCTTGGATCCTCAGGGTGCGGCAAGACCACACTGCTGAGGATGATCGCCGGATTCGTCGCGCCGACCTCGGGAAGAATTTTCTTCTCCGGTCGGGATGTGACCGCGCTCCCGCCCGAGAAGCGCAACGCCGGGATGGTCTTTCAGAACTACGCGCTCTGGCCCCACATGACCGTCGCCCAGAATGTCGGGTTCGGGCTTGATGTGCGCAAGATGCCCACGGCCATGAAGCGCACCAGAATCGGCGAGTCGCTGGAGCTCGTGCGCATGAGCCAGTACGCCGACCGCTCGCCCAACCAACTATCGGGTGGCCAGCAGCAGCGGGTGGCGTTGGCACGCGCCGTCGCCTTTCGCCCCGATCTCCTTCTGCTCGACGAACCGCTCTCCAACCTCGACGCCAGACTCCGACTGGAGATGCGCGCCGAGATCCGTCGGATCTCCCTTGAGTTGAAGATGACGATGATCTATGTCACCCACGATCAGCACGAGGCGCTGTCGCTGGCCGACAAAGTCGCGGTGATCTCGGCGGGACGGATTGAGCAGCTGGGCACTCCGGCGGAGGTGTATCAGCGGCCGCGCACCAAGTTCGTCGCGGAGTTCATCGGGGAAACCAACTTTGTGGATGGAGTGCTGGGCGGCCCATGCGATGCCGACGGATTCGGCATTGTCTCGTCCAATCTAGGAAGCCTTCGCGCGTTCATCCCCGAGCGACTCCGACGAGCCGGACCGGTCGTGCTTTCCATCCGCCCCGAGGCGATTCTGATGCACGGGGAGTCGCAGAACACGCAGCACGGCGCGACGGCTTTGACGGGACGATGCATTGACTCGGTCTATCTCGGATCATCCGCGCAGCACATCGTGGAGGTGCGGGGACATCGGCTCAAGATCTCTGAAACCAATCCAACAGGGGGTTCACTCTTGGGCACCGAAGTGCACTTCCGCGTGATAGCCGACCAAGTTATTGCCGTCGACGGCTGACACCCCGGGGGCGCGAACGCAACGGCGACCACATTCGTACAGGAAGGATGAAGAACGGCATCTCGGGGGGGGACGCTGCCTGCCACGCTTGTTCCCGTCGAGACCTACTTGCTTTCGGATGCGGCGAATCCCACGACGCCTCGCGCGTGGCCGATCTCTCTCGTCGCTGGCGAATTCACACTCAACGGCGGACTCTTTGCCCCACATGTTGTCGCCGCCAATGAGATCGTCCC
>SIAD01000025.1 GCA_009691915.1 Phycisphaerales bacterium
GGGGGGAAGTCCGGCGACCACGTAGCTGACGGTCAGGTCAACGCGGGCGGCGCAAGGGCAAAAGGCGTCGTTGCTTGTATGCAGATAGAGCGGGCCATACTGCATCGCTTGGTTGAACTGCGCGGCACTGATCGTTGCTGTGAGAGCGGGCTGCCATTCGCAGGAGCCCCACCCCGTCCCAAAGTCAACAAGCGTCGAACCATTCGCATTCGTGAGGCGAGCGGTTATCGACGATGGGTCGGCGGCCCAGGGACCTACGCCAAAGAGTCGCGTTCCGCTAATCGTTACGTCAGATTGTGCCTGCCCAGACGCGGATAGTTGGAACCAGTTTTCATTACTCTGCTGCCCATAACCCCACGAGTTGCATGACAGACCATGCTGCGTCGAGAAGTGCCGCATGACTGGCGTCGTGCAAACTTCGGATGGACATCCGCCGCACGATGCGTCGCCGGCAACTAGCGGACAGCGATCTTGTGAATCCGGAACTCCGTCACCGTCCGTGTCGCCACCACCCCCGTATCCGCCACCACCCATGTAGTACCAAGGCTTGGGCGCACCAGAAGACGAGTAACTCACCGCGAAGATCGCGCCGAAGGCGATGAGCAGCATCACCGCGAAATCGCTCATGCGACGCACAAGCAACTTGTGGGTGACGACGGCGTGTAGCAGCGACCCGCATGCTCTGATCTGCCGACAGACACGAACAACTGACCCGATTCTGCGTGCGTTGAAATTAATCTCGAGACTCCTGTAACAACTGCACATCGGACACCCCCAATTCCGATCAGTTGCCACACAGCAACAACCATCCGGCGACTAGCGCCGAATCTCCCATCTCCCATGGTACAGAGACGCGACGGGCGCCAAACAATCCGCCAAGAAAATTCAAGTTTTTTGTGGCGGGCGCGTCTTCTCTTGCGTCTGCAGAGTGAATGCAAGCCCCAGCATCAACCACCATGCACAGCGAAACCAATCCTTTATGAATGTCAGATCAACGAGTCCTATAACACCAACGACGACAAGGCTCGTGCCAACGGCAACTGCCAAGTCGCGCGTTGTTCCGCCAAGCTTGAACCCCCGAACAATCCTTTTCGACGCACTGCCGACGATGACAAGCATGGCGATCCCGCCCAAAATGCCAGTCTCGCACAGAATCTCGATCGGTAGCGAATGCACCCACGGCATTCCAACCTTTGGCAACGCCTTTCCGTCAAGCCTCCAGTCGGCGGCGATCGCATTGCGGTAGTGAGCCCCGAACAAACCAGGACCGATCCCAGTGAGTGGTTCTTGACCGATGATTTCAACCCCAAGAGCGATGATCTCGCGCCTCTCTGCAAACCCGGTGCGCCATGTTTGAATCGCTCGGCGCTGCCACTGAGGAACGAAAACCAGCGCGAGAGTCACCGCGACCAGCGCGCTGGCCGCAAAGAGCAGTCCGCGCCGCAATCGCGTGCGGCACAGAAACGGTGCGGTCGCCGCGATCATCCATCCAATCAGTGCTTGGCGTGACGCGCTGAAGATCCAGCACGGCGATACGGCGATCGCGATGACGGCGTAGAGAACGAGTGCAGTACTGCCAGCGACGAGCGCAGACGAGAGTGGCAAGAGCACGCTCACCGCCGCGAGATCGTTGGAATTGCCTTGACTACCAGCGAGGCGCGCCCCATGTCCCACCATGCCATGAATCAGCGAGTGCCCCGTCACGCGCTGCCACGAAATGTCAATCGAGCACGCGATAATCGCGAGGGTTACGGCGACAAGAATCGCGCGCACGCCGCGCCGGTGCCAAGCCGCCACTTGAACCGCGATAAAAACCAGCGAGAAGAGGCCCATCGTCGCTGAGCGTTCTAGAGAAACTGCGGGAAGCCCCGATGTCGCCATCGACATGGTCCACACACCAAGCAGTAGAGGGACCGGCCAGAGTGTGACGCCGTCCCACCGCGCATCCGTGTCAAAACGAGCGGCCGCGATGGCAACGATGCCTAGGAGTGCCAATCCAATGGTGTACCAACTGGCCAGCGGAATCGCGTACGGGATCGTCGCGAGGCATCCGCTTATGAAGATGATTGCGATCAGCGGAGCGAGATTCCGCCGGCCCTCGCGGTGCATGCTCAACACCCGTTCACCACCAGATCACCACCACTTGCCGCCGCTGGATCGCGCGTTGCAAGGTCGGCGACGATCGATTGACCAGTGGACTGCACGATCTCTGTCAGCAACTGGCGATCGCGCGAATCTCTGCATCGGTCGCAGTGACAGAGACGGCGTTGAGCCAGCGACTCTGCGTGCGCAACTCTGCGCCCGTTGCGGTGATCGCAGCAACGCGTTCAACGGCGATTGGTAAGTCGCCCGCATCGACAAGACCCGGCAGCGTGCGATGCGCGGCGCGGCGGGCGAGCGCCCGCGGCGTGAGCGGCGTGTCGACAGGATCGACGACATGTTTTCCAGACGCACTGGCCGTGAGTTTGGGGGTGAGTTCGATCCACATTGCACGGGTGGGTTCGGCAGGCTTGCCAGCGAGCTGTCCAGCGAGCGCAGCGAAGGCACAGACAACAAGAGCCGCAGGGATCATGCAAACAACCTACTCGCACTTTGGCGCAGGGCGAGTTGGATTTCGCTGTTTCACACAAATCGTTTCCACAACACCGCAATCCAGACCGCAGTGCACACAATGAGAGCGAGCAGCACCGCTGCGCTGCCCATGTCCTTCGCCCGCTTCGCCAACGGGTGTTGTTCGAGCGAGATGTGATCGGTGTTCGCCTCGATCGCTGAGTTGAGAAGCTCGGCGATCAAGACGGCGACCGCGACTGCGAAGAGCAGGGCGCGGTGCACGATGGGTACTGGCAGAAACCACGCCGCGACAGAAAGCGGTACGAAGACAAAGAGTTATTGCTTGAAAGCCTCTTCGTGTCGCGCTGCGGCGCGCAGTCCAGCCAAACTGTGTTTCAAGGCGTTGAAGAGGCGGATGAATCCGCCTCTTGACTTCGATTTTGACTTCGCCTTCGCCGAATTGTGCGTTGCGTCTGGTTCAGTCGGTTCAGTCACGCAACGAGTGTAGGAGTGCGAATCACTCGATCGGTCCCCGCAGGTGACTATCGCTCATGGGCACGACGCGCTGGTGAAGTAGTCGCAACAGCGACTCGGCCACGAGACTGGTCGGGCTCATCCGCTGCGGTTGTGATTGATTCCTCAGGGCGCGGATCTGCCAGAAATGTGTTGAACTGTTTTTGTTTCCACCGGCAAATCCCCGATCACGCCGTTCGGCGCCCGCATCAGCGTAGCGGAGACCCCCATGGATCCAAAGCCAAGAGAGCGTCGGACTGGCCTGATCTGGGCCAGAACTCTGCATCAGGCGGATCGACTCACCCAGTCCTCGGCCCCGGCTTCGGGACGCGCGTGCCGCAGTGCGAGCAGGTCGAGAGCTTGGGGTCGGCCCAGAATGCCTCCATCGCCTGTCGAAAGTGCGTGACGATGTCCTTGCACGCGAACTCCTTGTCGTAGACAAGCTCGTCGCACTTGTCACAGTAGAAGATCATGTGCTCGGTCTCGCTAGCAGGACGGCGGCGTTCGACGACCATTCCCAGCGTGCCTGGACCGCGCTGCGGGCGGTGCGGCACGCCGGCGGGGATGAAGAGGCACTCTCCCTCGCGAAGCGGAATGTCGCGGACTCCATGCGCATCGCGCACGCGCACGGAAACATCACCCTTGAGCTGGTAGAAAAATTCCTCGGAGTCGGTCAGATGAAAGTCATTGCGCGCATTGGGACCCGCGATGAGCATCACGAAGAAGTCCTGGCCGCTGTAGAGGTACTTGTTGCCAACCGGCGGCACCATCAAGTGCTTGTTGGCCGCGGACCACGACGCAAGATGGACCGCACCAGCCATCCCGCCCTGGCCATCCCAGCCCGTTGGATCCCCCAGCGAATCGAACGCAGGTGTCGGCGGCGCAACGATGGCGGCGGGATTGATGGTGGTCATTTCGAGAGCGTACCTCGTCTACCCTCGCTCTCGATGAGCTTTGCGCCACTGGAGTGGACATCGCACCCAGCCCGCACTAGGCCAATCGCGGCGGTGATGGCGGCGGCCTGCGTCGCGGTTCTCGGCGTGCTCGTCTGGCAACTTGTGGGCGACTGGCTCTGGGGAGCGCTCGCTGTCGTCGGTCTATTTCTGCCGCTTTCGCGTTTTTTCCTGCCCAGCCGCTTTCGCGTGTCCGACATCGGCATCGAGGCCGCGTACCCGTTCTCACTGAAGTCGATTGGCTGGATTGACATCGGCTGCGTCTACTGGCGCGAAACGCGCGCACTGCTTGCGAAACAGGACACACGGCGCGCACGCGCGCGCGGTATCACGCTCGACTTCACGGGGCTCGCAGACCCAGCGCGCATCGAACTCCGCAGGGTCGCCTCGCTACTGACACCGGCGGAGGGCTGGAGATGACACCACCCGCCGACAATCGATGGTCCCGCCTCAGAGAGAGTGTCGGCCGCGCCTTTCATGTGGATCCGCCAGGGCCTGCGACTCCGACTCCCGAGGAAGCGGAGCTCGTCGACCGCATCGCGCGCGAGATCGTCACGCGGCGGATGGCGCAACCCGCGCTCCTCTTCCTCGAGTCGAGCCGTCCGCTCGCGGGTGTGGGCGCGGCCGTCATGCACTTCCTGCAGCCGTTCTGCTCAGTCGTGATCAAGCCGACCATCTGGTCGACGCTCGCAACATTTCTCGAGCGCGGTGGAAGCGTCGAGTACCTATGTCTCCGCATCGAGGCACTCGAACGCGAGCGCGCCTAACTCTGCGCCGCAGTGAAGAGTCGCTGCCAGAGAACCGCTCCCCAAACGAAGGCCGCGAGTCCGATCGTCAGCATCACCGCCGCGCTCCCCAGATCTTTCGCGCGCTTTGCGAGCGGGTGGCGCTGCGGCGAGATGTGGTCGGTGTTCGCTTCGATCGCCGAGTTGATCAGTTCGACGATCAGAATGAGCAGCAGCACGCCACACAAGAGCGCACTATCCGGGATCGTGACAGGCATGAGCCACGCCACCACCCACAGCGGCGCGATCACCAGAAGTTCCTGCATGAACGCCCGCTCGGAGCAGGCGGCGCGCAATCCGGCGCAGCTGTGAAGGAATGCCCGTGCGATCGCAGCGACGCTACCCAGCTGTTTCATCGAGCGGCATCCTAAGACAACGCTCCGGGAAACCCCTACTCTTTCGCCCCCATGCGAATCGTCGCCACCGACTGCGGCAGCACCACGACGAAGGCGATCTTGATCGAAGAGCGCGATGGCGTCTTTCGCCAGACATTCCGCGGCGAAGCACCAACAACGGTCGAAGAACCATTCGCCGATGTCACGCTTGGGGTCACGAACTCGGTTACCGAACTGCAGGAGCTATCGGGTTACCGACTGATTGCCGACGACGGCACCATCATCCGCCGCAGGTCGCAAAGCGACGCCGACGGCTGCGACCTCTACATCTCGACTTCGAGCGCGGGCGGCGGTCTCCAGATGATGGTCGCGGGAGTCGTGCGCGAGATGACCGCCGAGAGTGCCAAGCGCGCCGCCCTCGGTGCGGGCGCGATCGTCATGGACACGATCGCCAGCAACGATCGGCGCAAACCCCACGAGCAGATTCAGCGCATCCGCGAACTTCGACCGGACATGGTGCTTGTCTCCGGAGGCACCGACGGCGGCGACACCAAGAAGGTCATCGAGCTCGCCGAGCTCATTGCGCCGGCGCGCCCGCGGCCGCGATTCGGCGGGGAGTACAAGCTGCCGCTCATCTTTGCGGGCAACAAGGAGGCGCGGGGGGCGATCACCCGCTGCTTCGGCGGCGAAGGATTCGCACTGTCGATCGTGGAAAACCTCCGCCCCACGCTGGAACAGGAAAACCTCGGCCCCGCGCGCGAACGGATCCACGATGTATTCCTCGAGCATGTGATGGCCCACGCGCCGGGATACGACCGGCTCATGTCGTGGGCGAACGCGCCGATCATGCCGACTCCGGGCGCCGTCGGCGACATCCTGCAGACGATCGCCCGCGGGCGAGGCATCAATGTCGTCGGGGTCGACATCGGCGGCGCTACCACCGACATGTTCAGCGTCTTCGGCGGAGTGTTCAACCGCACGGTCAGCGCCAACCTCGGGATGAGCTATTCGATCTCGAATGTCTGCGCCGAAGCGGGGATGGACAGCGTGCTCCGCTGGGTCCATCTCGATATGGACGAGCGCGAGCTGCGAAACCGCGTCAAGAACAAGATGATCCGACCGACGACGATCCCGCAATCGTTGGAAGCGCTCGTCTTCGAGCAGGCGGTCTCGCGTGAAGCACTCCGGCTCGCATTCATCCAGCACAAGGCGTTCGCGACAACTCTGAAGGGGGTGCAGCAGCAGCGCACGGTCGGCGACGCCTTCAGCCAGGATGCGGTCGGCAAGTCGCTCGTCGATCCGATGGCGATCGACCTGATGGTTGCCTCCGGTGGCGTGCTTTCTCATGCGCCGCGCATGGAACAGACCGCGCTCATGATGATCGACGCCTTCGAACCCGAGGGATTCACACAGATCGCCAAGGATTCCATCTTCATGATGCCGCATCTTGGCGTGCTCGCCTCGGTCAACGCGCGCGCGGCGATGGAAGTATTCGAACGGGATTGCCTCATTCTGCTCGGCTGGTGCGTTGCGCCCAAGGGGGAAGTGCGCGCGGGACGGCCGGCGCTCGAATTCACGCTGTCCGGCGGCCCGTCGGGCGGAAACGCCGAGGTCGCGAAAGGCCAACTCGTCGGCGGTGAAATGCGGCTCGTTCGCTTTCCTCTGGGGCACTCCGGCAAGCTCGAGGTGCGCCCGGAGAAGGGGCTCGATGTCGGGGCTGGCCCGGGCAAGCCCGTCAAGCGCACTATTGAGGGTGGAACCGTGGGTGTCATCATTGATGCGCGAGGGCGGCCGCTCAAGCTCCCGACTTCACCCTCGGTACGCCGGAGCGCGGTTGCAGGGTGGCAGAAGGCCCTCGAGATCTATCTATAGAGAACGCGAATGGCCAAGGCATACACACCAGGACTCAAGGTCACTCCCCGCACTACATATCAGGCACGGCGGTTGCTGCCGGTGCCGGGCACGGTGAAGGTGAAGCATGGAGATCGCGTCACCGCCGACATGGTTGTCGCGGAAACTTTTCTCGAAGGCGATGTCTTCCCGATCAAGCTCGCGGCGATGCTTGGAGTCAACCCCAGGGAACTGCCTGAACTCATGTTGAAGAAGACGGGCGACCAGGTCGCCGTCGGCGATCCGCTCGCGCGCACGAAGGGAATCTTCGGGATGATGAAGACCGAGGCGAAGTCGTCGGCCGCGGGTGTACTCGAGAGCGTCTCGGATTCGACGGGGATGGTCATCATCCGCGGACCGCAGCCCGCCGTGCAGGTGCGCGCCTATGTCGCGGGAACGGTCGTCGAGGTCATCGCACGCGAAGGGGTAGTCGTCGAGACGAGCGCGGTCTACGCGCAGGGAATCTTCGGAGTGGGCGGCGAAATCTGGGGACCGCTGGTAGTCGCGGCGACCGGGCACAACGCGGATCTCCTCGAAGGTGACATCACGGAGTCGATGAAGGGAGCGATTGTGCTGGGCGGCGCGCGCATGACGGCGGGGGCCATCCGCCGAGCCCGCGAAGTCGGGGTTGCCGCGGTCATCTCCGGTGGGATCGACGACGCAGACCTTCGCGATGTGCTCGGCTATGACCTCGGTGTCGCGGTCACCGGCAGCGAGAAACTCGGGATCACTCTCCTTGTGACGGAGGGATTCGGCGACATCGCGATGGCGAGGCGCACCTACGACCTTCTCGCCGCCACCGCCGGGCGCATGGCGAGCGTCAACGGCGCGACGCAGATCCGCGCCGGAGTGATGCGCCCCGAGATAGTCGTGCCCATCGACGGCGGTGGTACGGGCGAGGTGTTCGGCGGCGGTGCGACCGCAGGTCTCCTGGAAGTAGGCACGCGCGTGCGCATCATCCGCGATCCGCACTTCGGAGTGCTCGGCACGGTGAGCGCGCTCCCCGAGCAGCCCGCGGTGCTCGGATCGGGATCGAAGGCGCGCGTCCTTGAAGTCGCCATCGAGGATGGATCGCGCGTCACGGTTCCTCGCGCGAATGTCGAGTTGTTCGGGGAGTGACCCGCGGCGCGCACGCGGCGCATTCGTCGCGCCGCGCCGCGTCGCGTCGCGGAAGCAATCCCGTGCAGAACTCCGAAAAACCCGCTACTGTGCGCCGGTGACGATGAGCGCGCGTGGGTCACTCTGGCAGCGGATCGTCGGCGGACTCATCGGCACCCTCTCACTCGCAGCGCTCGGCGGCGTGTCGGTGAGCGCATCAGCCGCGCCTCCTCCGGACTTCGTAGAGGCAATCGATGTGCCCTGGGACGCGGGCGGGGTGCTCATCGTCTCGTGGCGGGTCGATGGTGACCCGTCGGCGATCACCGGCTGGCTCATCGAGCGCAGGGAAGAGATCGACGGCGCCAAGTGGGTCACGGTGAGCGAACTCCCCGCCGCCGCCCGCGAAGTCACCGCGACGAAACTCTCCCACGATCATGCGCATCGAATCCGGGTGACCGCGTTCGGCGAGAGTGGTCAACTCTCCAAGGGACTGGAGACCGCGCCGACTCTGGCCCACGCCAATTTCTTCATCGGCGCGAAGCTGCCCCTGTTTGTCGGCATCCTCGTCGTCAGCACCTGCGTGATCGTCTTCATCCTCTCCGCGCGCGCCGGCCGGCCGATCAAGATTCGTCGCATCGCCGCACTCGACGCGGTCGACAATGCCGTGGGCCGTGCGACCGAGATGGGGCGACCCATCCTCTTCATCGCAGGCATCCAGGACATGGACAACATCTCAACGGTCGCGGGAATCACCGTGCTTGGCCATGTCGCCAAGACCGCGGCGGAATACGACGCCACCATCGAAGTGCCCACCAGCCGCTCGCTGGTGATGGAAGCCGCGCGCGAGACCGTTCAGGCCTCGTATCTCTCCGCGGGCCGTTCGGACTCCTACAACCCCGATCTCATCCGCTACATCACCGACGAGCAGTTCGGCTTCGTCGCCTATGTCTCGGGCCGCATGGTTCGGGAGAAGCCCGCGGCCTGCTTCTACATGGGATGCTTCTTTGCCGAGAGCCTCATCCTCTCGGAGACAGGCAACTCCATCGGCGCGATCCAGATTGCGGGTACGGCCGAGAGCACCCAGCTTCCGTTCTTCGTGGCAGCCTGCGACTACACGCTCATCGGCGAGGAGTTTTTTGCTGCCAGCAGCTATCTCTCGCGCGAGCCTGACCAGATGGGCTCGCTCAAGGGTCAGGATGCCGCGAAACTCATCACGGCGGCGGCCATCGTGATCGGTGTCGTGCTGGCCACGCTCGCGTCGCTCGCCCCCGACGGTGCGTTCCCCGCGGCACTCACTTGGTTCAAGGGAGTCCTCGGATCATGAAGCGCATGATTCCGATGTGGATCGCCATCGTTGCGGGCTTCGCGATGCTCTTCTCGGCGTTCTTCCCGGTCACCGAGAGCCTGGGCGAGATCTTCGGCGACATGTTCAATGTCGTGGCGGCGATCGCGTTCATTCTCGGCGCGGGGAGTCTGGCGAAGATCAATCTGGCGAAGGTGTCGCGGCGGGATCCAGGCTGGGGTTATGCGGCGGTGACGCTGGCGTGCTTCGCCCTGACTCTGGCCGCCGGGCTGGGCAAGATCGGCGCCGCGCCGAACCCCAAGTTTGCCGCGCTCGCGTGGTCGGGCGATGAACGGGCCGAAGGTGCGCTCTTCGGGTGGATCTACGAGAGCGCACTCGTTCCCATCACTTCGACGATGTTCGCGCTTCTGGCCTTCTATGTCGCGAGCGCGGCCTTCCGCGCGTTCCGCGCCAAGAACATCGACGCGATTCTCCTCCTGTCGACCGCGTTCATCGTGCTGCTCGGGCGCACCTTCGCCGGAGTCGTCCTGACGGGCTGGTTCCCCGACTGGGCGAGCGGCCTGCGCCTCGAAAACTTCTCCGTCTACATCATGCAGGTCTTCAACACCGCCGGCAATCGCGCGATCATCATCGGCATCGCGCTTGGTGTCGCGGCGACGAGTCTTCGCATCCTGCTCGGTGTCGACCGCTCATGGATGGGTACGGGGGGATCCAAGTGAGCGGCTTCGTCAGGTTCCTCGAGTCACTCGACCGACGGTGGATCTACCTCGCGATGGCCATCGCGGTGGCGGGACCGATCATCTATATAGGACTGACGGGCAAGACCCTTCCCGAGACCGCAACTCCCGCGGCACAGGCAGTCTTCGATGCAATCGAGGAACTTCCCTCAGGCGGCCACGTGCTGTTCTCGTTTGACTTCGACCCGGCGTCGGGGGGCGAACTCATTCCGATGGCGACAAGCATTGTTCGCCAGTGCGCGGCGCGCGGCCACAAGATGGTCTTCATCGCGCTCTGGCCGCTGGGCGCGCAGCTCGTTGACGAGACCATCAAGCGGGTGATCACCGCCGACTATCCGCACATGAAGGAAGGAGTCGATTACATCAACTTCGGATACCAGGCCGGAAACGAAGCGGTCATGAAGGTGATGCTGACTGACTTCGCCAAGGCGTTCCCGAACAGTTCGAACGGCACACCCACGACGCAGATTCCGGTCGTGCATGGCGTCACCCGCGCCAGCGACTTCCCGCTCCTCGTCACTATCAGCGCGGGCTATCCCGGGGCCAAGGAGTGGATCCAGTATGTCGTCTCCTCCAGCGGCGGCAGGATCAAGATGGTCACAGGATGCACGGGTGTGCAGACCCCGCAGCTCTATCCGTACTACCCGACGCAGCTGACGGGGATGCTCGGCGCGATCAAGGGGGCCGCCGAGTATGAGTCGATCGTCAATGACGCGATCTGCAAGGCTCATCCGGGGACAACGACTCCGGCGAAGTATCTCGAGGCGCAGCGACGAATGGGGCCGCAGCTGGGGGCGCACCTTCTGATGGTCGTCCTCATCATTCTTGGCAACATCGCTTTCTTCGCCCAGAAGCGCGCCGCGGCGGGGGCCAAGTCATGAAGCTGTCCAAGGCGTGGATCGTCGTGCTGCTCGTCGTCATCGCACTCATCAGCCTTCGTGCGATGACCGGTCAGGGAATGGGGCGCGTGTATGTGAAGGCCGCGCCGCAGACTGTCGAGATCAGTGCCGATGCGGCGACGGGAACTGAGGCAAAGACCATCAGGTGGATGGAGTGGCACGCGGTTCCGCCCAAGGATTACACGGCTGCCCAAGCGGCTGATCCCGCACAGACCAGCATTCAAATGAGCTGGGCGCGCACGATCGGCCTCTGGATGGCGGCGTTCTTCACGCTGGCGATCTTCTCCTTCATGTACCGCGACAATCCCGGGTACCGCGTCGCGGAGGCGGTCATCATCGGGGTGTCCGCCGCGTACTGGATGGTCATCGGATTCTGGGACACGATCGTTCCGAAGCTGCTTGGTGGGCTCACGCCCGCCTTCGTGCGCGAGCACATCCTGCCCACGCAGATCGACCAGTCGTTCACGCAGAACATCGCGATGTGGTGCGCGCTCGCGCTGGGGATCATGCTCTTGATGCGGCTCTCGTCCAAGGGTGCGTGGATCAGTCTCTGGCCGCTCGCGTTCATCATCGGTGTCACGGCGGGACTCAAGATCGTGAGCCATGTCGAGAGCGACCTTCTGGCGCAGTCGGTGGCGACCTTCAAGCCACTCGCTGCGGTGCAGCGTGACGCATCTGGAGCCTTCGACCTGATGCCGACCATCTGGAAGAGTCTTGCCAACATCCTCGTGGTGGTCGGCGTCCTCTGCTGCCTCGTCTACTTCTTCTTCTCCGTCGAACACAAGGGGCTCGTCGGCCGCGGCGCGCGCGTCGGGATCTGGTACCTGATGATCACCTTCGGCGCGGCATTCGGCTTCACCGTGATGGGTCGCGTTGCGCTTCTCGCCGCGCGCATGGAGTTCCTCTTCGATGACTGGCTCTGGCTGATCGATCCCGCGGGAAAGCGGGCGGTCGATGTGGCGGCGATGATCGTGGGGATCTAAGGTGGACAAGCGGTCCGCGTCGCTCTCTTGGTAAAACTCCCTTTGATGCGCAAGCCCGACCCGTGCGTCCTCGTAATCTTCGGCGCCTCGGGCGACCTGACGAAGCGCAAGCTCATCCCAGCGCTCTACGAGATGCGCGAAACCGGCGCGCTGCCGACGGAGTTCAAGGTGCTCGGGGTATCGCGGCGCGCGAAGACCGACGCCGTCTGGCGTGACGAACTCGCATCGAGCGTGAAGGAGCACGCCAAGCGCTGGGACGAGGCGCGCTGGCGGGAGTTCTCACAGTGCATCCACTACTTCGCCGGTGATGCGGCCGACGGCGCGCCGTATGGCGCGCTCAAGGAGCGTCTGGCTCGATTCGACTCGGAGTCGGGAACGCGCGGTAATCGACTCTTCTATCTGTCGGTCGCGCCGGAACTCTACGAGCCGATCGTAGGACAGATCGAACGCGCGGAACTCGTCACCGAGGGGATGCGCTGGTGCTCAATCAATCCGAAAGAGCGATCATGGCAGCGGATCATCATTGAGAAACCGTTCGGTCACGACGAGTCGTCTGCCGCCAGCCTCAACCGCACGCTTGGCCGGGTCTTCGAGGAAGAGGCGATCTACCGCATCGACCATTACCTCGGCAAGGAAGTGGTGCAGGCGATGCTCGTCCTGCGGTTTGCCAACACTATGTTCGAGCCGATCTGGAATCATCGCTATATCGATCATGTCCAGATCAGCGCGTCGGAGACGGTCGGAGTCGGCCTGCGCACAGCGTTCTTCGACCAGACGGGGGCGATCCGGGACATGATTCAGTCGCATCTCCTGCAGATTTTCGCCTTCGTGGCGATGGAGCCGCCCACGACGATTTCGGCCGATGACATTCGTGCGGAGAAGATCAAGGCGGTGAAGGCGATTCGCGCTACGACCGCCGCCGACGCCGCAACTCACGCGGTGCTGGGCCAGTATTCCGGCAACGCAGCCCTCGGGGCGTACATCGATCACGAGGGTGTCGCTCGTGGATCGACGACCGAGACCTACGCGGCGATCAAACTTCATGTCGACAACTGGCGATGGGCGGGGACGCCCTTCTACTTCCGCACGGGGAAACGGTTGGCCATGAAACGCACCGAGATTGTGGTGCAGTTCAAGCCGCCGGCGGCCAACCTGTTCGCGGGGATCCCACACGCGTCCGGTGTGGTCGATGGAAATCGTCTCGTCATCGAGATCGCACCCGCCGAGCGCACACGGCTTCGCTTTGAAAGCAAGGTCCCGGGCACGCCCCTGAGTATCGCCAGCATCGAGATGCAGGCGGACTTCGACAAGGAGTTCGGTGTCGAGCCGCTGGAGGCGTACGGACCGCTGCTCGTGGACGCGATGCGCGGCGATCAGTCGCTCTACAAGCACCGCGTCGAAGTGGAGGGTGGTTGGTCCGCGGTAATGCCGTTCCTCGGCCCCGCATCCAGCGCGGCGCGCGCCGGGATCGCCAGCAACTACGCGCCTGGGTCATGGGGACCAGCCGCCTCTGACGCGATGATGGCCCGCGACGGACGCGCGTGGCACAATGAGTAGCGCGATGAGTAGCGCGATGAGTGAGCGATGAGTGATCAAGACGATCCAATTCCGCTTGCACCGCTGGAGGGCGTGGCGTCTCTGCCGCGATTGCCAGGGCAAGTTGTTGTCGAGACGGATGTGCATGCGCTCTTCGAAGCGCTGGGAGCGCGGCTCGTCGCGACGGCAATGGATGCGGTGGCGCGGTGGGGTGACTTTCATCTGGCGCTCTCAGGCGGCTCGACACCGTTTCCGTTCTATCTGTCGCTCATGACCGACCCGCGCTACCGCGCGATGCCGTGGTCGCGCACCCACCTCTGGATCGTCGATGAACGCCGCGTGGCCTTTGACGATGCGAAGTCCAACTGGCGACAGATCTCGGAGATCTTTGTCGGTCACGCCGGGATTCCGGACTCGCAGATTCACCCAATGATGGCGACGGCGGCAGACGCGGCCGCGCAGTATGAGGGCGCACTGCGCGCCGCGCTGGCGACACGCCCCGCGCTCGAACAGCGCCTCGACTTCGTGCTTCTCGGGATGGGTGACAATGGTCACACGGCGAGTCTTTTCCCAGAGACCCAAGTCCTCGACGAGCGCGAGCGATGGGTCGCCGACTGTGACGGGCCGACCGTGACGCCGCCGCCACGGGTCACGATGACCTATCCACTCATCAATGCGGCGCGCGTCGTTGCCGTGCTTGTTGCGGGGAAGGGAAAGGCCGACATGATTCACCGTGTCGCCACCGGCCGCGACGACTTTCACGCCATCCCCATCAAGGGGATCAAGCCAACTCGCGGCGAACTCGTCTGGTATCTCGACGCCGCCGCGGGCTGAC
>SIAD01000005.1 GCA_009691915.1 Phycisphaerales bacterium
TTCTGGAGCAACTCCTCGAGAGGGATGAGCCGCTCGCGCCTTACGGCCTCACGCAGTTCACCGAACCGTTCGAGATTCCGCCACGAGGAGAAGATGGCGTCGCCTGAGTCGGGGGCGATCCGGTGGCCTTCCATAAAGGTCGCGATCCCCTCCTCGAGCCAGACGGGGAGCTCCTCGCGGAACACAGACTGGGAGTACTGGTGCCATCCCTCGTGGGCAAGAATGGTGAGGGTGTCATTGGGACCGATGTCATAGAGGATCGCCGTCGCACGCGAGGTGTATCCGCCGCGACCGAGCTCCATGTAGGCCGCCGCTTCCGGACCCAAGCGCTCTTTGGTGTAGGCCGCCCACTCATCACGCGAGCCGAACACCAGCGTCTCGAGCGTCCCACTGGGATGGGGAAGTTCTCCAAGCGCAGAGGCGTACTGAGCGAGCGCGGCCTCCGCGAACTTCGGAAGGAGGCGTCTCAAGTCACCGTTGCGAACCGTGGTCCGGATCGAGTAGTGACCGGTGATGATTCGCTCACCGGCTCGCGATCCATTCGTCCACGGTTCGACTGAAGGAACGACTGGATTGCGAGCCACGCGTCCGGGCATGGCCGACGCGCCGCCATCGCCCGCACCCTCTCCAACCGGAGCGTTGACGAGCGGCATCACAGCGGTCGGTGAGGGACCAGTCAAGTGATGGTGGGTGGCGCACGAAGCGAGGGCGGCTAGAAAGAACCCGGCCACGACAAAACCTCTCACAGTGCTCGCACTCACGGACTCATCCTCCCACGGACGCTGTGAGCGCGTCAAGGGTCCGCTTGGCGGCATCCGCGTCGGCTTCCGCCTGCGCCAGAAGCCTTCGTGTCTCCTCGACGAGCTCTGGCCGCGCCTTGGCGAGGTAACCCGCATTGGATAGACGCCCGCGGAAGCCGCCGGCAGCCCGCTCCCGATCGACGATCACCGACGCCAGTCTCTCGCGCTCCGCGCCGAGATCGACCTGGTCGACCAGCGCGCTGACAAAGAGTTCCTCACCCATGAACGCCAGTGCGACAGCCGTGCCCGGACGGGGTTCGCTCGAGCCGACAACCCTCTCGAGCCCCGCGAGTGTTTCGACAACGCCAGCGGCGGCGTGAACAAGCGCGAGGGCGCCGCTGGTGGCGTGAAGGACGACCTTGCGGCGGTCGTTCACTTTGCGCTCGCCTCGCAGGTTTCTGATGGCCAGGACGAGTGCCTGCACCGTGTCGAACTGCGCCAACGCTGCCGAATCGACAAGGCTCGCGGCAGGCTCGGGCCATCTCGCCGTCGCGCACAATTCGGACAGGGGGAGATCAAGCCCCGTGACCTTCGCGCGATGGATCGACCGGACCGGATCCCACAGCGTCTCGGTGACAAAGGGCATCACCGGGTGCATGAGCCGCAGGATCGCGTCGAGCACTGCGCGCAGAATCGCCTGCTGGACTGGGTCGGACTTGACGGTTGGCTTGATCGCTTCCAGATACCAGTCGCAGAAGTCCCGCCAGACGAAGTCGTAAAGGGCGTCGGCGATCGGGTTGAACTGATACTCGGCCAACGAGGCATTGATCGTGGACACACTCCGGGCGAGCCTCGACAGGATCCAGCGATCGATGAGGCGCGCGGGAGCGACCGCCGAATCGCTCACGGGGGCGGGCGCGTCTGAGGGCAACTGCGCCAGTGCGAACCGCGACGCGTTCCAGAGCTTGTTGGCGAAGTTTCGACCGATGTCGAAGCGGGCGGAAGTATTGCGAGCCAGCGGCCTCTCGCGCGTGGGCTCAGCGACGCCCGTCGCCGCACCGAACGCACTCACCATCGTCTTACTCGGGTCTGTTGGACAGGTCTGGGTCGGCGCGGCGACGACATGGCCGGAACTCGTCGTCGTCGTCTGGGGGGCAAACGCCTGATTCGTGAAAGGGCAGAGGACATCGACAGGCAGCCGGACATCCTGCGTCGCCGTCGAGATCTGCGTGAGGACGAAGCGCATCGCGTCGGCGCCATGGGTGGCAATGATGTCGCGCGGATCGACTCCGTTGCCAAGGGACTTGGACATCTTCTGCCCGAAGCCATCCTGCACAACGCAGTGAATGAACACATGGCGAAACGGGAGCCGCCCACCCATGAAGTACCGATTGAACATCACCATGCGGCTCACCCAGAGCGTGATGATCTCCCGTGCGGTCGAGAGCACCGCGCTCGGGTTGAAGGTGTCGAGCATCCCCTCCATCGAGAAGCGAGCGCCGACAGGCCATCCGAGGGTGGAGAGTGGCCAGAGCGCGCTTGAGAACCAGGTGTCGAGAACATCTGGATCCTGGGTGTACCCCTGGGCCACGAGTTCAGGCACGATGGCTTGATCGCGCGACTCGGGGACGCAGACGAAGAGTTCGATCCGCCCATCAGAGAGAGTGCGTCTGAGCTCGCTGGCCCCCTTCGACTCCCACGCTCCCTGTGCGGGTGTCGCCCCAGGCTCGAACGCTTTCGCCCAGACCGGAATGCGATGCCCCCACCACAGTTGGCGCGAGATGCACCAGTCGCGGATCCCTTCATGCCACTGCTGGTAGGTCCGTGCGTAGCGCGCGGGGAAAAATCGCAGGCCGCCATCTCCGAGGCGCCGCGTTGTGGGTGGGCGCACGCCGTCGAACTGGTCATCCGCCATCGCCGAGAGCGCGGAGTGCGCGAGCCGAGGATCGGTCACCTTCACATACCACTGGTCCGAGAGGTAGGGCTCCACCGGAACATGACTTCGATAGCTGTGACCGACGCTGTGGCGGTACGGCTTGACCCCCTCAAGTAGCCCGTTCGCCTTGAACCACTGGGAGATTGCCGCGCGCGCCGCCTCCCGCGACATGCCGCAGAATGGGCGAGCCTCGTCGGAACAATCCTTCCACCCGTGACGATCACTGATTGAGGCATCGGGCGCCATCACGGTGATCGCTTCGAGGCCGTGGCGCAGGCCGAGTTCCCAGTCGTTGGGATCGTGCGCGGGAGTCACCTTCAGGAATCCCGTCGCGAACTGGGCCTTTGCGTCCAGAGGATCTCCGCCGAGCGCGAGGGGCATCACGACATAATCATCTTCGACGATGGGGATGATCCTGCCGACGATCGGCAGCCGTACGCGCTTGCCGCGCAGTGCCGGTGCGCGCGGGTCACGGGGATTGATGGCCACCGCGGTGTCACCGAGCATCGTCTCCGGGCGGGTCGTCGCCACCGTCACATGGCCCGATCCATCCTCCAGCGGATATCTCAGGTACCAGAAGTGTCCATCGACTTCCTCCATCTCGACCTCGTCGTCGGCGAGTGCGGTCTGGGTGACTGGATCCCAGTTCACGAGACGCTTGCCGCGCTCGATGAGGCCATCCTGAAAGAGCCGGAAGAACGCCTCTCGGACCGCGGCGGTGCACACCGGATCCATGGTGAAGCGCGTACGCGCCTCATCGCACGACGCACCCATCAGGCGAAGCTGCGAGAGGATGACCGCTTCGTACTCGTTCTTCCATGCCTGCACCCGCTCGACGAACGCCTCACGGGTGAAATCCGTGCGACGCTTCCCCTCTTGTGCGAGTCGTTTCTCGACGACGGACTGCGTCGCGATCCCCGCATGATCGGTGCCGGGCATCCACAGGGTGTTGCGGCCACGCATGCGCGCCACACGCACGAGTACATCCTGCAGCGTGTTGTTGAGCGCGTGGCCCAAATGAAGTGCGGCCGTCACATTGGGCGGTGGGATGAACACTGAGTAGGGTTCGCCCGCGCCACCCGGCTCCGCATGAAAACACCCCGCGGACTCCCACCGCGCAGTGACCGATGGCTCATGCTCGCTCGGGGAGTAGGATTTGGGAAGCGTGACGAGGCTCATGTTCCGTCGAGTCTACCGGTCGAATCGTGGTGGAATTTCTGTTGGCGCCCTCGCGTTCGTGTTCGTCATGGGCTGCGACCGCTCCTCGAACGAAACAGGACTGCGAGCGGACGATCCCGTCGCCATGAGACAGGCGATGCAGGCGATCGAGAGCTCTCTGGCCTCGGCACGCATTGACGATGCTCTCAGAATCGCCTCTCGACTGACCGAGGTCGCGCCCGAGTCGGCATCTGCCCAGGAACTGCTCGGCCGCGCACTGATTGCCCGAGCGAATGAGACTAGGGATCCGCTCGAGGCGGCAGCAGTACGCACGAGCGCCGCCGATGCCTACG
This sequence comes from Phycisphaerales bacterium, assembly GCA_009691915.1. Lineage (GTDB taxonomy): Bacteria > Planctomycetota > Phycisphaerae > Phycisphaerales > SM1A02 > F1-60-MAGs104. Next base: position 4,188 of record SIAD01000005.1, read on the forward strand.
CGCGCGCAGTCGCACTAGCCGCTCCCGCGAGTGCCGGACTACTCAACGCGGCGGGGGTCACCGCCCAAGCGGCGCAACGAGTCGACGAGGCGATCGCATTGTTTCTCGAGGCAGAACTTGAGGATCCGTCAAACGCACAGCACCCACTCTTCGCCGGGCTCGCCCTGCACCAGGCGGGTCGAGTCCCCGAAGCGCGCGCCGCGCTCGAGCGCGCGGCGAGGGTCGATCCCGCATCGCCGTGGCCTGTGGCTGGACTCTCGGCGATCGCACTTGCCTCGGGGGATCCAGAAGAGGCACTGAAGCTCGCGCGCAAAGCACGGGCGAAGGCGCCACGGCAGGATGCGCTCCGCGTCGCCGAAGCCAAGGCGCTGCGCAAGCTCGCTCGGCACCGTGAGACGCTGACACTGCTCTTGGCGCTGCCTACCGAGAGCCAACTCACCGAGGCGGTCGCGTGGGAGATCGCCGCGGCGTATGGTGCGCTGGGAGAACCAATCGAGGCCGCACGCTTCTGGGGGAAGTTTGCTGAGTCTGTGTCAACGAGCGAGTCGGCGCTGGAAGCCGCCCGACTCTGGCTCGAGGCTGGCGATCCCGTTCAGGCCGGGAGCTGGCAGCGAGTGGCCGCAAGTCGGTCGTGATCGTGGCGTGAGTCCACCGATCGGCCTCTGCGTCACTCAGAAGAACTGGTGCCGAGCCAGCGGCCGCCGTCGACGCGGATGATCTCACCGTTGACGAAATGCGCGTCGATGGCCAGCCACGCCGCGCAGGCGGCCGCCTCAGCGGGAGTCCCCGCTCTCCCCAATGGTGTTCGCGCGAGATATCGCGCCTTGAAACCCTCGTCCGCGTCGACGGGCCACGCAACGACCCCAGGTGCGATCCCATTCACACGCACTTTGGGTGCGAGTTCGACCGCGAGCGCACCGACCAGCGCATCGACCGCCCCTTTCGAGGCGAAGTACGACGCGTGACCGCGATAGAAGCGTCCTTGCGTGTGCATGTCCGAGAAAAGCACGATGGCTCCACCGCCTGGGAGGACGCTGCTCGTAAGCGCACCGCGTAGGGCCTGGGCCAGCATGAGCGGGGCAAGGGCATTGACTCGGTAGTGAGAGAGAGCAGTGCCAGGATCGATCTGACCGATGGGCTGAGACTCGTACCGCGCTGCGCAGTGGACAAGGGCGTCGATCGGTCCGTCCATGAGCGATGCTCCCAGCGAAGAGACCGCCTCGGAGTCGTCGAGATCGCACGCGCGGATCTCCACAGTTGCAGCGCCACCCGACGCGGCGCGCACCGCGTCCGCAGCTTCCTCGGCGCGCGCGTCGAGTGCGCGAACGAGCATCACGAGGTCATGGCCGCGCCGTGCAAACTCACACGCCACCGCGAGTCCTACCCGCCGCGCCGCTCCGGTCACGAGCGTCCGTGGCCTGCGGTTACTTGAATGGCACGCTGAACTCATGACTTGCCGTCCGGGCTGTCGCCGAATTGCTGCTCAATCTCCTGCGCGCTGGGCGTCTGGGCGCGACGGGCCGCCTCGGACCAGCCGGGCGTCGAGTTCGATGAAACGGGAGTTGCCCGCCGCTGCATTCTCACGATCGATCGTCGAAGCGCGCCCCAGGACAGCACCGCCAGCGGCACGGCAAGAAGCAGCGCGACCATCGCCACCATGAGCGTAATCCCCAACACCGGGCGTGGATCGACCGCGGCCATGCCTCCAGTATTACCATCGCGTTGTGGCCTTCACTCGTCGAGACACACTGGCACAAACTGGAGCGCGAGCCGATGGGTCTCCCTCGGCACGCTCTCGCTGGGTAACCCGCTGGCTCTTTGCACTCGCAGCCTCCGCCGTGGCCGTCGCTGTCATCGCCGTGGCGATCTGGGATGGTCGCCTCGTAAAGGCATTCATCGCCGCCTCGCTGAGTCGGGCGGTCGGTGGGCAGGTGACAATCGAACGGTTCACCTGGCGGGGGTGGGGAGATGCGCTTCTCGAAGGGTTGATCCTCACCGCACCGGGATGGAACGCTCCCGGGGCGCAGATTGCCCGCGTCGATCGAGTTGGGCTGCGCTTTGACCCCGCGTCGCTGGCCATGGGGCCGATGATCGTCGATGATGTCGAAGTCACAGGAGTCTCGCTGACGCTCGTCGAGGATCCATTGCGGGGGTCGATCTACAACTTTCAGACCCTCGAACCTTCGGCCGCCGATTCGGACACGTCGAGCGGAGCATCAACGATTGTCCAGCGCGCCAACATCGAGACCTTTACCGTGGCCTTTGAGCGCCTAATCGGCGTGGCGACCGAGCCCCTGACGGCCTACAGCGGCTCATTCTCACTTGGACCCAACGCGGACCACCCGGCCAGGAGCGACTTCGCCATTGTGGAGAACGGTGATGGAATGCGACTCGAGGGGTGGATCGATCAGAGCACACTCGCGTTTTCGTTGGAGGCCAAGGGACTGACGATCAGCAAGCAGCTGGCGCTGATTCTGCCACGAAGCCTACGGCCGTTCGCCGAGAGTTCGGACGCGACAGGAAGGATCACTCAGGCGCGTCTGTCGCGCGCGAGCGATGGGAGATTCAATGGAGAGATGGAGTTCGAGAATGTCCGTGCGACGCTGCCCAACCATCTTCTGGGGCACTGGGTTCGCTACGAACGGGGAAGGATTCTGCGCGGCGGAGGACACCCCCGGTTCGAACTGGATCGCGGTTCAATCGCCATGCGCGGACCTACCGTGGAGTTCAAGGATCTCGACTTCCGCGTTGAGAGCACCGCCGAGGACGGCCGAGTGGCGACGCTGCCGGTGCGGGCTTCTCTTTCCGCAGATTTCTCGGCGTTTCAGCGGGACGACCGCCGCTGGCGCGACCGCAGCGACTGGGTTGACGCGCTGACCCAAGAACTCCCGTTCGACCTGCGCGTCAGCATCGGAGGGTTCGTGCTCGGCAAGAGTTCTGACAACGCCGCGATCGAGCTGCCGGAAGCCGCCGCCCAGTTCCTACGGACCTTTCATGTCGAAGAGATGGAGTTCGATCTCGGGTACTCAGCGTCCCGCGCGGCAGAGCCCATCGCTGCTTCAGCGACACGCCGGGAGATGGGCATCGAGACTTCAGGCACTCTCGTCATCACCAACGGCAAGGGGGCGTTTGACGGATTCCCGTACCCGCTTGACCGGGTCGCCGCGACCATCCGGTTCGCCGGCGATGCGATCGAGATCGCCGATCTTCGCGGGACTGGCCCCGGAGGTGACGCCGTGATGGTGCACGGGGAAGTGACCAACATCACCGGGGACTTCGGGGTCGATCTGTCGATCTCGGCATCACCCGCCCCGGTCGATGCCACACTGATCTCCTGCTTCCCCTCCGCCGCCCGCGAGTTTCTCTCCTCGCTCATCTGGTTCGATGGCTACGAGGCTCTGCGAAGCGCAGGGCTGATCTTCGGCCCCCACGAGGTCAGCGGAGCGGCCCACGAGCTTCCGATACTCGAGGCATCGCTCGCGGAGATGTGCCTTTCGGGGACGGCGACAGCCGCCGAAGTCGCATCACTTTCCACCCGCATCGGACACCTCAGACACATCATCGATCAGGGGTCGTTCGCTCCGGGTGGCAAGGTCGCGTTCACGCTGAATGCAAGGCGCGCTGAGGCGGCCGACGCGCGTGTGGTCGTCACCGGGGCGATCCGGATCCTTGAAGGCAACTTTCTCCCAAGAATCTTTCCGTATCCGGTCCGTGCCACGAGCGGCGAGATCGTCCTCCTCGAGGACCGGGCCGACTTCGGGACAGGAGTCCCATTCACCACCCTGACTGGGGCGACAGGAGTGTTCAAGGGGTCCATTGACATCGATCAGCGACAGAACGATCCGGCATTTCGCCCGCACCTTGAGTTCTCTCTCGCCGGTGAACAGGTCAATCCGCTTCTGGTGATGGCGATCCCGCCAGCCGAGGATGCGCCCGTCGCGGGTTGGCCAGGCACCGCGCACTCCGATGGAGGCAAGATGCTCTCCCTCATTGATGTGCGCGGCGATCTCTCCCTCCACGGGACGATCGACTCGACGCACGACGATCTTTTTGATGTCAATTGCGACGCGGTGTTGGAACGCGGGTCGATTCGTCCCCACCTCTGGGTCGACGATCCCCTCCATTTCGGGGGACTCCTCTGGCCGACGGGCTTCGGGCTCGACGACTGCCATGCCAGAATCCGTGTGACGGACGAGCGGGTTGAAGTCGCCTCCCTTGCTGGACTCCGCGGCCACGGCCTGATCGAAGCGAGCGGTTTCGTGTCTCTGATCGACAGCTCCCGTGACCTTGAGGTGCGACTGCGCCATGTCGACCTCGCCGACTACGCGGTAAACCTCGTCCCCTATGAAGACCGCGAGGCCGCACGGGCCGTGTGGGATCGATATCGCCCCACGGGGATTTTCGATGCGGATCTCCGAGTGTCCTCGACATCCGCGGCACCGGAGGTGACCACCCACCTGGATGTCAGACCGAAGGCACTCTCGCTGAGCGTGCCCAACGGATCAGTCGCCATTGCCTTCGACTCCGGGACATTGAGCGTTCACGGCACTACCGTCACCTGCGACGCGCTCTCCGCGCGCGTGACCGCCGTGCCTGGCCTCGAGAGTGGGTTGTGCCTGGACGGGACCTACGGCGGCGCGGGTGCGCTCGAACTTTCGGGGTCGATCGAACGGGGAGTGTTCCAGAGCCCCGCCCTGCACGAACTTCTGCGACTCGTGGCTGGAACGAACGCCATCTCCACACTCGATCAACTGGACCCCCACGGCCGCTACGACGCGACCTTTCGCTATGCAAGCGGTGCGCCCCGGACCCGAGGCTCGTTCGAGGTTGATGGCTGGATCGACGAACTCGCCGTCGGGGACTCGTCAAGCAGCTTGGCCTTCCGCTTCGAACGACCGGCGCACATTCACGCCGACGAGCGCAACATCGTCCTACTGCCCGTCGATGCGACATTCGTCGGCGGACGACTCTCAGCGGCGGGCTGGCTGACGGCATCCCCTGATGGTTCCTTCGACGAGGGGCTCGCCGAGTTGGAATTGCTCGCTTCGGGAGTCGGCCCGGAACTGGTGTCAGCTCTCCCCTCACCGGCGCGCGACACCATTCGCGCCCTGCAATTCCGTTGCGGCGATTACCTCCACGCCTCCGTCAGTCACGCGATCGACAGAAATCGGCGAGGAACCCGAATCTCCTCAACCGACGCATTGATCATCTTGCGCGATGCGGCCCTCGATGCAGCGCCTGGAATCGCACACCTCGATGGCAACCTGGAGCTCGGGATTCTGGGTGACGCCAACGACACGACATTCACTCTTTCGATGGATGACGGAAGGTTGAAGCTCGCCGGCCGGACAATCGATCATGCCGACGCGCGCATTGCCACGACCAACACGGGTGACGGAAGCGTCGAGGCGCTCCTTACAGGGACGGTAGGCGGAGGGAGAGTCGAGATCGACGCCACGATCGGCACGAGGGATCCCTTCGCGTTCCTGAGCGAGGTGTCCGTCGATGGATGCGATCTGGCCTCGCTGACGGTCCGTGGTGATGGGGTTCCCCCACCACGAGGTGCGGCCGGGAAGGACCCCGGGGTTGTGGCGGCGCGGTTCGGAATCGGCGGCGACGGGAGGGGAATCGCAAGCAGACGAGGTCGAGGATCCGCGACGATCCACAAGGCCGATCTCGCGCGGCTGCCGATCGGACTGGCGATCCTGCAGGCGACTCAGATGAGTCTCTCGCTCGACCCCACCATCGACTCCGGAGAATTCGACTTCACCATCGACGGCCCGAACCTCTACTTCGAGCGCTTCAATCTCCGTTGCACGGATCTGATCCTCGCCGGCGGCGGCTGGCTCAACACCGAGTCGGGTGAACTCGCGCTTCGTCTGCGCAATCGGGGGACGACGCCGATTCTGAGCGACATCCTCGGGGGCGTAGCCAATCAGCTCTTTCAAATCGATGTGCGAGGAACGCTGAGCGAACCCAAGGGGTCGCTCGCGCCGCTCCCGGGAATTGTCCCGCCACCGACGCTCTCCGGTTCGACAGCCGCAGGGGCAATTCGATGAACACTAGGAAGGGGACTCACCCGAGATCTGTCGAAGTTCGCCGGGCGATCGATCAACTGGTCGATCTTGCCATCGGTCTGAACGGGAAAGGGAGCGTCGCGGACCCCGCCACCAAGGCCGATCAATCTCGAAGGCATCTGATCGAAGAGATGGTTGCGACCGCACTCCGCCTGTACGGAGACGAGATCAATGTCGGTGAACTTCGGCTCATGCGGCAATCGCTCCGTGAGATGCGTGCCGGGTTCACGATGTTCGGAAAGTACCGGTCGCTGCGCAAGATCGCCGTCTTCGGCAGTGCCCGAACGCCAACCGATCATGCCGACTACAAGGCCGCGGTCGAGTTCACGCGCCTGCTGTCGCAGCGCAAGTGGATGACGATCACTGGTGCGGGCCCGGGCATCATGCAGGCAGGGATCGAGGGACCAACGCCGGAGTGGGCATTCGGTCTGTGCATCCGCCTCCCCTTCGAAGAACGGCCCAATCCATTGATCGCGGGCGATCCGAAACTCCTTCCCTTCCGCTACTTCTTCACCCGCAAACTTGCCTTCATGGGCAACGCCGACGCGGTCGCGGCCTTCCCCGGCGGGCTCGGGACACAGGACGAACTCTTCGAGGCGCTCACTCTGGTCCAGTGCGGGCGCAATTCAGTGATCCCAATCGTGCTGATCGAGGGCACTGACGAACACGGTGCGCCTCTTGGTTACTGGCGCAACTGGCAGAACTTTGTGCAGAGTTCGATGTTTGACAATGGGTGGGTGAGCCGCGAAGACGAGGATCTCTACGACATCGTCGCCTCTCCTGAGGAGGCCGTCGAGATCGTCACTGGGTTCTACCGCCGCTACCAGTCAAGTCGCTATGTCGATGACCTCCTGGTGCTAAGGCTGGATTCCCCGCTGGGGCGCGATGCCTGCGCGGAGCTCACGCGCGAGTTCTCCGGGCTCCTCGTGTCGGGAGTGATCGAGGAAGGACGCTCACTCGATGGCGATGACGCTCCCGACGGCACTCCGCGACTCTGGTTCCGCCACAACCGCAAGCACTTCGGGCTCGTGCGGCGGATGATCGACCGAATCAACGCGATCCCGCATGAGGCGAGCCACGCATGAGCGTCCGCCACACGATCGGCGTCTTGGCGCTGCTGACTCTCGCCTCATGCGCTACCGGCCCGAGCGCAGGCGAGCGAGTCGAACAAGTGTCTGACGAGCCAACAAACCTGACGCCTGTGGGCGATCAGTCGACGCCGATGATGAGGGTCAGCCTCCCGGTGGACGATGGCACGAACACGGGAATCGCCCTGCTCACCTGGGCCATCGATGACAACACCGCTGTGATCGAGACATTCTTCCACGCGCATCGTCCGACCTGCATCCCGCCCGAAGTTCAGGCGAACCTCGCGCGCAACGGACTTGCAGTAGCCCAGACCACGCTCGACGGACTTCCCGAAGCACTGAACGCGCTCGGCGGAACCTCGATGAGTGTCTCAGCGTGGCTCTCTCAGGCGACGCAGTGGCATCGGATCGCTCACACCAACCTTCCCGAACTGACGGCGTGCGTCGTGAACGGAAAGTCACAGCGGCTCCTCCCGGGATCGCTGCAACTGCTCGTGCGGGGATGGACTGTCCCTCTGGAGCGAGGGGCCGTCACCGACCTCGAACTCGTGCCGATGCATCTCCCCGGGGGAAGTGTGCCCGGCGCGCGACGCACCGCCAGCGAACCGTTCGCCTCGGCCGCGCTCTCCGTGTCGCTTCCGCGGCGAGCTGTCCTCTTGGTCACATCGATGACTCCACGGGGCAAGTCGTCGAGCTCGCGTGGCCCGAGCGCCGGGCCACCCGTCACCGCGCCGCCAACACTCGGGGAGTTGTTGCTTCCGAGCACCAGTGATGAGTCGCTTGCGTCGCGGAGACGCCCGGTTCTGGTGATCGGGCCCCTGATGCTCGCCGATCATTTCGCGGAAGAGTCTCCCCTAGAATCTCCGCCCTCCACGCCGTGACGAGCCCCACCCCCATCACGCCCGGCGAACTACACCGCCCCCACCGCGCAATCCGACGCCTGCCGGGAGTCGCGGTCGTCCCGACTCTTCTCACGCTCGGGAACCTGGTCTGCGGCTTCGCGGCGATCCACTACGCCAGCAAGCCCGTGGGGGCGAGCAACTTCATGGGATGGAGCACCCTGACGATTGCCGGCGCACTCGTGATCGCGGGGATGCTCTTTGACGGGATCGACGGACTCGCAGCGCGGATCACGAGGTCGGCCAGTGAGTTCGGTGCGCAGCTCGACTCGATGGCGGACATGGTGACCTTCGGGGTCGCCCCCGCCTTCATGATGCTGCGGCTAGTCAGCTACTACTACGGTGGTCCCGACCACTACACGGGAATCCTCGGCCCCGACGCGGACAATGTGTACGGCAAGATCATCTGGGGCGTCGCAGCGTTCTACATCTGCTGCACGGCTCTGCGCCTCGCGCGCTTCAACGCAGAGACTCCCTCGGTCGAAGAAGCGGATCACCGCTACTTCCGCGGGCTTCCCTCTCCTGGGGCGGGCGGGACGGTCGCGAGTCTGACGCTGCTTCACCAGCATCTGATGGTCGCGCGATTCCACGAGGTTCCCCCGTACGGTTTCGAACGAACCTCGGCCCTGTTCTTGCCGCTGGTCACACTGCTGGTCTCAGCGGCGATGATCTCGCGAATCCGATACTGGCATCTTTTCAATCGATACCTGCGCGGGCGACAACCGTTCGCCACCGTGGCCTGGGCGATCCTGCCGATCGCCTTCGCGATCTGGTGGTTCCAGGTGGCGATCGCCGCAGCATTCACCATCTACTCGCTCAGCGGACCCGTCGCGTGGGCCATCCGACGGGGACGGCGGTCATGACCCAGATGAGTCCGGTGACAGCACCGGGACGATTCGGCCCCTACGGGGGTCAGTTTGTTCCCGAAACGCTGATGGCCGCGCTTGGCGAACTCGAGCAGGCATTCACCGAGGCGCGCGCCGACAGGACATTCAACGCCGAACTTGACGCACTTCTTCGCGACTTTGTGGGGCGGCCGACACCGCTGACCGACGCACCGAGGCTTTCAGCCCACGCCGGTGGCGCGCGCATTCTTCTCAAGCGGGAGGATCTCGCGCATACCGGTGCCCACAAGATCAACAACACAGTCGCGCAGACATTGCTGGCGAGGCGCATGGGCAAGACCCGGATCATCGCGGAGACCGGGGCGGGCCAGCACGGAGTGGCCACCGCCACCGCCTGCGCGCACTTCGGCCTGCCGTGCGAGGTCTACATGGGTTCTGAGGATGTCCGACGACAGGCGCTCAATGTCTTCCGGATGAAGTTGCTGGGCGCGAAAGTCAACGAGGTCTCGTCCGGCTCGCGCACTCTCAAAGACGCGACCAACGAGGCGATGCGCGACTGGATGGGCTCAGTGGGCGGGACTCACTACATTCTTGGAAGCGTGGTCGGGCCGCACCCCTTCCCCACCATGGTGCGTGAGTTCCAGAGTGTGATCGGGCGCGAGTGCCGCGCGCAGTGTCTTGAGCGCCTCTCTCGCCTGCCGGATCTCGTCGTCGCCTGTGTCGGGGGGGGATCGAATGCTGCCGGGATCTTTGCCGGCTTCGTTGATGATGCCTCTGTGAAACTCCTCGGGGTCGAGGCAGGAGGCCGCGGCCCTGCGGCTGGCGATCACGCCGCGCCGCTCTCACTCGGATCGCCTGGAGTCCTGCACGGCTCTTACTCCTATGTCCTCCAGACCAAGGACGGACAGACCGCCGATGTCCACTCGTGCAGTGCCGGACTCGACTACCCCGGGGTTGGCCCCGAGCACTCCTATTGGAAAGACACCGGACGGGTCGCGTATGCGACCGCGACCGACCGGGAGGCCCTCGATGGGTTCCAGTTGCTCGCGAAGACCGAGGGAATCATCCCGGCGCTCGAGACGGCTCATGCAGTCAGTGCCGCGGTCAAGGCGGCGCGGCTGCTTCCCCCTGAGGCCATCGTCGTCATCAATGTCTCCGGCCGCGGCGACAAGGATGTCAATGAGGCGATCCGCTTGCTGGCTGAGTAGTTCCCGAGTGCGTGCCTCGGCGGTTTCGACCCTACTTCGTCTTCTTGGCGGCGTCCTTTGGAATGAAGTCGATGGCGATGGGGCGATGATCACTCGCATAGCCGGGCGGGTGCGGATCCTTCTTCCAGTCGTAGGCGTCACCTGGATAGAGCGTCTCGAGGACAAAGAATGACCCGGGAACCACTTCGCTCGCGAGGCCCGGCGACAGGAGGATGTAGTCGATCGGCCGGTCCGACTCGTGCGTCGTGTACTTCTCGTTGATCGCGTCGCGCTCTTCGTCGCTGGGCTTGTTCTTCTGGGCGGCGACATCCGCCTCATCGCGGAAGTCGTATCCATTCACAAACTTCGCGTTCTTGTAGAGATTGCGCACGCTGGAGTTCGGCGTGGCGTTAAAGTCGCCGAGGATCGCCAGGTTGCTGCGCTGCCCCTTCAAGTCCTTACGGGCCAGCTCGATTATCTTCTTCGCCTCCGCCTCCCGATGCGCCTCGAAGTCCTTGCCGCCCGCCTTGTGGTGGATCGCGTAGACGGTCAGCTGGTACCCCCCGGGGAGCTCGATGTCCGCCGCCAGCGGGCTGCGCTGAAACTTGGTGTCGTCTCGCGGGGCTGATTGCTCTCCCTCGGACCCGGCTGGTTTCTCACTGCTCCCCTCTGTGTCCACCTCGAGTTTCGCGTCGAGAAACACTCGTGGACTCTTGATCGGAAACCGCGACAGCACCGACTGCTCGATTCCGCGGTAGTACCCCGCGTCGAGACTCTCGAGATGGGTGTACCCCATGTCCTTGAGATAGGTGTCGCGGAACCACTGGAGCGCTTCTTTCGACTCGACCTCCTCAAGAATGAGAATGTCGGCATCGAGCCTGCGGATCGCTTCGGCAAGCCCCTTTGCACGATCATCGGTCACGGCAAGAGTCATGTCATCCCACTCCCCCTTGAGCGCCGGGTCGTCGGCGTGATCGAAGAGATTCATGATGTTGTAGGCCGCCAGGCGCACTGCCCCTTCAGCCTTCTTCGGCGGAGTCGAGATTCCGAAGTGGGGACCCGCCGGGAGCTTTGGTTTCGGCGCCGTTGCCGGTGCCTTGTCGGACGCCTTGTCGGACGCCTTGTCGGAGGGCGGCGACTGGGTCTGGCTGGCCGATACTCCCGCGTGAATCGACAGCACCGCAACGAGCGCGGCGACGAATGGTGGCTTCAAGTTCTGCATCGTGCGATGCTATCTCCCTACCATCGCGGAATGACCGGCAGCGCTAGTCGAAGGAGGTTCCGCGACTACCTCGTCGAGGCCGCCTCACGGCGACAGCGCAGCGCCACCGACCGAACGCACATCACCCGCCACGGCACCGAGGTGAGTTCCCGGCGGTCACGGACGATCGGCGCACTGCTTGGGGCATTCTGGCGATTCCTGCGACGGGATCGCCCCTCGCTCGCGGCGGCACTGGGGTGCGCGACTGTCTCAGCGGCACTCGAACTCCTGCCCCCCGCAGCCACCAAGATTGCCATCGATAATGTCTTTTCCGGCGACCCGCTGAGCGCGGGAGTCCGCGGCATCGCCCCTGCATCATGGACCTTCATCGATGATCCGAGCGGGCTCCTCGCGACACTCGCCGTAGCCATCATCGTCGTCTCGTTTGTCGCGGTCGCCTTTGGAACCTATGGAAGACTCCTCGCGACCCGAAATGTCAAACGCCTCCAGAACCGCGTGCGTCGGTTCGTCTTCACCCACGCGCTCAGGCTCCCGCTCTCTCGGATCCATCAGATGCGGACCGGCGGATTTGTCGCCACACTGCGCGAAGATGCCGGCGGCGTCGGCGACCTCGTGTTTTCGATGCTCTACAACCCATGGCGCGCGGCGATCCAGCTGACTGGCAGCCTCGCCATCCTCGCGGTGACCGACTGGCGGCTCCTCGTCGGCGCACTGGTACTTCTCCCCATGGTGGCGCTCTCCCACCGCACATGGATCGGGCGGATCCGACCGATTTACCGCGACATCAAGCACTCGCGCGACGGGATCGACGCCCACGCGACGGAAGTGTTCGGTGGAATGCGCGTGGTCCGCGGCTTCGCGCGCACGCGCACCGAATGCGTGCGCTACGCGCAAGGCAGCCACATGATGGCCCGGCAGGAACTCCTTGCGTGGTGGTGGAGCCGAGGAATCGATCTCGCCTGGGCTCTCTTCATTCCCGTCGCCTCGGCCGCGCTCCTCTGGTACGGCGGATCGCAGGTTCTCGCCGGAACGCTCAAGCCGGGCGATCTCGTGCTATTCCTCACCTATGTGCTCATGCTGCTCGTACCGATCCAAGTGCTCGCGTCAAGCGCGACGGCGTTTCAAGCGAATCTTGCGGGGCTCGACCGGATCCTTGACCTGCTGAACGAGCCGGAGGAAATGCCCGATCGCCAGGGAGCCGTGCGAATTGTCAAACGCGAGATCCTTGGCGAGATCGAGGCCCGAGGCGTGGCGTACCGATACCCGGGCAGCAACGAGGACGCACTTCACGGGATCTCGTTCTGTGCGCGCGCAGGCCAGTCGATTGCACTCGTGGGCCCGTCGGGTGGAGGCAAGACCACGCTGTGCAACCTCGTCGCGCGCTTCTTCGATCCCACCGCGGGCTCGATCACCGTCGACGGTCGGGACCTCCGAGATGTCACGCTCGACTCTTGGCGGCGGTCGCTCGGAATCGTCGAACAGGACATTTTTCTCTTCGACGGCACGATCCTCGACAACATCCGCTACGCAGATCGCACCGCGGATCACGCGCGGGTCGTCGCGGCCGCGGATCTCGCCAACGCCGCGGAGTTCATCGTGAGGCTTCCCGAGGGGTATTCGACTCGCATCGGGGAGCGCGGTGTGCGACTCTCCGGCGGCCAGCGGCAGCGGCTGGCCATCGCCCGCGCTCTCCTGGCCGACCCGCGAATCCTCATCCTCGACGAGGCGACCAGCAGCCTCGACTCGGAGAGTGAACTTCTCATCCGCCAGGCGATCGCCTCACTCGTCGAAGATCGCACCACTTTCGTGATCGCCCACCGGCTCTCGACGATTCAGCATGCGGATCTGATCCTCGTCATCGAGCAGGGTCGGATCACGGCCGCGGGAAGCCATCAGGAGCTCATGGCCGCGAGCGAGAAGTATCAGCAGATGGTCCTGATGCAGACGGCCGATCCATCGGCGTGGAAGCGGTTGCGCTCGGGAGATGCACCGCAGGGCCGGACGGCCCCGGCGCTTGAGTGACCCACCCGTATGCTGCCGTGCGTGAGTGTTACCTACGGCAGCTACCTCAAGATCCCGGAACTTCTTTCGTTGCAGAAGCCGCTCTCCGAGGGGCGCGACCATGACGAGACCCTGTTCATCGTCATCCACCAGGTCTACGAGCTCTGGTTCAAGCAGCAGATCCACGAGGCGCAGCATCTCCAGCTCGCACTCATCGCGGGCGACGATGTCACCAGCGGTGCGACACTGAAGCGGATGCTCACCATCCTCAAGACGATGGTCGGTCAGATCGATGTGCTGGAGACGATGAGTCCGGTCTCGTTTCTCTCATTTCGATCGCTGCTCTCGAACGCGAGCGGCTTTCAGTCCTGGCAGTTCCGGGAGTTTGAGTTCATCCTTGGCAACCGCAATCCCAAGGCGCTCGAGCGCTATCCCGAGGGGAGCGCGGAGCGTGCAGCGCTCGCGCGTCGGCTCACCGAGGGCACACTCTGGCAGGCATTCCTCAGGCGGCTCGCAAAGAGCGGCCATCCGATTCCAACTGGCATCATGGAGGCTTCATTGACTGCCCTCCCAGAGCCCAACGAAGAAGTACAGAAGGTGCTGCTCGACATCTACCACCATCATCCCGCGGAACGATCGCTGTGCGAACTCCTCGTCGATCTCGACGAGGGAATCCAGGAGTGGCGCTACCGCCATGTCAAGATGGTCGAACGCACGATCGGGATGCGCATGGGTACCGGTGGATCGCCCGGCGCGCAGTATCTTCGCTCGACCCTTTTCACGCCGCTGTTCACCGATCTGTGGACAATCCGGGACCGCATCTAGGAGTCATCATGCCGTCACGAGCGACATTGCCGGAGTGGGCTGCCCTTCGGAAGCACCGCGACACGATCGCCTCGACCAACCTTCGCGCGCAGTTCGCCGCGGACCCCTCACGGGGCACGCGCATGGCGGCTTCGGGCGCGGGGCTATTCCTTGACTACTCCAAACACCGCATCAACAACGACACTCTCGCGCTCCTTCGTGCGCTCGCGGACGCATGCGGGCTTCGTTCTCGCATCGAGGCGATGTTCCGCGGGGATCACATCAATCTGACGGAAGACCGCGCCGTCCTGCACACGGCACTTCGCGCGAAGCGCGGGGCGACAGTGAGTGACAAGGGCGTGAATGTCGTCGGCGAAGTCCACGGAGTTCTCGACCGAATGGCCGTCTGTGCCGACGCCATCCGCAGCGGTGCCTGGCGGGGGCACACGGGCAGTCGCATCCGCGCCGTCGTCAATGTCGGGATCGGCGGGTCGGATCTCGGACCGGTGATGGCGTACGAGGCGCTCCGTCACTTCAGCGACCGATCGATCGCCTTCCGGTTCGTCTCCAATGTGGACTCCACAGACTTCGCCGAGGCAACACGGGATCTCGATCCGGCCGAGACGCTTTTCATCATCTCGTCGAAGACCTTCACAACCCTCGAAACGATGACTAACGCGCACACCGCCCGTGCATGGCTGCTCAAGGCCTTTGGCGGTGACGAGCAGGCGGTCGCGAAGCACTTCGTGGCGGTCTCCACCAACGCCAAGCAAGTCGCGGCATTCGGCATCGACACCGCCAACATGTTCGGCTTTTGGGACTGGGTCGGCGGTCGGTACTCGATGGACTCCGCGATCGGCCTCTCGACGATGCTTGCCATAGGGCCCGACAACTTCCGGGCCATGCTCGATGGCATGCACGAGATGGACGAGCACTTCCGAACGGCCCCATGGGAGACGAATCTCCCCGTCATCATGGGGCTCCTAGCCGTCTGGTACGCGGACTTCTTCGGCGCACAGACGGTCGCCGTCCTCCCCTACGACCAGTACCTCAAACGGTTTCCCGCCTACCTCCAGCAACTGACGATGGAGAGCAACGGCAAGCGCATTGCCCTCGATGGCAGCGTGGTCGACTACGACACCGGCGCCGTCTACTGGGGGGAACCGGGAACCAACGGACAACATTCGTTCTACCAGCTCATTCATCAGGGGACGCGGCTGATCCCCTGCGACTTCATTGGCTTCCATGAAGGACTCAATCCGATCGGCGCACACCATGACATCCTGATGGCCAATGTCTTCGCGCAGGCGGAGGCGCTTGCATTTGGCAAGACGCCCGAGCAGGTGAAGGCCGAAGGCACACCCGACTGGCTCGTCCCCCACCGTGTGTTCGACGGCAACCGTCCGTCGAGTGTCATTCTCGCGCAGCGGCTCGATCCCGCGACGCTCGGGCGGCTGGTCGCGCTTTACGAAATGAGCGTCTTCACCCAGGGGACGATCTGGAACATCAATTCGTTCGACCAGTGGGGAGTCGAGCTCGGAAAGCAGCTCGCGCAGCGGATCATCCCTGAACTCACTTCGCATACCCCGCTCGCGCATGACTCCTCGACCAACAACCTGATCGCCATCTACCGCGAAAAGCGCGGGTAGACACGCCGCTCACCCCGAGAGCGAACCGGAACCAGATCGAATCTGGATCCGCCCCGTGGAGAGATCCCAGATCATCGATGCGGCTCGGATCGGGCTCCCCTGCCCCTTGGGAAGAACATTCACGAGTCTCCCCGCGCGCGCCTTCAGCTGCGCAATCTGGGTGACCGTGTCGTAGTCGAACTCCTCGCACTCGATGTCGTACTGCGGTGTTCGGATGAAACATCGTCCCAGCCCCCGAACTCGTTTGAGCTCTGCGGATCCTCCGAGGTCAAACGCTCCTGGGCCGGAGTCGGCGGCCGCGCCCGTGCCCTGGGCCAGCGAAGCCTCGAGGCGGTCACAGGTGACCGTCAGTGTGTCGTCCTTGCGCGACCCTGCGCGTACCAGCTCGACCGAGGAGTCCATCGTCATCAGGTAACGGTCATCGACAACTCGCTTGAGCGTCATCGAACCACCCCAGCGGAATCGGCTGACTCCTTCGACGCCTCCGCCGGGCACGAGCTGGTCGCGCGGTCGACCCGACGCAACCCGCGCATCCTGCGACGATCCCGCGGGGACATAGATGAGCGCGCTTCCTGCGCAGGGGATGTCCGCCTCACCCGCCACCGCGTCATAGTCGATGGTCTCCGCCTTCACGCTGAAGAGCCTCGGTTCACCCTGCCGCGCGGCCGTCGGCCACTTCTGATTCTCGATTCGCGCGTCACCCTTCGCGAGCAGTCTGCGAGGCGTCACCTCAGCACCCGAAGGGCCGACGGAGGTTGGTGCGCTGCCTAGGGGCGCTGCGGAGCCAGCACGCACAAACTCCAGATGGACGCTCGCAGCATCAAGCGCGTCGAACTCATCCGCCCCTGGCTGGGCACGGACTTTCACTTTGCCCTTGAGATCGAGGGTTGCACCCTCGTCCGCATGGTCGGCGTATGTCATCGTCTCTGACCAGTTCGCGTCAAGCTGCGGGACGGTGGTTGGTGGAGAGGGGATCGCCACGCGACGAGATGCACCCTCGGTGTCACTCGCGAGGATCGGGGTTGTCCAGCTCCGCGCCCTACCTCCGCCTTGGGAGATCGCACTTCGGGTCGCCTCGTCAACGCGAAGTTCGGGAAGCCCTTCGATGAGGACGCCGGATCGGACGAGCGAAATGCCCGGGCCAACGAGTTCCGCCCGGTGCTGCTGTGGAAACGCCGTCATCGACTGCGCGAAGACTCGCGCACCATCCTTCAACTGGATCTGCACACCGTCCTTCGCTTCCATGCGCGTGACTTCCGCGGGACCGAGGGCTGGATCGCCCAGCGTGCCCTCAGAGGACTGCGACGGCGCCGCGGCAGGTTCGAAATGCGCCGTGAGCGAGTCGCACCAGAGCGTCTGCAGCGAGTCGGTTGCTTCCACCGCCCCTCTGGCCAAGAGCAACGTCGGTGTGGTCGCCTGATTCGCGCCCTTAGAGAGGTCGATGTCGATTTCCTGCGCACGCATCGCGAGTCCTGCATCGGTCGCGAGCTCGACCTCCTTCCCATCGAGCGCAACCTTCATGTCAGTCGCGCTCGTCGGCACCGCATCTCGGGCCCCCACCGGCTCAAGCAGCAACCGTCCCGTGAAGCGGACGACGAGGAGGTCTCCCTCGAGGGGCGGCGCACTGACGGCGATCGCTGGTGCGGGCGTTGAGGAGAGCGCCGCTGCGGCGATCCTCGCCAGGAGGCCGCCGGCGAAGGCGCGTGTCAGCTTTGGAGTCGGCAGGCTCCTGGCGGGCGCGGCCGAGGAAATCTCCTTCGATATGAGATCGCTGTTGAGAGTGAAGATCGCGGTCAGGAGGTCACCTGTACTCCACGCCCGGTCTCTCGAGGAGTAGCGCAGCACTTCGACATCGTCGTGTAGTTCAAGCCTGTAGAACTGCGCGGCCTCGCCTTGGGGATCCAACTTCGGCGACGACTCCCACGGCCGCCATGCGATGGTGTCGGCCTCGTAGTTTGCCACCGCCCGATTTCCGTTACTCGAGGCAGCCGTGAGCTGATTCTTCGCCCGGTCGATCACGATCGGCCCCAATGGATGCTCCACCGACAGTCGCTGAATCGTCCTCCCGTCGGGCGCAAGTAGTAGTTCTAGCCCCTCGCCGTCAAAGGTCAGCATATCTGTCGTCAGCCGGAAGTAACCCGGGCACGCGAGCGAACCGATCACCTGATCGAAGTCCATCTGCTCGGCTTCGAGAATCAGCGCTGGCGAATCCTTGACGAGATCGACGCGGCCGTCAGCCTTCGGCCGATACATCCGCACGACGACTTCGCCTGTGAACTCCCCCGACTCGAGCGCTCGGTTGGGGACATGCACCCGAGCCTGTGAAGATCGCAGTGTCGCCACGCGCCCGTCATCCAGATAGAAGACCGCGCGCGGCGCATCCATTCGCATGTACGCGCCAGGCTGCGGGTCGATCCGCTGCGCGACATACTGCTGGGCGACCTTTCCGTCCTTGCCCGCCACTTGCACCCATGCCCCCTGGTCGAGCTGAATCGTATTGCCGGTGCCGGCGCGCGCGATGAGCGCGTCGCGTTCCGCCTGAGTGAGTGGTTCTGGTGCGACCAGCTCCTCGATGGGAACCCGTCGATTTCGGTCGGTCTTGGGGATGGTCTCGTCAAACTTCCACGCGGCGACGAGGAGCGCGACCGCGATGAGCAGGGCGAATCCAACCGGAATGGCGCGCGCGACGGCAGGCTTCATCTGGCCTGGCGAGTGTAGTCGCGGCGGTAGTCCGTCCGAACCATCAGGCGTCGCTCAGGAACAGTACGACGGCGATGTCGTACGCGGTGTGCGCACCGACGGCGATCCCGAATCCGCGGACGACATAGAGGACTCCGAAGTAGAGCCCGGCACAGAGGAAGAACGAGAAAGCCCCCCATGAGATGTGCCCACCCGCGTCGCGGAGCGGGTGATACGCGGCGAACAGAACCGCCGAGACCACTACTGCAATGATGACCCCCCAGCGCTCCGCGACCCCGAGGAGATCGACCAGCACTCCGTGCAGCAGTGCCAGCAGCACCATGCGGAAGATGAGCTCCTCGTAGATGCCCGCCCCGATGCTCATCGTTACTCGCGAAAATGCCGGGAGACTCGCGATGGTCTCACCAGCGTCGGAAACGCCCGCCACCATCGCGGGGAGCGGGATGCGGGCGATCACCTGGGCGATCACCAGCAGTGGGAAGGCGAACAGCGCACTCTCGAGCACCATCCCACCCACCGTGGGAAGATGCACAGTCCACGGCCTGCGCGCGAGGATCTGCAAGGAGACAAGCACCAGCAGCACCGCGACCGCTGGCAACGCCAGAGCGGGCAGGCTCAGTTTCTGCGCGTCGATGCCAAAACTCCAGAAGAACCGGAAGAGCCCTTCGTGGGCCGCATTGGTGATCACTCCGCCGCTCCCTCGCAACGCGCTCACTAGGCCCACTTCGTACACAACAACCAGCGGAGCCACGAGCGCGAGGATCTCAAGCGGGCGTTTGCTCCGCTCGAAGTAGGAGTCACGGCTTCGCAGGGATCCAACTGGCGATGCGCCACCGTCGGACCCTCGCCTAGGTCCGCGACGGGATTTCGTCATCAGGATCCTGCACTCTCCCAGCGACGGGACTTACGCGCCCTTGGCGCTCGATCCACTGGCCGCCGTCGCGTGGTGAGGAGTGCCCATCTTGCTCAGGCGCTTGGCGAGGCGGCTCTTGCGGCGGGCGGCCGTGTTGCGGTGCATGGCCGGCGTTAGTGCGAATCTGTCGAGCAGCCCCGAGAGCGCACTGAGCGACTTCTGCGCCGCCGTGCGGTCGCCATCATGAACCGCCTTGAGGAACACCTTGGTCTCGTCCTTGACTTTTGTGCGGCGCCAACGATTACGGGCGGCTCGGTCGGCACCTTGTCGGACTCGTTTCTTCGCTGATTCTGAATTGGGCACTTGGATTCCTCATCGAAGGCGCAGCCCGCTCGCGGGGCGTTCACGCCAAGGTCGGGAAGTATGCCAGAATCCCGCGGATTCTGCAAGAGCAGCCCCTGTGAAGACTTGACGCAACCGCACTCTCTGGGGACGATATCTGGTCTATGGCCATCCGCTCAGGCAGTTCGGGACCGCTCGTCTCGCTCGTCGTATTCGTGATCCTCACCGTTCTAGCACTGGTGGCGGCGATCTACTTCTATTCCGAGGCCGAGAAGGCCAGCTCCGACCGGGCGATGGCGGTCCGCGAACTCGCCAAGGTCGTCACAGACGAGCAGCGCGGCCGCGAGTCGGTTCAGTCACTTGAGAGCGCGGCTCAGGCGCAGGGTCAGTCGCTCGTGGAGCACCTGCTCGCGCGCGATGCAGCGCTGGCGAACCTCGTCACCGGAGACTCCAACAGCGAACTCGGTGCCGTCCGCTCCGCCCTCGCCCTCTCGGAGACGCAGACCGCGAAGCAGGCGCTGGATGAGGCGCGGCGCACGGCGCAGGACGCTCAGGCGAAGCTCTCCGATCAGGTGAAGGCAAGCGCGGCGGCCGATGCTGCCGCAGCCGCCGCGGTCGCGGATGCCGAGGCCGCCATGAGATCCGCGGACGACAAAGTCACCCAACTCGCGGCGACGATCGCCCCATACAGGGAGTCGAGCGAACGCGCGATGCAGGAGATCGGGTCGCTCAAGAATGAACTCGTGCAGGCGCGTGAGCAAGCGCAAACGGAATTCGCCAACCAGCTTGCCGAGGAGCAGTCGAAGCAGGCGCAACTCGTCGCCACCAACCAGAACCTGACCGACCGCGTGCAGGTGCTTCAGCAGCAGCTCGAACAATTCCGCATCAAGCCGAGCGATCCCGCCCTTCTGTCCGACGGGTCAATCGTCGACCTCGGCACTTCCAAGGATCAGGTCTTCCTCTCGCTCGGGCTGCGCGACCATGTCCGTCCCGGGATGACTTTCGAGGTCTATCAGGACGCCGCCGCGATCATGTATGACCCCAAGACCGATCGCCAGAGCCCTGGGAAAGCCTCGATCGAGATCGTGAAGGTCGGTGACACCACCAGTACGGCCCGGGTCACGCGCCTACGGCGGGGACAGTCGATCGCCCGTGGCGATGTGCTGGCCAACGCGGTGTACAGCCCTAGCTACAAGTACAAGTTTCTCGTCCACGGCAGTTTCGATGTCGACTCCGACAGCAAGCCGACCACTGCCGAGACCGATTACATCCGTGGGAAGATTCAGGAGTGGGGCGGCATCGTCATCGACGGCGATGAGCTCACCCCCGAGGTCGACTTCGTGGTCATCGGGGCGATTCCCAGCCGCGTGATGGCCAAGCCGCTGGGCGAGGACAGTGCGGGCTACAACGCCTACCTGGAGTCCAAGCGAGCCTACGACGCGTACGAGAGTCTGGTCGCGTCCGCGCGCGCCGCGCAGGTTCCGGTCCTGAACTGGAATCGATTCCAGATTCTTACAGGCGCTGCGGAGCGCTGACCGACGCGTGCGTCTCAACGGCGCCATCGATCAGGCGATGCACTTCGCGCAGTACGCAGCACTTCGTTCGCTGTTCGGCATCTCACACACCTTCGGGGTCGACCAGAACATGCGCACGGCAGCCGCGCTCGGAAGCGCCTACTACCGGTTCGGAGCGCGCCATCGCCGCCGCGCGAACGGCCACATCGAGCGAAGTTTTCCTGGGCTCTCGCCACAGGACATCGAATCCATTGCGCATCGCAGTGTGCGCAGCTTGTTCCAGATGTTCATGGTGGAGAGCGTGGCGATCCCGCGCCTGCTCACCCCCTCGAGCTGGCCCAGCTATGTCGGCACATCCGGGGTGCAGGCTCCCCTGAAGCTGCTCATGGAGGATCGGCCACTGCTCCTGGTAACCGGCCACTGCGGGAATTGGGAATTGCTTGGCTTTGTGTTGGCGCTGCTCAACTTCCGGATGAGTGCGCTCGCGCGCCCCTTGGACAATCCCTGGCTTGACCGGTGGATCCGTTCGGTGCGCGAGGCGCGGGGTCTCCGGATCATCACCAAGTGGGGAGCGACTACCGAGGTTCAGCGGCTCATTGAGAACGGCGGTCGCGTGGGGTTCATCGCCGACCAGAACGCCGGTGACGACGGCCTGTTCGTCCCCTTCTTCGGGCGACTCGCCTCAAGTTACAAGTCGATCGGACTCCTCGCGATGCGCCATGAGACACCGATCATCGCCGGGTGCGCGCGCCGGATCAACGACCAGTTTCGCTATGAACTAGAGTGCCAGGACATCATCCGGCCCGAAGAGTGGCGAGACCAGCCCGATCCCCTCTTCTACATCACCGCCCGCTTCAACCGAGCTATCGAGATGATGGTCCGTCGCGCTCCCGAGCAGTACCTCTGGGTGCATCGGAGGTGGAAAAGCCGCCCTCCGTACGAGCACCACGGCCGACCGATGCCCGACCGCTTGAAGGCGAAACTCCGCGAGTTGCCGTGGATGACGGACGAAGAGATGGATCGGCTCTCGCGCCCGCTGGAGCCGTTGAACCCGCCCCGGTAGCAACCGCCCGACTCCGAATTCCATATCCTTGCCGACCGATGCGCCACCTCGTCGTGATCTCAAGCGCGCCCTCAATCGGCGACGGCATGGCTCCGCTAGGCTCGCGGCAGGAAGTTCTCGCCAGCCTGAGCGCGCTCAATACCTACCCCGAATCTCGGGAGGGCGATGTGCTGTACGGACCCGGCGTCGAGTTCCAGCTTGGGCCGAATCAGGATCCGATCGTGCAGATGCTTCTCGATGTGACTGATGAGGACATCGCCTGGCTGGCCATCGAGCGGATCGGTCGCACTTTGAACTGGAAATTCGTCGACATGGCCACCGGTAATGAGTTGGCGTTCGCCCAGCCGTCCTGACGCACTGCGTGCGGTTTGCGGGCTTGTGACTGCCGCATGGGTGGGGCTGCACGCCCACGGTGACGACCTCGTCTGGCCGCGCTCAGCACTAAGTAGCCGCGGTGTCACCGTGACGCTAAGCCAACCGCAGTCGACGCAGTGGCTGGATGGAGTTCTCGACGCGAAGGTCGCGGTCGCGATCCGCCTTCCGCCACCCGCGCGAGAGATTGTCGGGACAGTTTCAATTCGTGCGGCCTCGACAATGGACCCTGCGGCGGGCACGGTGACTCTCCGCTCGATCACCGTTCCCGCTTTGCGGCTTGAAGCCGAAGAGTCGGCGATCCCTGCTCTTCGAGAGGCGCTTGATGAAGTCCTCGCTACTGGACCGATCACTGCACGATTCGACGACCTCGTCGCGACGCTGCCAGCCCACGGTTTTCCTTCCGCCCCCAGAGAGCCGGCACCGCCGGGTGCCGTGCCCCTGATCACGATCCCCGGCGGCAGCGCGGCGACATTTTCTCCCATGGTCGTCGGCGAACTTGAGGGAATCGCAGACTCTGCGATCCTGCTGTTTCGCACTGTGGGAGGCCATCACTACCTCTTTCTCGGTGGCCGGTGGCTGGCTACGGCAACGCTCGCGGCACCGGCCTGGTCGTTCGTCGATCCGGGAGAGCTTCCGCCTTCGTTCGCCCTCATTCCGGAAGAGTCAGTGTGGTCAGAAGCGCTCGTCGGGGTGATCGGCACGGTCGCCAACCGCCGCGCGCTGCTCGCGGCATCGCTTTTGCCGCAGGGTGCCGCAGACGCCAGGTCACTCAGCCGAGATCGATTCCCTGCGCCGGGTTCGACAACCGATCCCCTTCTCTGGTGGAATCCGTGGACACTGAGTTGGTGGAGTGCTCGGTGCGCGAATGAGGGCGCATCCGCAACTCCGGTCGAGGCTCCAAGAACCACAGAGCCCGCCTCACGACTCGTACAAGATCCGCTGGCTGAGAATCGAATGGTTGGGCTCGATGGCCGGGTGTATGCGTACCGCCCGATCCAGGGACAGGACGCGGACTGGTATCGCAGCACGATGGATGGACCATGGACGCCGCTGACTTCCGAGAGGTCCACCTTGCGGAACCTGAAGGCTGATCAACTGGCCCGTGATGCGGCCCTGGCGTGCGCGGCCTCTCGCGCCGCGTGGGCGGCACGACAGCGGGAGTTGCGCGCGACACCCGGCGCGAATTCCTGCGATCGCCTCATGACAATGGCTGGCGTCCGCCCGACATCGAACTCGTTTCGTTGCGTGAATCGATCGCTGATGCTTCCCCCTGAGACTCCCCCCGCAGCTCCCTAAAGAGGGTTTCGCTCGGGCTCGCCCTTCTCACGCGGATACCGCCGCGGAGTGCGACCGGTCTTCTCGACGATGACCAGTGTGCCGGTCAGAGTTCGCCGCTGCTCGATCACCACCCCTCGCAGTTCACCAAGCGCGTGGATCGACGCGACCACTTCGGCAGCACCCTGCTCTCCCTTGATCGCGACGAACAATCCTCCTGGTCTGACCATCGGGAGGGCATACTCAAGCAGCGATGGCAGCTTCCCTACGGCGCGGCTGACGACCACATCCATCGACTCGCGGATCTCCTTCACCCCGAGGACTTCTGCTCTCTCCTGCCGCACCACCACTTTCTTGAGGCCGAGTGCCGTCGCCGTTTCCTCGAGAAATCTCGCCTTTTTTCCCACACTCTCGATGAGGGTGAACTCGACTTCTGGAAGGACCAGCGCCAGGATGAGCCCCGGGATTCCACCACCACTGCCGATGTCCGCCGCCCGCACCGCCTGAGTCCCGGTGAGCACGCTCAGCAGAGTGAGCGAGTCGAAGATGTGTCGCATCCACGCCGCCGACGGGTCTCGGACGCCAGTCAGATTCATCCGCTCATTGGCGGCGTAGAGCAGTTGGAGAAAGCTCGCAATCCGCTCGAGATCCCCCGGATCAAGCGCGATACCTGCACTCTTCAGCGCGTCGTGAAACTCCTGCGGCGGATCCGGGATCGGGGAGCTCGTCATGCATCCCCCCCGCGTCGCGCCGAGCCGCCCATCATGGACCCAGCGCGGGCATCGCGTGCCGAGATTGAAAAGAGGAGGCCGATCGCCATCCACGAGGCGACAATGCTGGACCCGCCCGACGAGACGAAGGGGAGCGTGAGCCCAGTGATCGGCATGAGCCCCATCGTCATCCCGATGTTCACGAACGCCTGGAATCCCATCATCGCGCCGACCCCGGCGCCTACCAGCCGCCCGAACGGAAGCCGCGTCGAGACAGCGATCCAGAACGCACCGACGGCGAGGGCCGCTTCAAGCCCGATGATCGTCAGCCCACCCAGCAGCCCCCATCGGCACGCGGCGACGACGAAGATCATGTCGTTGTGCTCCTCGGGCAGCGCGTTGAACTTCACGAGCGCCCCCGCGCGCTCCTCAGCGTTGCCGAACACCCCCCCCGCGCCGATCAGGGTTCTCGCGCGATCCCCCTGAAACCCAATCGTGCGCGTGTATCGCTCGTCGCCGACAATCTGCGCCACCAGCGAGTCAATCCGCGCGCGCTGATGCGGCTTGAGGAACGGATACGACGCGGGAGCCAGCAGAGCCGCGGTCACGACGACGATGACGAGGTGCTTGCGCCGCGCCCCCTGCGCCAGCAGCATCGCCAGCAGCGTGGGAAAGAAGAGCAGGGCCGTGCCGAGGTCGGGCTGCATCAGAATGAGCACGACCGGCACCGCGGTCAGCACCAGTGGCAGGGTGATCCCGAGGCGGCTCTTCAGATCCGCGGCGCGCGCGAGCCACCACGCACTGGCGAGGATCCATGCCACCTTGGCAAACTCCGCGGGCTGCATGTCGATGGGACCGAGGTCGATCCAGCAGCGGCTGCCGTTGCGCGGCCTGACGATCGCGTCGGGGACGCCGGGGGCAACAAGCAGCACAAGGAGCGCGAGCGTTGCCACGAAGACACGCACACTCCAACGCTCGATGAGGGCGGGAAGCGGCACCACCATCATCGCCGCCATCACCAGGCCGACCGCGGCATACGCCGTCTGCCGCGCGGCGAGCGAGGGCTGGGTCGTCGAGATCGCGAATATGCCGATCAGCGTCAGCGCGAGAGCTGACAGCACGGGAATCCACCCCGCATTCACCCAGGAAATGCCCAGCAGTTTGGAGATGACTGGGCGGTTGGGTGCGGCTCGAACGCCGCGGGCGGGAGCGCGTTGGAGGGTGGTCAACGCACGGCTCCGACCTCGACAGGTCCTAGGACGCGTGACCTCGCGGAACCGAGGTACTCCTCTTGCACCAGGGCACGGATGACCGCCGCCATCACCGGGCCGGAGGTGCGTCCGCCGCCGCCACCATGTTCGACGATCACGGCGATTGCGTACTTCGGCGTTTCGTTCCATGAGTCTCCGACCAGCGCGACGCACCACGCATGGTCGGCATCGGCGAATGACCCCTCGGCCACGCCGTCGCCATCGCGGTCGAGTCGCAGCGGTGGTGCCTCGGCCGTTCCGGTCTTCGCCCACAGCGTCACATCGGGAACATCGATGATGGGATCGCGGGATCCATCCCCATACTCCATGTGATGCGCGGTGCCATAGGTCGCTGCGGTGACTCGACGAAGTCCCTCTTGAGCGCGCGCGATGGCCGTCGGTGGAATGTCGAGCCGCGTGTTCGGTTGGTGCCCGCCGGACCGCCACGACGGCGGCCTGATCACTCCTCCGCGCCCGATGATCGCGTAGGCATTCGCCAGTTCGAGTGGCGTCACCGTCAGCGGCCCCTGACCGATCCCCAGAGAAATCGTCGCGAAAGTGTCATGCCTCGCGTCAATCTGCGCGGCAGCGTCCGAGGAGATCACGCTGCCCCCCATCGTGCCCAGCCCGAATCTCCTGTACCAGTCGCACAGCCGCTGCGCGCCCAGCCGGTGCGCCAGCGTATAGAAGTAGATGTTGCAGCTGCTGGCAAGCGCGTATTCGATCGCGAGGGGCGCCCCGGTTCGCGCCGAGTGCGTGGCGAACTGGTTTTGCGACCGATAGATCCAGCAGCGCGCGACATCCGTTCGGTCATTGAAGTAGTGCCCGCTGCACACGACCGACTCTCCTTCGTCGACGGCACCCTCGGCAACCGCTGCCAGATAGACCAACGGTTTCACAATCGACCCGGGGGGATACGCCCCTTCGAGTGCGCGATTCATGGAGGCCGTCTCAGCTCCCACCACCAGCGGCCCTGACCGGGTGACGGTCTCGGGAGTCGGAGTCGACGCCGCCGCCACCACCTCGCCCGTGGCGACATCGACTATGACCGCCGCCGCGGGGAGGGCATCGCCGATCCGGAGCCCCTCGCTGTGCGACTGCCATCCCTGTACCCGAGTGAGACCGAGCCGCGGATCGATCGCCGCCTGAACACGCGCCTGCAACTGCGCGTCGATCGAGACACGCACATCCTGCCCAGGGACGGGGGCGATGCGGTCCTCCTCATCAGTGTCGAGGCGACGAGTGACTTGCCCGCGGCTTCCGCGCAAAGTGTCCTCAAACTGCCGCTCGAACCCCCGTGCGCCGACCGAGTCCGGGCCCACGCGATAGCCGCCCAAGTCGACCTCGATCGTGCCGTCGTCCAGAGTTTTCTCGAAGGGGCGTCGCTTGAGATCGGCCTCCCATGTCTCGTGTCTAATCGACCCCAGAAGGCCATCGAGCGCACCCTCCAGTCGCATCACCATCGGAACGCTGGTGCGGATCCGCCTCGGGAGTCGCTCTCGTGAGATTTCAACCTCCGTCGCCTCCCATGGGTGGTTGCGCCGCGTCGCGTCCGCGACTGCAACGCCGCCGGGCATGGTGTCGGCAAGTTTCCGCAATTCATTGGCGGTCTCGGGCGCAATGTCGCGCAGAACTGGATGGAACTCACGCATCTCGCGGATGGGTTCGCTCGGGATGTCGAGCGAGAGTCCTCGTTCGCGACGGCTTGCGAGTGCGCGTTCGTACACCGCCGCGGTCCGACTATCGATCCGCGCCGCGATCGCCTGAAGGCGCGCCTCAAGCTCCGCGGACGAGAGACCCCCGCGCACCGCGAGCACTTCGTGCAGTTGCGTCTGTCGATGTTGCCATGGGGCCAGTCTGGCATCGGTCTCCCGCTGTCGCGCCTCCACCGACAGGGCGCGCCATGCGGCCCGGCCAAGAGCTGACCGCGCCTCCTCCGTCGCACGCTCGTAAGCCCAGGTTCCCTTCGCCAGCGGATAGCTGACCGCCGCGTCGTAACTGGCAACATCTTCCGCGAGCACCCGTCCCATGCGGTCGACAATCTTCCCTCGCCATGTCGGGAGGAGCCGCTCCGTGTCGAGGCGTTCCTCGGCACGGTCAGAGAGCCGTCCCCCCTGCACGACGGTCAGCACAAAGAGTCGGGCCGTGAGCACCGGAACCGCCAGCAAGGCGATCACGAAGAGCACCGCAAATTTCCTGCGTAGATCTCGCTGGATCCTCGAATGGGCCAATCAGTCCTCCATGACTGCGTCGCCCTCAGTGGGCGGGGTGAGTGTAGCCCTCGCGAGCCTCGCTACCATCCTTCCCCCCATGGAATGCGGCATCGTCGGACTTCCCAATGTCGGCAAGAGCACCCTCTTCAACGCCCTGACCGCGGCGGGTGCGGCAGCGGCGAACTACCCGTTCTGCACGATTGAACCGAATGTCGGGATCGTCTCGGTCCCTGACCCGCGCCTCGAGGAGATCCACGCACTCATCGACACCCAGAAGGTGATCCCGGCCGCGCTGCGGCTCGTGGATATTGCGGGACTGGTGAAGGGGGCCAGCGAAGGCGAAGGGCTCGGGAACAAGTTCCTCTCGCACATCCGTCAGGTTGACGCGATTCTGCATGTCGTCCGATGTTTCGTCGATCCGGATGTCACCCATGTCGACGGAACCGTTGATCCTGTGCGGGACATCAACACCATCGAGACCGAGCTCATGCTGGCGGACCTCCAAGTGGCCGAGGGGCTCGTCGACAAGGCTCGGCGAACCGCGCAGCATGGCGACAAGGAGGCCGCTACGCGGCTGTCGATTCTTGAACGATGCCTCGGGGCGCTCAACGACTCGAAGCCGGTTCGCTCCATCGCCCCGACCGCGGAAGAGTCGGTCGAACTGCAGCAGCTGGGAATGATCACCGCCAAGCGGGTCCTGTTCGTCGCCAATGTCGACGAGGCCGACCTCCATGGCACCAGTCCTCTGGTCGAGAAGGTTCGCGCCTACGCAAAGGGGCATGGGGGCCTGGTGACCGTCGTCTGTGCCAAGATCGAAAGCGAGTTGTCGGAACTTGCCCCAGGCGATCGGGCCGAGATGCTCGGATCGCTCGGGATGGAAGAGCCGGCGCTGGCCGCGGTCGCGCGCGCGGCCTACGAACTGCTCGGTCTCCAGTCCTACTTCACCGCCGGCGAGAAGGAAATCCGCGCGTGGACCGTGCGCAAGGGATCAACGGCGCCCCAGGCAGCGGGAGTCATCCACACCGACTTTGAGCACGGGTTCATCCGCGCGGAGACCTACTCGGTCGCGGACCTGCGGGAATTCCGAACGGAGAAGGCGATCCGCGAGGCCGGCCGCATGCGCAGCGAGGGCAAGGCGTATGTGATGCAGGACGGCGATGTCGTGCACTTTCTCTTCAATGTCTAGGTGCGCGCGCGGGGGTCAGTCGTTGGCCGACCTGGGGTGCACACTCAGCGCATGCGCGAGCCGTCGGAGATACTCCTCGACGGGAATTTCTTCTGCACCAAGCGACAGAATGTGGGGATTGGCATACTGGCAGTCGAGGAGCGCGAAACCCCGCGCACGCAGCCGGTCGACGAGTGCGATGAGACAGACCTTGCTGGCGTCAGTTCCGCCCAGATCCGGCCGTGAGAACATGCTCTCGCCGAAGAAGGCGCCCTCGACCGCAACGCCGTAGAGACCGCCGACGAGATCGTCGCCTCGCCAGGCCTCGACGCTGTGCGCGTGACCCAGCCGATGCAGTTCGAGGTAGAGCGACTGGAGCTCTTTGGAGATCCACGATCGGTTCTCGCCTCCTCGATCACTGGCGCACGCGGCAATGACCCGGTCAAACGCGCCGTCCCACGCGATGCGAAACCGCCCCGACTTCGTCCGTCGGGAGAGCGATCGTGAGATCTTCATCCTCCCCCGTTCCAGTGGCATAACGCAGCGGGGATCGCACGCAAAGAGCGATATCTCCCCCGAATCTGGGTTCGCCATCGGAAACGCGCCCGCGCGATACCCCGCAAGGACGACCTCCGGAGTCAGGGGTGAACTCATCCACCGCCCTGCCGTAGAGGGGTCGAGGCGACTTGTGTCAAGTCGGAAATCAGGTAACTTCTCCGCTCCTCATTCAGGGGCCGTCGGTGACGGACGATCGCGGGCAATGGCCCGGATCGGCGGCGCCGCAAGGGGCGTCTTGGCGCGGCCAGAAGACGCTTCAGCTCAGAGGAGTGCCGCGGCAAGGGTCCCCTCGACGGGCGCCCGACCCCGCGTCGAGCGTTTCCGTCGTCGGTTGATCCGACGCGGTGCTGCCTGGGAACGCAGGGCAGCGCTGAACCAACAGGCGTTCCTCCCCCTTTCGAGGGTGGACGAGCCACGCTGAATTGAAGAGTCAAGCCCGCTTCGGCCGCGCGTAGAATTCGGCCGTTCGATTGGCCCATGGTGTAACGGTAGCACAGGAGATTTTGGTTCTCCTTGTCCTTGTTCGAATCAAGGTGGGCCAACTCCCCTCTCCCCTGGGCATGACTCGACAACTCGGCGTCCCCAATCGGGATCGACACTCGTGACCGCTCAGACCCAAGACCAGTTTCAGACCATCGCCGTGATTCTCGCGGCGGGCAAGGGCACTCGCATGAACAGCGATCTGCCCAAGGTCATGCACTGCGCCGCGGGGAAGCCACTCGTCGAGTGGGTCGTCAACGCAGTCAACGCCGCAGGGGTCAAGCGGATCATTCTTGTCGTCGGCCATCAGGAAGAGGTCATCAGGGCGCATTTCGCCAATCACGCGGGCATCGAGTTCGTCCGACAGTCCCCGCAATTGGGGACCGGCCACGCCGTCGACCAGGCTCGACCGCTCGTTGCGGGGAGCCCAGCGTCGAGCGAGCTCCTCGTCCTGTGTGGCGATGGCCCGATGATCACTGCGGGAACGATTGGGTCACTTCTCGCGGCGCACCGAACCGCGCGCGCCGCAGCGACGCTGGCGACGAGCGTCATCCCCGACCCGACTGGCTACGGTCGGATTGCACGCGACGATACCGGCGCATTCGAGGCAATTGTCGAGGCCAAGGACTGCACGGGGGAACAGCTCGGGATCCGCGAGGTCAACCCCTCCTACTACTGCTTCGAGCTCGGAACACTGCTCGACACGCTCGCGAAGGTCCACAACCGCAATGCGGCGGGCGAGTACTACATCACCGACATCTTCCACATCCTCAAGGCCGCTGGACGCAGAGTGCGTGTCGTCGACGCCGTCCCGCCAGAAGAGGTGCTCTCCGTCAACAGCCCGGCCCAGCTCGCGGAAGTCGACGATCTCCTGCGACAGCGCACCAAGAACCACCAATCCCTGAATCGCACCTGCACACCAACCACGGAGGCCACCCGATGACCGCAACCGATCGCGAGCAGCTGAAGATCTTCGCAGGGACCAGCGGACGCGACCTCGCGCAGGCGATGTGCGACCACCTCGAGCTTCCGCTCGGGCAGGCGCAGACGACGCAGTTTCCGGACGGGGAGTTGATCGTCAAGCTCGATGAGGATGTGCGCGGTCGCGACTGCTTCGTCGTGCAGTCGACCTGCGATCCGGTGAATCAGAATCTGATGGAACTCCTGGTGTACATCGACTGTCTGCGCCGAGCGAGCGCGCGGCGCATCACCGCGGTGATCCCATACTTCGGGTACGCGCGCCAGGATCGCAAGGACGAGGGGCGCGTGCCAATCACCGCCAAGCTCGTCGCCAATCTGATTACGACGGCTGGTGCGCAACGGGTCCTCTGCATGGATCTGCACGCCCCCCAGATCCAGGGCTTCTTTGACATTCCCGTCGACCATCTCACTGCGGCTCCTGTCATCAGCGAGCACTTCCGGAGAATTCGCGGCGAACTCGGCGAGCTCACCATCGTCTCCCCCGATGTGGGAAATGTGAAAGTGGCCAACATGTACGCCAATCTCTTGGGCGCGGATCTTGCCATCATCGACAAGCGCCGCCACTCGGGATCGAAGGTCTCGGTCAAGAATCTGATCGGCACCGTCGATGGAACCACGGTGCTGATGTTCGACGACTTGATCTCCACCGCGGGCACGGTCTGCGAGGCGGCCAAGGTCGTCATGGAGAACGGGGCCAAGGGGGTGCAGGTCGCCTGTTCCCACGGACTCTTCGTGGGGATGGCGTGCGAACGGCTGATGGAGAGCCCGATCGCGCGAGTCGTTTGCACGGACTCGATTCCCGACGGGCTGCGCACCAAAGTGCTCGCCCCCAAATTGACCGTCCTCTCGGTTGCGCAGCTGCTCGGTGAAGCCGTGCACCGCATTCACCATGATCAGTCGATCTCGGCGCTGTTCACACTCGGCGCTGGAGTCAAGCGCTAGCCCACCACTTACAGGAGTCATCCCATGAGCAAAGAAGTCCCAGTCATCGAAGCCACGCCGCGCGAGCGGATGGGCACCCGCTACACCAAGCGCCTCCGCGCCGCGGGGAAATTGCCTGCCATCATCTACGGCCACGGGTCCGTGCCGACGGCGGTGACCGTCGACGGAAAGAGTGTCGTATCGGCGCTCAAACGCGGTCTTCATGTCTTCGAGCTCAAGCGCGCGGGCACGGCCAACGAGACCTGCCTGGTCAAGGACCTGCAGTTTGGATGGCTCGGCGACGATGTCATCCATGTCGACTTCACCCGCGTCAACCTCGACGAAGTGGTGACCGTGAGCGTGGCCCTCCACTTCATTGGCACTCCCGAGGCCGCCAAGAAGGTCGGCAGTGTGCTCACCCACGACATCGCCGAACTTCAGGTGCGCTGCAAGGTGCGCGACATTCCCGAGTCGATCCGAATCGATCTCTCGGGACTGACCAACGACATCATGACGGTCGCCGAATTGAAACTTCCACCGGAGCTGACCGCGATGAGCAATCCGCACACCGCCCTCGCTCGAATCGTCGTCGTGCTTGAGGAAGCCGCAGGGGAAGCTGTCACCACGACGGCAACAACCGAACCGGAAGTTCTCACGGCCAAGAAGGAGGAGGGTGCCGTTGGGGCTCCTGGTGACGACAAGAAGAAGGCGGCACCTACCGAGGAGAAGAAGAAGTAGGCGGCCCATCCCGGCGCACCCGCTGATTCATCATGTTCATTATGAGTACACCCCCATGAAACTCGTCGTCGGACTTGGCAATCCAGGGCCTGAGTACGCACGAACCCGCCACAATGTCGGGTTTGAGGTCGTTGACTCGTTGGCGCGCCGGTTCGTCGATCCCTCACGCGCCTCGGCGCGCGCGCGATTTCATGGACTTGTCCTCGAGGCCGAAATCGCCTCGGAGATGGTTCTGCTCATCAAGCCCACCACCTTCATGAACAAGTCGGGGCGGAGCGTGGCCGATGCCATCTCGTTCTACAAGCTCGATGCCGCGCGCGATGTCATGGTTGTCGCCGACGACATCGACCTTCCATGCGGCACGATCCGTGTCCGTGCCGACGGTGGCACGGGAGGCCACAACGGCCTAGCCGACATTCTCGGCGCACTTGGATCGGCACAGTGGAGTCGGTGCCGCATCGGCATCGACCCGCCGGGGATCATCCCGCAGGCCGACTATGTCCTCGGGCGCTTCACGGCCGAGCAGCAGCCGCTCGCTTCGCAGGGGATCGATCTCGCCTGCGAGGCACTCGAGTGCTGGTGCCGGGAGGGTCTCGCCGCAACTATGAATCGCTTCAATCGTTCTCGAGTCACCAACAACGCATAGGAGTCATCATGTCCACCACCACAGTAAGGACCACCGTTCGACAGTATGAGGGGATGTTCCTCTTTCCCCAGAGCGTCACGGCCGACCTCACCGGCGCCACGGATCACGTCCGCGAGTGCATCACCAGGCACGGCGGTGAGATCGTCAGCCTCGTCAAATGGGATGAGCGCCGGCTCGCCTTCGACATCAAGGGGAACAAGCGAGGCGTCTACTTGCTCGCCTACTTCACGGCACCGACCACGGCGGTCGGAGCTATCGAGCGAGACTGCATCCTCTCCGAGCGGCTGCTGCGCACGCTGATTGTCAAGGCCGACCATCTCTCCAAGGAACAGATGCTGGATGCCGAGGGGCAGGCCCGACTGGTGATGGAGTCAAAGCTCCGCCGCCAAGCTGCGGAAGCCGCCTACGCCGAGGGGGCCGAGACCCCGCCGCCGTCGCCCGTGGAAGGCTGAGCCTGCCGAAGACCCGAGAACGAACGCACCCCGTGCAGCAATGCGCGGGGTGCTTTTTCCCCCGCAGGAAAAAGGGGGACATCCAAGGGAACCCGGAGACTCGCCGCTAGGATTCGCTCAGGAGAGAACACCATGGCCAGCTACAACAAAGTCCTTCTGATGGGCAACCTCACGCGCGATGTCGAACTCAAACATGTCGCGGGCAACCAGCCGGTCGCGGAGATTGGCCTCGCCGTCAATCGGCGCTACCGCACGAAGGAGGGAGAGGAGCGCGAGGAGACGACCTTTGTCGACTGCGAGGCGTGGGGACGGACCGCCGAGGTGATGAAGCAATACCTCGCTAAGGGCCGCCCAGTGTTCATCGAAGGACGGCTCAAGCTCGACCAGTGGAAGGACAAGGACGGTCAGAACCGATCGAAGATGCGTGTGGTCATTGAGAACTTCCAGTTCATCGGCGGTCCCGCTAGTGGCGGGGCAGCGCGCGGCGGGGCGCAGGACCGCGGCTCGAATCCTCAGTCGGACTCTCCGTCCGACTCTCAGTCTGGCTCTCAGTCTGGCTCTCAGTCCGACTCCCACGCGGGACCCCAGTCTGGCTCCCGCGCTGAAGAGCACATTCCGACGCAGAGCGAAGACATTCCGTTCTAGCTCGCCCCGGAGTCGATGCGCTGGGGCGTGATCGCAGGGCAGACCCTACGATCGTCTGCATGCACGACGAATCGCTCCACCTCGAGAGCCGCTGCGTTCACGGCGGTCAGCGTCCGGATCCGTCGACCGGGGCGGTCATGCCCCCTATCTACACCTCGTCGACCTTCGTTCAGGAGTCGCCGGGGGTCCACAAGGGATTCGAGTACTCGCGGAGCCATAATGTCACGCGCTTCGCGTTCGAGCGGTGCATCGCCAACCTTGAGTCAAGCACTCTCACCGAGGAGGATGACCGTACCGCAGGCGGATTCGCCTTCGCCAGCGGGCTCGCTGCGATTGCCACCTGTCTCGAACTGGTCGACTCGGGTGCGACGATCCTCTGCATGGACGATGTCTATGGCGGAACCAACCGGCTCCTCCAACGCGTCCGTGCGCGGTCACAGGGACTCAAGATCGTCCTGGCGGACCTGAGCAATCCAGAGGAACTTGCCAAGGCAGCTGCTCAACACCGCCCCGCGATGATCTGGGCGGAGACGCCGACCAATCCGACGCTCAAGATTGTCGACCTTGGCGAGGTCGCTCGCATCGGCGCAGGGGTCGGGGCGCTCACCGTCGTCGACAACACCTTCGCCTCACCGATCCTGCAGCGGCCACTGGAGTCGGGGATCGACATCGTGATGCACTCGGTTACCAAGTACATCGGCGGACACAGTGATGTCGTCGGCGGTTGCCTCGTCACTCGGCGCGCGGACCTTGCCCAGAAACTGCGATTCATGCAGAACGCCATCGGCAGCGTGATGGGTCCGTTCGACGCGTACCTGACCCTTCGTGGCGCCAAGACGCTCGGCCTGCGCATGGCTCGCCACTGCGAGAGCGCGATGACCATCGCCTCATGGCTCACCAAGCACCCCGCCGTGGAGCGAGTCGTCTATCCGGGACTCCCCTCCCACCCGCACCACGCGCTCGCGTCACGGCAGATGCGCCTCAATGGATCCCCCGCCTATGGTGGGATGATCACGATTTCCCTGTGCGGCGGAATTGTGAAGACCCGCCGGTTCCTCGAGCGCGTGCAGATTTTTGCGTTGGCCGAGAGCCTCGGAGGTGTTGAGAGTCTCATCGAGCACCCTGCGATCATGACCCACGCGAGCGTCCCCGACGCGGAGCGCAAGGCGCTTGGAATCACCGACTCCTTGGTCCGTCTCTCGATCGGGATCGAGAGTGCACAGGATCTCGTCAACGACCTCGACCAGGCACTGTCGGGGCAGTGATCCTCAACGAACCTGCGGGGCCCCGGCGGTGCGCACCCACCTTCCGTCGCGCCATACCGACAACGAGGGGTCGACGCCAAAGATCTCCTGAGGCGAACCGATCGGTGCGTCAACCGCAGCTCCTGCGCGTCCGAGTGAGATCGCGTCTATCCATGAGTCGCTCTCCGGCTGCAGCAAGGCGCGTTCAAGACGAAGGATCGAATCGAGAGTGGCCGCGTCGAGTGCCGGAGGCTCGCCCGCGACATGCACCGCGGCCAGACGGTCGAACTCCAACGCGCTGCCTGGCACCGACTCCATGGCTCGTTCGAAGAGGTCGCGGGAGCGAGGGTCCTTCAGACGGTCGGACGCCCGTCGACCGTATCCGCGTCGATACTGGGCCAAGGCGTCGACGACCGCGAGCCGCGCGACAGATCCCGCCTGCAACGCATCAACGCCAACTGCCGGGTCTTTCGCAACACCCCCCGCTCCGAAGAGGCGCGCCGCCGCTCTCCACTGCGCGACCGCGTCGGTCGCGTCCGGCGCCGACGGATCCTCAAGTGAGGCCATCATGAGCGCCGCCGAAGCGCCGAGCGCCTGCGGGTCGAGTACCCCCGCGAGTGAGGCAAGGTGTCCGGCGAGCAGGCGCGCTGAAGAGTGGTCGGCGTCTGCGCTGATTTCTTCCGCGAGTTCCAGGTAGGCCTCGGCGTTCGTGGGTTCGAGCGACTCAAGTCGGCGAGCCCATCTCTCCGAGAGCGCCGGGTCGAGCGGCGTGGCTAGCCGGACTCGATCCGCGCGGGATACAGCGGCAGGCGGAGTGCCCCGAGGGGAAGCCACACCGAGCTCGATAGCGTCGAGCACCAGAAGACCGCGGAGATCGGCGATGGCCTGCGCTAGTGCAGAGATTGACGCGCTGCGCTCATGGGACGCATCGACGATGGCCTGGAGAATGGTGGGCTCATCGGCCTTGCGGCGCTCCGCCAGCGCCAGCCCTTCAAGCCGCAGGAGTGCGGTCAGATTCCCAGCGAGCGCGTTGAGGGAGTGTCCGCCTCCAGGGAGCGCCCACGAGTGCGTACCGCGTGAAGGTGGCGGGCTCAGCGCCGCCACCAACCGAGCCGGACTCTCGACTGTTGCGCCAGGGCGCCCTCGGTGTATTGCCGCCGCCATCGTTGCCGAGAGCGCATGCTCGGCGGCCTCGATCTGCTGTGTGCGTGACCCGCGCGCCGCGAGAATCTTCGCAACAATCGCCGCGCGAGCGCCGGAGAATCCCTGAGTCCCCTGGGGATCAACATCGGCGACTGCCCTGATGACACCAGCGCTAGCCGGATCGAGAGCGAGTTCGGAATAGCGCTCCTCGACCGCCTCCATGGTGTCGAGCGAGTCTGCGCCGCGCGCGACGAGGATGGCCCTAGCGAGCGTGCGCGTCGCCCGGCTTGGCCCCTTGAGTGCCTCGTGGACCAGCGTGCGCGCGTCGGTCGGCCCCGGAGGGGATCCACGGGTCTTGTAGTTACGCAGCAGCGCCGCGCGCGCCTCCGTTGACCCAGGCACGCGCTGAAGCATCGCGGCGAGCTGGCCATCATCCGCGCCCGCCGTCGAGTGCACGGCCGCTGGCGCGGCGGGCACGGTGATGACGGCATCGGTCGGCAGCGTGTCGAGGGTGCGAGACGCATTGGAGTCTTCTCCCGCAACGAGATCCCGTGCCGCTGCATGGAGGGCCATCAGCCGTTCGAGGAGCATGGCCTGCCTCAGGGGAACAAGCAGCGGATCGCCCGGACTCAGCCGGTCAGTCGCAAGCGGTCCGATCTCGCCCAGTGAAATGGCAAAGGCGGCCGATGTCGTCCGCTGCCAGCGCTGACGCAACGCGCGCGCCTCCTCATTGCCAGATGCCCCCGCGCTCTCGCCGAGCACTTTTTGGACTGGCACTTGTGGGTCCTTCGCCATCGTGCCGCCAGCTGGTGCCGGGGTGCTTGATGGCAGAACCGGAGGCTCGGATTTCCGCCGAGCCGCGGGCGGACTCTGCGTCTCCGGGGTCGAAGGCGTCTCACGATTGCGCGCAGCGTCGCTCGATGCTCCCAAGTCCCGTGTGGCAATGACGATCTCGCCGATCAGCGCAATGAGCGAGATCACGACGATGCACAAGAGCACCCACGGCACACCAGTGCGCATGTCCGGGTCGACCGCGGGAAGCGGCAGCCGTGCGACCTCCGCGCCGCCTCTCGTGTCGCGCGCGCCTGAAGTGTCGAATCCCTTCAGTCGCTGAGGTGCCCTTCCCGCGGCAAGAAACATCCGTGCACGCCTGGGATCACGCCGCATCAGAACCATCGCTCGGCGCGAAAACGACCGTCGCGGGCCGGACGAAGCGCGTGACGAGCCTGAGGGAGACAACAGCCCAGACGCCAATCGGTACGCCGCGGCCTGAATCTCCATCCGATAGGCGCGGTGCTCACTCTCGGTGAGAGCTGTCCACTGTCCCGCCTGCGCGAGTCGTCGGCGGCCAGCAGCGACGACCGCCTCGCGCGTCGCGCCGTGCACGACTCCGAGCAGCGCTGCATCGTCCGCGTCCGCAGGGAGACGGAGGAAGGATCTGGCCACACTCATCGCGGCGTCACCTTGTTTGGAACGATCCCGAGCCTCTGGGCGAGCGCGCGCAGGCGTTGTCCGCCCGCACCCGGACCCCACTCGGGCACCAGCACCGCGTGCTGCGCCAAGACCCCGCGCGCCTCTACGGGATCCGTTCGCGCCAGCAGTTCACAGAGATCGGCCTTGCGGGAGAACCACTCGTCGCTGCGCTCTGGAAGTCCTCCGACCAGACGGATGAGCGCCCCATATGCCACATCGAACTCTCCGCAGGCCATCGCCGCGTCGGCCTTGAGCGCGACGGCATGGGCATTGTCCTCGCGATGCGCGAGGACTTCGGCAGCGATCGCCAACGCCTCGCGGTCGAGCGCGGACGCCTGGTCGCGGGCACTCGCATCATCCGCTGCTATGGCCCCCCGAATTGCACGGGCCTCCTCGATCAGGGCGCGCCCCAGGGCGATGCTGGCGGAGTCGGCCCGTGATGTGTCGGCAGTTCGCAGAGCGGCATCACGCAGGCTTCTGCGGGAGTGCGATATCGCCCGCGCCACGAGTCCCGCATCGACCCCGCGCAGCGCTCCCTCCTGCTCCATCCGCTCGATGCCGACGACGAAGAGCGCCTCTCCCACGGGACGCCACAAAGGATCGGCGACTGCTCGAAGGTCCGTGAGCGATTCGAGCGCGCAAGAAATGTCTCGCTCCTCAAGTGCGAGGCTCAGTCGGCGGACCGCGATCTCGGCCCGGTACCCCTGAGGCTCCTGCATGCGCGCATAGACGCTGCCGATCTCACCGAGCAGGCGCCGCCCATCAGACAGTTGGCGGACGGCCGGATCGAGCGCCGCCTCGAGTTGCTGCCGGACAACAAGGTCGATCCCGCCACGCACCCATCGCGCCGCAGGAGGGGCCGGAATCGACAGGAGGCGGAGTGCCTCCTCACGCCGCAGGTGGGCGCTGGCCGCGCGAAACCTGCGGTAGAGAAGCGTGGCTGCCGCCTCCCGAACTTCGGCCACAGCGTCATCGCGTCGTGCATGGCTCAGCAGTGCATCGACGAAGGTCCCATCGAGATGCGCGCCCGGGCTCCGAGCGAGTGTCGCCATCGCCGCTTCCGTGTGATTCCCCGCCGGATACGACTGGAGGTATCGCGCGGCGATCTCTGCGCTGCGGGATCCATCGGAGCTGTCTTTCGCGGGGCACTTTCCGAGTTCCGCCATGCGAAGTGCCATCCACAGTGACTCATCCGCCTGATTGCCACTTCGCTTGACTGATGCGTTCTCGAAACTCTCGGCGGCATCACAATGCTGGCCCGCGCCAAGTTGGGACCACGCAAGCAGTTCCTCGACACCGGCCGCGGCCTTGCTGAGACTGGGAGCCAGTGCCGCCGCCTTTGCTAGTTCCGTGGTGGCAAGGGTGAACGCCGAG
The DNA here is from genome assembly GCA_009691915.1 of Phycisphaerales bacterium. GTDB lineage: Bacteria > Planctomycetota > Phycisphaerae > Phycisphaerales > SM1A02 > F1-60-MAGs104. Next base: position 44,075 of record SIAD01000005.1, read on the forward strand.
CGCGCCGAGGCGGCAACGCCATTCGTGCGAGCCATCTCGTACTGCTCGATCCCGCGCACTAGGCAAGCTTCGAAGCCATCGCCGACGGACAACTGCGGTACGGCGCCACCAATGCGTCGGACTGCGGCCAGGTCTCCGGCCCCGGCGGCGTGCGCGAGTGCATGGCGCGCGAGTTCCCCTGCCTCGGGCGATCCCGCGGACTCCACGAACGCCCGAACCGCGCCGCCGACCGCCTCATCCGGGTCGACTTCGCGCGTCGTGTCCGAGAGTAGCGCTCCGGCCCGCTGATACTCGCCCGTGTCGACCAGGGCCTGATAGAGCCACCCACCATGATCGCGCAGCCCCGACCAGATCCCGTCCGAATCGAGCAGTTCGAACCATCCATCGGCCAGAGCCATCGGACCCTTCAGCGCCTTGGTGAGCGCCATCCCAAGAATGGATTGCGCGTAGTACTCCTCGCCGCGAAGATCGATCGAGGCGTGAACGGGCTCGGGAAATGGTATGCCCGTCTCAAGGATTTCCGCCCACTGGCGGAGCGCGTCGAGCACCAGCTCGTCGCGAATCGCGCTCTTCGGCTTGACGACGCCTGCCGAGGGCCTCGAGATCCACAGCGCCCAGTAGGCGCACCACGAGCGCAGAAACTTTGCCTCCAGCAGTTGTTGCTGGTGTTGCTCCTCCAGCTCCAGCACGCCCTGTCGCTGCGCGTCATCCGCCCCCGCCGCCAATCGTCGGTCTTCATCGATCCTGGATCGAAGCAGCGCGATGTCCTCGCGAAGCGGATCACTTGCACGGGCGAGTGCCGCCGTCGCGCGCGAAGCGAGTTGATGATCGCTGTGCCCTCGGCGAAGCTGCTCAATGTCGCGCAGTGCCAGGCGGTAATCCGCGTGCGCGACTGCCAATCGCAGCTGGATCTCATCCGGATGCCGTTCGCGCGAGAGAAACCTGAGAACCCGGTTGCGAAGGTCCGCGAGTCGATCCTCATCGGACGCGGTCCTAAGGAGCCGGATATAGGCCTCCGACAGTCGCGCGATTGATGACGCGTTGGTCGATGGCGCCTTGCGCACCTCCTCTTCGAGCACCGCCGCGAGCAGCCCATCGAGTCCCGCCTGCGAGAGCCACTCGGTGAGTGCGCGCGTATCGTCCGCCTCCGCAGCGTCGTCGGCGGCGCGCACGCTGGGTGTCACAAGGCATGCGCTGACGCACACCGCAGCGCACACCGCCAGGTGCCAGTGCCTCGGCCGTGTCGACCCCTCAGTGGCCGCGCGACACATAGGACACCTTCGTAAATCCCGCGTCGTGAGCGGCCTGCATTGCGGCCGCCACAGCAGCGACCGTCGGTCCCGAGTGAACCCGCACCACCACACCAACATCGTGCGGTAACTGCTCGAGAACCGCCGCGAGCTCGGCGCGCGAACGCACGCTCCTCGAGCCGATCCGGAAGAGCGGTCCCAGGGCATCCGCCTCGACATCGATGTTCTGCCCGCTCAAGGAGGATCCACTGATCCCCGCGCGCGCCTGGGTCACCTGGGCAAAGAGGTGGGACTCCTGACCACCCACCGAAGTCGTAAAGAGGAAGTACGCCAGCAGCAGGAAGGTCGCATCGATCATGCTGGTCATGTCGAGGGCGACTGCGCCGTGAGCCCCGCGCCTCGATCGTGTCCCGATCTTCACGGGACCCGCTCCGAAGGCGACACAGTGGCGAGGCGAATCGAGCGACACCCCCCCGTGCGCAAGGCGTCCATCACCCTGTTCAGCGTCCCCGCGGCCAGTGCGCGGTCGGCACGGACAATCGGAACAGCGTTCGGATCGGCCGCCAGGGCCGAACGCACCCGCGCTGGCAGGTCTTCGATTGGCACAGGCTCATCGAGGATAGTGATGGTCCCATTCGAGCCGAGATTGACCACGAGTCCGGACGCTCCTCGACTGGCCTCATTCGCGCCAGACTCCTGCGGCAGATCAAGGTCGCTTGACGCAAGCTCCGCCAGTTGGGCAGTCGTGAGGAAAAAGATCAGGAGCAGAAACACGACATCGATCATTGGTGTCATGTCCAGCGCGAGCGGTCCGCGTCGTTGGGTGCAGACGCGCATCAGGACTGACCCGCGTGAGCCTCCGCGGCGGGTCCCTCAATCTGTTCCAGCGCCATCGCCAGTGGCTCGAGTGCTCGTCCCGCATCCGAGGCTGCGCGGTCGATCCGCCGACGCAGCCACGCATGAACCATCACGCAGGGAATAGCCACGACGAGCCCCTGAAAGGTCGTGGTGAGCGCGATGGAAATGTTGGTGGCGAGAGTCTCGTAGTACGCGCTGCTCTTGGTCGCAGCCGAGGCGACAGTCTCGAAGGCGCCGATCATGCCCTGCACGGTTCCAAGGAGTCCCAGGAGCGGGGCCACCGAGGCGATCACCGCGATGGAGTCGATCGCCCGGAAGAGTCGTGCGGTCTCATCCTCGCCGGAATCTTCCATTGCCGCTCGCGCCTCGAGCCCACCGAGTGGCCCTCGCATCGCGCGTTCGATCCCGGCGGCGGCGATGCGCCCGACAAATGTGTCGCCCGCCTCGCTGCGGCAGCCCTCGAGCGCGTGCTGAAAGTCCCGCGCCTCTGCCTGCTTGCGAAGCCGCGCGACCTGAGAGTCGGGCACGAGCTTGGAACGGCGCGTCCTCAGCGCGGCCGCGATCGCGAAGGCGACGCCGAGCACGCTCAGCGAGAGAATCACATACCCGATTACTCCGCCACCGTCGATGTACTTGAACAATGTCACTGACTGGCTCCTTGGTTCACTGGGGTTGTCTCCTCGGGTTCGGCGTGATCGCTCATGGCCCGAAGCGACGCCGCGGACTCGTCATCGTGGATCCGCCCGAGGGCGATCGCTGATTGCGCGCGGGCTGCTGCGGCCAGTTCCGGGTACTCGCCCTCATAGGCCGCCGGAATCGTGAGCATCCGTCCGACGCCGAGACGCACGCTCTCCGGATCCTCTTCCATCACCAAGCTTCGGCCGATCGCATAGATGACCCACGCGCGCGATGGACCTGGGTCGCTTCGGAGAATCGCCTGCAATGTCTGCCGACCTCGTCGCCGCGCAGGTCCATCGGAACCAACAGCATCCGCCCACGCCTCCATGAGGCGCAACGCGCGCGTCCCGGCGAGGCGGGACTCCGCGCCCGGCGCCGCCGATTGGTCGGGAGAATCGACCGCGCGACCTTCCGCCGCGGGACGACCATTCGATGCGGTGGCGATGCCGGAATCGGCCGATGCGATCTCCGCCGCGGCCCGCGAAAGCCGTGCATGCAGCATGTCACTCCGTGCCATGGCCGCGTCGGCGTCGGCGACCAGTGCGTCCTGTGCGGCCTTCGCCGAGTCCCCATCCATCCACGCCGGAGGCACCGACAGCACGAGCCCGCATTGGCGTTGAACCGGATCACCGCCCCCGATCCACACACGCGGAACTGAAACACTCGATCGCGCCGCGGCCGTGGCTAGTGCCGCCGTCAACGACCGTGCCTGATCCGCCGGAGAGGCGGAGGCCGTTCTTGCAACCCCCTCGAGCGCCAGTTGCCGCAGCACTCGTGCGTCCGGCTCCAGAAGGTCGAGGCCGCGAATGAACATCCGACGCGCCCCGGCGAGGTCGGCGCGCGCCAGCCGAGTGCGGCCGCGCCAGAGTGCCTCCCCTGCGGCCAGTCTCGCCGCGCGCTCCGTCGGCACCGGGTTGCAGTCGACGGTCTCGATCTGGTCCCAGCGCAGCGCGATGGTGGGAGACGATGGGTCATCCGTCTCTCGAATCGAGATCCCGTCTGGTCCCTCATCGTTGACATAGCCCGAACTTCGTGCGCCGCCGTCGCGAAGTTCGACCGTGCACGGGGGAGCCGATCCCGCAGCGGCTGCCGCGCTCGCTACTGTCATCACTCCAAGGAGAGTTGCACCCCGTGCGAGTGCGGCGAGGCACGCGCGCAATGTGCGCCGTGGTCTCATCATGGCACTCCCTGCCCGACTACGGCGAATGTGCCGCCAGTTTCGGCGGCGATCCTTCGCAGCGGCGCGGTGGCCGCTGCCTGCCCGAAGGCGATGCAGTGGATGACCGTGTTGGGACCCCGCCGATTCAGCCGAAGGATTTCCTCCGCGGCATCGATGGGGATCTCGCCATCACTCATGAAGTAGACGAGATCGGGGCGCTCGCTGCGCGAGAAGATGAGCTGGAAGGCGGGGACCGGATTGGTCCCCCCCCCCGGCGCGATCTCGCGCAGCCACTGCCTGATCTTCGCCAAGGACGACTCCCGGCACTTGACGAACTGCCCGTCTTCGTCGAACGACACAACCCCGGAGTCGAAGAGTGCGATGTTCACCGACGCGAAGTCGGGAAGCGCAGAGATGCTCCGGTCCAGTTCCTGTTTCGCAACGGTGATCCGAGTGATTGGTGGCGCGTTGGGGCTCCGAGGATCCGGGGCTTCGCCCAGTGGAGCCCCCATTGACCCCGACTTATCGACGACATAGGCAACCTTGCGGCCGCGACCCCCGACGCCGAAAAACGAGACCCCCACGCCATTCCCCCCGCCACCATCGGCGCCACCTCCGAAGTCAGAAATGATTCCCGGTGCCCCGCGCGCGGAGACAACCGCATCGCCATCGGCGTTTCCCGTCGGGTCCGGCATCCCGAAGACCTCTGTCGGCATCCCCGCCGAGGGGGACTCGGTGACCGCCAGTTCGGGAGCGGCCTGCTCCAACCCCGAAGGCGAGCCCGAGTCCGGCTCGAGTGGGTCTCCGTCGACGAAGACAACCTCGATGGTCGAGTCGCCATCACCGGCATATGCCGTGGACGCGATGGGGATCCGAGCGAGCACGGCGATCAGGATCGCGTGGATAGGGATCGACAGCGCCAGCCCGATCCACAGCCACGAGACCCCCCGTCTCGAGGCACCTTTGGGCTTCGCAGTGAGCTCGCGCCCTCGTGGTGGATCAATCGCCATGGGTGATGGGAGATTGTAGTCTTGCGCCCAGTGCAGGCACCGAGCTCCGTCGATCATCGGTCGTACAGCCGAGTCCTCCTGAAGCTCAGCGGAGAGAGTTTCGCATCGGAGGGGACATTCGGCATCCATCCGCAGGAGCTCTCGCACATCGCCGCCGAGATCGCCGGAGCCTTCGGCACCGGTGTGCAACTCGCGGTCGTTGTCGGCGGCGGCAACATCATTCGCGGCTCCCGTCTGGCCGCGTCGGGGAAGTTCGACCAGTCGACGGCCGACTACATGGGGATGCTCGGCACCGTCATCAATGGACTCGCCCTCAAGGAGGCGCTCAAGGGCGTTGGAGTCGAGAGCCGCGTGATGAGCGCGGTGGCGGTGCCTTCGGTGGCAGAGTCCTTCATTCGCGCGCGCGCACTTCGGCACTTTGAGAAGGGTCGGATTGTGATCCTCGTCGCCGGCACGGGCAACCCGTACTTCACGACCGACACATGCGCCGCACTGCGGGCGGTCGAACTGGGCTGCGAAGTCCTCCTGAAGGCCACCAAGGTCGATGGGATCTACTCGGCGGATCCGCGCACGGATCCCTCCGCAACCCGCTTTTCAACGCTGACATTCGCACGGGCACTTGAGTCACGGCTGGGGGTGATGGACTTGACCGCCATGACGATGTGCGTCGAGCACTCGCTTCCTGTTGTCGTATTCGACTACAAGGTGACTGGCAACATCCGGCGCGCCGTCTGTGGCGAGACCATCGGCACGCATGTGACGGTCTGAGGCGCATTCGGGAAGGAACCTCCATGGACACCGACACAATTCTGCTCGAAGTCGAAGAGAAGATGGAGAAGAGTCTTGAGCACCTCCAAAGGGAAGTCCGGGGGATTCGCACAGGCAGGGCGAGCACCGCCCTGCTTGAATACATCAAGGTTGACTACTACGGCAGCTTTGTTGATCTGCGCGAACTCGCCGGCATCAGCGTTCCCGAGCCGACCCAACTGCTGGTCAAGCCCTTTGATCCGGGAGCGAAGGCTGCAATTGTCAAGGCGATTGAGACCAGCAGCCTCGGGCTGAATCCGCAATCCGAAGGAACGCAGATCCGGGTCAGTGTGCCATCCCCCAGCTCGGAAAGACGCAAGCAACTCGCGACCCAGGTGCGCAAGATGGCGGAGGAGTCACGGGTGGCGATTCGCAACGAGCGGCGCGATGCCAACAAGGCGATCGATCTTCTCGCCCACGACGCCAAGGCCAAGATCTCCGAGGATGCCGCCACGAAAGCCAAGGAGTACATCGACGAGCTGACCAAGAAGGTCGCCCTCAGGATCGATGAACTCTCCGACAAGAAAGTCAAGGAGATTGAGGAAGTCTGAGATGGGCTGTGGCGGCGCCATGACAGGGACCGCCTCGTCCATCGCGGCGATCAGCGCTGTCCTAGTCATCGGGGTCTGCGCAGGGTCCTCGCGCGCCGAGGATCTCCCTCAGGAGGTTGCGGCCTTCGACAACACGAAGGTCATCCGCTCCTGCCGGCTGATCCTCCCACAGCGGCCCCTTAGAGATGAGGACAACAACGGGGTCATCCACATCGAGGGCGACGACATCACGGTTGATCTCGATGGCCGGATGCTGATCGGTGCTGAGCCATCAGCGCCGCAGGAGTTGCTCACAGGGATCGGAATCCGGGTCACAGGAAAGCGCGTCACCGTTCGCAACGGTTTCGTGTCGGGCTACCGGGTCGGTCTTGAAGGGATGCAATGCGACGGTAGCTCGTTCCGCGAGCTCGGCTTCATTCGGAATTTCGCCCAGCGACTTCGGTCCACTCCGGAGGCGGAGGACCAGGCGGACTGGCTCTGGCCACACACCAATGACGCCGATGAGTGGGCGACGAAGTACGGCGCGGCCATCTCGATCCGCAACTCGACCGGGGTCACGCTGAGCCGCGTACATGTGCGGCAGGGACAGAACGGAATCCTGCTGTCGGATGTGAAGAACTCGCGCGTTGAGGATTGCGACGCATCATTCCTCTCGGGATGGGGAGTCGCGCTCTGGCGCAGTTCAGCCAATACCCTCTCGCGCAATTCTTTCGACTTCTGCATCCGTGGATACAGCCACGACATCTACTCGCGAGGACAGGACTCGGCGGGGATTCTCTGCTTCGAGCAGTCCAGCGGCAACCGTTTCTTGCTCAACAGCGCGACTCATTGCGGCGACGGTTTCTTCCTCTTCGCGGGGCGCGAGGCACTGGGGGACTCAGAGGGTGCCACCGCGCCTTCCGACACGCGCGCGTTCGTCGGGCGCGGGAGCAACGACAATCTCATTGCCTTCAACGACTTTTCCGACGCTGCTGCGCACGGCATCGAAGTGACCTTCTCCTATGGCAATCGAATTCTTTTCAACCGCCTCGATCGCGCTGGGATCTGCGGAGTCTGGGGGGGATACTCACACGGCCTCACGATCCGCGGCAACACCATCCGAGGCAATGGTGTTGTGGGAGCCATCGAAGGCGGCGGCGTCAACATTGAACACGGGTCAGAGTGTCGAATTGAAGCGAATCGGATGTCCGACAATTCCGTGGGGGTCTCGCTTTGGTGGGATGCCGACGAGGCACTGGCCGCGAAACCCTGGTGTGTCGCCAACGGGACCGCCTCCAAGGACAACGCGGTGGTCGGCAACAGCTTCAGCGACGAGCCGGTTGCGCTCAGGCTGCGCGCCACAACGGGCACTGTATGGATGGGTAATTCGCTCGCAGGGGTTGGGATTGCCATCGACGCCGATGACCCGAGCAGGAAGTCGATCGTCGAATCTGCTGTCGTGCCAGATCCGCCCGACGATGCCGCCACCATCGACCTGCGCAACACGCTCACGGGACCATCGATGCCCGTCACCATCGCCGGTTCGTCGGTGGTGACGGCACGGCCCCAGCTCTCCGGTCGTGCCGCAATCGTCATGGGTGAGTTCGGGCCCTACGACTATGTCGCACCCATGGCCGTCCGACTTCCCTCCGGAACGAGCGAGCACCGCTGGAGGCTTCTAGGACCGAGGACCATCGAACTCGTGCAGGCCACCCACGGCACGGCCGACCTGCGCACTGATATCGATCCTGAGAAACGCCTCGCCGTCGTCACCAACGAACAACTCGGAGGCCTCAGCCCGTACGAACTCGAGATCTTCTGGGGCAAGCTCCGCGGGGAGTCGCAGCGCGTACGCGGCACGGTCTTCAACGCCAATTGGCGAGTGTCACTCTTCCCGCTCCCCGAGGGGAGCGGGAGCGATTCAATTCCAACGCGCGAAGCCTTCGACGCTGCCGCGAAGATTGGTCAGCCTGTGTATGTCGAGTCGCTCACCTTTGCCTTCGGCTCCGGCGGGCCATCCGCCGCGAAGTTGATTCCCACCGGCGATGCCGAGAAGGTGTTCGGCACCGACCGCTTCGGACTGAGGGCAACCACCCAGTTCACGCTTCCCGCGGGCGAATGGACTGTCGAGACCATGTCCGATGATGGGATCCGTGTGATGCTCGACGGGACGGTCATCATTGACCGATGGACCCATCACGGGCCGACGATTGATCGCGTCGAGGTGACCGCCAGCGCCCCAAGGGAGGCAGCGCTCACGGTCGACTACTTCGAACTCACCGGGCACGCTGTACTCGACCTCAAGATCCTCCCCAAAGCGGCCCCCAAGTGAGGCTGCGGGAGGGGTTGACGGTCTCCTCGTGCTCCCCGAAGATGGAGCCCCAACGCACCGCGCGGGACTTCCAGTGAACTGCCCCTTCTGCAATACCAAGGACGCCAAGGTCATCGATAGCCGTGGGATCGACTCGGGCGCGATCATCCGCAGACGCCGTGAGTGCCTTCACTGCAAGAAACGATTCACCAGTTACGAACGAGTCGAGCGCTCCGAGCGACTTGTCGTCATCAAGAAGGATGGATCGCGCGTTCCCTTCGAACTCCAGAAGATCCTCCGTGGGATCCGGTCGGCGTGCGGAAAGCGGCCGATTCCGGAGGAGGTCAAGCAGCGGGTCGCGGACGAGATCGATGACGCGATCCACCGGGAGTTCGAGCGCGAGGTCCACAGTCTCGCGATCGGACGGCGGGTTGCAATGGCGCTGCGAAATGTCGACGCCGTCGCCTATGTCCGTTTCGCGAGCGTGTACCACGACTTCCAGAGCGTCTCGGAGTTTCAGGCGGAGATCAGCGATCTCTCCGAAAAGCCGCCGACCAAGGCCCACGAGCCGCTTCTGTTCGACCACCGGACTCCGCCGACTGTCTGAACCACATGGCCACGATCACACTGCCCGACGGCAGCACACGCGCTTATCCCACCACGACAACGCCTCAACAGGTCGCCTCGGATATCGGCCCTGGACTGGCCAAGGCTGCGCTGGGAGCGAAGATCGACGGGATCCTCTGCGACCTCTCGACTGAGATCTCCCGCGACTGCTCGTTGTCGATCGTCACGCCCAAGAGCCGCGACGGCCGCGTCGATGCCGACGCACTCTTCCTCATCAGACACTCCTGCGCCCATGTGATGGCCGAGGCGATCCAGCGGCTCCATCCAGGCACGATGCTGGTCTACGGACCGCCGATCGATACGGGCTTCTACTACGACATGGCCTTTCCGGACGGTCGTGCGCCGAGCACCGATGACTTCGCAGCCATCGAAGCGGAGATGGCCAAGATCGTCGCTGAGAACCGCCCATTCACTCGCTACGAACTCCCTGCCCAGGACGGCATGGCCAAACTTCAGAAAGAGGGAAGCAAGTTCAAGATTGACAACGCCCAGCGGGCGCAGGAGGCCGGATCCTCGGTGTTCTCCTTCTACGCCACAGGGACACCCGGCGCGCACTGGGAAGATCTCTGCCGTGGACCGCATGTTCCTGCGACCGGTCGCATCGGCGCCTTCAAAGTCACGAGCCTTGCGTCAAGCTATTGGAAGGGAGACGAGTCACTCGACCGCCTGACGCGTGTGTATGGAACTGCATTCGCCACCAAGCCAGAGCTTGAGGAGTATCTCCGCCAGATCGAGGAGGCCAAGAAGCGCGACCACCGCGTACTTGGGAAGCAGCTCCGGCTCTTCCACATCGACGAAATGGTCGGTCAGGGGCTGGTCCTCTGGACACCGCGCGGGTCAGTCGTCAGACAGGAGCTCCAGTCGTTCATCAGCGAGGCGCTCAAGGAGCAGGGATATCAGCAGGTGTTCACGCCGCACATCGGCAAACTCGACCTCTATCGAACGAGCGGGCACTTCCCCTTTTACCGCGAGAGTCAGTACCCGCCGATCATCGAGCACGATGCCCTGGCACGCCTCGCCGCCGAAGGTTGTTCGTGTGCCGACCTCGCCAATCGACTGGCCTCGGGCGAGGTCGATGGATACCTGCTGAAGCCGATGAACTGCCCGCACCACATCCGGATCTTCGACAGTGAACCGCACTCATATCGAGACATGCCGGTGAGGCTCGCCGAATTCGGAACCGTCTACCGCTGGGAGCAGTCGGGAGAGATCGGTGGGCTGACGCGCGTCCGCGGGTTCACTCAGGACGATGCCCATCTCTTCGTGCGCGAAGACCAGGTCGCGGAGGAAGTTCTGGGTTGCCTGGCGCTGGTCAAGCTCATCTTTGGAACACTCGGGATGAACGACTACCGCGTACGCGTCGGGCTGCGCGACACCACCAGCGACAAGTATGTCGGAGACAGCGCGAATTGGGACAAGGCCGAAGAGGCCTGCCGCGCTGCCGCGAAATCGCTCGGTGTTCCCTTCTCCCAAGAGGTCGGTGAGGCGGCGTTCTACGGTCCGAAGATCGACTTCGTCGTCCGCGATGTCATTGGCCGCTCGTGGCAACTCGGCACGGTGCAGGTCGACTACAACCTCCCGGTCCGCTTCAACTTGAGCTACACCGGCGCCGACAACAAGGCGCATCGCCCGGTGATGATCCACAGAGCCCCGTTTGGATCGATGGAACGATTCGTGGGCGTGCTCATTGAGCACTTCGCGGGGGCATTTCCGCTCTGGCTCGCTCCGGAGCAGGTTCGGGTCATCCCCATCAGCGACAAGAGCGAGGGGTATGCCCAGGAGGTCCTCGCCGCCCTCAAGGCTCGGGGGATCCGGGCGACAATCGATGCTGGGAACGAGCGGGTTCAGGCGAGGATCCGCGACGCCAGCGAACTCAAGATCCCCTATCTTGCGATTGTGGGTCCGCGTGACCGAGATGCCCGGGTGGTCAGCCTCAGAGCCTTCGGGATCGACGCCAACCTCGGGGAGCTGCCTCTGGATCGTCTCCTTGACGGAGTCTCGGACGAGTATCGGTCGCGTGGGGCCAGGACTGTCCGGGCTCTGATGTCCCCGCCGGGGCCTCGAGCCTGAGACCTGCAGGCTGGAATCTGGCACTTTTTCCCGCGTTCGTTGGTCAACCACCACATTGCGTGGTACCGTTGGCGCGTTCGGGATGTCACCGAACGAGACTGCGCACGAACGAGAGACCGACCGACTCATGACTCAAACAGACTCTCCCTTGGCATGTTGATGGGCGTTCCTCATCGTCTGCCTTCGTGCCTGAACAAGTTCTGCGCAGCACCCGGAACAACCAAGCATTGTCCAGTCCGACTGGCGCGGATGTCCTGCATCTGCGCCGCACACTCCTGAGGATCACGCTATCTCACAGTTCAATCGCCGTCCCCCTTTCCGCGACTCCAGAGACTTTGGCCCACGGATCAATGATCGAATCCGAGTAACTCCAATCCGGCTGATCGATCAGGACGGCCAGATGGTGGGGGTCGTCGAATTGGAGGAGGCCAAGCAGCGCGCCGCACAGGCCGGACTTGACCTCGTCGAAATCGCTGCTGACTCCAAGCCACCTGTCGTTCGGATCATGGACTTCGGCAAGTTCAAGTACGAGCAGGCCAAGAAGGAAAAGCAGTCAAAGACCAAGTCGAAGGCAGGCGAGATGAAGGAAGTTCGTCTCGGCCGTTCCATGAAGATCGGCCCGCATGATGTGGAGATCCGCGTGAACCAGGCGCGACAATTCCTCATCGAGGGGTACCGCGTCATTTTCGTCCAGAACTTCCGCGGCCGCGAACTGGCGTACAAGGCGCGAGGCGACCAGCGCATGGACCAGATCGCAAAGTCGCTCGCCGACATTGGGCGGGTCGAATTGGCGCCGCGCCTCAATGGCAAACGCATGTCGATGATCTTGGTTCCTGACCGGGCGAAGATCGATTCCGTCAAGCACAAGGCGAACCGGAATTCGGCGGCAAGCTTGGCATCTTCCGCGGCATCGGCGCCTGCACCTGCGTCGCCATCGGCCGCGGCGGCGAGTCCCCCTGCTGCCACCGCAGCGGCTGCGGCCGTTTCCTCAGTACAGGCCGACGCCCCGGCGAACTGAGCCGGGATTTCCACCATCGATTCTTCCCCCATCGACGGGATCGGCCGTGCTCCCCATTGACAGATTATGCAGATCAATGCATAATCATCCGCCATGGTTACTAAGACCCAGCGCCACCACCGAATCCTCCGCATCATCTCCGTCGAACGCCCCGCGAATCAGGGAGAGCTGGTTCGACATCTGGCACGAGTCGGGATCGACGCGACCCAGGCGACGCTCTCGCGCGATCTTCGTGAACTCGGAGTAGTCAAGTCGCGCTCGGGATACCAGACACTCTCCGACCCGACGGCCCCCGGAGCCCCAGACCGCCCTGCCATCTTCACGGCGGCTCTGCGGCGGCTCCTTGTGAAAGTCTCGCACGGTGGAACTCAGGTGATCCTGCGGACCCCGCCGGGACAAGCGAGTGCGCTGGCGATCGAGATCGACCGGGCATCGGACGCTGGAATCCTTCGCGGAGCGCTGGGGACGATTGCCGGTGACGATTGCATCTTCGTCGCCTGCGCGTCCATCTCTGCGGGTCGCGTACTCGCCCGCCAGCTCGAGGGGATCGCTCATGAGCGCGCATCGCAGGCAAACCAGAAGCTCGTGCGCGCACTCGCCTGAGCCGTCCAGGAGACACGCCGTGATCCCACCCACCATGGACAATCGATCGCCATTGCGACAGACCACCCGCGTGGCCATCGTCGGTGCCACTGGTTACGCCGGAGCCGAGGCGGTGGGACTCCTGCTCCGACACCCGGGCGTCGACCTCGTGGCACTGTTCGGGTCTTCGCGCAATACCGAATCGGTGCGCCGATTCGACACGATCTACCCGCGCTACCGAGGATGGACCGACCTCGAGGTCCGTGCCGCCACCATCGACGCGATCGTCGAGTCTGGGGCCCAAGCGGTGTTCCTGGCAACGCCGCACGAGGCGAGCCATGACCTTGCCCCAGCACTACTCGCCGCAGGGTTCATCGTCTTCGATCTCTCCGCAGCGTTCCGGCTTCGGGACAATTCGGCGTACCGGCGCTACTACGGGTTCGAACACGCCCACTCCGAGCTCCTTGCGCGCGCCGTGTATGGCCTCGCCGAACTCAACCGAGCGGCGATCGCCGAGGCCAGCCTTATCGCCGTCCCAGGCTGCTATCCGACGAGCGTCATCCTGCCGCTCGCTCCTCTGGTCCGCGCCGGATTGCTGGCGGCAACTTCGATCATCGTCGATAGCACAAGTGGAGTCAGCGGGGCGGGCCGTACGCCCGCGCTCAAGAGCATGCTCTGCGAAGTGAGCCAGCAGCCGTATGGGGTCCTGGCTCACCGTCATGAACCCGAGATGATCCAGGAAGTTGGGGCGGACATCGTCTTCACGGCACACCTTGGACCCTACGACCGCGGCATCCTCTCGACCATCCATGCCACAGTGCGAGACGGCGTCGGCGAGGACGAGATCCGCGACGCGCTCAACCACCAATACGCGCGCGAACCATTCGTTCGAGTTCTTGCGGCGGGCGAGTGGCCTTCGGTCGGCGCGGTCGAATCGACGAATCAGTGTGACATCGCACTAGCGGTCGACACCCGTCGGCGACACCTTATCGTCGCAAGTGCGATCGACAATCTCGTCAAGGGCGCGGCTGGACAAGCGGTGCAGTGCCTCAACATCCGCTGCGGCTATCCAGAGTCCTGGGGAATTGCGCGGCATCGTGTTACCCCTCTCGCTTCCAGCGATGCTCCGATCGGTCATGCGCGCGACACCGCAGAGATCGCGCGATGAGATCCGGTGCGCCGTTTATTGTGAAGGTCGGCGGGGCGCTGCTCGATGACTCCGCCGCACTAGAGGGTGTCGTCGCGGGGATTGCCGGGCTCCACGCGCGGCGTGCGGGATCCGTCGCCGTCGTCCACGGAGGGGGTGCGGCGGTCGATCGACATCTCGGGCGCCTCGGGTTTTCGACACAGAAGCGCGCTGGAATCCGGATCACTCCCGCAGATCAGATGGTCGAGATTGCGTCGATCCTTGGTGGGGCGGTCAACCAGCGCCTCGTCGGAGCACTCTTGGCACACGGAGCATCGGCGGTCGGCCTGACCCTTGGCGATGGAATGACGGCCGTCGCCGCGCCGATCGAGGGACTGGACTTCGATCCCGGTCGCGTCGGAATGGTCTCGTCCGGCGACGAAACACTCCTGCGAACCCTTCTGGAGGCGGGCTTCCTTCCGGTTCTCTCCAGCGTCGGCATCGATGCCGAAGGCGGGCTTCTCAATGTCAACGCCGATGACGCCGCCGCTGCGATCGCCTCGATTGTCGGGGCGTCGGCGCTGGTGTTCCTGACCGATGTCCCTGGAGTCCTCGATGCCGACGGATCGCTCATCGAGTGCCTCGACGCCGCGGCGATCGAGTCGCTCATTCTCGAAGGCGTCATCCGCGATGGAATGATCCCCAAGGTCCGTGGAGCGCTCGAGTCCGCTCAGCGCTGCGGCATCGGCGTGATCATCGCCTCCTGGCGCGACCCGCGGGCGCTTGCCCGGCTAGCCGAGGGAGATCCGTGCGGCACTCGAATTGTCGCCTCGCTCGCAGACCCACTTCCCGCCCCCAGAGGCCGCTGACAATGTCCGCACCGACCCACCCGCTGCTCGCACGCGACCTCCTGACCGTCACCGATCTTTCGTCGACCGAAATCCTTGGCCTCTTCGGTCTGGCGTCCCGCCTCAAGGCGGACTATGGATCATTCGCAGGATCGCTCGCGCAGCGCTCGCTCGTCCTCCTGTTCGAGAAGCCATCGCTGCGTACCCGTGTCACCTTCGAACTTGGATTTCAGAAGCTCGGGGGTGCCGTCTGCTTCCTCGACCATCAGGGAACTCCCATCGGTGAGCGCGAAACGGTGGAGGACTACGCGGGAAATCTCTCCCGCTGGGCCGATGCCATCGCCATTCGCTGCCGGAGCCACACACTGCTGGAACAGTTTTCGCGCGCGGCGAGAGTTCCGATCATCAACGCTCTCAGCGATCTCCACCATCCCTGTCAGGCACTCGCCGATCTGTTCACGCTGGTCGAAGCCGGGATACCCCTCGAACAACTCCACTTGGCCTGGGTCGGCGACGGCAACAATGTCTGCAACTCGCTCATCGAGGCGGTAGCCACGCTGGGCGCGCGTATGACGATCGTGACACCGGAACAGTTCCGGCCTGCCGAGTCGATCCTGCGACGGGCGCAAGCGCGCGCGTTGCGCAGCGGTGCCCGCATCGTCTGTACCTCGGACTGTGCCCGGGTCGATGGGGTGCACGCGATCTACACAGATGTGTGGTTTTCCATGGGGGAAGAGTCGAAGGCGCAGAGCAAGCGCGATGCGCTTGCGCCGTATCAGGTCGACGCCGCGCTAATGCGCCGCGCGGGATCCCAGGCCAAGTTCATGCACTGCCTTCCCGCACGGCGCGGCGAGGAGGTGACCACCGAGGTGCTCGACTCGCCGGCGTCCATCGTCCTTGATCAGGCGGAGAACCGCATGCACCTCCAGAACGCGATCCTCCTGACCATGCTGCGCCCCGACCTTTCTGCGCTCACTAGCGATGCCGTCGCGCTCGGGGGCGCACACTAGCCAGACCACTTCGCATTTCACTCACTCTCATCACAGAAAGAATCCCCATGTCCAGCTCGTTCAAGCCTCGCCGCGTCTCCCTCGCCTACTCGGGAGGTCTCGACACATCGTGCATCATTCCCTGGCTGGTGGAGAGCTACGGATGCGAAGTTGTCGCGGTCGTCGCGGATGTGGGACAGGGTGCGCGGGAACTGGAGGGAATCGAGGCCAAGGCGATCCACTCCGGGGCAGCCAAGTGCGTCGTGAAAGACTTGCGTCAGGCGTTTCTCGAAGAGTTCGCCTACCCCATGGCAATCACGGGTGCGGTGTACGAAGGGCGGTATCTGCTTGGGACCTCGATCGCCCGGCCGATCATCGCGCGCGCGCAGGTGGACGCGGCTCTGGCCGAGGACTGTGATGCGCTCAGCCATGGATGCACGGGCAAAGGAAACGATCAGGTGCGCTTTGAGTGCGCGTTCGCCGCGCTCGCACCACAGCTCCCGGTGATCGCTCCGTGGCGCCTGTGGAACCTCAAGAGCCGCGAGCAGATGCTTGAGTATCTGAAGGTGCGCTCGATTCCCTGTGCGGCAACCGCTGAGAAAATCTACTCGCGCGATGCGAACATCTGGCACATCTCGCATGAGGGGGGCGATCTCGAGGATCCGTGGAAGGCTCCCCCCGAGGATGTGTGGATGCTGACGGTTGACCCGCGGCGCGCGCCTGACGCAGGTGCCGAAGTCACCGTGAGCTTCCGCGCCGGTTTCCCCACCGCGCTCGACGGCGTTCCCATGGACTCCGTGTCACTGCTCGATTCGCTGAACAGGGTTGGCGGGCAACACGGGGTTGGACGGATCGACCTCGTAGAGAATCGACTCGTCGGAATGAAGAGCCGAGGCGCATACGAAACTCCGGGCGGAACGATTTTGATGGAGGCGCTGCGAGGTCTTGAGCAACTGTGCTACGACCGCGACACGCTTCAGTGGCGTCAGAGGCTTGCGCTCGACTTCGCACGCATCGTGTACGAGGGAACCTGGTTCACTCCCCTGCGGGAGACTCTGTGGGCGAGCGCGCGGGAAGCTGCCGGCGTCCTCACGGGAGATGTTCGCGTCCGCCTCTTCAAGGGGACGGCCTCGGTCGCCGGACGACGCAGCCCGAACTCCCTCTACAACCAGGACTTTGCCACATTCGGCGAAGACGCGGTCTACGACCAGACCCATGCGGAAGGATTCATTCGACTCTTCTCTCTGCCGAGCCGGATCCGCGCTCTCAAGGACATGACCTCCCACAGCGGCGGCACCTCTCGCTTGGCTGACACTACTGCAGCCGGCGGCCACAGGGCGCAGGAGTGTCGATGACTGTCACTTGGGCGGGCCGATTCGAGAAGGCCGCCGACCCGATGTTCCGCAAGTTCAACGACTCGCTCTCCTTCGACCGGACTCTCCTGTGCGAGGACATCGAGGGAAGCGTGGCGTGGGCGCGTGCCCTCGCTCGCGCACAGGTGCTCACCCAGGCCGAGTCGGATGCGCTGGTCACGGCCTTAGGTGATGTGCTTGGCCACGGGGTCGACAATCCCGCCGCCCTCGCAAACGCTGCCGACGAAGACATCCACTCCTGGGTCGAGCGTGAACTTGTGGCGCGCGTCGGTGATCTCGGCAAGAAACTGCACACTGGTCGAAGCCGCAATGATCAGGTAGCGACAGACCTCCGGCTCTGGACGCTGAAGGAGACCGCCCGGCGCCAGTCGGAGATCGACGCCTGCATCGGAAGCCTAATCGCGCTCGCCGAGCGCGAGCGCGAGACGGCCTTCCCTGGGTACACGCATCTCCAACGGGCGCAACCCCTGCTTTTCGCTCACTGGTCGCTCGCGTATGTCGAGATGCTCTCACGCGACCGGGGGCGGTTCGAGGATGCGGCCCGTCGCGCGCGCCAGTGCCCGCTGGGTTCGGGCGCACTCACCGGAACCGCATATCCAATTGATCGTGCGAGGCTGGCGCGCGACCTCGGATTCAGCGCTCCCACCGCCAACTCACTCGATGCCGTCAGCGACCGTGACTTCGTCGTCGAGACTCTAGCGGCCGCAGCACTCTGCTCCGTGCATCTCTCTCGCCTGGCCGAAGACCTCATTTTCTACTCGAGCAGCGAGGCGGGACTGGTTGAACTCTCAGAGAGCGTGACCAGCGGGTCCAGCCTCATGCCGCAGAAGAAGAATCCTGATGCGCTTGAACTGATCCGCGGGAAGACGGGGCGGCAGGTCGCCGGCCTCGTCTCGATCCTCACCGTCCTCAAGGGTCTGCCACTCGCCTACAACAAGGATCTTCAGGAGGATAAGGAGCCGCTCTTCGACTCGATGGAGCATCTCTCGCTCTGCCTCCGGATGGTCCCGGCGGTACTCGACGGACTCGTCATCAACCGCGAACGATCGTTCGCGGCGGCGCAGGGCGGATATTCGAACGCCACCGAACTGGCGGACTATCTCGTCTCCAAGGGGCTCCCCTTCCGTGACGCTCACCACAGCGCGGGGAGGCTTGTGCGTGAAGCAATCAGAGAGCAGAAACCGCTCGAGAGGCTCTCGGTCGAGCAGTTTCAGCGGATCGAGCCCCTCGTTGATGCGGATGTCTATGTGGCGCTCAGAGTCGACAGCGCGCTGGCGAAGCGCAGCGTCGAGGGTGGAACCGCACCCGCGCAGGTCGCCCAGTCGATTGCGACGGCTCGACGCGATCTCTCGCGGCACCTTGATCCGACGGCCGCGAACGCCTTGATCCGCGAAGCGCGCATTGATGACCTCGATGCGATCTGCGCGATCATCGAACACTGGCGGGCACAAGGGGAACATCTCCCCCGCTCGCGCGAGGAAGTTCTTGAATCGCTGTCGGAGTTTGCCGTCGCGGTGGACGGCGACGAGGTGATCGGCTGCGGATCGCTCTGGATCTACACGCCGCAACTGGCGGAAATCCGCTCGCTGGGCATCGCTCCCGGCAAGCGAGGCTCGGGGCTGGGGACGACACTCACAAAGTATTTCGTCGAGTGGGCCGCCGACCTCGGGATTCCGCGCGTCTTCGTGCTCACCCGTGCGCCGGAGTTCTTCGCGCGCTGTGGATTCAAGACCGTCAGCGTCAGCATCCTCCCCGAAAAGGTGCTCAAGGACTGCGCGAAATGTCCACGGAACACCGCGTGCGATGAGGTGGCGATGGTTCTGGACACCGGTGCGCCTCCGTTGGTAACAGTCACATGACGCTCTCGCTCAGGGAAAGCGACCGTGCGGTGATGACCGCTCCCCCATGGCCCCAGGGGTTTCGCGGCGCCGGGGTCGCCGCAGGAATCAAGAAGGCAGGCGTCGCCGACCTTGCCCTGCTGGTCGCGGACTCTCCGGCAACCGCCGCGGCGGTCTTCACGAAGAACTTGATCGCGGCGGCTCCCATCGCTGTGTCCAAGGCCAATCTCGTCGCATCGCACGGACTCGTGCGGGCACTGATGGTGAACTCCGGATGCGCCAACGCAGCGACCGGACCCGACGGCCTTCACCGCGCACACGCGTCGAGTGTCGCGCTCGCACGATCCCTGGGCGTTGCGCCGCACGAAGTGCTCATCAACTCAACGGGCGTGATCGGGGTAGCGCTCCCACTTGCGCGGATCGAGGCAGCGATTCCTCTGCTCGTGACCTCGGCGACCGCAGGTTCCTGTGAGAGCTTCGCGCGCGCCATCATGACCACCGACACCCGTCCAAAGTGGTCATCCCGCACCATTCTCTGGAACGATGCCCACGGCACTCAAAGGTGCCGGATCACTGGTGTTGCCAAGGGAGCTGGCATGATCCATCCCAATATGGCCACAATGATCTGTGTCATCGCCACCGATGCAGTGGTGGCCCCAGACGAACTCGACAGCACCTTGCGCGAAGTGGTAGAGGGATCGTTTCATCGGATCTCCGTCGATGGCGACACCAGCACGAACGACAGCGTGTTTGCGCTGGCTTCCGGGGTCGCCGGTGCGCCGCCGCGCCCCGAGTTCCATGGGGCGATGGCGGAAGTTGCAGCCGAGCTCGCGCAGATGGTCGTCCGCGACGGCGAAGGATTCGAGCGAGGCCTTGAGGTTCGCGTCACCGGCGCGCGAACAACCGCCGACGCGCTCGAAGTCGCCCGTACTGTCGCGTCGAGCCTTCTCGTGCGCACGGCCGTGACCGGTGGCGACCCGAATTGGGGTCGCATCTTGGCGGCGGCAGGACGGGCGGGAGTCGCATTCGACCCGAACTCGATCCGCGTTGGTGCCGGAGGGATCACCCTCTTCGAGCATGGAGCCCCCGCCAGGGTCGACCTCGGTGCGGTCCGCGCGGCATTCAGCGCCGACTCCGTGCTCCTCACCATCGACCTCGGGATGGGATCGTGCTGCGACCGATTCTGGAGCTGCGGGCTGACGACCCGGTATGTAGCACTCAACTCGGAATACACCTCTTGAGAGGCGATGCCCCGAGCCGCGCGCGTGCCGATGCGAAGATCCTGCTCCAACCCTCGGGAAGCAGCGGCCCGACCATGTCCAACATGCGTGCTATCTGACTCGTGTCCATCCGAGTCAGCAATTCGCCATGATCATGAAGGGCGCCCCCGATTGCTGCGGTGTATCGAAGAAACGCCCCAATGGCCGCGGCATCGCCTCGCTCCAGTTCTGCGCGCTGGAATCCGCGCTTTCCCTCTGACTTCAGGCTCGACCACTCGGACAGAGGGCGCGGCGCGTCGAGGGCAGGTCCTAGGACTGACTCACTCCATGATCGACCGTCAGGCGCGGCGCATCGCGCGGCCAGGAGTTCCGCCGGCTGGACATCGTCACAGAGCATGGCAACCCACAGTTGCAGCACCTCGTCCGGCGAGAGCGGTGTGGCGTAGGCGCGCTCAGGTTCCGTGCCCATGGAGGGCCTCCATCATCGAACGGATTTCTTGCGCAAGGTCCGGCGTCGGAGCGCCATCTTTGACGAGGACTTCCCGTAGCGCGTAACGCATCTGCTCGGCCACGGCGAATACTCGCTGGCGGACCTGAGCTTCGGTCATCCCGCGCTCCCGAGCCACCATTTCACATGGGACGCTGCGCACCTTCTGATTCCAGAAGAGCTCCCAGTCGCACTCGCGGCCGGCGTCGCGTAGCGCCCGCCGTGTGGAGGCCATCGCACTCTCGAGCGCGCTCGCTGCCCAGGCCCGCTCAAAGACCGCGTCGGCTGCGGCACCAGATTCAGAAGGGGCGTTGGCATCCCGTGAATCGCCTGCCGCGGTATCGATCGCTCCGGACTCAATCCTGTCGATCGCGATTCTGGTTCGGAGTTGCTCGCGCACATAGAAGTTCAATCCGTTTCTCAGCCATTGCCTTAGACGCATTCCGCTGGTTGCCCACGCGTTGAGAAACCCAGGGTCGCTCAGTCGGCTGGCGAAGAACCCGTTGACAACATCGTCGCACTCCGCCTGGATCACCCTTCCGAGCGAGGTCGCACGGCAGTAGATGGTGAGCGGTTTGTGGTACCCCGACATCAGATACGCGTGAACCTGGGCGACCCCTAGGGCACCCTCCGTCAGCCGCTGCGCAATCCAAATGGCCTGAGTGTCGGGAAAACTTGCACTTCGTGGCGTCTATATAGAAGTGTTGCAAGGATACTGCCCTCCCTATCGGCGGTCAGAAAATCTGTGGATTCCGGTCAACATTGAGGCCGCTCGTGTCTTTCTCTTATGGCCGAGCCCGGCCGGGGTTGGCTGGCGGACTTGATCCAATAGGATCAGCATCCGCGCTTGCGCACGACGGTGGGGACCGTTAGGCGCTTCACGGGGTTTGGTGTTCAGACAGGGTCCTTTCGGAGGCATTGCTGGGGGGGCCCCTTTCCCCTTGGCCGATGGCGATTTTGGGATCCCTACACTGCGCCACCAGTGATCAATGCCATCAATGAGTTGCGGGCTGCCGCAATCAAGTCGCTGGACGCCGCGGTTGACCCGAGCACGCTCGAACAGTGGCGGATCGAATTCCTGGGTTCGAATGGGAAGCTGAAAGAGGCAATGGCACGGCTCAAGAGTGCTCCGCGCGAACAGAAGCCGGAGCTCGGACGGCTCGCCAACGAACTCAAGGTCGCGCTCGAGACCGAGTTCGCCGCCGCGAAGTCGCGGATGTCCGCAGACCCGCCAGCGGCCAGTGTCGATGTCACGCTTCCCGGAGTTGACCTCGGTTCGGGATCGAGGCACATCCTCACACGAACGATCGATGAAATCATCGAAGCTTTCGCACGGATGGGATTCTCGGTCGCCGACGGTCCCGAAGTGGAAGACGAGTGGCACAACTTCACTGCACTCAATATTCCTGAGGGCCATACGGCCCGCGAAGCAACTGACAACTTCTACATGGGCGAGCACGCTGGCATCAAGCGGCTCCTGCGCACACAGACCTCGACGGTTCAGATCCGCGCGTTGGAGGCCCAGAAGCCACCGCTCAAGATTGTTGCGGTCGGGCGTGTCTACCGCCCCGACACCCACGATGCGACGCACTTCTCCATGTTCCACCAGATCGAAGGGCTCTGCATCGACCGCGCGCTGTCGATGGTCGATCTGAAGACCGCGCTCATCCAGTTCGCCGGTGCCTACTTCGGCAAAGACGCGGAAGTCCGCATGCGCCCGAGTTTCTTCCCCTTCACGGAGCCATCTGCAGAAGTCGACATGAAGATGGAGGTCCGCGGCCAGCTTCAATGGGTTGAACTCGGCGGCTGTGGGATGGTCGATCCACATGTGCTGCAGGCGGTCGGTCTCGACCCCGAAGAGTGGAGTGGCTACGCGTTCGGATTGGGGATCGAGCGGATTGCGATGCGCCGCTACGGGATCGCCGACATCCGCTGGCTCTATGAGAACGATGCGCGCTTCCTGCGGCAGTTCTGAACGCTGACCAACCTCCTCCGCGCCGACTCCCGCGACGGGCCCCATGAAAAGCGCGCGCCCCGTGGCGCGCGCTGCATTCTTTGAATGTGAAAGGCGAACTACTCGGCCGGCGTAGTCACGGCGTCACCTGCGGCCGCCGACTTGCGCAGCTTCGCGGCGAACGCCGTACGGCGATCCGCGCCCTTGCGCCGTCCGGACGATCCGCCCGACACCTGTGATCCCCCTTCGCGCCCGACTAGTTGGAGGACGACGAGGTCCGCCGCGTCGCCGAGACGGCGTCGGTCGAGCTTGATGATTCGCGTGTAACCGCCAGGCCGATCCACAAAGAGCGGAGCGACGCGGGTGATCAGGTGATGCACGAGCCGCGGCGCTTTGCGCAACTCGCCGTAGCGGTTGAACTCGACCTCGCTGGCCGCGGGAAGCGCCCAGAAGTCGCTCGACTTGTGCTCTTCCTTCACCTTCGGGTCGGCGACCCAGGCGAAAACCGCACGATCGGTGAGGCGACTGGTGATCAGCCGACGCGAAGCGAGCGTGCGATGGCGCGCAATGGTGATGAGCCGCTCGACATATGGCTGAACCGCCTTCGCCTTGGGAAGCGTGGTGACGATTTCGCCGTGTTCGAAGAGCCCAGCGGCCAGATTCCGCAGCATGGCGCGGCGGTGGTCGCTCTGAAGGCACAGTTGTTTTCCTGCAACTCGATGTCGCATGGTTGATACTCCTTAGCTTGGCTGCATGCCGAGGCCGAGACCGATCTCGGACAGGCGTTGGGTGATCTCGGAGAGTGATGTCTTGCCGAACGAGCGGATTCCGAGCAGTTCGGGCTCGGTCTTCAGGATGAGCTCGCCCACGGTGGCAATGCCTGCGCTTTGCAGGCAATTGGTAGCGCGGACGCCCAGGTTCAATTCCTGAATCGTCATCAACAACTTGGTGGCAAGGTCCGTCTCAGGCTCGGCCTGCTGTGTAAGGCCCTCCTCAACCAGGTCCTGGCCCGCCGCATCGAACTGCACGAACGGGTTGACATGCTTGCGCAGGATCTTGCCGGCCTCGACGAGCGCCATCTCAGGGCTGATGGTTCCGTTGGTCCAGACATCCAGCACCAGTTTGTCGTAGTTGGTGCGCTGCCCGACGCGGGTGTCCTCCACACGGTAGCGAACGCGCTGCACCGGTGTGAAGATCGCGTCGATCGGAATCTCGCCAACGACCTGCTCCTCCTCGATGTTGTACTGCTCGCTGGCCGGCTGGTAGCCGCGCCCGCGCTTGACGGTCAGCACCGCCTCGAACTTGATCTTGTCGTTCACTCGGCAGATCAGGTGATCGGGATTGAGGATCCGCACGGAGGCATCGGACTGGATCGACGCACCGGTCACATCGCATGGTCCATCCACGCAGATGCGCACCCGCTTCGGCTCATCGCCGTCGGTCTCGACAACCAGTCCCTTGATGTTGAGCACGATGTCGCACACATCTTGGACGACACCGGGGATCGAAGTGAACTCGTGGGTCACTCCCTCGATCTGAATCTTGGTGAACGCCGCACCCTCGATGCTCGAGAGCAGGATGCGACGAAGGCTGTTGCCGATGGTGGTGCCGTAGCCTCGTTCGAACGGCTCCGCCGAGAATCGGCCGAAGGTCGAGGTCAGGCTGCTCTTGTCGACGGTTACCCGTCCTGGAAGTTCCAGTCCGCGCCAGCGAATGTGCATGATCAAATCTCCTGTTGCGGCAGTTGTTCAAACCGAACCAAACGGGCCCGCCATGATCGGAAGCCGAGGAATCCTGCCGCGGATCCCCGGCCCCTGCTGAAGGAGGGCCGAGACGACGATGACTGCGAGGCCGTCAGACGCGCCGCTTCTTCGGCGCGCGGCACCCGTTGAACGGGAGCGGCGTCTGATCCTCGATTGAAAGAACTCTCAGTCCATTGGCCTGAAGTGCGGTGACGGCCGACTCGCGGCCTGGTCCAGCGCCACGCACTCTGACTTCGATCTCGCGCATTCCCACACGGCGCGCCTTGCCGGCCACGCGCTCGCTGGCACGACTGGCGGCGAACGGGGTGCTCTTTCGAGCCCCCTTGAATCCAACGCTTCCCGCAGAGTCCCACGCAATGGTCTCTCCGTTGGTGTCGGTGATCGTCACGATCGTGTTGTTGAATGACGCATTGACATGGGCAATGCCCTTGATGATGTTCTTGCGGATCTTTGGCTTCTTCGACATAGTGGTGCTTCCTCGTAGTTCGGGCGGTTCAGCCGTTCACGCCCTTCTTACCGGCGACGGTCTTCTTCTTGCCCTTGCGCGTACGCGCATTGGTCTTGGTGCGCTGCCCCCGACACGGGAGGCTGCGGCGATGCCGCTCGCCGCGATAGGAGTGGGTGTCCTTGAGCCGCTGGATATCCTGCGCCACCTGACGACGAAGGGCGCCCTCCACGATGTAGTGCTCGTCGAGCTCCTTGGAGATCGCCGCCAGCTCCTGATCGCCAAGCGTGTGGGTGCGGCGGTCGGGATCGATCCCGGTCTTCGCAAGGATTTTCGCGGCGACCTTCGGGCCGACGCCATGGATGTACTGGAGGGAGAAGAGGACCTTCTTCTTATCGGGGATGTCGATTCCGGCAATGCGTGGCATGGTGTGGCTCCGTGGGTGTCGCGTCAGCCCTGGCGCTGCTTCAGGCGTGGGTTCTTCTTGTTGATGACAAAGCGCTTGCCCTTGCGGACGACGATCTGGCAATCCATGGTGCGGCGCTTGATGCTGCTTCGGACTTTCATGTGAGACTCCGTGGTTCTTTCGTTTGCTACTGCCTGAAGGTAATGCGACCCTTGGTCATGTCGTAAGGGCTCATCTCGATGGTGACCTTGTCACCGGGGAGGATTCGGATGAAGAACTTCCTCATCTTGCCGCTCACATAGGCGAGGATCTCCTGGCCGTTCTGAAGCTTGACCCGAAACATCGCGTCGGGGAGTGCCTCGGTGACCTCGGCTTCAAGTGTGATCTTTTCTTCCTTTGCCATTGATTCCTTCGTCAGACTCGTCTCGTCGTGGTCGCGCGCGGCGACGGGGGAACCTCGTCGAGCCGTTCGCATCCGGACCTCGTCACTACGACCGTGCGCTCGACGGCGCAGCCACTTCGCCCGCTCGATGTCCGCATGGACCAACCGTCCTCGCAGGGGACCAATTCGACTCCGACGGCAAAGCCGTCGCTGTCAACCGACCGCACTCCGTCAGCATGTTCGGTCACCACTGGCTCGACGCAGATCACCATGCCAGGAAGGAGCGTGAAGTCATCGAGCTCGACGAGGGCACGATCCAGACTGCACGGTGCAATTGGGGCCTCGTGGAGCCGCCGCCCGATCCCGTGGCCGGACAGGCTGGTGACGATCCCGAGGCTGCGATCCGAGGCAACCTGCTGCATCGCGGCGGCCACGACTGACCATCGAACTCCAGGTGCCATCAAGGTCATTGCCGCGTTGAGCATCTCGTAACACCCTTCGACCATGGCATGTGTGCGCGCGTTCCCGCGACCGATCACGGTGCACTCGGCGAGGTCGGCGCACCATCCGCGCAGGCTGATCGCCACATCGATGGTGACAACATCCCCGTCGGCGAGCGGTTCGTCGCTCGGTACCGCGTGCACAAACCGGTCGTTGACGCCGATGCAGCACGCCGCCGGGAAAGCCGCTCGCCGAGCCAAGGTGACGCCGTTCAGCGCGCTCTCGGCGCGCTCCGCCGCCACAACGCCGCCCACGATCGCTGCGAGCGATGCCGGGGTCACTCCCGGCTTGGCCGCGCGGAGGGCCGCGTCGAGCGCGAGTCGCGCTACATACGCCGCCTCGCGGATTGCGCCAATCTCAGAGTCCGTGTGGATCTCTCCACCTCGGGTCCTCGACGCCGTCCGCAGGGACTCGGCAAGGCGTACTGAAGTGACAACACCGGAGCGCGGCTGCGCTTGCGTGTCGAGGCCTTGAATGGAGTGCTCAGTCACCATGATCACATCATCGCCTTGTTCATCTTCGCTTTGTTCATCCTCGCGCCGATCGAATACGCGGTCCGGAATCGCTGGCGCCGCTGGACAGGAACCCGGAGTAGTTGCGCATGAGCAGATTGGCCTCGATGCGCTGCACCAGATCAAGTGCGACGCTCACGACGATGAGGAGTCCCGTGCCGCCGAGGAACTGCGCGACAAAGAAGGGGATCCCCAACTGCTGGCTGACGATGGTCGGGATGATCGCTATCAGCGCCAGCGCACCGGCGCCGACATAGGTGATGCGCGAGATGACCGTCTCGAGGTACTCGGCGGTGCGCGGTCCGGGTCGCAGACCGGGAATGAAGGAGCCGTGCTCGCGCAGCTGCTTCGCCATATCAGAGGGCGAAAGTTGGACCGTTGTCCAGAAGTAGGAGAAGACATAGATGAGGACGATTTCGACAAGGATGTATGGATACGCGCCGATCTGAAGGTTCTGCGCGATGAAACTCGTGATGGTGGTCCAGGTCGATGACGCATCAGTCTGCGCCGCACGCGTCGCCAGCCATGCCGCGCCTGACGCCGGAAACATCATGAGCGTGGACGAGAAGATGATGGGCATCACTCCAGCGTGGTTGACGCGCAGCGGCAAATAGTGGCGTTGGCCCCCGTACACCTTGCGGCCCCGTGTGTGCTTGGCCTGCTGAATGGGAATACGCCGCTGCGCCACCGTGATGACGATTGCGCCAGCGATGACGAAGAGGAATCCCGCGGCCAGGATGACGAGTCCGACGACACCAATCTTCGAATCACCGCCCTGAATGCTCGGGTCAAAGTTCTTGGCGATCCAGGTGAACGCGCTGGGAACCCGCGAAAGGATGCCTGCGGTGAGGATGATCGAGACGCCGTTGCCGATCCCATACTTGTCGATCTGTTCACCTAGCCACATCAGGAAGAGGCTGCCAGCGGTGAGCCCGGCAATACCCGACATATAGAAGATGAACAGTCCCCCGCCCACCTGGAACTGCGGATGGACCAGGTTTTGCGTGCGAAGGAAACCGAGCCACATCAATCCCTGCAGGAGGCAGAGACCGACTGTCGCATACCTCGTCCACTCCATGATCTTGACCTGTCCGGACATCCCTTCCTTCTTGAGATCCTGAAGTGCGGGAACGACCGCCTGAAGGAGTTGGAAGATGATGCTCGCCGTGATGTACGGCATGATTCCAAGGCCGAAGATCGTCGACTGCTGCAGCGACCCACCCGAGAAAATCGAGGCGTACTCGAGCAGCCGACCGAACCCGGTCTGGTCGACCGACGCCCGTTCGGCAGCCTTGGCCAGCTCGGTCTGATCGACTCCAAGCAGTGGGATCCAGAATCCAATGCGATAGACCGCCAGCACACCGAGGGTGAAGAACACCTTGTTGCGGAGGTCGCGGATCCTGAAGATGTTGAGAAAGGCTTCGAGCATTCGCGTGGCGTTGTCCGTTTAGTGCGAGTCGCCCTCGGGCTTCTGCTTGCCTTCCGGCTTGGCCTTCGGCTTGTGCTCACCCGATGGCTTCTTGGCTCCGCCGGCGGCCTTGCCACCATCCTTCTTGACGGTCTTGGCGCCCTTTGCAACGGGCGGTGCCGCAGCCGCGGCGGCGGCCTTGGCGTCGAGCTTGGCCAGGACATCAGCGACCTTGGCCTTCGAACGCGCCGTGAGCTTCGCCGCCTTGGCGGAGTACACCGCGTCGAGTTCGTTCGTGCGGGCTCCGCGCTGGGTGAGGGTCGCCGTCCCGCCCACCGACTCGATCTTTGACTTGGCCTGCGCCGAGAAGCGGTCAGCGGTCACCGTCAACTTGGCAGCGAGGACGCCGTTGCCAAGGACCTTGAGTGGCATCGAGGAGTCGCGTACGAAGCCGAGCTTGATGAGCGCATCGAGGTCGACGACCCCCCCAGCGGTGAAGTGGCTGGCGAAGTCGCCGACATTCACGATGTGGTAGTCGGCGCGGAAGTCCGCGTTGGAGAAGCCGCGCTTGGGGAATCGGCGTAGCAGCGGAGTGGATCCGCCCTGATAGCCGGGCCGGCTCGTCCACCCGGCGCGGCTCTTGGCACCCTTGTGACCACGGCCGCTGGTACCGCCCTTGCCGCTGCCCTCGCCGCGCCCAACACGCATGCGGCGCTTGTGCTTTCCAACCTTGGCTGTGACATCGTGAATCATCATGGCTTCAGACTCCTGTCAATCGTTCTTGGGTACGGCAGATCAGCTCTGGGGCGGGGCGTCGGGGGCCGCGGCCTCTGGTGCGATGGGTGCTGCGGGTGCTGTGGGTGGGGCAGGTGCTGCAGGTGCTGCAGGTGCTGCAGGTGCTGTGGCGGTCGGTGCCGCGGCGGTCGGTGCGCTCTCGGTGTGCCGTGATGCGTCGTCGCGCGGACCGCGCCCGCGTCCACGGCCTCCAGGGCCACCACGGCGACGGTCATCGCCGACCGTGTTGACCGGCGCTGCCGCGCGCTCGCCGCTGCGCTTCGCAGGCATCGCGGCCATCCCGCGGGCGATGGCATCTTCAACGGTCGTTGTGCCCAGTGACACTCCACGCAACTTCTCGACGCGCTCGCGCGTGCGCAGCGTGTCGAGCGCCGCAAAAGTCGCCTTGACGAGGTTCTTGGCGTTGGTCGAGCCGTAGGCCTTGGTCAGGCAGTCCTGCACACCGAGCATGTCAAGCACTGCGCGGACCGAGGCGCCGGCGATGACACCCGTTCCCGGGCTAGCCGGGACGAGGCGGACTTTCGAAGCACCAAATCGTCCTTCGATCGAATGCGGGAGCGTCCGTCCCTGCAGCGGATAGGCCCGCAACTTGCGGCGGCCCTCACGGGTGGCCTTCTCGACGCTAGTCGGTACCTGATTGCTCTTGGCGTAGCCGACCGCGACCTTCCCGCGACGATCCCCAACGACCACTAGCGCGCTGAAGCTGAAGCGGCGACCGCCAGCCACTGTCGAGGAGGTTCGGAAGACCTTCACGGTCGTTGCGTCGATGCCACTGTCGTCAAATTTGTCGTGCATGGTGTTGTTCCGTTCAGAACTTAAGGCCGCCCGTGCGCGCCGCATCCGCGAGCGCCTTGATCCGTCCGTGATAGATGTATCCGCCGCGATCGAAGACCACGTCCGTGACGCCTGCCTGGAGCGCGCGAACGGCGACTGCCTTGCCGACGAGAACCGCGGCCGCGACATTGCCGCGGTGGGCTGCATCCCCCTCAAGGTCGAGCGACGACGCCGACGCCAGCGTGCGACCGGCTAGGTCATCAATGACCTGCACATAAATGTGGCGCGGCGAACGGTAGACGGCGAGCCTAGGGCGGCTCGGCGTTCCGCGCAGCGTCTTGCGGATGCCGCGTCGGCGGCGGACTCTTCGTGTCTTTCTATCTGAGGAGATGTCCATTGGTAGTTCCTTGCTTGCGTCGTGCTGATCGTCTCGTCTGGGAAGTGCGCCGGTTCAGGCGCCGAAGGCCTTGCCCTTCTTGCGCTGGATGAACTCGTCTGAATACTTGATCCCCTTGCCGTTGTAAGGCTCAGGCTTTCGCTGGCTGCGGATCAAGCTGGCGAACGCGCCAACCTGCTGCGCATCCACTCCCGCGATCGTGATAATCGTGTTGTTCTCGATCGTGACGATGACCGTGGAGGGAATCACCAACTCGATCGGGTGGCAGAACCCGATGGTCAGCATGAGCTTCTTGCCCTGCATCTTCGCCGTCCAGCCGACACCGATCACTTCGAGTCTCTTGGAGTAGCCGGTGGCCACGCCAGCCACCATCTTGTTGAGTACTGCCCGCGTCGTGCCCCAGAGCGCGCGCCGGTTGCCCTCATCGATCTTCGCGGGATCGTCGAGTGTGCAGGCGATCAACTTGGAAGCGTCGTCCCAGGCGACACGGATCTGCGGCTGGTGGGTGAAAGAGTTTGACCCCTTGGGGCCGGTCAAACTCACCGTGCGCGAGGCGGGATTCACCGCGACCTTCACAGTGGCTGGAACCGCGATGCTTTGCTTTCCGATTCTGCTCATGGCTGCCTTTCTTCGTCGGTCAAGAGACCGCGCAGATCACCTCGCCGCCGACGCGTAACTCGCGCGCCTTGCGGTCGCTCATGACGCCGTGGCTGGTGGAAACGACCGTGATTCCGAGCCCCTCAAGGAGCCGCGGGAGGTCGTCGGTTCCCTTGTAGACGCGGCATCCCGTCTTGGAGACGCGGTCGATGTGATTGATGAGTGTCTCGCCCCGAGGCCCGTACTTGAGCTGGACCCGCAGGAGTCCCTGCCGACCGTCCGCGATCGTCTCGTAGGCGATGATGTAGCCCTCGTCGCGCAGGACATCGAGGACGCCGCGATTGAGTCGGTTGTTCAGGCAGTTGACGCTCTTGCGGCGGATCGCGACGGCGTTGCGGATCCGGGTGAGCATGTCGGCAGTAAGGTCGTGAAGTGACATGGGTCTTTCCTCGGGGCGGGTTACCAGGATGCCTTGCGCATTCCAGGGATCAGTCCCTGTAGTGCTAGCTCGCGCAGAACATGGCGGCTGACGCGAAACTTGCGGTAGTACGAGCGCGGGTTGCCCGTGATCTCGCAGCGGTTCTGCTTGCGGGTCGAAAACTTGGGCTTTAGCTTCATTTTCGCAAAGACTCTCTTGCTTGCCATGGGGTTCCTTTACTGCGCCGTCGCCGTGGCCGTCGCCGTTGCGGCGGCCTTCGCCTGGGGCTTCTCGGGCTTAACGAAGGGCATGCCGAGCTCCGTAAGGAGCATGCGGCTCTTCTTTGGATCGCTGCGTGCGAACACGATGTTGATGTTCATGCCGTGCACATGCGCGAAGCTGGCCATGTTGATCTCCGGCCACACGGCCTGCTCGGACAGCCCCATAGCGAAGTTTCCCTGACGATCAAAGGTCTTGTCCGAGACTCCTCGGAAGTCCTTGATTCGGGGCATCGCCAGGTTGATGAGCCGATCGAGGAAGTTCCACATCCGCTCGCGGCGGAGCGTCACCATGAACGCGCTGGGCGCTCCCTCGCGCACCTTGAAGTTGGACACCGCCTTCTTGGCGATCACCATAATGGGCTTCTGTCCCGAGATCGCGGCCAGACTGTGCACCACCGTGTCGCGGTATTCGGGCTTCAGCTTCTGGTTCTCAAGCTGCTTGCCGACTCCGACATTGATGACCACCTTGGTGATCGATGGAAGCTGGCAGACATTCGTAAGTCCGAACGCCTCCTGAATTCGCTTGGAAACCTCTTGTTTGTAGACGCGCCTGAGGCGCGGCTCAGGAAGGGCAGGTTGAATGGTTGGCGTGCTCATGGGTGCTCCTTGCGCGTGATCACTTGGCGGTCCTGCGGGTGGCCTTGCGTAGGACATGCAGTTCGCTGCCGTCGCGCGCTGCAATCCTGACCTTCGATCCATCCGGACGCACCACAAACCGCACTCGGCTCGGCTTGCCGCCGATGACGGGGCTGACATTGGAAATGTGGATCGACAGTTCCTTCTCGACCACCGAGCCCTTGGGCTGCTGCTGGGTCGGCTTCATGTTCCGCTTGCGGACATTGACTCCCTTGACGAGCACACGCATCGCCTTGAGATCGATCTCCAGAATCTCGCCGCTCTTGCCGCGCTCATTGCCGGCAGTAACGATGACCTGATCGCCCTTCTTTACGTGCATCGGCATGTCACACCACCTCCGGCGCGAGCGAGACGATCTTCATGTAGTTCTTTTCCCGGAGCTCTCGCGCCACTGCCCCGAAAATTCGCGTGCCCTTGGGGTTGCCCTCGTCATCGATGAGGACGCAGGCATTGGAGTCGAACCGGACATAGGAGCCATCTGCGCGGCGAACGGGGTACTTGACCCGAACGATGACCGCCATGGCCTTGTCTCCGGCCTTCACATCGCCATTGGGGATTGCCGCCTTGATGGCCACGCGGACACGGTCGCCGACCGACATCGAGAGGCGGGTAAATCGGCCCCGCGCGGTGCTCGCGCCGAGAACTCCGATCACCATGGCCTCGCGGGCGCCGCTGTTGTCGGCGACTTCCATTCTGGATTCTTTTTGGATCATGTTCTGGGTCTCCGTGATCTTTACTGGCTCAGGCCTTCGTTGTCTCTCCGTAGACAATCTCCGCCTTGACGAGTGCCTTCTCAACGATGCGAACCAGCGACCATCGCTTGGTCTTCGAAATCGGGCGACACTCGGCGATTTCCACGCGGTCTCCCTGATGCGACTCGTTGCGTTCGTCGTGAATGTGGATGACAATTCGCTTGCGGATGTACTTGCCGTAGCGAGGGTGGCGAGCGGAGTAGGAGATCACGACGCGGCGCGTCCGGTCCTGGGCATCGCGATCGACGACCCCGACCAGTCGTGGGCTCTTGACGGGAATCTCGACGGGCGTCTTACGGCTCATGCGGACACCTTCCTTTGTGCCGCGGCGGCACTCGTGACGCGTCGCGCGGAGGTTTCGGTCAGAATGCGGGCGAGATCAGTGCGTAGCTTGGAGAACTGCGATGTGTCCTTTACCTTCTCGGTCACGACCTGCGAGCGCAGGTCGTAGATGCTCCGCCTAACACGCGAGGCTTCGACCACCAGTTCTTCGAGGCTGAGTTTTTTGACTTCGTTCATCTTCATGGTTCGTTCCTCATGCTCCAGTCGTCACACGGCTAGCCGGCGTCCGACCATTCGGCAGCGCACCGGCATCTTGTAGGCCACGCGGGCGAGCGCCTGCTTGGCGATGTCCTCGGGAACACCTTCAACTTCAAACAGAACCGTTCCGGGCTTCACACGCGCGGCCCAGTAATCGACCTCCGCCTTTCCAGTACCCATTCGGGTTTCCAATGGCTTCTTGGAGATCGGCTTCTCGGGGAAGACGCGGATGTAGAGCTTGCCCTGGCGACGGAGGAAGTGCTGCGCCGCGATGCGGCCAGCTTCGATCTGTCGCCCGCTGAGCCAGACAGTCTCCAGGGACTGCAGGCCGTAATCGCCGAAGGCGACATAATTGCCACGAGTGGCACAGCCTTTCATTTTGCCGCGCTGCTGCTTGCGGTACTTGACTCGCTTGGGAAGAAGTTTCATGGATGGCTCCTGCGGAAGTCCTCAGTTCAGCGTCGGCCTCGCGCTCGGGCGCGGCCACCTGCGGCGGTCGACTGGTACTCGTTCTGCGCCTCCTGCGCGGCATACATGCCGCGGTAGACCCACACCTTGACACCCAGAGCGCCGTAGCTCGTGAACGAGTGCGCGAGCGCGTAGTCGACATGAGCCTGCAGCGTGGAGCGCGGGATCGATCCCAGTCGCATGTCGAGTGTGCGGCTCATTTCAGCGCCGCCGAGCCGGCCGGCGAGAAGGATGCGGATCCCCTTGGCACCGTTCTGCATGGCACTCTCGCACCGCTGCTTGATAAGCCGTCGGTAGTTGGCGCGCTTCTTGAGCTGCTCGGCCATCATCTCCGCGATCAGTCGCGCGTCGATCTCGGGATTTCTCACTTCGACGATACTGACCGCTACCTTGCGACCGGTCAGCGCCTGCAGCTCGGTGACGAGCTGCTCCTTGCCCGCACCCTTGAGCCCGAGCACCTGGCCAGGCCGGGCCGTCTTGATGACGACCGTCAGCTCCTCGCGGGTTCGCTCGATGAGGATGTCGCTCACGGCCGCGAATGGCGGGGTCCGATTGAGCCGCTTGTCGATGAACTTCCGGATCTTGTAGTCCTCGACGAGCAACTCGCCGAAGAGCGCCTTAGGGGCAAACCAGCGGCTCTTGTGAGCCTCGGTGATGCCGACTCGGAATCCGAATGGATGTGTTTTCTGTCCCATGGGTGCGCCTCAGGCCTTTCGCTCTGCGACGGTCACATGAATGTGACTCGTTCGCTTCTTGATTGCGTGGGAGCGCCCTCGATCCTTGGGCTGAAAGCGCTTGATTGTTGGACCTTCGTCGACCTTCGTCTCCTTGATGAAGAGCGATCCGACATCCGCATCGCGCTCCTCGGCATTGGCGATCGCGCTCTTGAGCACGACCTTCACGAAGACCGCGCCTCGACGGGGACTGAAGTCGAGTGTCGACATCGCACGGGCGACATCCATTCCTCGAATCATGTCGACCACGAGGCGAACCTTTCGGGGCGCGATACGGCAGTAACGATGGGATGCTGTGTAGGTCATGGGACTCCTCGGTCAGGTCAGCTGCCGGCGACCTTCTCGCCGCCTGCGATGCCTTCCTTCTTGTTCGTGTGCCCGCGGAACATGCGGGTCATGGAGAACTCGCCCAGCTTGTGCCCAACCATGTCCTCGGTGACGAAGACATCGAGGAACGACTTGCCGTTGTGGACCTGGAATGTGACGCCCACGAACTCCGGGACGATCGTGCAGGCACGCCGCCAGGTCTTGATGGGGGCTCGGCGGCCGCTCGCCTGAAGCGCCTCGACCTTGCGGAAGAGCTTCTCGTCGACCGCTGGACCTTTCTTGAGTGATCGTGACATGGGTGGGTTCCTCGTGTAGTTGGTTCAGACCTTCAGCTGGCCATAGCGGCGGCTGAACCGGCGCCTCAGAATCCGCTCATCGCTTGACTTGCCGTGCGAACGAGTGCGGCCGCCCTTGGACGGGGTGTTGCTAGCGTTCGACGGAATCTGTCCGCCCTTTGATCGCCCCTCACCTCCGCCGTGGGGATGCTGGTGATGGCTCATCGCCATACCGCGCGTGCGCGGTCGACGACCCAGCCATCGTGCGCGCCCGGCCTTGCCAAGCTTCACGAGGGCATGGTCGGCATTGCCGACAGGGCCGATGGTCGCGCGACACTCGATCGAGACCTGGCGGATTTCTCCTGACGGCATCACGATGGTGGCGAAGCGCCCTTCCTTGTTGGTCAGTCGCGCGGCCATACCGGCGGAACGAACGAGTTTGGCACCGCACCCCGGAACCAGCTCGACTGAATTCAGTTCGAGTCCGGTGGGAATGTGCTTCAGCGGCATGCAATTTCCGACCTCAGGATCGATGTGCTTCGACGAACTCATCACGGTGGTCCCGACCTTGAGCCCCTTGGGCGCGAGGATGTAGCGGAGGTCGCCATCCGGAAATTTCAGAAGAGCGATATGGCAAGTGCGGTTGGGGTCGTACTCGATCCCCACAACCATCGCGGCGACATCATCCTTGGTTCGGCGCCAGTCGATCATGCGATAGCGCCGTTTGTGCCCGCCTCCCTGCTGGATGACCGTGAGCTTTCCCTGACAATTGCGACCGCCGGTCTTGTGGAGCGGACGAAGCAAACTCTTCTCGGGCTGGCGCTTTGTGACCTCAACATGGAGGTTCACCGACGCGTTGCGACGGCTGTTGGTTACGGGCTTGTATTTTCGGATGGCCATGGTGGGTGCTCCCGCGAATCAGAAGAGTTCGATCCGGTCTTCGGCGTGGACACGGACGACGGCACGCTTTGTGGTAGCGCCGGCGAAGGAGCCGAACTTGTTGCGCTTGGACTCCTCCTTGCGGTTGTTGACGCTGACTGCGAGAACGCGCACCTTGTAGAGCTCGATGATGGCCGCCTTGACATCGGTCTTATTGGCGCGATGGTCGATCTCAAAGGTGTAGCGATTGTGGTCGCTCGCGCCTGCATTGGCCTTCTCGGTAATGAGGGGGCGACGGATGACTTCGGTGGCGATCATGACGCGGCCTCCGCATTCGTTGCGTAACAGGACTCGTCAAGGAACGATGTGAGCGTGGCCTTGTCGGTGACCAGGAATCGGTGGTTGAGAACCTGAAACACATTCAGCTGATCCACGCGCGTCGTTGAGGAACTCGGCAGATTGGCCGCGCTCTGGCGGGCTCCCTGGTTCTTCGCGTCAAGCACGATGAGACAGGTGCGATCGACGCCGACCGCCTTGATGATGCCGGCAAAGGCCGCCGTGCTCGGCTGCGCGAATGTCAGGTCGCTGAAGCACTTCACCTCGCCATCGACGAGCTTCGCCAGCAACGAATTTCGGTTGGCCAGCCGACGCATCTTCTTCGGCAGCGATGACCGGAGATCCTCTCGCGTTCGCGTCTTCGCAAATGTCACACCGCCGCCTTTGCGATTGGGAACACGCGAGGCACCGGCGCGGGCGTTGCCTGTCCCCTTCTGCTTGTAGATCTTGCGGGTCGAGCCATGAACCGAGCCGCGGCTCTTGGTCCGGGCCGATCCCTGACGCTGGTTGAGATGCACCGCGACATACGCCTGCTTCAGCAGCGCGTGGCGGACATCGCCGCCGAGCGTCTCGGGGTCGATCTTCATGGAGTCGACCTGCTTTCCATCATGAGAATAGATTGGGAGTTCAATCATTTCTGGGTCCTTCGGCGGAAGTCCGCCGCGTTCGCCTCGCCCTCTCTTCGCCAATCACTTCAGGCGTCGAGCAGGGTCTGACTTGGATTCGTACCGGGTTGTTGCGGTCGCGGGGTTCCCCGAAGGGCCTTCGCAACCAAGCATTGCGCTCGGACGGGATCGGGGGATCACGCCTTCGCTTGGAGTCTCGCTTTCGGCTTGAAGAGGCGGATGGATGGACGCACAAACAGAATGCCGGAGTTGGCACCGGGAACGGCGCCCTTGACAATCAGAATGTTTTTCTCAAGGTCGATTGACACGACATCAAGACTGCGAGAAGTGACGCGCTCGGCGCCGGTGCGACCGGGCATCTTCTTCCCCTTCTTGATCTTCGCGCCGTGACCACGGTCGGTGCCGTGGCTACCGATCGAGCCGGGGGAGCGATGCTTGCGCTCGACTCCGTGTGAGGCGCACAGACCCTTGAAGCGGAAGGCCTTCATCGCGCCGGTGAACCCCTTGCCCTTGCTCGTCCCGATGACATCGACGAACTTGATCTTCTCGAACGAGCTGACATCAATCGTCTGACCCAGAGAAAACGCCGCGGCTGCGGCGTCGTCGGGCAATCGAATCTCGCGGTGCACGCGCTTGGGAGAGACGCCCGCCTTGGCATCGTGGCCAATGACCTGCATGGTGCTCGAACGTGGCTTGACATCCTCGTAGGCGATCTGGACCGCCGCGTATCCGGCGTTCTCCGTGGTCTTGACCTGCGTCACCGCGCATGGCCCAGCAGCGATCACGGTGACGGGAATGTTGGTCCCGTCCTCCAAGAACCAGCGGGTCATCCCCACTTTGCGGCCGATGAGTGCAGTGTTCATTGCGCGCGTCCTCAGGTCTTGATCTTGACGAAGACGCCCGCGGGAACCACGAGGCGGTTCAGCGCGTCAACGGTCTTGGAATTGGGATCGGTGATGTCGATGATCCGCTTGTGGGTGCGGATCTCGAACTGCTCGCGGCTCTTCTTGTCGATGAATGGCGACCTGTTGACCGTGTAGATCTCGCGCCGTGTGGGCAGCGGGATCGGTCCGGCAACGCGTGCGCCGCTGATCTTGGTCTGCTCGACGATCTCCCGAGCGCTCGCGTCGAGGACTTGGTGGTCGTACGCTTCCAGCCGAATGCGAATGGTTCCGTTCATGGAGATCTCACCCCGTAGAGGGCGAATCGGCGATGCTAGCGCAATGCGCATGACTGTCAACCACAGGAGATTCTCGCGTGTTTTCCTGTGGATTCATCGTGCGGCGACAGTCGGTTGCCTCTCGGTGGCGGCATCTGGTGTCGGCTCCCAGCGATGGCCGAATGATCAAGTCCAGTCGAGTTCGCCTGAGAAAGTGGCTAATAATACCAAGCCTACTGACCAAAAAGGCGCTGTTTCTCGCCGGACGATCCCGTCGGGTACCGCGCCGACACCGACTGTCAAGTCTCCGCTGCTCCCCGCGCCACCGGTTCCACCGACCGTCGCTCCGCCGGCTGCAGGAACGCCTCTCGATGGCTCTCCGCTGCTCGAGCCGACCCCATCACTCCTCGAGTCACTCGGTATGCGGATCGCGCTCCCCAAGGGAGCGATTCTCTCAAAGCCGGTGAAGGGCGCGATGCCGATCTACACCGTCGATGACTCGCAGAGTCCGCCACGATTTCACATGCAGATTCAACCGTTTGTCTCGTCGCTCGCCGACCCATCGCCAGAGGCGCAGGTCGCCGACTACCTCGCGTCGATGCAGCGCAAGGGGGCGAATGCGACGGTGCTCGCCAATGTTCCGTGGCCCAACGAGCGCGTCGGCGGACACCTCCTGTGGACCTCCACCGACCTCGGCGAGGGGGTCGTTGCGGTGCAGGGCTGGCTTGTTCTTCAGACCGGACCCTTCGACTTCATAGTCGCGAGCGCCCTGCTCGCCGGCCGTGGCAGCGACGAAGTGCGGCCACTGATTGAAGCGTGCTTTCGCTCGATTTCTCTCGATGATCTTGGGCAAATTGCCGCCAACCGAACCGAGCGACTCCGGCGCGGAAACGCAATTCTGAGCGCGCTCACTCCTGAATCACTGCGCACGCTCGCCGCGTCCCAAGGGCGGCTGTATCGGGTCTTCCGTCGTCTCGATGGTGGAACTGAGCAGGAGATCGGCTACTACCGAGTCAGCGCGCACGCCGGCACCATGAGCGATGCTTCGGGTGAGGGTCCCGTCCGTGTGTCGGAGAATCCGTCAGGGTTTCTGGTGCTAGTTCAGGGCCGGACGATCGTCGATGCCGAGTCGGGGCGCTACGCCGACACAGAGGGCCGATTCTGGTCGGCGTTCGATCGGGGAAGCGAGGCGTGGTCGAGTCGAGTGACTGAACGGGGCGGAAAGGCTCCCGAGCGCTCGTTCGCGCAGACTGGGCTGCGATCTCCCCAGGGGATCGGGAACCCACGGCAGAAACTTCTGGTGATCAATGCCGATGCGCAGTCACGCACCCGCGATGAGCACGAGTGGATCGTGCCGACGGGGATCTACCTCTCGCAGGCAGAGACGCTTCTCCTGGGCGAATTGCTTCCCCGAGATGGCTCATGCACCGGTGATTTCGCCTACTACGCCTTCGACCCGAGGTCGATGCAGATGCCGCAGCGCGTCGAAACATGGGCATCCGCGGCAGGTGGACAGTGGATGCTGGTCACGCAGCCTGGCCTCGACGAGCCGGCGGAAGTCACTCTGCATGATGAGGCGGGCCGTCGCGTACGGCGCACCGAACCCGACGGGATCGTGACTGAAGTCTGCACACCCGACGAGATACAGCGCATCTGGCGGAGCAAGGGACTTCCGGGGCAATGAGGGTCGGTCTCTTCGCCGTCGCGCTCTTCGCGATGGGCTCCGTTGGATGCACCTTGGGAGATCGAGCTCGCGCCAGCGTTTTCAGCGTCGAGCGCGACGACCGCGCTCCCGCACCTCTTTCCGCCGAAGACTTGATGCCCCCGCTCCAACGCTCCACGAGGTGGCTCCTCATCGACGAAGTTGGACGCCCGACTGACTCAGATCCCATCGGCTGCACCGCGAAGACCTCGCTTCGCTGCGGCGGATCCTGGGAGGTGCTGGGACCGGCGGGCGACATCGATTGCTTGATTCGAGGAGATGACGGCTCGGCGACGCTGTGCGCGAGCCTCTCCCGCGTCGAAGGCACCGACACACTCTTTGATCCGCCACTCGCCGTGGTCCCGGCGACGCTGACGCCTACCGACACAGCCGAGTCCTCGTCCGCAATGCGGGTTATGTGGGCCGACGGGAGCGGCGAACGCGACCACGGGCAGTGCTGGCGGACGATGCGGATCGTGGGGTGTGCGCTGGTGACGACACCCGCGGGACTCTTTAGTGCACTCGAGGTTGAGTCGGTGTTCACGGCGCGGCTCTCGACGGCTGCCGTACAGCACACCTCGCGGCAGTGGATCGTCCGGGGCGTTGGAGCGATTGCCCAGCGATGGAACGAGCGTGTGACCGTTCTCGGAGTTCCCGTACGGCAGAGCCGTGGCGGCGCAATCCGGCTTCCTCCATTTTCCTCGCAGTGAGAGACACGGCTCCCGTAACATGGCCACGCGATGCCCAGTGGCCCCTCCATCCTGGTGGCGATCCCGGCGCACAACGAGGCAGAATCGGTGGACCGTGTTCTGCCAGCCGCGCTCGAGCACGGGCTCCCTGTCCTGCTCATCGACGACGGATCCACCGACCGCACGGCGGTGCTTGCCTCCGCGTGGCCGGTTGAACTCGTCCGCAATCCCATCAATGTGGGGTACGGACGAGTGATGCGCGACATCTTGGCCTTCGGCGCTTCTCGCGGGTTCGATTGGATCATCACCATGGACTGCGACGAGCAGCACGAGCCGCGATTCATCCCCGAGTTCGTGAGGGCGATCCGTGCTGACACCGCCGATGTCATCTCGGGGAGCCGCTACCTCAAGCGACATGCATCGGACCAGCCCGCACCGAGCCATCGACGGGAGATCAACAAGTCGTTGACGGCTGAGATCAACACGGCGCTCGGTACACGGCTCGGTTGCACGCTGACGGACTCTTTCTGCGGATTCAAGGCGTACCGGACCCATGCGTGCAGCGCACTCCACCTCGACGCGGACGGTTACGACTTCCCGATGCAGTTCTGGGTTCAGGCGGCGGCCAACCGACTGCGGACCCGGGAGATCGCCGTGCCGCGCCTCTACCTCGACCCATCGCGCACATTCGGCGATGGCCTTGACGATCCAGATCAGCGGCTCTCGGTCTATCGCGCCACTCTCGCGCGCGAGATCGAGCGGTGCCGTGGTCGACTCGCTGGAGCTGCTGGCGTCGGCATAACGCGACGGCGGACTACGGCCGGCTGCGCCCGCGCATGAGGGGCGGGGCAGACCCGCATGGCGCACGCGACGAGGGCCTGACTCTCGAGCTACCCGACCACCACGAGATGGCTCGCTGGCGCGACCGACCCGAAGGGCAGCGTTGGGAAGAGATCAGCCTCTCACGCCAACTGCTCGGGATCGGCGACGGGTTCGTCGCTGGCACCGGCCATCAACCGCAGTTCTTTCATGCCGGGATCTTCGCAAAGTTCATCGCCGCCGATGCGCTTGCCACGACCCTCTCGGGGGGAGTCCAGTGGATTCACTTCGTCAGCGACACAGACACTATCGATCCCCTGAGAATCGAACTTCCTTCGGTCGGCAGCGACGGCCGGATCCGCAAGGGATCACTCCGTCTCGCGCGCGGCACGGCGCCCGACGCAACCGATGCCGCCGCGTGCGCCCGCGGGGTCGGCCTCGCACTCACGGATGAGGCCGCGCAAGTCGAGTGCGCGCGCCTCTCGTCGGACCGCGCCACCAAAGTGTTCACGCAGGTCACCGAGGCGCTGGCGATCTTTGCCGACGCGCCCAACGCCGCGATGCAAGCGGCGCGTGCGAGCGCACAGTTGATGCGCCCGGTGGTCTCGATGCCGGGAGCGATTCTCTCGACGGCTGCGCTCCTCGCAGCACCCATCGGGATGCGCGTAGTGCGCGAGATTCTTGCGCGCCCCCTCGAATGTGCCCGGAGCTTCAACGCTGCGCTGGCACACGCCCCTCATGCAGCAATGCCACTGAGGGAGTCGGGAAGTGCAAGCGAAGTTCCGCTCTGGGGGATCGACGCTCATGGTGGGCGCGAACGGCTTGATGCCGCGAAGGCGAGCGAGAGATTGGAACGCGGGGAACTCATTCTGCCACGGGCCTTCGTGGCCTCGGGGTTGATGCGGCTCCTGACCGATCTCTTTGTCCATGGAACTGGTGGTGCCAACTATGAGCGCGCGTCCGAGGCGTGGTGGCGCGACTTCCTGCAGATCGAACTCCCGCCATTTGTGGTCGCCAGCGCCTCGCTCTACCCGACGCGGAATGCGCTGGGACTCTCCCACCACATCGCGCCTCCCGCGCGCGTTGCGTACCGGAAGGCATGGTGGAACCCGGCAGTCATCGACGCGCTTGAAGGCTCACCGATCCTCGATGCTCGAAGGACGGCGCTCCTCGCGCAGATCGCTTCAGCACCACGCAAGACTGCCGCGCGAAAGAGCGCCTACCTGAGCTTGCGGGCGCACATCGATGCCGCGCGAGTCCAACGCGCGCGCGCACTCAGTGAACTCGACACGCACGAACAGTTCCACGCGCGGGCACTGCGCGAGGATTCACTGCGGGAGGATCGGACCTGGCCGTATCTCCTGATTGATCCGAGCGAGATCGATGAGCTGTCCGCGACGATCCGGTCCCGGATTCAAACCTGGGCCGGAGAGGGCTCGCGCAGTGGATCGGGCCGGTAGATCCGTGTGTCGAGACTCCAGACGCGCTCGGTGAAATCGGCATTGCCGGAGTGGAGCCGTTCACGCGCCGCAGCATGGATCGCGACCGTGGTCTTGGCCTCAAGGTTGTCGAGCATGGCGACAAAGATCGCCTCGGGGGTCGAGGGAACCTTGGCGGCCCCGTGTTCCAGAGTGCCGTGGTGGGAGAGCACGATGTGTTGGAGGACGAGCACGGCTTCCGCTGACAGTCGGTGTCCGCTGGTCTTGCCGGCCACCACGGCCTTCAACTGGAGCCAGATCGCGCCGCGAACAAGATGGCCGATGAGCTGACCGTCCTTTGTGTAGTTGAACCCCTTTTCCCACTCCAGTTCGACGGTCTTCCCGAGGTCGTGCAGGAACAGCCCCATGAGGACGATATCCCGGTTGAGCTGGGGGTAGAGCGGGAGCATGCAGTCGGCCAATTGAAGCAATTGGTGGGTGTGCTCAAGGAGTCCGCCGATCCATGCGTGGTGCACCGAAGTCGCCGCCGGGGCGTGCTTGAATGCCGACATCATCGTGCCGTCGTTGAGGTACGAGTCGGCCAGCGCGCGCATCGCGGGATCCGCCATCGAATTGAGGATCGCCGCCACGGACGCATACATCTCATCGATGTTCTTGGTGGTGGCAGGCAGCAGGGAGACGAGATCCTCGGTCGAGACCTCGACCGCGTGGAGCTGCTCGACGATCACCTGCATCTGCCCGCCATAGGATTCGACCCGTCCACAGATGTGCGCGTACCCGGTCGCACTCACATCCCGCAGCGACGCTTCGTCAAAGGTCCACTTGCGAATGGTCGCCTCCCCCGAAGCATCGCGGATGATCGACTTGAAGTAGGTCTTGCCGGCGCGAGTCACCGCGGTCTGGGGATTGACGAGGCTGTAGACGCCGTCGACGAAGGATCCGACTTGGAGATCACGGATGTTGACATGCTTGGCGGGTGTCATGGGGGTGGACCGTCGAGTCTAGCCTCGCCTGAGCGCGCACCGCATGTGGGAAGTGCGCTCATCGTGCGCACGATGCCCGCAGTTCAGCGAGTACGAAGGGAATCTCCTCGCACAGTTCCTGCGCCAGCAGACCCGCCTCCCCCCAGCGGGCACTCCAGCGGCGGGCGGCGAGCCCGTGAACGGCGACCCCGAGCCGAGCACAGTCGAAGAGCGAGAGCGAGTGTTCTCCACGCATGAACTGGGCGATGAATGATGCGCACAGCCCGGCGAGCGCGTCCCCCGTTCCGCCTGTGGCTAGGGCCGCATTCCCCGCGTGCGCCGACCAGCGCTGGATCCCGTCACTGACAATCGTGCGCGCTCCCTTGAGCACTACCACGCACCCGACCCGACGCGCCAGCGCATCCGCGGCCGCCCCGCGCTCAGCCGGATCGACAGCCGTTGCCGGAGTTAGTTCGAGCGCCACGGCCAGACGGGCGTACTCGCCCGGATGGGGTGTCATGACGATCTTGCTATCGCGAATGTCGCGGTCGAACTGTGGCGTCCGCGCCAGCGCATTGAGTGCGTCAGCGTCGACAACTACTCCGGCGCGCGCGCGGACGATGATCCGCATCACCACCTGCTCGACGGCGCATCCCCCGCCAAGGGCTGGTCCGACAGCCACCGCGTCCGCCCGATCAAGTGCCCCAT
This sequence comes from Phycisphaerales bacterium, assembly GCA_009691915.1. GTDB lineage: Bacteria > Planctomycetota > Phycisphaerae > Phycisphaerales > SM1A02 > F1-60-MAGs104. The sequence continues at coordinate 88,540 of SIAD01000005.1, forward strand.
CGAGAACTCCGGCGCACGCAGATGGAATCAAGTTGCCATCGCGATCGACTGGAAGCGCGTGACCGGTCGCACTCTCGAGGGCGGCAAGCGCCGCGACAGCCAATGGTTCGGGAACGGCCAGTTGCACGAGCCCGGCGCCACCGCGAAGCGCCGCCCGTCCGGCAATGATCGCGCCGCCAAGCATCACCCGAGGCAGTTGCATTGACCCGCCGACGACGACAACAGTCCCAAATGTGCCCTTGTGGCCGGAGGAGTCGCGCGTAGGGAGCCTGGGGCACGGCGGCGTGTGGGGGGCACACTCCCCTTCAACGAGTGAGTCAATCGACACTCACTACCTCGAGGCGCAGTGTGCCGATCGTCGTGAGCAGCCGGGAGAAGTCGGCGTCGATCGCGGCGTCGTCCTGCACGCTGGTAGCGATCAGCAAGTGACCGGGATGGAACGGGCGATCACCGAGTGTGGCGTCGAGGTCACGCCACTGACCATCGATGAGTGCCTGCGTCCACATGTGCCACGCGAAGACTCCGCGCTTGTGGGCGAACTCGTCCGCATAGACGAGACCGCTCGCCACACGCGCCGGGATTCCCTGAGAGCGAAGGAGTGCCGCCAGCAGCACCGCATGTTCCGAGCAGTCCCCGGAGTGGGACGCCGCGACCGCGCTGGCACTGGCGAATGCTGTCGCGAGGTCTTTCTTCGTGATGAACCGGTAAGCGAATTTCCGCAGTGCTTCGGCGCGCGCGGTCTGGGGTGAGTCGGGGGCCAGGTGCGCGGCAGCCAGGGCGCGGGCGGCGCAAGCGACGATTGCAGGGTCGCTCGCGTCGATCATCGCGGTCGACGCCAGAAGTGCGCGGTCACCGCGTTCGGCCTCATCTGCCGTGCTGGTGCGACGGACATCGATCTCGACCTGTGCGCTGCCGTCGGGCTGGACCGCCACCGACTGCGCACCCGCCGATGGCAACTCAACGGCCGCGTGGTCAGCGCGCCAGACGCGCAGCGTCGCACGGCGGGCCGAGAGCAATGCGTCCTGCGGCGCGGAGAGCGCCACGAGAGTCTTCTCTATGAGGTCAAAGGTCGCCGCCTTCCATGGGGCCGTCGCCACCGCCTTGTCGGTGCGTGTCGCTACGAGATCCCCGATCGGCAGACGGGTTTTCGATGTGAGCAGTGCCCCTGACGCGTCGATCAAGTCCTCCGAAACCAGTCCCAGCGTTGCGTTGGTGGTCATCCAGCGCGACGAACCGTCGGAACACTGCTCAGTGCGTTTCGATGTGATTGCGATGACGCTAATGGCGCTGCCAGGGTCAATGGTCATGTAGGCGATCTCCGCGAGGCCCTGCACACGCGCCGCGTGAGTCGCCGACTCGACCTGCGCCGGGGTCAGCCACGGGGAGGGCGGCCGGGCAAGCGTGCGTGTAATGGTCCGACCCCCTGCACTCTCCGCCACGGAAATCCCCTCCGGTAGAAATCGGTAGATCGCGCGCGACTGGTCGCTTCCCGATTCGGTGCGCACCTCGCACTCAACGGGCATTCCAGTCGGACTCTCGACGAACCGCCAGGCGATCGCCATGGACACTTCGGCACCGGCGCGACCGACTGTAATGCGTGTCTCACTAGTGGTCTCGACGCGCGGGCCGTCGAGAGTCACGCGCTCGTTCATCCATCCGCAGCGCGACCCACCAAGCGAGAGTGTGAACCATTCGTCGCGCGGCTTGGGTGCATCGTCGCTGGCCCGTGCGACCCCTGCGACGAGCCAGTGCGCACTCAGGGCGAGCGCGATGGCGAGGACTCGAGTCCAGACGCGCGACTCACTGGGCCGCATCGGAGCCACCGACCGGTCGCATGAGCGGAAAGAGAATGACATCGCGGATCGTCGGACTATCGGTCAGGAGCATCACGAGTCGGTCGATCCCCAGCCCGACGCCGCCCGCCGGAGGCATCCCCACCCTAAGCGCATCGATGAAGTCCTGATCGAGTGTGCGGAAGACCGAATCTTCCTCCTTCGCGCCCGCGAGTTGCTGGGTGAACTTCGCGAGCTGGATGTCTGGGTCGTTGAGTTCGGTGTAGGCCGGGCCGAGTTCCATTCCCGCGATGAAGAGGTCCCACCGCTCGGCAATCTCGGGTGCACAGCGGCTTGGGCGAGTGAGCGGGCTCACGGCACTCGGGTAGTCGAGCACAAAGGTCGGTCGGCACGGATCGATCAGCGCTTCCGCCTTGCGCTCGAACAGTTCGTTGACGAGGAGCCACGAGTCCGCACGCGCCGCATTCTCCAGGTGCAGGTCAGTCGCGGCGGCGCGAACGCGCGCCTCGTCCTGCATGGGGAACCCCAGCGCGCGCTGGAAGAGCTCACCAAACCTGATCTGCACGAAGGGACGGGAGTAATCGACTCGCCGGTCCCCCCACGGCAGCACGGGACCCGCCTCGGCTCGCGGGTTCCAGCCCCTCGTCAGTGCCGTGCATGCGCAGTGATGCACAAGTCGCTCGATGAGATCGAGCATCGTCGAATAGTCTCCGAAGGCTTCGTACGCCTCGAGCGCGGTGAACTCCGGATTGTGACTCTTGTCGATCCCCTCGTTGCGGAAGTTGCGGTTGATCTCGAAGACTTTCGGCAGCCCGCCGACGAGGAGCTTCTTGAGATAGAGCTCCGGCGCGATTCGCATGAAGAGCGGCATCCCGAGCGCGTTGTGGGTGGTCGTGAACGGACGAGCCGCCGCCCCGCCCGCCACTGGATGCATCATCGGTGTCTCGACCTCGAGGAACCCGTCGGTCTCCATGAACCGTCTGATCTCGCTGACGATGGCCGACCGCGCTTGAATCGTCCTGATCGTCTCGGGGTTCGCGAACATGTCGATGTAGCGGCGGCGGTATCGAAGCTCGGAGTTCTCCAGGCCATGCCACTTCGATGGCGGGGGCTCAAGGCTCTTGGACTGGAGCGTGAGCGTCGAGGTCCAGACGCAGGTCTCGCCTTTCTGAGTCCGGCCGATCCGGCCGACTGCGCTGACGATGTCGCCGTAGTCGAGTCCCTTGGCCACTTCAAAGTCCGTCGGACACATGGCTCCCTTGGAGACGCTGAGCTGGAGATCCCCGGATGCGTCGCGCAGCGAGACGAACACGATCTTCCCCATGTCGCGATGCTGAACGACGCGACCAGCGACCCTCACTTCGGGTCGTGTGTCGGGAACGGTGGCACCGGTGGTTCCCTTCGCGGCCGCAGCGTCCCGGGAGAATGCATCGTGGGCAGCCTGATCGAAGGACTGGCGAGCCGCCGCCAGCGATATCAGCCCGGCAGTCCGCTGTCCGAATGGCTCGACCCCAAGCCCGTTCCGTAGGTGGGCAAGCTTGGCACGGCGCGCGGCGATCAACTCGCCTTCGGAGGGCTCTGCACTGGGCATCAGGCGATCATAAGCCCGTCGGCGAAGGAGCCGCCTGACGGGTACAGTTCGTCGATGCACTTCTCCACGCACCAGCCAGTCCTTGACGCCCTTCAGGCGCGGGTCTTTGCCATCCGCGACTCTCTTTGACTACCCGGACAAGGTCAGCCAACGCGCTCGTCTCGAATCACTCATGGGGGAGCCGGGGTTCTGGGATGACTCGCGCAAGGCTCAGAAGGCGATCGCCGACCTGAAGATCGTGCGCGCGCTGATCGACCCTCTGGAAGACCTCATACGCGGCTGGGAGGACGCAAAGGTAGGCCTCGAAATGGCTCGGGAGGCGGGAGACGCGGATCTGCTCAGCGAGGTCGATGAGTCACTCTTTCAGCTCACGGCCACGATGAACCGAGTGGAACTACAGAGCCTCCTCTCGGAACCTCACGACCATCGCCATTGTTTCTTTTCGATTCAGGCGGGAGTCGGCGGCACGGAGGCGAACGACTGGACCCAGATGCTTGAACGCATGTACCTCTACTGGTGGAGCTCGATGGGCTTCAAGGTTGAAGAGATGAGCCGCACCTACGGAACAGAGGCGGGAATTGCGGAGGTCTCCTATGCCGTACGCGGTCCGTTCGCCTACGGGTACTGCTCGTGTGAAGCGGGCACGCACCGCTTGGCGCGCGTGTCACCGTTCAATGCCGAAGGGAAGCGGCAGACCTCGTTTGCGACAGTCGATGTCACCCCCGAGTTCGAGGAGTCGGACATCGAGATCCCGGAACGAGACATCGAGGTGATCGCATTCGTACGCGCCAGCGGCCCCGGCGGACAGAATGTCAATAAGGTCGCTTCGGCGATCCGGATCACCCACTTTCCGACTGGGATTCAGATCGTCGCCAGCACCTATCGCGACCAGTCGCAGAACAAGAAACAGGCGATGTCGGTTCTCATGTCCAAACTCGAGCAACTCGAGGTTGAACGCCGCGAGGCGGAAATCTCTCAGGCCAAGGGTGGCAAGGTCGAACGCGGCTGGGGCACGCAGATTCGCTCCTATGTCTTCTATGACAATCGGGTGAAGGATCACCGCACGGCGCACGAGGAGCCCAACCCACAGAACGCGCTCGATGGCCACATCGAGGCCTTCGTCGATGCCGAACTCAATCGCCGCCGCCGAGACCGCGACAGCGTCCGTGCCCAATGAGGTGAAGACGCAATGACGCAACGCCCCCAGGTGATCGGACTCGTCGACTTCGGACGGCTCGTCTGCAACGGCGACGAGGCGTTTTCTCGGGAGTGGCTGGTGACCAACGGTATCGGCGGGTACGCCAGCGGCACGATTGGCGGAGTGCGCAACCGCAGATATCACGCGAGTCTTGTGGCGGCGACCTCGGGACCTTCCGTGCGGACCCTGCTGGTCGGTGATCTTCCTATCACCGCGGTCTACCGTGGGCTGCGGTATCCGCTCTCCGCCAGCCGCTGGCGCGATGGATCGATCTCACCGCGCGGACACCTGTGGCTCCAGCGCTTCTATCTTGATGGTGCCATCCCAGTCTGGCGGTGGGCGATTCGGGATGCACTGCTGGAGCGGCGGGTCTTCATGATTCACGGTGAGAACACGCTCTGTCAACACTGGTCGCTCGTGCAGGGAGCGAGCCCCGTCCAGCTTGAGATTGATCTGCTCGTTGACTGCCGGAGCCATCACGCACTGGGGCGACTTGATGCGCCGTCCCCGGCTATGGACCGTATCGACCGTGGGGTCAAGCTCGCCTGGCGGGCACCGTCGGGACCGCAAGAACTCTTTGTTCAGTGCGCCAAGTGCGTCCCCTCGCCGCGAGGATCGTGGTGGCGCGACTGGTTCCTCGCAGACGAAGCGGCGCGGGGCTACGACGCCATCGATTGCCTCTGGAACGCCGCGATGCTTGAAGTCGTTCTGGCTCCCGGCGCCAACGCGCTGTTGACCGCGTCGACCGCGTCACAGAGCGAACGATTTCCCGACGAGCTTCTCGACGCCGAAACTGCACGCCAAGGTGAACTACTGTCGCGGGCGGGCTTCGACCCCGTAGGGCCTGCGCTCGCCCAATTGGCGATGGCTGCGGATCAGTTCGTCGTGGCGCGTCCGCTGCGAAGCAATCCCTCAAAGCTCGCGCCCTCGATCATCGCGGGGTATCCCTGGTTCGGCGATTGGAGCCGCGACACGATGTTCTCGCTGCCGGGAGTGCTTCTGGCAACGGGCCGCGCCGAGGAGGCTAAGTCGCTTCTGTCGGCGTTCTCACAGTGGCTTGACCATGGGATGCTTCCCAATCGTTTTCCCGACTCTCCCGGCGATCCCTCGGAGTTCAATGCGGTCGACGCGCCGCTACTCATGGTGATCGCCTCAGCGCGCACCTTCGATGCCTCGCCCGACCCGGCGTGGCTCACAGAACTCTGGCCCGCGCTCGAAGGCATCATCGCGGCCTACACCGCGGGCACTCGGCACGGCATCGGTGTCGATCCCCAGGACGGGCTCGTCCATGCGGCGGAGCCGGGAGTTCAACTCACTTGGATGGATGCACTGGTCAACGGGCGGGTCATTACACCCCGCATGGGAAAACCGATCGAGGTCAACGCCTTCTGGTTCGAGGCCCTTGAGTCGCTCGCGCGGCTCGCCACAGTGCTTGGCAAGTCGCCACAGCGCTACTCCGACGCTTCGGCGCGCGTCAGGAAGAGCTTTGGAAAGTTCTGGAACCAGCAACGATCCTGCTGCTTCGATGTGATCGATGGCCCCGACGGACACGACCAATCGGTTCGGCCCAACCAACTCTTCGCGTCTGCACTCGGAGATGAATTGCTCCCCATCGGCCAACGGCGGGCCATCTGCGACTGCGTGATGGCCAACCTCTGGACGCCGCAAGGGCTGCGCACGCTGGCTCCGCAGGAGAGTGCCTACCTCGGCACCTACGGCGGAGATCCGACATCGCGCGACGAGGCGTACCACCAGGGAACCGTGTGGCCGTGGCTGTTTCTTCCTCTCATCAAGACCCACTACCTCGTCCACCACAGTGCCCGCGCGATCGGCGACTTCGTGTTCCCGTTCGTCAACCACCTGCGCGAAGGTGGACTCGGGTCGCTCAACGAAGTGTTCTCGGGAAATCCTCCGCACGAACCCGGCGGATGCACTGCACAGGCGTGGAGTGTCGGCGCGATCCTTGAGGCGTGGGCCTGGATCCGGGCGCGCGAGGCGCAACCACCGCGCGCGAGAGCGGCGAGACTGGCAGGCGCATGAACGCCGAACAGCGACGACTGGATGAGCAGGCCGCGGGAACCGCGAACTGGCGCATGTTCGGCCCGTACCTCTCTGACCGCCAGTGGGGAACGGTGCGCGAGGACTACTCCAAGATTGGTGATGCTTGGCAGTCGTTTCCCCACGACCACGCGCGCAGTCGCGCCTACCGCTGGGGAGAAGACGGCATCGCCGGATTCTGTGATGAACGACAGCTGCTCTGCCTCAGTCTCGCGCTCTGGAACGGAGTTGATCCCATCCTGAAGGAGCGCTACTTCGGTCTGGGAAATGGCGAGGGGAACCATGGAGAGGATGTCAAGGAGTGTTACTGGTTTCTGGATGCGCTGCCCAGCGGTGCGTGGCAGCGGATGCTCTACAAGTACCCGCAGCGCGCCTTCCCATACGACGAACTCGTGAGAGTCAACGCCGCGCGCGGAAACCTTGAGCGCGAGTTCGAGCTCCTCGACACGGGAGTCTTCGATGATGACCGGTACTTCGATGTCTTCGTCGAGTACTCCAAGGGAGCAGTCGACGACATCCTCATGCGAATCGAGATCGTCAACCGCTCCGGCCTGGCGGCGCCGATTCATGTCCTCCCCTGCGCCTCCTTCCGCAACACCTGGGCATGGACCAACTCCCCCGATCGGCCGCGGTTCGTCAGACTGGACGGAGCCGTCTCGGTCTCTCACCCTCTGCTGCCGCCGATGCGCCTTGAGTTCGACGGGACCCCCGAGATCCACTACTGCGAGAACGAGACAAATGTTGAGCGTCTGAACGGACTTCCGCGGCAAGGCCGGACCTTCAAGGACGGAATCAATGACCGGGTCGTCAGCGGCTCGATGGACGCAGTCAACGCGGACCAGTCCGGCACGAGGGTCGCCGCCCACTACTCGCTGACGATTCCCGCCAATGGATCCGCAGTCGTGCGCCTTCGCCTCTCGCCGCGCGCGGCGCTCTCCGGATTCACCGACTTCGACGCGATCGCCGCGCGCTGCGCCGGCGAGGCTGAGGAGTTCTACGCCGCCAAGCAATCATCGGTGACCGATCCGGAACTACGGGCGATTCAGCGGCAGGCATGGGCGGGACTCCTGTGGAGCCAGCAGGTCTATACCTACTCGGTGCGAGAGTGGCTTGCCGGGGACTCCGCCATGCCGAAGCCACCCGTCCAGCGGCTGCGTGGCCGCAACGCGGAGTGGATCCACCTCGACAATCACGAGGTGTACTGCATGCCGGACTCATGGGAGTACCCGTGGTACGCGTCGTGGGACCTCGCCTTCCACTGCGTCGCACTCGCCGAGATCGACCCCACGGAGGCCAAGCGACAACTCCTGCTCCTGATGACTGACCGCTCCATGAATTCAAACGGCCAGATCCCCGCCTATGAGTGGGCGCTCGGCGATGTGAACCCACCAGTTCACGCCTGGGCTGCGGTGGCGATCTTTGAACTGGAACGCTCGCAGACTGGTGAGGGGGATCGGTCGTTTCTGCGCCGGGCCTACCACAGACTGCTGCTGAATTTCACCTGGTGGGTCAACCGCAAGGATGTCGACGGGCGGAATCTGTTCGCCGGCGGATTCCTCGGCCTCGACAACATCGGGGTCTTCGATCGCAGTGCGGCGCTCCCATCCGGAGCCGTCCTCCAGCAGGCGGATGGCACCGCCTGGATGGGCACCTTCGCGCTGAACATGATGCGGATCTCGGTGGAACTCGCGCTCGAGGATCCCATCTACCAGGATCTGGCCATGAAGTTCTTCACGCACTTCCTCGATATTGCCAGCGCCATGGCCGACTTCGCGGGCACGGGCGAAGGGCTCTGGGATGATCAGGACAAGTTCTACTACGACCGGCTCCGCTTCCCGTCGGGAGAGACCGAGACCCTGCGCATCCAGTCAATCGTCGGGCTGCTGCCGCTGTTGGCGGTGCAGGTGATGCAGCCGAGCGACATCTCTCGACTGCCCCGGTTCGCCGCGGGGATCGAGGAGGTCTTTGCGACGCGGCCGGATCTGGCCGAGCTCGTCTCGCACTGGAGCGTTGCAGGCGAGGGGGATCAACGGCTTCTCTCGCTGCTGCGCGGACATCGCACCAAGTGCCTGCTCCGACGGCTGCTCGACGAGAAGCAGTTCCTCTCCCCCTACGGCATCCGTTCGATGTCGCGCGCGCTCGAGGACAATCCATATGTGTTGTGGCACAACGGCACCAGCTTCTCGGTCAGATACGCGCCCGCCGAAAGCATGACTGATTCCTTCGGGGGCAACAGCAACTGGCGCGGACCGATCTGGATGCCGGTCAACTTTCTACTCGTCGAGGCACTGCTGCACTTCCACGACTACTACGGAGATGCCTTCACTATCGAGTTCCCCCTCGGCAGCGGAAGCAAGATCACACTGTCGCAGGCCGCTCTCGAGATTGTCCGTCGCTTGATCGCGCTCTTCCGCGAGGGGCCCGATGGCACCAGGCCATCTCTGGCGGAGCACCCGAAGCTTCAACGCGACCCTCACTTCAAGGGCCCCTGTCTCTTTTACGAGTACTTTGACGGCACCACCGGTCGCGGGTGCGGGGCGTCGCACCAGACCGGATGGACGGCAATGATCGCGCGACTCATTTCACAGCATCCTGGCCTCTCGAAGCTCGGCACCGAGTCTCGTCCATGACCCCTGCCATCCGCATCGTCCCACTCTTGGCCACGGGTGCGACGGTGGTGGCGGTTCTCGACTTGGTGCTTCCCAGTTTCCTGGGAGAGCCCGAGGCGCTCATCGGAACCCCCACCGCACGCGGGGCAACGGCAATCGTCGCACTCACCTGCGCGCTCATCATCGCGCTTCCTCGGTGGCGATGGTGGCATCTGACAGCTCGAGTCGCTTCGCTGGCGATGCTGGCGTGGGCGCTCTACGGACTGGGCACGAGCCCAGTCGGGCTGGGGACGGGACTGCTTGCTTCGATCGCACTCTTGGCGCTGGGCAGTGTGATAGGCACGCTTCCTGCCACGATCGGGCGCTGGCCCGCCGCGCTGGCGACCAGCGCCGTTCTCGGTCTCACGCTCTACGCGATGATGGATCCGCATGTGCAGGCGGGGGTCGCGCAGGCGGCCGACCGTTTCGCCGACATCCCCATGGTTTCTGCGGCGGTACTGGCTATCGCCGCCTTCGCGCTGCTCGCGCAATCCTGGTCGGACGCGCCGATGAGAAGTCTGCGTATGCCAAAGTGGATCGGTCTCGCGCTAACGATCACCTGCATGTCGATCGCCTTCGTCGGCTGGCACTACCTGATCAGCGCGGAGCGCGCCGACTTCATCCGCCAGCGAAAGGTTGGCACACAGACCATCGGTTTTGCACTGCAGGCGGACCTTCGCCGCATGATCGAGGACTCTGCCAAGCTGAACGATGGCGCCGAAGCACCGACGGGTCCAGCCGACCCCGAGATGGTGGCGCGCTTTGCCGAGATCTCCTCGCGCTACCCGGGCGTCATTGCTCTTGAGTGGATCTCCGCCAATGGCGATGTGATCTGGGCGAGCACGATGCCATCCATCAAACATCCAGGCAAGGAGGGGCTCGGGCCCAGAGAAGTACGGGCCCAGGCGATCGCGCGCGCGCGCGCGACTGGTCAGGTCGCAGTCGCGGATCCGGTCACCATCGACGGGCGGCTCGCCATCCTGATCGCCGCCAGTCCGCCCAATGACGAAGGGGCGTTCATCGCCTTTGTGGACATCGAGCAGTCGATCGCCGGCCTCGCGACAGCGTTCGCCGATTCATACGACGCGGAGCTCTACTTCGAAGACCTGTTGCTGTGCGAAGTCGACACTCTCCCCAACCTGATCATCCCCGGCGACGGATACCAGCTCCTCGTCGGTGGCCTTCCGCTCACGCTGCGCGTCCAACCCAACAGAAACATGTTCGACGCGGAGTTCGCCAGACTCCCGAATCTCCTGCTGGCATCCACACTGTTGGCCTCGGTGCTGATTGGTCTGACCGCGTACTTCGCACAAACCTCAGCGCATCGGGCCAACCTGAGCGCGCGCTCGCGCGGGCAGCTCGAACAACTCATCAATGGTGCGCGGCAGGTCGCCATCGTCGCCACCGACACGCGGGGAACCATCACGATCTTCAATCACGGAGCCGAACGGCTGACGGGGATGCGCGCGGAGGAGATGCTTCGCAGACGCTGCATTTCCGCGCTCTTTGATCCCAAGGAGCTGGCGGAGACCACTTCCGGTATCCAGCACGAGGGAGAGTTCGGACCGCTGGCACTCCTGGCGCACGAGCAGCGCGCCCACGAACGCGACTGGACCTGGTCACGCTCCGATGGCGGCCGTCGCCAGGTAAATCTGGCGGCCAACGCCTGGAGCGACTCCAACGGCGAGCTGCTCGGATACATGTTCGTGGCCGTTGATGTCACCGAGCGAGAGGCGGCGATGCGCGCCCTCGACACGGCGCGGCGTCGCTCGGAGCGCGCCAGTCAGATGAAGAGTTCGTTCCTCGCGAATGTCAGCCATGAAATCCGCACACCGATGGCCGCGATCCTCGGGTGCGCTGATCTGCTGTTCGATGGCGAGACAACCGAGGAAGAGCGCCGAGGGTTTGTCCAGACAATCCGCAGCAATGGCAAGCATCTGCTCGAAGTCCTCAACGACATCCTGGACATCTCCAAGATCGAGGCGGGGCAGATGCGGATCGAGATGCTGGAAGTCAAGATCGTTGAAGTGGTCGACGAGGTCTTCAATCTCATGCGGCTTCGGGCCAAGGAGAAGGGGATCGCGCTCACAGTCCGCCGCGAAGGAGATGCCCTCGAGGCGGTGGTGCGAACCGATCCGCTGCGAGTTCGACAGATCCTCGTCAACCTGATCGGGAACGCCGTCAAGTTCACCGATCGTGGCGAGGTCGTGATCCTGCTCAGGTCGTCGCTTGGCGAGAGGAATGCCTCGGTGGAGATCGAGGTGAAGGACACCGGCATCGGCATCTCCCCCGAGCAGGCCAAGAGCATCTTTGAGAGCTTTGAGCAGGCTGATTCCAGTACCGCGCGGCGTTTTGGTGGCACCGGGCTCGGACTCGCGATCTCACGGCGGCTGGCGAGTCTCCTCGATGGGTCAATCTCCGTCCAGTCGACGGTGGGTGTGGGATCGTCGTTCACATTCACCTTCAACCCGGTGATCGCCGCCGAGTGCATCTCGATCGACCCTCAGACCGCCCCGCCCCTCAACTCGCCAAATCTGGGGGGCCAGCGGATTCTGATCGTCGATGACAGCGCGGACAACCAGAGGTTGGTGGCCACGATCCTTCGGCGCGCGGGAGCGGATGTCGAAGGGGCGGACAACGGCCAACGGGCACTCGAGGCGGTCGCGCGCGCCGGGAACCAACGGGCGTTTGACACGATTCTTCTGGACATGCAGATGCCCGAGCTTGACGGGTACTCGACGGTGCGACAGCTGCGCGCTAGTGGCTACCGCGGACGCGTGGTCGCGCTCACCGGGAATGCTCTTCAGGATGACCGCGGGCGATGCATCGACGCCGGCTGCGATCTCCATGCGGTCAAGCCGATCTCTCGCGGGGATCTTCTGGCCGCGTGCGCGCACCCGCCCGCCCCCTCGGCGTGACGCGGCTACACTTGGCTTCCCCAGGAGGTGGGGTGGCGGAGTGGTCGAACGCGCCTGACTTGAAATCCGGTATGCCCACAAGGCATCGTGGGTTCGAATCCCACCCCCACCGCTTCCCCCAATCAACTCCGACACCAAGGACACTCACGCCCCATGCGCCTCGAACGATCGTTGGTCATCCTCTGCTTTGCGGCCGTTGCCTCGTCGATGGCGGACACCCCGCCGGCCGCATCAATGCTGCGCTATCCGGACATCTCGAACGATCGAATCGTCTTCAGTTACGCCAACGCGCTCTGGAGTGTGGCCCGCAGAGGTGGCACAGCGCAGCCAGTCGCTGATCCGCCGGGAGCGGAGAGTTTCGCGCGATTCTCGCCTGACGGACAGTCCATCGCCTTCCTCGGCAACTACGAGGGCGACCGCGACATCTACACGACACCGGTCGACGGGGGAATCCCCGTGCGCGTCACCCACAACCCAGCGACTGAGCTTCCTGCAGAGTGGCTCAATGACGGTCGCATTCTTTTCAGTGCCTCGGGAATGGGAACTTATCCGCGCGCGCCCCAAGTCTTCGCGATCGACAACACCGGGGGCCTGCCTTGGGAGTTTCCGATCCCCTACGGCGCGAACCCCGCACTGAGCGCCGACGGCAAGTACCTCGCCTACACGCCGCACTCAACCGACATGCGCACTTGGAAGCGCTACCGAGGGGGGATGGCGACGGACATCTGGGTCTACGACCTCTCGGCCAACACCGCCAAGCGCGTCACACAGTGGGAGGGCACCGACACGATCCCGATGTGGCACGGAGCGACGCTCTATTACCTCTGTGACGCGGGTCCGGAGCATCGGCTCAACATCTGGTCCTCGGACGCGCATGGCAATGGCCGCCGACAGATAACTCGGTTCGAACAGTTCGATGTCAAGTGGCCGTCGATCGGCCCGGATGATGGCACCGCTGGCGAGATTGTCTTTCAGTGCGGACCCGACCTGTGGGTACTTGACCTGGCAACGCACGCTGCGACCAGAGTCGATGTGAACATCCCCGGAGCGAGGGCCAAGCTGCGTCCGAGCACCGTCGATGCGTCCGGGTTCATCGAGTCTTGGGACATCTCTCCCACCGCGAAGCGCGCCGTAGTCGAGGCTCGAGGCGATATCTGGACACTCCCCGCCGAGAACGGCGTGCCCAGAAACCTCACGCAGACCAGTGGCGTCGCAGAGCGAACTCCCGCGTGGAGCCCGGACGGGAAGTCGATCGCATGGTTCGATGACTCCGCCGGCAATGGCTACGAAGTATTTGTGTTCGGCGCGGATGGCAAGGCTGCGAAGCGGCAACTCACCAAGGGAGATGGCGCATTCAAACTGGAGCTTCTATGGAGCCCTGACTCGAAGTGGATCACCGTCGGAGACAAGGCAGGGAAACTCTGGCTCGTGGATGCCGCGTCGGGGGACATGAAACTCTTGGCGCAGGAGGTCTGGGGAGAGAACCCGCCGAGCCCGCACTTCAGTCACGACTCGTCGTGGATTGCGTACGAACTTTCCGACGAGACCGGTCGCTCGTCGCAGGTGTTGGTGTACGACATGGAGACCGGGGAGACGAAGGCGATCAGTTCCCCGGCGTTCGCCAGCGAAACACCGACCTTCGACCAAGCGGGCGAGTGGCTCTACTACACCAGCAATCAGGAGTTCACGCCGAAATACGGCTCGATGGACTCGACCTGGATCTACGACAACTCAGAAGTGCTCATCGCCGTGCCACTGCGCGTCGATGTGAAGGCGGCTTGGCAGACACTGGAGGTGGATGAGGAGATGGGTCCTCCGGCCAAGCCCGAGAAGAAGGCCAAGGGAGAGAAGGGTTCCGACGCCGACAAGCCCGACGAGAAGAAGGACGATGAGAAGAAGGACGATGAACCGAAGCCCGACGAGAAGCCGGCTGACGAGAAGCCGGCTGACGAGAAGCCGGCTGACGAGAAGCCGGCTGACGAGAAGCCGGCTGACGAGAAGCCGGTCGACGACAAGCCAGCCGAGGTCAAGCCAGCCGAGGTCAAGCCAGCCGACGCACCAACGACGGAGCCCACGAAGGAGGAGCCCGCCAAGACCCCGAAGCGAAAGGGATTCGAGATTGCATTCGAAGGGATCGAGGCCCGATCAGTCCGCGTTCCCGGTGTCGGTCGCGGGGAGTTCGGCGGTCTCGCGGTCTCCGACAAGGGTCATCTGATCTACGCGCGCCGCGGCGACAGCGGTGGGATCAAGATCGTGGATGCACGCGAGAAGAAGCCTGCGGAAAAGGTCCTCACCACGGGGGGCCGCTACTCGGTCACGACCGACGGCAAGAAAGTGCTTGTTGTCGAGGGATCTACCGCGCGCATCGTCGATGCAGCAGCCGGAGGAGCCTCCAAGACCGTCGTCAAGAGCCCGATGAACATCGAGATCGACCCTCGCACCGAGTGGCGTCAGATGGTCGGTGACGCCTGGGTCATCTTTCGTGACTACTTCTACGACCCCGGGATGCACAAGGTCGACTGGGCCGCAGTGCGTGACCGCTATCTAGCGATGGTCGACGATGCCAACAGTCGTGAGGATGTTTCCTACATCATCTCGGAGATGATTTCAGAGCTCAATGTCGGCCACGCCTTCTACAACGGCGGTGACACAGAGTCAGGACCGCGCTCGAATGTGGGATTGCTCGGCGTGGACTTTGACATCGGCGATGGCACTACTCCCGATGGCAAGAGCGCGAGGGCCTACCGCATCAAGCGAATCTTCCAAGGGGCGCCGTGGGACAGCGATGCCCGCAATCCGCTCGCATCGCCAACCGTGAATGTCAAAGAGGGCGAGTACCTCCTCGAAGTGAATGCGACACCCCTCGACCTGAAGGAAGATCCATGGGCCGCGTTCCAAGGACTAGCCGGTCGCACAGTTTCACTCACCGTGAGTGCGAAGCCGTACAAAGATGAGACTGCGCGGAGCGTGGTGCTCGTCCCGCTCGACAGCGACGCGAACTTGCGCTACCGCTCGTGGATCGAATGCAACCGCAAGTACATCGACGAACGGTCCAACGGGCGCGTGGGATATGTCTATGTGCCCAACACCGGCATCGACGGCCAGAACGATCTGATGCGCCAGTTCGTCGGTCAGCGAGGGCGTGACGCGCTCGTCGTCGACGACCGTTGGAATGGCGGCGGACAGATTCCGACGCGATTCATCGAGCTGCTCGACCGGCCCGCGACCAACTGGTGGGCGCGGCGCGACTCGCGCAGTCAGGCATGGCCACCCGATGCGCACTTCGGGCCCAAAGTCATGCTCATCAATGGGCTTGCCGGAAGCGGTGGCGACATGTTCCCGTGGCTCTTCCGCCAAGCGAAGCTGGGACCGCTCGTAGGGACGCGCACCTGGGGCGGGCTTGTCGGGATCTCCGGTAATCCGTCGCTGGTGGATGGCGGCAGCGTACGAGTCCCGATGTTCGCGTTCTACGAAAACGATGGAACCTGGGGAGTTGAGGGACATGGCGTCGACCCCGATGTCACAGTCATTGACGATCCCGCGGCTATGCGCGGCGGCCTGTCCCGAGGCGGTGCCGATCCGCAGATCGATGTGGCGCTGGAATTGATGGAGAGCGCCATCGAGAAGCGTCCCTTCAAGCCCGTGCCGACGCCGCCGTATCCCGATCGCCGAGGCATGGGACTCCCTGCGGCCGATCACTGACGAAAGATCAGTCCGTGGCGAACGGTGACGCGGGAAGGCCGGCGCCGTTGACGAGGTTTGCGCGTAGCGGATTGCTGCTCCATCCGTAGCGGACCGCGCGCGGCGCTGCGACCGCCGGACTGGAAACGAGGACTCGCTCGCCATCAATCTGTGCCGAGGCCCACTGAAATTTTCCATCGGCCCCGGCGATCGCGAACCCGTCGAGCGCAGCTCCGCCTCGAGCAGCGAGCCCCGCGGCATGATCGAATGCGATCACCATTGACGGACCGTCGATCGTCGCGCTCAGAAAGAGAGGTCCGGACCACTCGCGGGGGCGGTCATAGACATCGTTTAGAGCCCAGAGCGCGAGCCGCTCCCCGACCGCACGCTTGTTGCGCGGGTGGATGTCGGCGGCGTCGCCGACATCGGTCGTCACAACGAGTCCGCAATGCGCAACCGTACGGAATGTGTGCAGCTGAGCCTGCCGCAGAGCTGCCCAGCCTCCCTGGACGGGATCGTCGCTGGGCTCCATGAACGATGCGAGTTGCACGATGCCGAACGGGAAGTCTCCCTCCCCCCACTTCGAGCGCCACGAGTCGATGAGCAGCGGCAGGAGCGCGCGATAGGCACTCGCCTCGTTGGCGTTCGACTCTCCCTGGTACCAGATTGCGCCTCTCAGTCCGAACCCGACGGCCGGTGCCATCATGCCATTCCACATCGAGCCGAACGAGCTCCACTGCGCCTGTGGATGGGCCTCCCCCGACGGAGGTTGCGGCCCGAATGTCCCGGAGAACTCTGCGCCGCGCTTCCACATCCACGCGCCTGCAAGCGAGACTCCCGCTCGATCAGCCTCGGGGATCTTGGGGTCACTCGCAACCTGCATCACCATCTTCCTGGGATCGATTGAGAGGCCGCCCGACCCGCCGGTGTCAACGATCAGCATCGCGATCTCGTTCGATCCCGCGCGAAGAACTCCGGCCGGCACCTCGTACACCCTCGGCGCCTGATGGAGCTGAGCGGTGCGACCAACTTCGGCTCCATTTACGAACATCATGTCGCTGTCGTCGATTGGACCCAGAGAAACCCGCGCGGTTCGACCCGCCCACGAAGACGGCACATCGACCGTCCGTCTCCACCACGACGCGCCGTCGAAGTCGCGCAACGGCTTCGTCGCATCTGTCGAACCGATGACAATCGGCATCGATCCCGTCGCCCATCCGTGCGCCTCGTCGGCGGGCTCGGAGATCCATCCATGTGAAAATCCCGGCTCCGCACCCTTGAATACCCTCCAGTATTCACCGATGGCTGCCTGATAGTCCCGCAACGCGATCTCATAATCTCGTTGCTTCTGTGCGGGCGATCTGCCCTCGTGCGCTTCGCCCCGGGCTCGTTGCGACTGCGCCGCCTCCGTGAATCGCCCGGATGCCTCGGCGAGGTCAGCAGGAATCCATGCTTCGATCGGCGATCCCCCCCAATTGATGCTGAGGAGGCCGACAGGAACGCCGAGTTCGGCACTCAGTGCGCCGGCGAAAAATGCGCCGACTCCGGTGAATGATCCCGTCTCGGAGGGAGAGGCGACCATCCACTGAACGCCGGTGTCGGTCACTGGATGCGGTGCAAGCATGCGGGGAACCGTGATGCAACGGACTGTGCCCGGCAGAGACCTAGTCAGTGCCTCGGCGTGAGTGCAGGCACCGACGGACATCTCCATGTTGGACTGCCCGCCGCAGAGCCAGACTTCGCCCACAAGAACATCGCGGCGTTCCACCGCCTCGCCCGCGCAGGACACGCGAAGCGTTCGCGGATTCGACGATGCTTCGAGGGCTTCAAGACGAACGCTGAAGCGACCATCATGAGAGACGGTTCCAGTCGCGGTGGCATCGGCGTGTCCCAGGTCATTGACAAGTTCCACGACGACCTTGGCATCGGGTTTCGCTGAGCCCCAAACGGGAATCTCGCGCCCACGCTGGAGCACCATGTGATCGCCCAGCACCGCGGGCAGAGTGATCTCGGCGTGAACCGCGGAGGCGAGGGCAAGCGACAGAGCGCACACTGGATTGACTCTCATGGAGTTCTTGTACCAGCCTCGGACACGACCCGCAGATCCTGGGACGCGTTCACAGTGGATCCTTCGATCGGCGGCAGCGAGAGAAGCATGAGCGCGAGATTGCCGGCATCCGAATTGCGAATGGGCGGTCGCTCGGACCCGGTGGGATTCGTGGTCTTCTCCGGGCGGGTCCTCGTCGTCGGATTGAGGAGGTACAGGTCCGCTGCATCAGAGTCCTCGCCACGCCAGACAAGGAACGGAATCGTGAAGTTGACCGCGGCCTTGATGTTGGTGTGTGACTTGGGCGGATCCCCACCACCGTGATCGGCGGTCAGTACGATCGCCACTCGACCACGCAGCGCCGGATCCGCGTCGATCACGACCAGCATGGCATCGAGGATCTGATCGATGGCCTTCGCCGCTTGACGATAGCCGCTACCGGGCGCAAGATCCCACGCTGAAGAGTGCCCCGCGAGGTCGGTGCCGCCGAAATGGATCATTGACAATGACTTCCCGCCGCTGCGCGCCGCACTACGGAGAAAGCGGATGGCCTCGACCGCAATCGCGCCTTCGCCCTCCCGGATGACTGCCTCGTCGATCTTGTCCGGACCGTCGTCGGCACCAATAGTGTCTGGCGCTCCGGCTGACTCGCTGTAGCTCTGATCAAGAAGCGTGAACTTGCTCTTGGAGGCGATCACTGCGGTCGCCACGCCGCGGTCACTGGCCACATCGAACATGCTGGCGACATAGGAGCCATGCATCTGGGCGATTGTGCCGCCCGCCTCGGGCTTCGGTGGGTCGATGTTTCCGAGCCACCCATGACCATGTGGCCCTGCGAAGAGCCGTCCCGTCGCCATGCCAACATGATTGGGAAGTGTGACGGTCGAGTCCGGGTCGGTTCGCGCATCGAGCGTGTGCGGTCCACGCATGAGCCGTGCGAACCCCGGCAGTTCCGCAACGATCGGCGGCCTGAGCAGGTCCGGACGAAGTCCGTCGATGCTCACCACCATCACATGATCGATTGTCGTGACGGCGCACAGAAGAAGCGGTCCGAGCAACGCGGTCATCGAAGTAGAGACTAATGCACTCTGATTGGGCTCCTGCTATGATTCCGCACCCTTGGACTCCATCCGAGGCGTTCTGGTGCGCGGGTGTAGCTCAGTGGTAGAGCGTCACGTTGCCAACGTGAATGTCGAGGGTTCAAGTCCCTTCACCCGCTCTCGAATCGAAGCCCGAAGGCCGAGCCTTCGGGCTTCATTCTTCTCGCGGCTCACTTCGCCAGGTCGATGAAGAACGCGTACTCGAGGGCGACCTGCTTCAGCCGCTCGAACCGGCCCGAGTCCCCGCCATGACCCGCCCCCATGTTCACCCGCATCAGTAGCGGATTCGCGTCGGTCCGCATCGCCCGCATGCGTGCGACATACTTCGCGGGCTCGTAGTACTGCACCTGTGAGTCCCACAGCCCCGTCGTCACCAGCATCGCGGGATACGCCTTCCGTTCAATGTTGTCGTACGGCGAGTAGCTGCCGATGTATTCGTACGCCTCCTTCTCGCGCGGATCCCCCCACTGGGTCCACTCGTTCGAAGTCAGCGGAATCGTCTCGTCGAGCATCGTCGTCAGCGCATCGACGAAGGGGACATGGAGTGCGATTCCCCGGTATAGCTGTGGCGCCATGTTCGCCACCGCCCCCATCAGCAGTCCCCCCGCCGACCCGCCCACGGCGAACACCTTGTTGGCTGCGCCGTACCGCTGGCGCACGAGGTACTCGGTTGCGTCGATGAAATCGTTGAACGAATTCATTTTGTGGCTGAGCCGCCCGTCCTCGTACCACTCCTGACCGAGATCGGCGCCGCCACGCACATGCGCTGTGGCCACCAAGAATCCGCGATTGAGCAGCGAGACCTGATTGCTCGAAAACTCCGCGTCGGAGGAGAGTCCGTAGGCACCGTACCCCTCCTGATAGATCGGCGCCGATCCATCGTGCGCCCAGCGGTCCTTGCGCCAGGCAATCGAAATGGGGATGCGCTTGCCGTCGCGCGACGGAGCCCAGAGTCGCGCAGCCTCATACAGGTTCGCGTCGTATCCGACCACCGGCTGCACCTTGCGCACGACCCGTGCGCCACTCGCGAGCGCGACATCCCACACCGTGCGGGGGGTGACCATCGAGGTGTAGTTCACGCGCACGCTCTTCATCGACGGATCAAGATTCGTCCCAAGCGTCATGGAGAATGCTGGATCGTTCGCCGCTACGGCGAACTCGGCGGCGCATCGCGGCGTCGGTCCCCACGGTATCACCCGCACCGTGGCATTGGCGTTTGCTCGCTCCCCCAGTGCGATCGCCCCGTCGAACAGTTCGAATTCGTCCAGCGAAGTCGCCGGACGAGACTCGACGAGGGTCCTCCACTTCGTGCAGTCTGCTGAAGCATCCGGAGAAGCTTCGACTAACTTGAAATCCCGAGCGCCGAGGTTGGTACGGATCACCCAGCGCCCGTTAGCGAAGTCGCCGTAGCTGCGCACCCCAGGCGTGCGCGGCAGGATCACCTGCGGTGCCCGAGTCGGCTCTTTCGCAGGAATCGCACGCAACTCCGTGTAATCGAATCCTTCCATCTGGATCAGAATCCAGTCGTGGTCGCGGGATGCTTCGATCCCTGCGATGAGCGTCGGGTCGGCCTCGTTGTAGACGAGTGCGTCACTCGCTGCCAAGCTCCCAACCTGGTGTCGATAGATCGGCCCCGATTGGAGAAGGACTGGGTCTTGCCTGATGTAGAAGACAGTCCTCGAGTCGCCCGCCCACACAATCGACTCGAGAACACCGGGGATCGATTCCTCGGCAACCACTCCCGTCTTCAGGTTCTTGAAGCGCAGGGCACTGATGCGCCGGCCCGACTCGTCGTCCGTCCACGCGAGCCACTGGTTGTCCGGACTGACCTCAGTCGCCCCGATCGAATAGAACCTCTTGCCTCTCGCCAGCACCGGGCCGTCGAGGAGCACCTCGACCGGCGCCGCGGGTGTTACTCCGTCGGGATTCCCCGATTGCCGCTGGTGGATTGGGTACTCGGCCCCCTGCTCAAAGCGCGTCGAGTACCAGTACCCGTTGTCGTAGTCGGGTGGCGAAGAGTCATCCTCCTTGATCCTCCCTCGCATCTCTTTCAGGAGTTCCTGCTCGAGTGATGCGATGTCCGCCGTCGCCGCCGCCGTGTACGAGTTCTCGGCCGCTAGATACTCGACAATCTCCGCGCGCTTCGCCTTCGGGTTGTCGTCGCGCAGCCAGTAGTACTCATCGAGACGATCCCCCTGCGGACTGTGAACTGTGTGCGCGATTCTGGCGGCGACAGGCGGCGTTGGCCGCGATGCGCCATCTCCGGCGACAGCAACACCGAGCGCGAGAGTGAACGCGATGAATTGGGCTGGCACCCAGCCGATGCTACGACCGACCCTTCGGGTCACTCAGCCCGGTTACTGTCCCCACTGACCTAGGAGAATCGACAGATCGGCGGCATTGACAGTCCCGTCGCCATTGATATCCGCAGAGCAACCTGACGAAGTGCAGCTGAAATTGACGGTGCCCACAAACCCACCGTTGCTGCCCACTCGCGGCATCCACACGAGGTACTGACGGCCTGCCTCCACCGGGAAGTTTACGGTCGACGAATCCCCTTCACCGCACTGGTCATTGCACACGATCGACTGTGTCGTCAGCGCGGTGCAGTAGTCCGAGTCGCAGGGGTCGATGGCGAAAACTTCAATCGCCGTGTCGACCGCTGTGAGCCCACAGTTCTTCACGACACCGGTGCCTGTGCACGCGGGAGTCCACGCATAGAAGAACTGCCGGTTTGTCGGCCAATTCGGCGCACACGAGACACCGGGGAGCGACACCGCGGGAGCAAACGAGTAGTCGAATGGCAGGCTGTGGGGCGCGCCGTTGACAACCACGGGAATGGCGCAGGTGCTGGCAGGCAGCGGTAAGACACCCGCCACGGGCATTTCGTAGGATCCGCCGCCCGTCCCCGAGCCTTCCCACCCGGTTTGGTGGCCAAGCATGTCGGTCGCGGATGCCTTGGAGATGCCAAATTCGCTCACGCCCTGAAAGAATTTGATAACCGATCCGTTGTCGTAGCAGTCCTCCCGGTATCCCTGGGGAAAGTCCTCGTAAGCTGAGATCGCCACGAAGTACTCGGTGTTCGGTGCCAGATAGTCGCCGAGTTTGCCGGTCGCATTTGCTAGCTGGGTTTCGCCAAGGAGTATCGGAAACGGCCGTGCCTGGGAATGCCTCCCCACGGTTGCCAGCGGCCGCGCGTAGGTGACATAGACTGGAGCGCCAGTCGCGGTGCCGCACTGCACCACGGACTTCTTGAAGAGACAGAGCCTCGCGTTCCACTGCGGCGCACCTCCCGCCACCATGTTCATGTCAAACTTGAAGGCGTAGGGGTTGCTGCCGGTCTTCAGCAGAAACATGTCGACGCGGTCTGGAGCACCGATGAGTGCCGTTCCAGAAGTCGCCCCTCGAACGCGCGTTATGGGCAATGCCGATGCCGCAGACACCGTCGCTGCGGTGGCCGCAGTCGATCCCGCGTCCGTGGCCCCTTCATCAAATTCAGGTCCGGCAAAGGCTGATACCGACAAGCCGCACACGATCAGATAGCCCGCCGCACGAATGGTGGTCAACATAAGGTAAGTTCTCGTTTCTACTCGTGTTATAGCCGACAATGGCGCATTTACAAATCCCTGTCCTGAGATTTTTGTCGGAAGGGCCGCCGGAACCGAGAGGAAGCGCTCTCAGGCACTCGCGGGACGGCCCCCGTAGGCCTCCTAGAATCGCGTGAATGGGCCACCCCGACGACATGGATCGAACGATTCCGCTTGATGCGCAGACCGGAGCCACCCCTGCTTCCGGCCCGGAAGTGACCGCTGACTCCGGAATGCATCTGTCGGCATCGGCTCCCCATGACACGGCAATGGACTCAAAGTCGTGGGTTGGCGAAGCGATCGGAGGCGCCAAGGCTCCGGGAACCCCGATCACAGGCGGCCGTTACAAGATCCTGTCGCAACTCGGCGAGGGCGGCTTCGGAATCGTCTACCTCGCCGAGCAGACCGAACCGGTTCGCCGCAAAGTCGCCCTGAAGGTGCTCAAGCTCGCCTTTGCGTCCCCGTCCATGCTGGCGCGATTCGAGGCGGAGCAGCAGGCGCTGGCGATGATGGATCATCCCGGCCTCGCGAAGGTGTTCGACGCGGGAACGACTCCTGACGGGCAGCCTTACTTCGCGATGGAGTACGCGCCGGGAGAGCCGCTGACCACATTCTGCGACAAGCGCAACCTTTCCATTCGGGCGCGGCTCACACTCCTAGCGCAGATCTGCGACGCAGTCCACCACGCACACATGAAGGCGGTTGTGCACCGCGACCTCAAGCCCGGCAACATTCTGGTTGGCGAGACCGACGAGGGAATGCGCCCCAAGGTGATCGACTTCGGAATTGCGAAGGCCATCTCCGGTCAAGGCACAGACCGACCGACGGAGACCCAATTCGGCCAGTTTGTCGGCACTCCTGTCTACATGAGCCCCGAGCAATCTGAAGGGGGCACGATCGACATTGACATTCGCAGCGACATTTACTCGCTTGGTGTGATCCTCTACGAGTTACTCATTGGCCAGACTCCGATCGCCTCGGAAACGCTGCGGAAGTCCGGACTCGCCCGGCTGCACAAGACGATCCTTGAGACTGAAGCGGACCGCCCGAGCGTCAAACTGGCGCGTCTGCCGCCCGCCGAACGCGCCGCAGTGGCTGCGACGCGGAGCACCGACGAGAAAACACTCGCGAGGCAGTTGCGACGCGATCTCGACTGGATCGACATGAAGTGCCTGGAGAAAGACCGGGTACGCCGATACGAAAGCGCTAGCGCGCTCGCCGCAGAGCTCCGCCGCTATCTCGGTGGCGAGGCGGTTCTTGCGGGTCCGCCTGGTGCCGGATACCGCATTGAGAAGTTCGTCCGACGACACCGGATCGCCGTCGGCGCGGGAGCTGTGGCCGTCGTCGGGCTTGTGGCCTTTGCCATCGCCATGACCATGCTGTGGAGCTCCGCAGTACTCCAGCAGAACCGCGCGCAGAAGACTCTCGATGTACTGCTCTCGTCGCTCAAGTCCTCCGATGTCTCCGGTGAGCAGGCTGCGGCGACAGTCACCATCAAGGACTATCTCTATGAGGTCGAGCGCCAGACCGAGTCGAAGTTGGCCGACCAGCCGGACATTGCCAGTGACCTGCGCGGGACGATCGGGTGGGTGATGACCTCGCTCACCGACTACGACGGCGCGATACGCAATCTGCAGCCGGTCGTCGCGTACCGACGGGAGCAAGCCGCCAGCGGAGGCTCCGACGAAAAGGCCGCACTGGCGATGGCCCTGTACGAGTTTGGACGCGCGCTCTACTTCAAGGACAGGAACGCGGAAGCGCGAGATGCCTATGCCGAGTCACTCGCCCTGCGCGTGGAATGCCTCCACCCCGACGACCTCTTGATCCCGAGAACGATGCTCCACCTCGCCGCGATCTACGCAAACCTCGGCGACTTGGAGACCAGCTCGAAGCACGCCGATGAGGCGATCCGGCGGTTTCGCGCAGGCGGACCCGACGCCGGAGAAGTCCTCGCGCGTGCGCTCTATTCCCACGCTGGGACCCTCGCCAAGGCCCAGCGATACGACGAGGCACGCAAGCTGGTTGACGAGTTCATCGAAGTGACCATGCGAAGTCGCCCTGCGGAGGGCGCCAACAACTGGATGATAGGGCGCGGATTGGGTCTCCTAGCGGAGATTGAGCTTGGGAAGGGGCGCCCGGATCTTGCGGTCGTTCACCAGCGACGGGCTGTCGATCTCATCGTCCCCCGCTACGGGCAGCACCACCCGACGGTGACTGGTGCGCGGATGTTGCTGGCCAGACTCCTCTGCGAAGTGGCGACCGGATCGCGGGCACCGGAGAGTTCCGCCACGATCAGCGATGCGGTGCTTCTCGACGAAGCACTCACCATCGCACGCGCATCCGTCGACGGACAACTGCGCAACGGTGGCTTCCCCATTCGACTGGCCGACTCCCTCGATCTCATCTCGCGCCTGACGGACCTCAAGGGGGATCGCATCGAGGCCATCGCGACCGTTGAACAGATGCTCACGGTGCTGAAGGAGAAGGCCCCGCAGGCGGCGCAGGAGATCCGGTCGGCACAAGATCGACTCAAGCTCCTTCGGCAGCCGCAAACGGCCCCGACCCCCCCCTAGGATCGCGGCGTGTTCAACCTGTTCACGCTCTCGATGGTCGCGTTCCTCGCCGGCGTACTCGCGGCGCGCCACTTCGGCCTGCGGGCACTCCGCTGCCTTGGTGAGCAGGATCGCGCCGCGCTTGTGGAGATTGCCGCCAGAAGTTCGTTGTTCAATCTGGTCGTACCCCTCGCGGTGGGGCTCGTGTACTTGGTCGTCGTCATGAATTTTCGCGAGCTCACAGTCACCGCGACAGTCGCCGCGCTCGCGCTTCTCCTCGTGCAGGCCATCATCGGAAGCGTCAAGGCGGGTCGGGCCTATAAGGCCCACGGGATGCCCGATGCCTTCATGTGGAACTTCCGAGTCGCGAGATCCTGTCGACTCGTCGGGTTCGCGTGCCTCGTGGTCGGCGTGGTGGCGTGGCTTGCCACGAACATGACGCGGCACAGCGACAGTTGAATCGAGTCAATTCGGGGCTACGATCCGGCCATGCCAGGCCAGTTTCCACGGCGGCAGTTTCTGGGCGCCGGACTCGCAGCGATCTCGGCGTGCCTGATCGCGCCGCGCCTGGCCCGGGGGTGGGATCCCCCGCGCTGGCTGCGACCCAAGCCGGCGTGGATTCCGGTTCCTTCAACGGCTCCGATTCTGCGAATTCCACTGGCGGGGCCGACCATCCAAATCGACGGTCTGCCGTTCCATCCGTCGTGGCTTGGCGATTCGTTCGCCGGTGGGGGGATCCCGTTTCACACGCCAGAGGCGCCTCCACGATGGGCCGCGCTCGACGAGCATGTCGAGCTCGCCGTCATCGGCGGCGGACTCTCCGGCCTGGCGTGCGCACATGCGATGAAGGAGAAGGACTGGGTCCTCTTCGACCTTCGTGATCGATTCGGCGGGAATGCCATGGGTGAGTCATGGAACCGAATCCCCTACTCGCTCGGAAGCGCGTACTTCATGGTGCCCGATGAGGGCAGCGACCTCGATCGGCTCTATGCATCCCTTCGCGTGTACGACTCGGCCCGCGTCGACAAGGGCGGCGGATTCCGGTTCGAGTACGGAGATCGACTGATCGATGACCTCTGCCAGGGCTGCTCGCCCTCGGAGCGTGAAGCGCTCGAGCGGTACCGCAGCGCAGTTCTCCACTACGCCAATGACGAGTATCCGGAGTTGCCGTGGACCGACCGCGCCACTCGGGAGCTTGCACGATCGCTCGACGCTGCGACATTTCACGACGCGGTTGCCGCGGCGTGTGAAACTCCCATTCCCCCACTGCTGGCGAAGGCGCTTCAGGCGTACTGCTACTCGAGTTTCGGCGTCGGTTGGGACGAGCTCTCGGCTGCCGCAGGCTGGAACTTCATCGCCGCGGAGGAGTACGGGCGCATCGTCCTTCCTGGCGGAAACGCCGGTCTTGCGACGCTCTTCTGGAACGACCTCGCCACGGTCCCGTCTCGCCCCGACGGAGGACCGCGCCTGCGCGCGGGCTGCATCGCGACAAGCGTGCGACTCGACAAGAACGGCGTGGCGATCGCGTGGCGCGGCCGCGATGGCGAAGCGCGCACTCTGGGAGCACGCAATGTTGTGTTCGCAGGGAGCAAGCACCTGCTCCCCCACATCGTCCCCGACCTTGCGGCGACCGATCCTGTCAAGTACGAGGCCACCCAGCGGGTCCGCACCGTTGCGTACATCGTCGCCAATGTCCTGCTCTCTCGGCCAGTCCACGAGGAGTTTTATGACCTCTTCACGATCCACGACGACGCATTCCCCATGCGCGACGAGGAGTTCGAGGCGGACCGTAGGATCACCGATTGTCTCGACGGATCGTTCGCCATGGTTTCGCCCCACCCCGACGGGGATGTCCTCACGCTCTACTGGCCCCTTCCCTGGCACACGGCGAGGTTCACGATCATCTATGACGAGTCGCTTGCAACCTACGCCGCACTCGCCGCGCCGCAACTCAGGCGGATGCTCGCGCTCTTTGGTCTTGCCGACTCGGATGTGACAGCGATCCGGATGGCCCGATGGGGGCATGCGATGCCGTGGGCTCCGCCGGGGACATACTCAGATGATCTCTGCGAGAAGCTCCGCGCACCACTAGGCGATCGCCTCTGGTTCGCCAATCAGGACAACTGGCTCCTGCCGGCGGTTGAGACATGTCTCACCGAAGCTGCGTGGGTCGCCAAGCAACTGAAGTAGGCAGGCACACTAGGATTCTCCGATGATCCGGATCGGCGGAGTCGCCATGCTTGTCGTCGGCATCGCAGCGATGTGGACGATCGCCGGGACGCTGTACCCAACGCTTCCGCCGCAGATCCCGCTTCATTTCGATGGGTCAGGCTCGCCCGACCGTTGGGGTCCGCCGAACTTCTGGAACTGGTTTCTTCTGCCATCCATCGGCACCGTGGTCCCGCTCTTCCTGACGGGAATTGCGGCGGTCATCCCTTGGCTGCTCCGAAACTACCCAGGGCTCGTCAGCATTCCAAGACGGGTGCAGTTTCTGGCTCTTCCTCCCGATGGACAGCGGCGCGCGCTCACTGCCCTTGCGGGGATGCTCCTGTGGATCTCGACCGTCCTTGTGTGGATGTTCGCTGGGATGATCTACGCCACCGCGCTCGTCGCCCGTGGCACCTGGAGCGGGATGCCGTTGTGGGTGGCGCTCATCCCGGTTGGTGCCATCCTGGCAATTGCACTCTTTGGAAACTTCCTCGTCAGTCGAAGAATCCTCGTTGAGAGCGTGATCGCCTCGCAGAGAGCATGATCCACTCGGGCTCGCTAGAACGCCAGTAGCCTTGGGTATTGGCATCGATAGGGCCATCGCTGCGACGGGACATCGGCCGCTGGGGGCTCGTCGCTTTGGGGATCTCCGGTGTCGTCGGCTCGGGATGGCTCTACGCGCCACTCGAGACGGCCAAGCACGCGGGACCGGCGGCGCTCATTGCGTGGATTGTGGGCGGTGCGCTGATGCTCATCATGGGGTTCTGCCTAGCTGAACTCGCGTGCGCCTATCCGCTCTCGGGTTCAGGGGCGCAGGTTGCGGCCGCGACCCACGGACGAGGGATGTCCCTCGTGAACATGTGGCTTCTGTATTTCTCCTATGTGACGACCCCCTCGATTGAAGCCACCTCGATCGTCACCTACAGCGCCACCTACCTCCCGTGGCTCACCGTGGGGAAGGAGGCCAACCTGAGTCCTTCCGGCCAGGTCGTGACATTCCTCCTCGTCGGTGTGTTCACCGTGCTGAACTTCTTTGGAGTCCGTTGGTTCATCCGCATGAACAGCTGGATCACCTGGTGGAAGATCGCCATTCCGGCCGGGATCGCGGTCATCATCCTGACGACACGGTTCGAATCCACCAACATCGTTGATTCGCCCGGCGGATTCGCCCCCATGGGAGCGCAAGGGATCATCGCCGCACTCTCCTCCGGCGGGATTGTCTTCACCCTGTGCGGCTTCCGGATCATCGCGGATCTGGCGGCGGAGGCTCGCAATCCGGCCAAGGACATCCCCTTCGCTTTCCTCGCATCGACCGCGTTTGCGGTCGTGCTGTATCTCGTCGTGCAGGTCGCGTTTCTCGGGGCACTTGCTCCGGCCGACTTTGCCGATGGCTGGAGCAACCTCAAGCTGCCCCAGGCCAACGCGCCATTCATTTCGATTCTCTTGATCGTCGGGCTGCCGGCCATGGCCAAACTGCTCTACGCGGATGCGATTCTCTCGCCTGGAGGGTCGTGCCTCGCATACATCGCCAGCACCGGCCGCGTGGGATACGCCGCCGCCCAGCAGAACTTCGCCCCGAAGATATTTCTGGCGCTCAACCGGAGCGGCGTGCCGGTGATGTCACTACTTGTCTGCTGGGCCATCAGTGGCGTCATCACTTTCGCGTATCCGAGGTGGGATCAGCTCGCGAACCTCAATGCCGCGGCGTACTTCCTGAGCGTTGTTACCGTTCCGGTGAGTGTTGCCGTCCTGCGGCGCGTCGATCCGCATGGCCCGCGCCCCTTCCGCGTCGCTGGAGGCACCGCGATGTGCGCCCTCGCATTCACCACGAATCTGCTGATCGTCTACTGGAGCGGGATCGGCTCGTTCGTCCCGCTTCTGGCCGCGCTTGCCATCATCGTTGCCGTCGCGGTCACGCTGGGCCGGATCCGCAAGCAAGCGCCGATTGCGCACAGTTGGCGGCCGCTCCTCTGGCTCCTTCCGATGGCGGCACTTCTGTGCGTGGTGGGCTGGTTCGGCAACAAGGACTTCGGTGGCGTAGGCGCACTCCCGGAACTCTGGGACACGGGGATCGTCGCGCTGGGCGCGCTCGCGCTCTTCTACATGGCGGTGAAGATGGCGAGCCCCGCCGACGAAGTCCATCGGCGTCTCGGCGAGCTGCGCTCACTCTGCAGGCGACGCGAGTGACTGCGACGAGGTGAGTATCGTGGGCTCATGACAGTCACCGCAATCCGCATCGCGGCAATCGTCGCCTCGATTCTTGCCTCCACCACTGCGGACGGCGGGCGCGATCTCGAGGCATCGCTTGATGCCGCGGGATCCAACCGCGCCCAGATTGAGCTAGCCATCAAGGAGTGTCCCGCGACGGAACACCCAGGGATGCGTTGGCTCGTTGAGCACATGCCGGTTGAAGATCTCAAGACGCTCAACGCGAGATTCCTGCTGGACAATTGCACTCAGGCCTACACCGCCTGGCGCGCGGCCCCGTGGCACGATCAGGTCTCCGAGGGGCTCTTCTTCGATGCCATTCTTCCCTACGCCTGCATCGACGAGCCGCGCGATGAGTGGCGAACTCTCCTGCGCGAGAGATGCCTGAAGATCATCGACGGCGCACCCACGCCTGGCGCCGCGGCAGTGAAGCTCAATACGCAACTCTTTCCCCTTGTCGGCGTCAAGTACTCGACTCAGCGCAAGCGCGCCGATCAGACCCCGCGCGAGTCAATCGAGTCGGGACTCGCCTCATGCACCGGCCTGTCGATTCTGCTGATCGATGCCTGCCGCAGTGTGGGTATTCCGGCACGATTTGCCGGCATTCCGATGTGGACCGACGGGAGCGGGAATCACTCATGGGTAGAGATCTGGGATGGATCGTGGCACTTCACGGGGGCGGCCGAGCCAAGTGGCGACGACCTAGACCGAGCCTGGTTCTCCGAGCGCGCCGCGACTGCACGCCGCGACGAGCCGATGCACGCGATCTACGCCGTGACTTGGAACGACTCGCCGCTGACCTTTCCACCGGCTTGGCGCGAGAGGGGCGATCCCGAGGACGGCCGAGTACGGGCAGTCAATGTCACGGAGCGCTATACCTCGAAGACCGTACAGGTCCCGCTAGGGATGTCGCCCCTGCGCATGCGCGTCATAACGCGAGCGGGGCGTGTGGCGCGGCCGGTCGCCATAGCGGACTCAACGGGTGCGGTCCTCTTCGAGGGGACATCGCGCGATGAGGGCTTTGACTCCAATGACCACCTGACGGCGATCCTCCCGATGGGGAGCGAAGTAACCATCACAACGCCTGGTGCCATACCGACGAAGGTGATGATCGCCGCTGAAAACTCGCTGGTCGACCTCACCGTGCAGGGATCGTCCGAGGCCGTCGAGGCACTAGGAAAGTTCCTGCGCTCCCACGCTCCGAGGGAAGTCCAGGGGCAGCCGTTCGCCACGGTGGCCTTGACACGCGAAGATGCGGCCGCGGCGGCCGAACTTCTCTGGAAGCGCCTGATGAGCCTCGAGCGGGCGACGCGGGCGAAGGAACTCGAGTCCGGCGTGATCGAAGTGAGTGGTGTGAAGATGCCGATCTGGTTTGCGACCTACGGGAAGGAGCCGGACGGTGGCCACTCCCTCTTCATCTCGATGCATGGCGGCGGCGGTGCTCCGAAGGCCGTCAATGACCAGCAGTGGAAAAACCAGCAGAAGTTGTACGAGCCCGCGGAGGGGATCTATGTCGCCCCGCGTGCTCCCACCGACACCTGGAACCTCTGGCACCAGGGGCACATCGACCCGCTGTTTGACCGTCTCATCGAAGACATGGTGATTGTGCACGGGGTCAACCCAGATCGCGTCTACCTGATGGGTTACAGCGCCGGCGGCGATGGCGTCTATCAACTAGCGCCCCGGATGGCAGACAGATTCGCCGCAGTCGCCATGATGGCCGGGCACCCCAACGAGACGAGGCCCGACGGCCTGCGCAACCTCCCCTTTGCTCTTCATATAGGCGCAAACGATGCCCCATTTGATCGCAGCAAAGTTGCTCAGCACTGGAAGACGCTGCTCGCCGAACTCGCCGCCAAGGATCCAGGCGGATACCCCCATGTCGTCGAGATCCACGACGGGAAGGCCCACTGGATGGACCGAGAAGACGCCGTTGCGATCCCTTGGATGGCGACCCACTCGCGCGCTGGCCGCCCCACTCGCATCGTCTGGCTTCAGGACGATGTCACACACGATCATTTCTATTGGCTTGCGGTCGGTACGCCGAAGGAGCGAACGCGAGTTGAGGTCTCGCGCGACGGTCAGAGGTTCACCGTCGATGCGCCTGCAGAAGTCGCAGGGATTCGATTGCTGCTGGACGACTCCATGTGCGACCTCGACAAGCCGGTCGAGATTCGGCGTGGTTCGGCAGTTTTCAGCGGGACTCCGGTGCGGACGATTTCCGTCATCGAAAGGTCACTTGCCGAGCGCGCCGACCCCAAGTCCATTTCTTGCGCAGAATTGGCGGTTCCTGATGCTGATTGAGGCCGATAATGACAGTTGGTGTGAATCGGAACTAAATCCGATGGGGTTATTTTGACACAATCGCTTGACACTCAAGCAGAACGGTGCAGATTAACGGTTAGGAGTTCTCGGGAGCAAGGGTCGCGAGTCGGCGGTACCGACTGTGTTAGGTTCGTGTCCCTTCCCTTGGAGACTCAATCATGAAATCAGTTGTTCTTGGCGCGTCCCTCGCAGCCGTCGTTGCTTCGGCCGCTGTTGCCGATGTGACCTACTCGTTCGACCATGCGACCTGGACCGGATTTAACTTCAGTGAGGCCTTCGCAGCTGGGTCGCTCGCCGGCACGCTCACTGGCGCGTCGATCAATGTGACGCTCGATGCCAGCGTGTCCTGGACCTACGCGGACGACCTCACGATCTATGTCGCCGGCACCCCGCTCGCAACGGGCGGCGCGCTCCAGTGCGGCGGATACTCCAGCTTGAGCGCTGGCCAGCGGTACTACTGGCCCAACGGCGGCTTTTCGGCCCCCGGCACAACCTCGATTGGAACCGTGAACTTTGCCACGGGCATCGACCTGACCGGCAGCGCAATGAGCGTGTGGGTTGGCAACGGCTACGGAGCCCAAGGAACCTCCGGCACCTGGACTGGCTCGGTCACGCTGCACGGCGTGAACGCGGTGCCTGCCCCTGGCGCGATCGCGCTCTTGGGAGTCGCCGGACTTGTCTCTCGCCGTCGTCGCGCCTGATCGTAGGCCGCGTCGGTTACACAGTCTTCAAGGAGCGGACGCCTTATTGGCGTCCGCTTTTTTTTTGTTCACAGCCTTTGCAACGACGGGTGTGGAAACAGGAGTGCCCGAATCGGCGCTATGCGCGCCGTGCGTCATGCGCTGCGACCAGGTTCCGCCACGCAGACTCTTCGAACGCCCACTCATAGTTTCTCCAGCGACCGATCGACCCCGTGTTGATCGGCTTCCGAACCTGCTCATGGCTCAGCGTCAACACCATGCGCGTGTTTCGCTCGGGTTCAAGCGTCGCCTCGTCCATCGGTAGCCCTAGCCGGGCGAAGCAGCGCTGTGAGTGGCCACGCGGGTCCTCAACGAAGTTCTCGTAGACCATCGACTCGTGCGACAGGGACAGTTGTTCGAGAGCCATCGGAAGGATCGACCGATGCGCCGCTATCGCGCGACGGATCGACTCGATTGACCCGGTCCACCCCATCGACTGCGGGTGAAAATTTCCCAGAAGCATGCTGATGGCGTTGTCTCTGGGATCCCGGTCGATCGCGATGTACACCGCCCCCGGCAGCACCAGGGCGACGAGCGGTAACCACCGCCAGACCTTGAGCGTCTTGTCGAATGTCCACGACGCGCCGTCACGGCAGAGGAACCGCGAGCCCTTCAGATAGGCCGCCTGCCACTGCGTCAACTGGGCCGAAGACACCGATGCGAGTTCTCCGGGCCACCGGCCCGACGCGACCGCCTCATCACCGAAGGCGCGAACTCCCTGATACTCGCCTATTCCACTGATCTGGGGATGCCGATCAAACATCTGCTCGATGAGAGTCGTGCCACTGCGCGGGAGGGCGACGACGAGCGCGATCCCAGTGACTTCGGGGGCGCGCCGCGGGCCGAGCCATCCTGGGTTCGCAAGGAGCCGCCGCTGCTCCTCAACCTGCTGCTCAAGCGCGCCGATGTCGTACCGTGTTCCGGTGGACGCGTGGGTCTCTGCGGCCAGGTCGTACGCCTCGCGGTACTTCCCGTGAGCATCGAGCGTGCGGACCCCCTCGAAACCAGCAATCCGTCGGGCGTGGTTGGGGGCCGCACTCCTGAGCAGCACCTTGAAGTGTTCGACCGCAGCCATCGCGTCGCGCTGGCCAAGTCGACGACCGACAAATATCTGTGCGCGGGCGTCCTGCTGCCAAGCCCCACCCGCTGCGATGAACTGGTCCAGCTCGTTCTGCCGGTTCGCCCGCGACAGGATGTCGGCCATCACGATCGCGGCCTCTGTCCCCACCTGCCCTGTCGCTCCCTGCAGCGGCTTCAGTCTCGCCAGCGCGGCCTCGGTTCGTCCGATCCGGTGATCGATGATCGCCTGCTGCAGGAGAATTGCCGGCTCCTTCGGCAGCAGTCGCGCCGCCGTCGCGATCTCCTCGTGAGCCACCGAGAGGTGTCCGAGCGCAAACGCCGCGCGCGCACTCAAGTACCACCAGTTCCCGTTTCGCGGCTGCCGCTCCCGAAGGCCGCGCGCCAACTCCTCGGCGGCACCGTACTGCTGCCGCGCCATGAGCGCATCGAACTTTGCGGTGGAAGACTCGGTAGCCATCGAGGCTTGGGAGTCTACGAAGCACGCCTCATCTCACGGGCTCGCTGACTCCCTGAGCAGAGGGCGCAGCGTCTGAAGCGTCAGCAGGCCGTACCCCGTGGCGTACGCCTTGCCATAACCGTAGAGCGGATAGTCAAACCAGCTGCCGTCTGGGTTCTGGTCGTGGATCATCACTTCGGCGAGCCACCTCGCGAGCTCCATGCGCTCTGGTGATGGAGGGCACGCCGCCAGCACGCGGGCCGCGTAGAAGTGGCCGAAGTAGTAGTAGTAACCGCTGTTTCGGTAGAACGCTTCATGCGGACGAACCCGTCCGCGACCGATCTCGATGTAATGGTGAGTGTCCCGAAGGTGCTCGACTCCGCGAAGAAGGGTCTCATGGGTCACGCCACCCGCACCGACTTCGAACAGCGCGAGATTGCACGCCTGCAGTCGGCCGCTCGACCCGCTCACCTTGTTGTAGTCGGCCCGCGGGGTCAACTCTGCGTAGGTTCCGTAGGCAAATGCCCCGGAGGGCAGCTGCAATCGCAGGACGGCGCGGGTTGCGTCTTCGACGGTGCCTGGCGTGACGGTGGCGCCTGCGGCGGTGCCTCGGCGTAGGGCGACAATCATCGCGGCCGTGTTGAAACTGGTCGACTGCTGGCCGCTGGGATGAAGCCCGGTGAAGTCGAAGTCGTAGTACCCCCACCCACCCTCGGTTCCCTGCTCACGCCTGACACGGACGAGTTCCGTCTGGAGGATTCCGCGCCAACGCTCATGGAGCGAGCCGAGCGACTGGTCCGAGAGAACTGCCACCGCGAGTTCAATGATGTAGGTGTGCGCCCACACATCGTAAAAGGTCTTGCCCGACGCGCGGCCCGGGGTGGCTCGGCTCGCAAGCACCTCGAGACCTCTGTTCCGTGCGCGCCGACAACGGTCGTCCATGCGCGCCGGGTCCATCATGCCCCAGGTCACGAGAGCCGTCGTCGCTGTCTGAAACGCGCGATGGCTCGCCTGGGTGTCGAGATAGATCTCATAGCTGCGCTCGGTTGCAAAGGTGCCCCAGTTCCCATCGGCGCGCTGATTCGCGAGCGCCCACGCCACCCCTAGGTCATGGGCGAGTTCGATGGCGCGAGCAATGTCGGCGAGCGGAATGTCCGCCTTCGCGCTTGGTTCGATCTTCGGGAATGGCTGGGGATTGTGCCGCACTGTCGTGTGGGCCTCCGGCGGAAGTGCCGGCGGGGGTTCCACAATCAACGCGGACAACTGCGGGGGCGGTGATGAAGGCTCCGACCCCCGCGGTGGCACCGCGCAAGATGCCAGCACCGCGACGCTGAGCGCGAGAAGGCCGCGCACTGATGCCCGAATGCCGTCAGGCATCAGGCATCACCACTTGATCGCCAGGCGACAGACCCGAGAGCACCTGCGTCTTCTTCCCATCGCTGGCGCCGACGCGAATCTCTCGCTCCTGAGGCTTGCCATCGACCCAGACGGAAACCGTCGATCGGCCGTTGGCCGACTTGATCGCCTTGGCGTCGACAAGCGTGCATCCCGAGATGGCCTTCCGCGCCACGATGCGTGCTTCGGCGCCGAGGGGCCACTCGCCCGAGCGGTTCTGTATCGATGCGACGAAGGGGTAACTCGCCCCGGTTCCGTCGGCGTTGCCCAGCGGCGTGATCTCGGCGATCACCGCTGAGCCTGACGATTCCGGCCGCGCGGGGATCCACACATCGACCTGGTTGCCCGGTGCGACAATCCGCATCGCCTCGACATCAAGGGTGCCGGTGACCTCAAGCACCGACGGGTCGACGATGGTCGCGAGCACTGCGCGTCCACCAACAGTCTCGCCCTCGTCGGGAACGGCGAGCGACATGACCCCATCCACGGGTGCCGTGACCGTCATCCGCTTGGCATCGGCCTCGAAACGGCTCAGCCGCAAACGGAGCTCTTCGAGCGCCCGCTCGGCGCCGGCGTTCGCCAGCCGGGCGTTGATCGCCACGAGCCGTTGACGGACGCGGAGCTGATCGAGGCCTATCTGGGAGTAGCGAACATTGTCATCGGTCTCACGAACAGTGTTGGGGTAATCGAACGCGACATACAGGTCGTGGTCCTTGAGTCCATACCGGTAGTAGGTCTGACTCCGATCCATGGACCGGCGAGCGCGACCGACAACGATGTCCTTCGTCTCGCTCTCGAGCGTGGCATCGCCGTACATCCGTTCGAGCTGCGAGAGTTCGTCCCCCTGATCCTTCAGGTTGTCCGCCTGATCCTTCATCCGCACCGAAGCGAGGTCAAGCGCCTTGGGATGGAAGTACTCGCGCGAGTGCTTCAACCGTTGCTCGGCGAGTGACTGGGTTCGCTCCGCGCGCTCAAGCGCGATCGCGTCGTTGGCGCGCGCGAGCGCCGCATCATCCTGCTGGACACCGAGCCGCTCGGCCGCCTCGGCGACCTGAGTCCGCAGATCGGACAGCGCCTTGTCGAAGTCTTTGCCTTTGAGCTGGGCGATCACCGCACCCGCCTTCACCGGACCGGGGGTCGCGAGGACTTTCTCGACCGTGACCGTACCGCCGAACGCCTCAGGCTCGAATCGCACCAGCGTGCGGACGGACGAGGCGATTCGTCCGGGGCGTTCGGTCAGGAGTGTGAGCGATCCGCTCTCGACCGCTGAGAGCTTCGGCGCCTGCGGAGCCGCTGGCGGGTCATCGGTTGCAACGGCCCATGCACAACTCAGGGTGACGAACGACGCGGCGAGGCACGGGGTAAGCATTGGAGTTCCTTTCGAGCGTGAAGAGCCGTGTGATCTAGTGGATGCCATCCTTCGAGGCCATGTACGCAAGCATGTCAACGCACCGACTGGCGTAGCCGAACTCGTTGTCGTACCACGACACGAGCTTGAAGAATCGGTCGTTGAGCTGGACCGAGGCACCGACATCGAGGATCGAGGACCGCGGGTCGCTGATGAAGTCGCTGGAGACGACCTCATCGAAAGTGACGCCGAGGACTCCTTTCATGTCGCCGTCGGCGGCCGCCTTCATGGCCGCGACAATCGCTTCGAGGGTCGTCGCGCGCTCCGGACGGAAGGTGAGATCGACGCACGACACATTGGAGGTCGGCACTCGGAAGGCCATCCCGGTCAGCTTGCCCTTGACCGACGGGAGACAGAGGGCCACCGCCTTCGCGGCGCCGGTCGAGCTCGGAATGATGTTCATGTACCCGTTTCGACCGCCGCGCCAGTCCTTCCGGCTCGGTCCGTCCTGAGTCGGTTGAGTGGCAGTCACCGAGTGCACGGTCGTCATTAGTCCCGCCTCGAGGCCGCAGTGGCCAAGGATCACCTTGACCAGCGGCGCGAGGCAATTCGTCGTGCATGACGCATTGGAGACAACCCGATCCTGCTCGGGATCGAAGGCGGTGTGGTTCACGGTGTAGACGAGCGTCGGCACTTCCTTCTCGCTCTTCGTCGGCGCCGAGATGAGAACGCGCCTGGCACCCGCATCTAGATGCTTCCTCGCGTCTTCGGCGGCGGTGAAGAGCCCCGTCGACTCGATGACATAGTCGACCTTGAGCTCCTTCCACGGCAACTGCGCCGGATCCCTGACCGCGCAACACTTGGTGCGGCGCACCCCCGAGACAATATCTTCCCCGTCGACGCCGACATCGTTTTCGAACCGTCCGTGCGTCGAGTCGTAGCGCAGGAGATAGGCCAGGTTGTCCGCCGGAACGAGGTCGTTCACGGCGACGATTTCGATGTCCTTTCGCGCCGCCACGATTCGATAGGCAAGGCGGCCGATCCGTCCAAATCCATTGATGGCAACTCGAACTGACATGGGGTCTCCTGATGGCTCCGTGAACTTTCGGGGAGCGGAGGATACTGCGGTCACTGACTGTCTGGCGTCCGCCCAAGATGCCGTCCTCGCTGCCGACTGGCTTCCCGTCGCAGCGCGGTGTCGAGCACTGAGGGCATGAGTGTGAACAGCGCGCTACTCGCCTGCACAATGCGACTGGTCCACACTTCCGACCGGGGGCGCTCAAGGCAGCGCATGATTGCCTTCGCCACCCGTTCCGGAGGCTGTATGAACCACTTCGGCGCGTGGTCGTGGATGGGCGCTTCGCGTGTCCCGCTAAGGCGCGCACTCGTCGAGAAGAATTCGGTCGTGGTCGAGACGGGGTGGACGCTGGCCACTTCGATCCGGTACGGCGCTAGTTCGAAGCGCATCGCCCTGCAGACAGACTCCTGCGCCGCTTTGGTCGCCGCATACGCGCCGAAGTTCGGCATGGAAAACTTCGAGAGACAACTGGAGGTCATCAGTAGGTGCCCTGGCCTCTTTGACGAAATCAGTCGGCGCGCGGCCTCCTGCAGAAGGTGAGTCGACGAAAAGAAGTTCACTTCGAACATCGTGCGTAGTTCAACATCACTCATCAAGTGCATCGGGCGATCGAGCCCGTACCCCGCGTTGGCGAGTACCACATCGAATTTCCCGAACCGAGTCTGCGCGAGGTCCAGGAGCCGTGCCGCAAGTCCAGGCTCTGCCGCATCGGCCACGAGCGCCACTGCCGAGCGCCCCATCCTCTCGACCTGACCTACGACTGCCTCCAGGCGATCCAGCCGCCGCGCCGAGACGACGAGGTCCATCCCGGCATCCGCCATGGCCAGCGCCGAGGCCGCCCCGATGCCGCTCGATGCACCCGTCACTACGGCGACCCTTCCTACGTGCCTCGTGCCCATCGTCAATACCCTAGCACATGCGCTGCGCCGCCGACCGTATCTTCGGTGGCATGACGGCGGTCCCGGTGTTGCTCGTACTGTTCCTCGTGTTCGCGACTGGGGCGCAGTCTCCCCAAGCGCCGCCGAAGCCGGCGCCCCTGCGCGTTGGCACGACGACGAAACTCCCCTACAGCTGGAAAGATGTGGACGGCCGCTGGGTGGGGCCGGCCATCATGCTGTGGGAGCGGATCGCACAGATTCGCGGAGTTTCCTATGAGTTGATGGAGAAGTCCGACGAAGGCCTCGCCGCTGGACTGCACGACGGAACGCTTGATGTAGCCGCGACCGGCGTTCAGATCTCGGCCTCGGCGGGCCGCTCGATCAAGTTCTCGCTCCCCTTCGACGCGGGGGGGGTACTCGGTCGTCGCGCACCGGATGGATCACCCAAAGGATAATCAGCCATGACCACCCCGCAACAGGGACAGAACCCCGTATTCGGCCGACCCAACGCCCTCATCGGCATGGTCCACCTGC
This sequence comes from Phycisphaerales bacterium, assembly GCA_009691915.1. Taxonomy (GTDB): domain Bacteria; phylum Planctomycetota; class Phycisphaerae; order Phycisphaerales; family SM1A02; genus F1-60-MAGs104. The sequence goes on from SIAD01000005.1 coordinate 127,943, forward strand.
GCGCGCTCCCAGGGGCTCCGAAGGCATCGCTCGCGCCCCAAGCGATCATCGGCACCGCAGTCGCCGAGGCACGACTCCTCGAGCGCGCAGGTTTCGACGCGATACTCGTTGAGAACATGCACGATCGGCCATATCTCGCCGATGCGTCGGGGGCGGACACGGTGGCGCTGTTCGCGATCGCCGCAGCCGCAGTCGTCGCGTCGGTCAAAGTGACGGTCGGCATCCAGATCCTCTCGGGCGCCAACTGTGCCGCGCTCGCGGTCGCCCACGCGGCGGGTGCGTCGTTCATCCGGGTCGAAGGATTTGTGTTCGCGTCGGTGGCCGACGAAGGGATCGTGGCGAAGGCGTGCGCCGGCGACCTCCTGCGCGAGCGGCGTCGCCTGGGAGCAGAGTCTGTGAAAGTGTTGGCGGATGTCCGCAAGAAACACTCGTCGCATGCCCTCACCGCCGACCTCGACATCGGCGCATGGGTTCGAGGCGCCGAGTTCTTTGGCGCCGACGGGGTCATCGTCACGGGAGCGGAAACGGCGATGGAACCGGATGAGGCGGAGCTCGAAGGAGCCCGCGCCGCGACACAACTCCCGGTGCTCGCCGGTAGTGGCGCGACCCTAGGGAATCTCGCGCGGATGTTCCGCCACGCCGACGCGGTCATCGTAGGAAGCGCGCTCAAGGTCGGAGGCAACTGGGCCAACGAACTCGATCCGGCGCGAATCGCGGCGATGGTCGCCGTGCGCGATGCCATCGCTGCACGCTGAGGCAAGAAACGAGCCGGACCGCGCGGCGCGTGCGGTAGATTCACAGGATGCAGGTGTGGCTCAATGGACGCCTCGTCAAGGACAGCGATGCTTCCATCAGCGTGTTTGATCGGGGGTTTCTCTTCGGTGATGCCGTCTACGAGGTTGTGCGGTTCTTCGGCTCGCGCCCGGTTGGGATGGACCTGCATATCGCCCGGCTCAGGCGCAGCCTTGCGCTCACTTCGATCGATGGGTTCGACGCCGCCGAGTTCCCGCAGATCTGCGAGGCGCTACTTCAGGCGAACTCACTGCGCGATGCCTCCGTCTACCTGCAGGTGACCCGGGGCGCGGCTGCGCAAAGAACTCACCTCCCAACACCGGGGATGATGCCGACCATCTTCGCCTGCGCTTCGGCGTGCGGCGCGATCAGCGACCTTGATCGAGTTCCTTGTGTGTCGTGCAACACCGCGCCCGACCAGAGGTGGCTCCGCTGCGAGATCAAGACGACCGCTCTCTTGGGAAATCTGCTGCCGATGCTGGCGGCAAGAGACTTGGGATCTGATGAGGTCATCCTCATCCGCAACGGGCTTCTCAGCGAGGGCACATCCACCAATGTCTTCGCAGAGGTTTCTGGGCGGCTGGTGACACCTCCGGTCGAGTCCACTCCTCCCATCCTCAACGGCGTCATGCGGACGCGCCTCCTCGAAGCGTGTGCTCAGGCGGGAATCCCCTGCTCAGTGAGGCCGGTCTCGGACTCGGAACTGCGTCGCGCGACCGAGATCGTCTTGACCGCAAGCCGCCGGATCTTCTCGGCAGTGACGACGCTCGACGGCACACCGGTCGGATCTGGCGGGCTGGGCCCCCTCGCGCGACGGGCCAACGCAGCACTCGTGGCTCGACTGGGCGCCGAGTGTGAGACCGACGCGGAGTTGCCTCTGAGCAGGCCTATACTCGCCCCGTGAGCGCAATCCTCGCCATTTCCGTAGGCAATTCCCGTACACAGCTGGGCCGATTCGAGGAAGGCTCTGCCGAAATCGTGGCCAGCGAGTGCATCCCGAACAGTCAGGTCGAACTGATCGTCGAGCGCGCCGCCCACCACTTTGAGGCATTGGTCGACGAGACTGCGGTCGTCGCGCTAGCGAGCGTCAACGACTCGATGGCCCACGGACTTGTCGCGCGACTTGAGGGGCGGCTGGCAACTTCGATCACCAGGATTGGACGAGATCTGTCGGCGCCGATCTCGACTCGGCTCGATCCCAGGACCCAGACCGGCATCGATCGCCTCCTCTGCGCCACCGCGGCCTACCGCGTGCTCAAGCAGGCGTGTGTCGTCGTCGATTGCGGGACCGCGATCACGGTGGACTTCGTAGATGGCGAAGGGACCTATCACGGCGGAGCGATCGCTCCCGGTGCGCAACTGCAACTCGATGCGCTTCATGATGGCACCGACGCGCTCCCCAGAGTCGCTTTCGCCGTTCCAGACAAGGACTCATTCGGGCGCAACACCGAGCAGGCGATGCTTCAGGGGGTCTATCAAGGGATCCGAGGACTCGTTCATCGACTTGTCGAACAGTACGCCGAGGCCCAGGGGGCGTTTCCGGTAGTCGTGGCGACTGGAGGCGACGCTGCGACGATTCTCGAGCACGAGGAGTGCGTCGACCGGATCGTCCCCGACCTCGTACTGATGGGAATCGCCGCAGCGGTCGAGGCTGGCCTCGTTGATGAAGGCACCGACGAAGAGTGACTATCGCGTCGGATGTCACTGGGAGAGCGCGCGCGCTTCCGGTGCCGTCGCGATTGCGCGACTTGACGCCGAGAGCACCGAGGAGTTGGACGCACTTCTCTCAGAGTTGACGCTGTCGATGCCGCCGCCTCTCGGCGCGGTCGTTCATCGAACTCTGGCGGGAGTAGATGACGGAATCGTCGCCCGCATTTCCGAAGGGTGCGCACTGGTGATGCCTCACGGCGCGGGGCGCATCATCGCCGCGCTCGACGGGTGGTTCGATCAGCGGTGCGCACAGGCCTGCCGCGGCTTGCGTACGAGAGACACCGGGGTCCGTCGCGCACGACGCACCTACCCCGAAGCCGCCGACGACTGCGAGGCGCTCGCGCTCTGTGCAATCGCGCGCGGCGCGAGCCCGCGGGGAATCGCCATGCTGCTGTCGCAGTCGACTCTCTTCGCCAGCGCGCGCGCCAACGGATGGACACCGGGATCCACCGACCGAGAACGGGCACGGCGGCTCTCTGGGCTGCTGACGCCACCGCGCGTCGTTGCCATCGGAGTCGCGAATGTCGGCAAGTCGTCTCTCCTCAACGCGATCGCAGGACGCACGGTGGCCATTGCTATGGATCTCCCCGGGACAACTCGGGACGCGGTCGCCGCCCGGGTCGAGCTCGACGGAATCATCGTCGACTGGTTCGACACGCCCGGCATCCGTCTGACCGACGACGAAGTCGAGGTGTCCGCGCAAGCGATCGCCGCGCGCATTGCCTCTGGGGCGGATCTCGTCCTCGAAGTATCGGCTCCCGGGATGCCATGCGGGCCATCCTCTTTCCCTGCGCCCAGGCTGCGGGTGTGCACCCGGATCGACTGCGACCCATCAGAGGACTCCCCCGAGGCGCGCTCCGCCGACGCCTGCGTGAGTTCGACACACCGACTCGGACTCGACCTCCTAGCGCGCAGTGTGCGCCGAGCGCTCGTAAGTGACGCGGATCTCGCGTCGCCAGATCCCTGGCTCTTCGACGAGGCGCTGGTTACAGCCCCATGATCGCAAACCCGCTGTCCACGAAGAGCACCTGCCCCGTGATTCCTGACGAGAGCGGCGAGAGTAGAAACGCGCTCGCGTTGCCGACTTCCGCGCCTGAGATGTTCCGGTGCAGAGGAGACTTCTTCACGACCCAGTCGAGGATCTCAGAGAACCCGCCGACGGCCATAGCGCTCATCGTTCGCACTGGTCCTGCGGAGACTGCATTGACGCGGATGTTCTTCGCGCCAAGTTCCATCGCCAAGTAGCGAGTCGACGCCTCGAGTGCGGCCTTGGCAACCCCCATCACGTTGTAGCCGGGCACGGCCTTCTCCGATCCGTAGTAGGTCAGCGACACCATCGACCCACCACGAGTCATGAGGGGCGCGGCGCGATTGGCCATCGCGATGTAGGTGTAGGCGGAGATGTCGCAGGCGGTCGTGAAGACAGACCTCGGAGTGCCGGTGAAGCGCTCGGGCTTGAGCCAGTCCTTGTCGGCGAAGGCGATGCAATGGACGAGGAAGTCGATCGAAGAAAACTCGGCGCCAATCTTGGCAAAGGTGGCGTCGATCTGCTCGTCGCTGGCCGCATCCATGGGAACGAGCCAGGGCGTCGAATAGCCAATCGACTCCAGCGCCTTGCGCGTGCGCCGTTCGCTCTTCTCCCCGGGGAGATGGGTGAAGAGGCACTCGGCTCCCTCGCGCTTCAAGCTCTCGGCGATCGATGTGGCGATCGAATGCTCGTTGGCCACTCCCACGACGACGCCACGAAGTCCCTGCATGAATCCCATGGCGTGACTCTAGCGAAAACGGGCCGGACAGGTGACCCGGCCTCGCCCGTCACAAGCGCACGCGGTTGGATTCGAACCAACGACCCTCGGTTTCGAAGACCGATGCTCTACCGCAAGGCACGCTAGAAAACAAGGCACATTTGATTGAGTCCGATGTAGCGAGAGCAGTTGAAACAGAAAGCGCAACGCAGAACACTCCGCATGATCCTGACCTTCCCCCGTACTTCAGACCACATTGTATGACAGCCCTTCTCCTTCGCAAGCACTTTGCGTAGTCATGCGTGACCCCGCAGTGTTTGGTCTAGTGACGATTGTTTCTGGAGCAGGTGGTTTGTAGCCAAGCGAACGGTGCGGTCTGACTCCGTTGTAATGGCGACGCCACTTCTCAATCATCTTTGGTGCGCTTGTCACGCTCGTACAAGTCACTTATCATAAGCCTCTAGATAGATTGTTCTGATAGATTGATTATGTATGAAGCATGCCTTTTTAAGGAGAAAAAAGATGCTTATGACCGCGAATCTTTTGGTCGCAGGGCTGATCCTTTTTCAATCGCGTGCGGACGATGCAAACCCAAATCAAGCTGAACCTCCAGCATCGTCTGCACCAGTCGCCGCAGCTACATCTGAAACGCAACCAGTCGTTGTGACGGGGAGTCTGAAAGGCCGAGCGCCAATCAACAAGGCCAAGGATGCTCGCCCTGCAAAGGAATATTCTGGGCCATCTATAAAAGTAGAGCCAGCAGATCCACATGTCACTGCAGTATGGATTGGGTCGGGATTTCCTGCGCTTGATCCAGCGCTTGCACCGATCAAGCGAATCGAGCAAAGTGGATATCAATTTCGACCATCATTGATGGTGGTGCAGACTGGAACGCCCGTCGTATTTCCCAACAAGGACTCGATGTATCACAGCGTTTTCAGTTATTCCGA
>SIAD01000026.1 GCA_009691915.1 Phycisphaerales bacterium
GCGGAGTGCTGCAAGACATCATCGGGCTGCACCAGCGGCCACAGCGAGGCGCACGCCTGGATGGCGAGCCGGATCTGCCATCTTGAGAAGAAAGCATCGTGCACATGCCGGGCGCTGACGATTGTCGTCATTGTGCTGTTGTGCCTCGGTAGTTTCATGGCTGGTCGATGCTGCGGCATGAAGGGCGGGGGATTTGGCCCATGCGGCGGCGGTTCGGGTGGCTCCGGCGGGATGAACTGTGGCCCACAGGGTCAGTGTGGTCCACAGGGTCAGTGTGGTCCACAGGGTCAGTGTGGTCCACAGGGTCAGTGTGGTCCACAGGGACGAGGTGGCCCGCAAGGTCAGTGCGGCCCGCAGGGTGCCTGGAGCACGAGCCCACAGACATTCGAGTTTCAACTCGCAAGCCCCGGTGGTGCCGGTGGACTCTGCAGTTCAGGACCGGCCGCATGCTTTATTCCAAACGGTGGACCGGGCGGCGCAGGCGGCGATGCAAAGATCAACTTCAGCGGTAAGGCGATCATCGTCGGGGCCGATGGCAAGAGTCAGGAGATCGATTTCGACCCGTCAATGATGAAGAACCTCCGGATCAATGTGATGGGTATCGGCGAGGATGACGGCGACGCCGAAGGCGATAACAACGATGCTCCGTCACCTCCGGCCCCTCCGGCTCCACCAAAGCCCTAACTCTCCTCGACAGCGTGGCGCCAGCGGTTCAGCGCACTGGATAGCCCATCGTGCGCAGCACCGTTGAGCTGATCCGCGCCGCTCTTTGGCCCGAAGAACGCCTGTTCCAGATGCTCGATCTCCTCATCAAGCCTGAGGCGATCGCCCTGCGAGAGCGATCCCTGGCGTTTCTCCCGCGCGGCGCGAAGCGCCATGATGACACTCAGTGGTGTGACATGGACGGGCATCGCGCTCGCAGGCCTTGCAGCCATCGCGGCCGCACGGAGTTTCGCCGCGCGCCGCCGCATCACGACAACCAGTGCAGCAATCGCCACGGCCACGGCGCCCGCAGCGATCACATTTCGCACACTCATGAGCGGTGATCGCACCGCGACCGTCGGAGACTTGACCTCGACGATGTCCATGTCCGCAAACTGCCGGGAGATGATCGACCCTTCCAGCCCCGCTGGCAGCGTCGGAAACACAAACGAGTCGCCCACGCTCGCGCCCGTCGGCGCATAGGAAATGACCCAGCTGCGTTCGCTGGGGAGTCGATAGAACCCTGAGTCATCAGCCTTGATGTACTCCTTGTCCTGCGGTTGTCCTTGATAGAACGAGTACATCCTGTTGGGAGCGGTGTCGGTCTCGACGAGCGTGATCGGCCTCTCCTCGATGCCCTTGGGGCCGACCTCGTATCCGACGAGTGCCGTCGCGTACCCAGGCAGCAGATCCACGAGATTGGGCAGGATTCCCTGAGCCTTGGCATGCACCTCCAGAAACACCGCGCGATCCTTGCGACTCTCTTCCAGCTCCCTGAGATCAAGCACCTGAACCACCTCGAGATTTCGCATTGGCCGCGCATCGGCCTTACGCGCAGCGTCAATCGGCGGAGAGTTGGACATGACCGCCAAGACGACCGGCCCTGCCATGTCATTGAAGTGCATGTCCATCGACATCGCCGGAAGTCGGTCGACGCTCGGGTCCTTGGCCTTGAGGACGATGTACGCCACCGGCTTCTCAAACCATCCGTCGGCGCCAGCCTCTTTGACCGGCGTTGCCGGGGCGTATGCCTCAAAGAATCCGATCGACTCGACAGCAAAGTGGTCACCGAAGGACGACTCGAGGCTCTTCTTCAACTGGTCCCGGTAGTTCATCGGGCGGTAGGTGTTTCCCACGCGAGCCCAGATGTCGTTCATGAGGTACTTGCTGAATCCGCCCGTCTCACGATCGACTTCCTGAGTGAACCGCATGGAGAGCGTCACACCGAACAGCAACTCGGTTCCGACGCGGTCGTCTCCGTCGATCGCCAGACGCAACTTCACCTCGTCCTTCATCAAGTCCTGGTGCAGCTCCAGCAGACGGCGCATCGGCGCCCCCGCCGGATGCTCGCCGATGATTCGCATCGCGTGCCGGATGACCCGCGGCTTCACTTCGGGGTCCATCGCCGCGACGCTGTCGCCGATCGCGCGCGCGAACGCCGCGACATGCCGCTGCGCCGCCTCGGGGCCGAGCGACTCGACCGACTTCCGAATGAGATCGATCTGATCGTCTTGCGGCGATCCCTCCACCAAAAGATCATCACGGGTGAGATAGTTGAGCTCGGTCGAGCCCACAGCAGCGCTGAACCACGCGAGGAAGAGACTGGCGTCATCGCGCTGATCCCCCTGCGCCACGAGGTCGGCGTACCGCTTGGCCGTCTGCGCGAAGGCCTCGAACGCCTCCCGTCGATACTGGTTGTATGCCGCAAAGTCCTGCTTCTCCTCGGCCTGCTTGTACTGGAGGCGGTCGATCGCCAGCCCCGCCTTTATGACGGAGTGCATCCATGAGTCAGGCCTCTTTGCAATCGCCTGATCCATCAGTTCGAGTGCCAGCGCGTATCCCTTCTCGACCATCTCGCCGATTTCCTTGGGTGTGCGCTTCATTCCCGCCTGTTGCTGCGCGCGACGATCGCGCCACTCGCCACCGAGCCCCGCACGCATCTGGTTGGCGAGACTCGCCGCGGTGTCCGCGGGAAGTTCTTCGATTCGGCCGAAGATCGCGGTGATGCCCTCCCTCGTGAATACTTCCGTGCGTCCGTGGCACGCCGCGAACGCTGACGCGATGCTCGGCAGCTGCTGCGGGTCGATGCCAATCTCATCGAGCACCAGCATGAGCCGCGCAAGATGGCCGAGATTCCTTCGCTGCCTCCCCCGCGTCAGTGGGGCACTCCCCATGTCGTTGCGCGCAAAGCCGATGAAAAACTGGTCTTCCGGATTGAAGTAATCAGATCGGCCCAGCTGCGACTGCCAGCGCCGAAGGAACTCGTCCGCGAGAACGCGACCCTGATCTGGGAATCGCTCGACGGCGGCGGCGAGCGTGTCGAGTGCCACATCAACCTCCTGCGCTCCGGTCGCCACGGCGATGGAGGTTCGATAGGCGCGGCTGGCGAGACTCGGTTCGAGCACTGAGAGCCACCGCTCATCAGGCATCGCTCGCAGGAGGAAGGCCAGCTGTTGCGGACCAGCACTCTGTTGGCCTTGGTTGGGACGCCGCCTAGCTCCGTCGCCACCACCGCCGAGCGCCGCGTCCGCCTCGCCCATCACCGCCGTCGTCAGCATGCGGAGTGGCACTCGCAACACATCGGCATCAAGCGTGGTCTGTCTCAGCAGTGTGTCCACCGCTTCCTTCATGGTGACGATCGTCTGCATCCGCGTCGCTTCGTCGAGCTGTCCCTGATCGAGCGCGATCGCCTTCAAGGCCAGGATTTCCAGCGCCGCCGGCGCCAGCGCAGGATTTGCAAAGACCTCCTTGAGCCACACGGATCCCTGCGACGGGGGCATCGACGGGAGAAGGTCGATTGCATGACGCATTGCATCCAGCCGGAGCGCGGCATCAGCGCTGCCGATCAGTGCGACTTCGCAGTAGAGCCCCCACGCGGTGCGGAGATTGCTCTCGGCGGCATCCCCCGCCTGCGGGCTGTTCGCAAACGCCTGGTGGTACCGGGCATAGTTGGAGAGCGCGATCGTGTCCAGTTTCGCACGGGCCTCGTCAAGAGGCGGGAAGTACCTCGATGACTCGGCTGCCATGTCGGCGGCGAGCAGAAACCTGACGGTGCGTTCGCGGCGCGCCGCATCCTGCCGCCCGAACGGCGTCGTTCCGGCATCGATCCGCTCCAGCAGTTGCGCCGTGGAGTACTTGGCCGCCGCTTCCTTCAGGAGCTGCGCGAGCGTGGCCACCTGCCAATCACCCAGCGGCTCGGGGGAGGCCTCGGCGATCGCAAGGATTTCCTCCGGCAGGAGTCCAGGATCGGGCTTCTGACTCGGATCGCCACCGCCGCGCTGCGAACGATTGATTGTCTGGAGGATCTGGGTATAGGCAGCAACCGCGTCCGAACTGGGAAGCTGTCGCAGTGCGTCGCCGAGCTCGCTCCACTCGCCCGCGAGCACCTGAAGTTGGAGCCACTTGGCCATCGCGTCGAAGTCGGTTGCTAGGGGCTTCTTGGGTGCGCCGAATCCGATCTGAGATCGCGCCGAGAGCACCGTCTGGGGTGTGCGTGTGAACTCGAGGTTGCGCACTGCCTGCGCGAGAGTCGGTGCGCTCGGGGCGCTCTCCGAGCCGGGCGCGCCGAGGAGCTTCGTGACATCGATCCCCATGTCGTTGAAGTACTCGCGCAGTGACTCACGCTCCGCGTTGCTCGATCCGTTGTAGAGGCGGCGGAGATCGTCGAGTTGCATGGGGGAGAGCGGCGGTCCAAGAGGCACCTGCGGCGCGCCCGCGACCCCGGCCTCGGCCGCACCTCCCGCTTGGGCGGCCGCCATGAGTGCCTTCAATTCAGCGTCCATGGCAGCGTTGTCAATGATGACGCTGGCCTCGGATGGACTAAGTGGCATTGCGCGGATCACGCTCATCTTCACCTGCTGCGTGGCGTGCGCGGCGGTTGCGAACACCGACCCCAGCAAGGCGGCGACGATGAACGATCGTGTCTCGAGCGGCTTCATGAAAGTCACCAGCCGTCCCTGATCGCCTCAACTCCACCAGCGCCTCGGCCATCCTTCCCGGGTCTCTGACCTCTCTTCCCGGGCTTCTTCCCCGGGCGATTCCCCTGTTTGCACTGGCCGTTTCCCGGTGACTGCCTCGGCAGGGCCGTCCCCTGGAGCTCGACGAGTGACGACTGCTCGAGATTGAGGACGAGTTCAAGATTGCGCTGGTGGTTCTCGGCGTCGTCGCTCGGCTCGTTCTCGGCGAGGTATCTGAAGTGCTGGCGTGCTTTGCCCGACTCGACGCGCCACTCCTGCGGGGGCATTCCTGAGAGCCGGAGAAGACGAGCACCGTAGTAGTACGCGGTCGCCAGTTCCTCGCGCGCGGCCAGTGTCAATGCTGTGTCGTGCGTGGTCTGCCGCGCCGTTCTGGGCGTCGCGCTGGCGTCGTTGCGGAGCGCGTCCAGCTCGTCGATCATCGCTTCGAGCTCTTCAATCCCAGCCCACATATCACCAGATCGCACCGTCGCATGCGCCTTGGCCCAGCGGACATCGCGTGAGGCGTCGTCCGATGCGCCACCCATCGCCATAAGCACATCCGAGCAGCGATCGGCGGCATCCTTCCACTTGGCAGCCGCCGTGGCGTACAGCGCATCCTCCTCTTTCGTGAGCGCAAGCGCCATGGCCTCACTCGCGTCCGTCTCATCGAGGAATGCAGCGCGGCGAGCGGCAAGCGCGTCGAGGTGCTTGGCATAGGCGATCTCCTGCGCGGCCTGCGCGTCGTCCTGCGCGCGCGCCGCGATGTCTTGGAGGGACGCCGTCCGGTCGATGGTGTACTGCGCCTGCCCCGGCCCGTAGTGATATGCGGCGGCAGCGACAGGAACTAGTGCCCAGGCAGCCCAGGCGATGCGGGAACCGATCATTGGCAAGTCTCCTTCATGAGTGAGTCTGCACGACCGCGCCCGACGCGATGGCCGCTCGGGCCTGCGTGAACGAGTGCGGTCTTCCGAAGAACAGTAGCACAGGACCGAGAAGTCCAAGCGTCGAACATCCGAGAGCCATGGCAAACATTGCAAGGTCGCGCTCGCTCCAGGCTCCGCCGACGCGGGGGGCGACCATGGTGAGTCCAGCCACGATCTCGCTGGGAATATGCCTTCGATTGCCATCGTGGTAGATGCCACCAAGCCGCGCCGCGACCTGCCGTAGGGCCATAGCGTCCTGGCGGCTGCTGTGGCCGTTGACACTCATCCCCTTATTGGGATCACCGAGACCGACCACGATCGTGTCGGCGACCGACGCGGGAGTCGGTGTCGCTCGAGTCGCAGTGACATCGCCATCGGTGACAATCAGCAGCGTCGCCGAGTCGGCGGGCCAAACGCGGGCGATCTCATATGCCTTGTCGAGTCCCTTCTGAAGGTCTGTAGGGCCGGACTCAAACGCCGCGTGCATCGGGAGGCCGTCCAGTGCGTTGCGCACGACTTCCTTGTCAAAGGTGTCCTGCACGATCGGCAACGCCTTTGTATAGAAGGCCACGATTGTGATTCTCGTCCGCTCCATGTCGAGGCGGTCGAGGACTCCCTGCACGACTTCGCCCGCGCGTGCGGCTCGAGAGATCTTTGTCTCCGGCGATCCGGCATCCTTGATCTGCATGCTCGGCGAGACATCGAGGAGGAGGAGTAGATGGTTGGAGGCGATCTTCGCCGGGGCACGGTCGATCTCGACTGGGTCGTAGCTGGCGAGGAACAGGAGCCCCCAGACGGCGAGGCCGGCGGCAATCGCGCGGGCGGGAGCGACGAGAGTGGTCCAACGCGCGGCGCGCCCGCTCGCGCCAAATGCCAGTCGCGCAACGCGCGCGATGCGCCTTCCATGGATCCACTCGGCGAGGGCGACGATGGCGGCGGCCCCCAGCGCGACGAGGATGGCGAGTGTGCTGGTCATCGAGTCACCATGGCGTGTACCGGAGGCCCAGGAGCCCGACGATATGAAGTGTCACAAACGCGAGCCCCGCGAGTGCGAACGGGCGGAAGTCGTCGAGCGCCACCGTACCCATCGTTCGGAACTGCGCGGGGCGCATCCGGTCGATGTGACGGAAGACCTGTCGCAGCGATTCGGGGTCGGAGGCCTGGAACGCCTCGCCTCCTGTGGCGCGCGCCATCTCCACGACCTCCGAAGGCACTTCGTCGGCGGCCACATGGATGTGGTAGAGCGTGATGCCAGCGTCGGTGAGTTCCTGCGCGACTTCCTCGGCCTGACCATCGCCAAGATCGGAGCTGGCACCGTCCGAGACGAGGATGATCAATCGGTCACCGCGGGTCGCTTCGTACTCCATGTTGGCGCGGCAGAAGCGCAGCGCGGCACCGATCATTGTCCCACTCATGTGCGGGGGTTGGTGCTCCGGGTTGGCAAATGGAAGGGCGTTGCGCACGGCATTCAAGTCCAGAGTCAGAGGCGTCCAGCGGATCTGATGTGAGCCGAAGAGCGTGAGGCCGAACGCGTCCCCCTCGCGCGCGTTGACGAAGTCCTCGACCGCGGTCGTCGCCTTGGTGTAGCGGTCCTCCATCGTCATGCTGCCAGAGACATCGAGGCAAATCTGAATGTTGGTGAGCAGCCTCTCATTCTTGGGCTGCTGCATCGACTGCGGGCCCGCGAGTATGACGATGGCGGCGGCAAGCAGCAGCGCCGGCGCACACTCGAATGCACCGAGCAGTCCCGAGAGCCAGCGAGTGCGAGCGTGCGCCTGATGATCAAACGGAAGCACGAGACCCCATCCGCGATACGGGATCCCCGAAAGCATCAGCGCGGGGGCGGCAAGCAACAAAAGCATCAGGGGATAGGCGAAAGTCAACGCGCTCCTCCCGCGAGTTCGATGGGCGCGTGGGCGCGGTATGGCTCAAGGAGTTCAGCGAGCGATTCGGGCGAACCATCGCGCGAGTGGAGCCATTGTTCGATCGCCAGAAGCAGGGGACTCGCGTCAGCATCGGCGCGCAGTTGTGAGATCGCCTGGGCCGGCGAGACTGACGACAACTCTCGCCGCTCACTCCAGAACGCGATGAGCAGAAGTTCGAGTCGCGCCTGATCGTCAAGCGAGAGGCTTCCCCGCATCGCTCCTTCAGCAAGCGGACGCAACTGGTCGGCCAGCGTTGGCTCTGGCGTCGGTGGTGGCAGCGGCGGTGGCGGTCGGTTGCGGATCGCCCGTCGCACAAGGACGAAGGTCGGTACAGCGAGCCACGCAAGGGCGAACAGTGCCGCGATCAGTCGGTAGTGCGTTCGTACGATGGTCGGTGCTGTGGGAGTGCCGAAAAGGTCAGTGCCGTGGCGTGCGGGAAGCTCCGAGATGATCGTGACCGGGATGGCGACCAGTTCGTCCGCCGTGGTGCCATCGCGATGCCGGATGAGCGTGCGAATGTCGTAGTCGCCCGCGACGACACCGATGTAGTCGATGCGATAAGTGTGGGCGGCGTCCGGTGCGGCTGTCGGCGTCGTGTCAATCACGCGGACCAGCAGCGGCGAAACGATTGGCTGATCGGGGTGCGCCATCAGCGGCGCTCCGCGGTGGGTCAGAATGATCGATCCAGTGACTCCGCGCGGCGTGGGATCGTCGGGCACACCGAGCGCAAGCGCGACCACGAGGCACGCGGCAATCATCCACGACCTCCCCCGAGCCCCGGTCGGTACGAGAGGAAGTGTCTAAGCGACCCGATGAATGGCAGGTCAGTCTGCAACCTGAGGTAGCTCGTCCCCGAGCGGGCCAGGTCCATGCGGACGGTTCCCTCGTGACCCCAGGCGCTTCGAGAGTGGGCAAGGAACGATCGCCCGGATTCTGCTTCGTGCCCTCGGAAAAACCCAGCGCGCAGCCGGCCGCGTTCGGCGGGATCGACTAGATGAATCGCGATGCAATCGTGTCGCTGCGACGCATGTCGGAGCGCCACGATGGCCCCCGGATCGTGGAGATCGCTGAGAACGACGATCACACTTGACCGTCGCGCGCGGGAGCGAAGATCTTCCAGCGCCCCCGCAAGCCGGGTTCGCTCGGTGAGACCCGCGCGCCTGAGCGGCTCGATCGCGTGCCAGAGGTCGCCGCGATGAAGGCTCGGGTTGAGACGCGTCTCGCGCTCGCCGGCGCCGACGAATCCCACCGGGCTCATGCGGCGTTGCGCCACGAGTCCGATGGCCGATGCGATCCACACTGCGAGGTCGTGCTTGGTCAGTGCCGTCGACGAGACACTCATCGACGCGGAAGTGTCGACGACGATGTACACCGTCGTGCGTTTGGGCGTTTCGTATTCCTTGACGAATGGTCTCCCGAGGCGCGCGGTGATCCGCCAGTCCATCATCTTGATGGAGTCGCCGGGTGAGTAGGGGCGGCTCTGTGCGTACTCGATCCCCGAGCCGACGAAGCGCGAGTGGTCGACGCCGAACGCGAGGTCGTCAGCAAGCCGTCGGACCACCAACTCGAAGTCGCCGTGAGCGAGCTCGTCGGGCGGTCGGAGGGACGGATCGCTTGAGACGCGCATCCGTGGGATCAGGTGAGCGAGCGCAGGAGCTCGGCCAAAAGGTCGGTGTTCCTGCGCCCCAGCGCCAGCGCCTCGTAGCTGAGCCTCATGCGGTGAAGGATCACATCTTCGGCCAGCGCGAAGAAGTCCTCGGGAATCGCGTACTCGCGGCCGTGAAGGAACGCACGCGCACGCGACGCATGCACGAGGGCCAGCACAGCTCGCGGGCTGCATCCAAGTTCGATGTCCTTGTGTTCGCGGGTGAGGCGCACGAGCGTGACACAGTCGCGCAGAAACACTTCGCTCACATGAACCCGCTGGACAGCAGCCATCGCCTCGGAGAGGTCCCTGAGGTGGAGTCGCGGAGTGTCGTCGATGGCGTCGAACGCGGTCATGGGGACGGCACCGTCTCCCTGACGCTTGAGCTTGAGCGCGAGGCTCCGCCGCGCAACTTCGGTCTCGTCCTCCATGGACGGATAGGAGAAGCGATGGCGAAGCATGAAGCGGTCGAGCTGCGCTTCCGGGAGTTCGAAAGTTCCCGACTGCTCAATGGGATTCTGGGTGGCAATGACTAGGAACGGCGCGGGCAGCGTGTGAGTCGTGTCACCGATGGAGACCTTGCGTTCCTGCATGGCTTCCAGCAGTGCCGACTGCACCTTGGGGGAAGCGCGGTTGATCTCATCAGCCAGCAGCAGGTTCGTGAAGATGGGCCCGCGGTGGACACGGAACTCGCTTGACCGCTGGTCGAGGATCTCGGAGCCGACGATGTCCGATGGCAGAAGGTCGATCGTGAACTGCACCCGTGAGAACTTGAGGTCGATGGCCTTCGCCACCGCCTGCACGATCAGCGTCTTGCCGATCCCCGGGACTCCTTCAAGGAGGAGATGCCCGCCGGTGAGAAGCGCGATCATCACGCGCTCGACGACGACCTGTTGGCCAACGACGGTGAGCGCGACCTGCCTGCGGACGGTGTCGGAAAACGGGCACGCACCATCGCTGGGGACGGCAGACGGTGCGACGACAGCATGCGACGACGGAGGGTTGGAGAGTGTCATGGTGTTGGTGTGGAGGCCGCACTTGACGCCAGCATGGCGTTGAGAATCTCTTTGACTTTGTCAGGTCGGACGCCAGCGGCGCAGACTTTCCCCGAAGTGTCGACGATGATCGTCATGGGCGAGAGTTTCACACCGAGTGCCTCGGCGATCGCGCCTGCGGAGGCGGTCCCGGGCGCATCCTGCATGATGGGGATCGGAAGTGCCTTGGACTTGAGGAGCGCTTCGGCGGCCGGCCATGCCTCGCGCGCGTCGCAGACTCCGAAGACCACGACTCCCTGCGGCCCAAACTCCGTCGCGATCGGTCCGAGTTCCGCGAGCCGTGTCATCGACGACGATCCAAGCGACGAGATGAACTGGATCACCATCACATGCCCCTTGATCGCGTCGGGGCCGATGTCGGCAGGGGTCCACTTCGCGTCCGGGGGAAGCGTCGGAGGAACCCACTTCGCCTCCGGGGGAAGTGTCACCATCGTCTTCCCTTCGATCGCCTTGACCCACTCGGGTCGTGCGCCGCGGCCGAAGTAGTTGGCGGTCGTGGAGCCGCCGCCGGAAGAGCTGCCCCCCGATGGCGCCTTGCCGATGAGCATTTCGACGGCATCAGCGACCTTGTTGGGAAGAAGTCCGGCCGCGCGGACGATGCCGGTGTGGTCGATCACGATGTAGGTCGGCCAGAAAGAGAGCCCGTAGGCCTTCGCCGAGGCCCCAGTGTCATGAGCCACGGGGTAGTTGATGTGTCTGCTCGACACCACGCTCGACGCCTTGTTCCAGCCGGAGTTGGAATCGTGGACGCCGATGAATGCGAATGGCCGTCCCGCCATGCGCGTGACTAGTTCGACATTCTCGGGGATGGCCGCCATGCACGGCCCGCACCAGGTAGCCCAGAAGTCGATGACGACGACCTTGCCCTTGCAGGCGGCGATGGTGGTGGCATCGCCGATCCAGGACTGCGTGGTGATCTCAGGAGCCGGCTTCCCCTCGAGCGCCTTGAGGGCTGCCGGACGGTTTGCCCCCTCAATGAACCACTCGTCGGGGATTCGGATGTCGTCGGCAAGTGCTGCGGATGAGCACACCCACGAGAAAAGAGCGAGTGCGGTCAGTCGTGATGATCGAAGTTTCATCAATTCTCCGGACAAATGGTGCCAATAGTTCGATGCCGCGGCATCCTACTGGCAGGCACATCACTTTGACTTCTACTGCAATCCAGTGAGCGGGTGTATGTCTATCGACCTTGCGATCGACCGCACCACGATCGAACTGGTTGATCCAACCACTGTCACTCTCGAC
>SIAD01000027.1 GCA_009691915.1 Phycisphaerales bacterium
GCCGTTGCCGGAGCAGTCGTCGCGGGCTTCGCGGCAGTTGCCGTTGCCGGAGCAGTCGCCTCGGGCTTCGCGGCAGTTGCCGTTGCCGGAGCAGTCGTCGCGGGAAGCCCCTGGCTCCCCGATGCAGCGCGCGCTGCGGCGGACGCCTGTGCGGAGCTCTTGCTCGCGCTGTTAGATCCCGGAGTCGCCTTCGAATTCGTAACACCCGCCGACTTACCGCTGCCGCTCGACTGTGCTGATGGCGTCTTCGCGTTGGTGCCCGATGAAGTCGCCACGCGGCTCTGGGCAGCCGCGGGAGATGCGATCACGATCGTTGCGATGCAAGCCGCGAGGATCTTCCGTGCCAGCGGGTTGCCCATAGGGATTCGCGTCATGCTACAGAGACTCCTAACCGAGAGACTTCGAGTGAAAGCAACTGGCTCCCGAGCCGGGCGCGCGCCCCACTTGACCGGACAAGCATCAGTTCACTACCCGTCTTTGGATTCGACCGCCTTGATAATGCCATGCTTGTAAGGGATCGCAAGCCAATTCTGGCTGGATTTGGACTATTCGCCTTGGCCTTGGTCGACCAGGTCGGCCGCGGGTGACCGCGGGGCCAGCATGCCCGCAGGGGGTTTCATGGCGCTCTTCGGGCCGCCGCGGCTTCACGCAGCGCGAGGCCGGAAAAATTGAGCAGTAGAACGCAACCGCCTGTTCGGCGTCACCGTCGAACCACAGGAAGGGAGTGATGGTTGGGGCGATTGATGGCATCGGTTCGACCGACCGCAGAGGGTCGGGCGGACGATACACCCACAGCGTGCAAAGCCTCGAAACCTCAGAAGTTGCTTGTATATGCTGGCTCGGTGGTGGTGACTCCCACACGCGAAGGCGACGATGAGTGAGAGCGTCCGCAAGGCCAAGCAGGGCAGGGTGCGAGCAGGCACGAAGGTTGTCCACCTCTCTGGCGGCAACCCTCGGATCGCCAAGGCCGACGGGGACGCCCCGGTGCAGGCGTACATCGCCGCGATGCCAGGTTGGAAGCGCGACCTCGGGCGTCGACTCAACACAATCATCGTGCGCAGTGTGCCCAGTCTGCGCAAGGCCGTGAAGTGGAACTCGCCGTTTTACGGACTCGAGGGTCAGGGATGGTTCCTAGCATTCCACACAGCCACCTCGACATCCACGAGGGCGACAAACTCGATGAGGCTCAGATGGCGAAGTGGGTGAAGCAGGCGGCCGCACTCCCCGGGTGGGTGCCGTAGCCGAGACAAACCAGTCGGGGTGACAGGATTTGAACCTGCGGCCTCTTCGTCCCGAACGAAGCGCTCTAGCCAAGCTGAGCTACACCCCGCACATGCGGTCGCACTGTGGCGCGAAGAGGCACTGTACTGGGGTTGGCATCAATGAGCAAACCACCGTACAACGCGCTCTGTGGGAACTGCCGAGCCTTCGCAGCCAGCCGTGGTCGAGCGCACGGGCGTCGGCCTCAGGTTCGACCATGTGACGAAGGAGTACGGCGCCGACGCAGGAGTGCGGGCGGTCTCTCTTGAAGTAGCCCCAGGGGAGTGCGTTGCCGTCATGGGTGCGTCCGGGTGTGGGAAGACAACACTCGTGAGGATCGCCGCAGGACTCGAGCGAGTCGACGGGGGCCGGGTCGAGTTCATCGGCGAGTCTGGCCCACTTGCGCGGGAACGCGTCGAAGTTGGAGTCTGCTTCCAGGAGCCGAGGCTGCTGCCGTGGCGGACCGCGCTCGGCAATGTCTCGCTCCCGCTTGAACTTCGCGGCGAGCGACGAAGAGACGCGCGGCTGCGCGCGGCTGAGGCTCTGGATCTCGTCGGCCTCTCGGGGTGGGAACGCGCGCTTCCCGCCTCGCTCTCGGGCGGGATGCGCATGCGTGTCGGGCTTGCGCGCGCGATCGTGGCGCGACCGCGAGTGCTCCTCCTGGACGAGCCGTGCTCGGGCCTCGATGTCGTCACTCGTGTCGGGATCGAAGACTCCATCGCGCGCTTGCGCGAGTCGATGCACATCACAGTGGTGCTCGTTACTCATGCCATTGAGGAGGCGGCCTTTCTCGCAAATCGGGTGGTCATTATTGCGGGAAAGCCCGCGACAATCGTGGAAGAGATTCCCGTCGGGCGCGGGTCGGGCGGGTCTGAGATCCGCGATTCCGATTCATTCGGGGCCTCGCTCGGGACTCTCATGCGGGCGCTGCGCCGCGCGGCGCGGAGCGGAGTCCGATGATGTTGGTCTGGAGCCGAGTCTGGCCGCCCGTCTTGGCGCTCTCCCTCATCGTGGCGCTGTGGGAACTCGCGGTGTTCTCATTCGACTTGCCTCCCTACCTCGTCCCGTCACCGATGCAAGTCCTTGAAGTCCTCGTGGAGCGTCGCGAAGCTCTGCTCTCCGGCTGCGCGTCGACCGCGATGACATCGGCCACTGGTCTTGCCATCTCGGCGATCCTAGGGGTCACCGTCGGCGCCGCGATTGCCTCGAGCCGGGTGCTTCTGCGAGGCGTTTATCCGATCGCGTCGTTCCTGCAGACGGTGCCGCTCGTCGCCGTCGCGCCGCTTCTCGTTATCTGGCTCGGCTACGGCGCCCCGCCTGCGACGGCCGCCGCCGCACTCGTCGCGCTCTTTCCGGTCCTCGCCAACACGATCGACGGAATCAGGTCGGTCGATCCACAGTTGCGCGAGGTCTTTGCCCTGCATCACGCGCGGAGGATTCAGCGATGGTGGAAGCTAGAGCTTCCTTGGGCAGTGCCGCAGATCTTCACAGGGTTGCGTGTGGCCACCGGGCTCAGCGTCATCGGCTCGATCGTCGGCGAGTTTGTGAGTGGCTACGCCGGAGACCGCGCCCCGATCGGCATGATCATCATGAGTGCAATGCGGGAGTCGCGCACGGATATGGTGTTCGCGGCGATCGCCCTGTCGTCGGTCGTGGGTCTCACGCTCTTCGCCGTGGTGAGCGTGACCGGCGGCGTCCTGCTGCGCGCATGGCACCCCTCCGCTAGGGGATGACGGTGACCGCTACGATTCGGGCATGAAACAACGGGCATGGGCTGGTGCCGGAGTGATGATCGCGGCACTGTTCGGATGTGATGACCCATCGCAGAGCGGGGCAACCACTTCGGCGGCCTCACCTCACGCATCGGAAGCGCCGCTCAGGCTGGGAGTCCAGCTCGACTGGATGCCGGAGCCGGAGTTTGGCGGCCTATATGCGGCGAAGGAGCTTGGTCTCTTTGCCGCGGCGGGACTCGCCGTCTCCATCGTTCCCGGCGCCCCCGGCGTCCCGGTCGCGCAGATGGTCGCCAGTGGCACCTGTGAGATCGGAGTCCTCAGTTGCGATCAGATTCTCACGACGCGCGCACAAGGGGGCGACATTGTGGGTGTGTACGCGACATTCGCCACCAACCCTACGGCCGTCATGGTTCATGAATCGAATGCCGCGCGTTCGCTGCGCGACCTCTGGACTTCGGGGATGACGATTGCCACGGAGCCGGGACTCCCGTGGGTGCAGTTGATGAACCTCAAGTACGGGACCGACAGGGTCCGCATCGTGCCGGGGACGGGTGGTGTCGCGTCATTCATGGCCGATCCGAAGCTCGCACAGAGTGTGTTCATCACTAGCGAGCCCGTGACGATGAAACTGAACAACATTCCGGTGCGCGTGATCAGCGTCGCCGAGAGCGGCTACGACCCCTATGTCGCCGTGTATGCGACAAGGGGTCCCTTTCTAGCGGCGCATCGAGACGCCCTGACGAAGTTTGCCATCGCCTTGCAGCAGGGTTGGGCGGCGTATCTCGCGACGCCGGAAAGGTTCAACCCGCTCATCGCACCGCTCAATCCGGCGATGAATCTCGCGGCCATGAACGAGGCCGCAACGATCATGGAGCCCTATGTGCGAACACCTGGGCTCGACTCTCCGCCGCTGGGCTCAATGGATCCAGCGCGGTGGGAGTCGGTCGAGAAACAGCTCGTCACGACTGGGATCCTCAAGAACTCCGTCGACTGGCGCAAGGCGTTTGCCAACCTCGTCGCTGAGCCCCGCTCAGGCGCATCCGAAAGTCCCAGCCCCTGAGCCCGGGTTCAAGATCCGATCTTGCGGATGAGATGGGCTCGCACTTCGGCGCGCGCAGCGGGGTCGATCTGCCGCGCCGCTCGAATACCTGACTCGATCGCCCCCTCGACCCATCCCGACTTGAGCGTCGTGAAATCTCCGGCGAAGTGGATGCGCCCTTCGGGGCGGGTCCAGGCATCGATCATCCAGGCCCCTCCCACAGGGAGCATGGCGTAGGCGGCGCGGATCCAGGGCTGATGACTCCACACGAATTCCTTCACGGTGATGACTTCATCGATGAGCCCCGGGATGTCGCGAGTGAACTCGTCGATGACCCCCTGGGCGCGCGTGGTCTCCGGCTGCGCGAGCAGATTCGCCGCGTTCACACCGGTGATGTAGAAGAACGCGTTGCCGAACCCACCGGGCTCGTTGCCGGTGATGTCGATCAGTCGCTCCCACGAGCGGTCGGATCCAGCCTTCGGCCAGCCGTGAACTGCCTTCGCGAGCCACGACGGGGACTTCGTCTGCACGACGACCTTGACAGTGTCCGTCCACTCGAGCTGGTCGAACAGTGCCTACTTTCTCACGGACCAGGCGGGTGCGACGGCAACCTCTTTGAGCACGGTGAAAGGAATCGTGCAGACGATGGCGTCGCCGTCGAATGTGCGTCCGTCATCCACGGTGACGACGGCCCGCGCGCCGCTCTGGTCGATGGCGACAACCCGCGCCCCGAGCACGATGCGCTCGCCAAGTGCCCTCGCCATGGCTGCGGGTAGGAGGTCGTTGCCCCCTCGGATCCGGAAGAGGTTCTGATCGCCGAAGTGATAGGCAAGGTCGGGGATCGCGCAGAGTGCGGAACCGCGCTTCGTAAACCCTCCACCGTGCGCGTCGAGCAGCCGACAGAAGTCCGGGGACCCGCCCGCGGCGAGGATGAGATCTTCGACAGTGCTGAGGTCGAGGGCGGCGAGCGTCTCGGGATCGGGCCATCGCGCATCGAGCACGGTGTCCGTGTCCAACCCATGCGCAAGCAGGTACCGGTTGAGGGTCGACGAGATCGTGACGCCACGCTCGTCGGGGGCCAGGTCCCATGGCCAGTCGGAGAGCCGCGCGGCATCGGCCATCCTTCCGTCGACGAAGTAACGCGGAAGTCCGTCGTTCAGACTCAACAGCGGAAGTTTGAAGTGTCGGACATACCCGAGGACATAGGGCATGTTCGAGCGAAAGTGACCGCCGTCTGCCTCGCTGTACTGGCCGCCCTGAAGCGGCACCGACAAGAGCCTTCCCCCGACGCGTTTCTGGCACTCGATGACCTTGACGCGGTGACCCCTGCGCATCAGCGCGAGCGCGGCGGTGAGACCGGCCATCCCAGCGCCAAGAACGAGAATGTCCCGCGGCACCGTGCCCTGGGCCGCCTGGGGGCGGTCGAACGCGCAGGCGACGATCGGCATCGCCGCTAGAGTGCCGAGTGAACTCTTGAGAAACTCTCGACGACCACGAGTTGGGCGCGAGGATCGCATGGCGTGCACCGAGTCCATCGTCGTTGTCCAGTCAACTCTGGGACTGGGCAGACGGCGCCGAGTTAGAGTGCGCCCATGCCGATCTATGGCCCATCGACTTCTCGGCGCGTTGCGTGGAAGAACGGGCTCGGCAGCACTCTTGTCCTCGTGGATGACGCCTCGGAGCAGGGTGATGACTGGTCGTACCGCGTGTCGATCGCGGATGTTCCATCGCGGAGCGAGTTCTCGAAATTCCCCGGTGTCGACCGATGGATCGCGCTCCTCGAGGGCTCTGGGCTGGCAATGGAACGCGGCGGAGTGCGGCAGTCGTTGCCACGCGAAGGAGCTGCGGTCAAGTTCTCTGGAGAGGAGACGGTCGTGGGCGAGCCCTTGGGTGATGGCGTTCGCGATGTCAACTTGATGGTTCGACGCGATCGGTGGAGGGGGGAGATGCAGCTTGTGCGTCGTGGGCGAGTGAGCGTGGCGGGAGAGGTCGTCATTGTGCACGCGAGAGGCGGCGCCGTGGAGCTCGCAGCACGGACCGAACCGACAATAACGCGAGTCAACGCAGGGGAGACGTTTGTTTCGAGCGGCGAAGTCGCGGTCGAAGTGGGTGGTGATGGCTGCGCGGTCGTCTGTGTGGCGCACGATGCGATCACCCTGCGCGATGCGACACGGGTGTGGGCGCTCATCGGCTGAATTCGTTTGGTGGTCCAGCCGAGCAGATTGCGGTGATGCACAGGGTCCTTATCGATGAACGCCGGCGGATCACGGAGTCGCGGTTTCTCCACGCACTCAACTTCTGCATGCTGATTCCCGGCCCCGAGGCGATGCAGCTTGCGACCTACTTGGGGTGGCTGAAGCACCGGACGCTCGGTGGAGTGATGGCGGGTGAGTTCTTCGTGCTGCCAAGATTCCTTGCAATCCTCGCGCAGGCGATGGTCCGGATCGGCCGCCGAGTCCTCAAGACGCCCCTGATGTACACCATTGCCGCACTCTCATTCGTGGCGCTCTTGGCATTCAACGCACCGTTCCCGGCGATCATCGCCGTGGTGGCGGGGCTAGGACTCGTTCTCTCGAGGTGCGCTCCCGCAGGGCTGAGTATCACGGAGATCGCTTCAGCGGAGCCGTGCGCAGTGCCCGATCACACGCGTCCGACACTCACTCGCGCGATGGCCGCGATCGCATTCTGGCTGCCGCTCTGGATTGGCCCCGTTATTGTGTTCGCATGGTGGCTCGGGCCCAGCAATGTCTTTGCGGAGCAAGCCTGGTTCTTCAGTAAGGCTGCGGTCGTCACATTCGGTGGGGCGTACTCCGTGCCGGCGTACATTTCGCAACAGGCGGTCGAGGTTCACGGGTGGGTGACTGCCGGTGAAATGCTGACAGGGATTGGCTTCGCCGAGACGACGCCTGGCCCGCTGATTCAGGTGGTCCAGTTTGTCGGATACATGGGCGCCTCACGCGATCCAGGCGCGCTCCATCCAGTCGCGGCTGGGGTCATCGAATCGGTCATCGTGACATGGGTCACCTACATGCCGTGCTTTCTGTGGGTGTTCCTCGGTGGCCCATACATCGAACGACTTCGCGCGAGCCGTCTGCTCACTGCGGCCGTCGCGGCCATTCCTGCAGCCGTGGTCGGTGTGAACCTCAGCCTCTCGGTGACGCTTGCAGCCGCGACACTCTTTCGCAGCGTCGATGGGCTGTCGTGGGCCTGGCTCCGATTGCCCGTTCCAAGTGGGACCCAGGTGGACCTCCTGGCACTCGCTATCGCGTTCATTGCAGGATTCGCTCTCTTCCGGCTCCATATGGTCGATTCCGCGAACCCTCGCACTGGCCGCCATCATTGGTGCGGTCTTTGGGCGGTGAGGTTGCGGCGGCCTATACTGCCATCGGGGCGACCCGGTGGTCGGCTCAAATAGATCGATCGTTGGACAACAGAGAGGAGCCCGATGTCTAGAACTTTCGTTCGTGTTACTGGCTTGGCGGTAACCATTCCCGCGGCCGCGCTCGCATTTTCGAGTCTCGACGCTCACGCACAGTCCGTCTCGTTCATCAACCCCTCGCCCGTCGCACACGCGGGGTTTGGAATGCGCGTCGCGTCAAACGGCACCACGGCCGCGATCGGCGCACCAAGCGACACACTCTGGGACCGTCCGGGACGCGTTCAGGTCTATCGCCGATCTGGCACGGGCTGGGACCTCGACCAAACCCTCGTCTCACCCAACGGTCATGATGGCGATGTCTTCGGGGAGGGGCTGCAAATGAGTGCGCACCAACTGTTCGTTGCAGCGCCGCGCGAGCACACCACCCAGCAGAACGCTGGCGTCGTCTATGTCTACAACTTGACAGGTGACGGCGCGGAGATGGTCCAGAGGATCCAGGCAACGCCGACGCTACCGGCGGCCATGTTCGGACTGGATCTGGCGGTCTCGCACGACGCCAACACAGTCGTCGTCGGTGCGTCGCAGGAGATCAATCCGAGTGGTTTCTCAGCCGGTGCGGTGTATATCTTTGAGCGCAACGCGGCCGGTGTCTTCGCGCAGGTAGGGCGGTTCCTCCCGCCACTAGGCAGCAGCGGGTTCTACTACGGACGATCCATCGACATCGCCGACGATCGCATCGCCATCGGCGCTCCGGGTGCTGACGGTGCAGACTGGAATGGCGGCGCGGCGTACTTTCTCCGCCGGGTCGATGGCGTCTGGCGGACTGACGGCATGCTCCTCTCGCCCGATCCGATTCCCAACTCGCTGAGTACTTTCGGGCAGTGGGTGAGCTTCGGCGGCAACCGACTCGCAGTGTGCTCGCTTCTGCCCGAGCCGGGCGGAATCAGTGGCTCTGTGTTCCTCTTTGAGCGCTCTGGGTCGAACTGGACCTACATCGGATCGCCGGTGTCCAGTTATGTCCCCAGCAATGCCTTCTATGGGTATCCCTGCGAACTCTCGCGCGACGGGTCGTTTCTAGCGGTCGGTGCAATGGACATGCTGATCAATGGCATCCCGCAGGGCGGCGTCGCGACCTTCAATCTCTCCAGCGGGGTTGCCGTCGAGGCGACCCCCATTGCCAATCCCAGCGGACAACAGAACAGCCAGTTCGGGGGCAATCTTGTTCTCGAGCACGGGAGGCTATGGGTGGGTGCGGGTGGGACAACCGTCGAGGGACTCCCGAGCGTCGGCGCGGCCTATGCGCTCCAGTTGTTTGCGGATTCCGATCTCAATCATGACGGCTCCGTCAATGCCGGCGATCTGACGCTGATGCTCGCCCAGTGGGGTTCAGCAGGCGCGGCGATCGTGGCCGACATCAACGGCGACGGATTTGTCGATGGCCTGGATCTAGGAGTCCTCTTGAGCGCAATGAACTGAGGCGACGGTGTTATCAGGAGCGGTTCCGCGCCGATGTTGACGCGCTTTGGCAACTGTCACCAATGAAAGCACGAAACCCCACAATTCATAGGGGATTCCAGATGGTGGTGGTTGGCATATTGCTGCGGGTGATATCGCAACTATGGCGGCAGATCCTCAGCTCACGATCGGTATCGCCCTCTGGCCACACCTATCACCACTAGCGAGAGTTGAGATCGCCGCGAGTGTGGTGAGCAGTATCAGTTCATAAAGAGTGCAAATGACAAAAGCGATTGATGGACTCACCTGTCTGCGGCGGCGAGGGGAAGAGTCATCCTTCGGGAAACTGCCGTGATCAATCGGCAAAGTCGGCAGGAGGAGTTTGCGGCCCGTACGAAGTTTGCTTTAGCGGGCGGTTTACCATTGACACCCCATCGCCAGGCTATTCCGCAGCTAGCGATTCCAACTTCGACGCCAAGGTCGACGGCGCCGATCTCGCCATGCTGCTCGGCAGTTGGGGTGATGCGCCTCGCCACGACATTCCACCTTCGGACTGTCCACTGAACCTAATCAATCCATAGCGCTCTCGAAATGGTTCTGAGTTCAAACGCATTCGCCACTATGGTGTCGTTGCGCCCACAAACGCCATAACCAAGGGAACCGCTGATTCTCTTTGACCTTTCGGTTCTTGGGGTTATCTTGAATGCAGTTCAGTTTTTCTGGGTCGTCAACTTCAGGAGTCCAGAGTTGAAATCGCCAAGCATTCTTCTCGCGCTCGTCGCCGCAGTTGCCATGACTTTCGGCCTGTCAACTTCTTCGGTGCATGCGCAGCAGTGTCCTGCCGACGTGAATCACGATCACAATGTTGATGGACTGGACCTTGCGACTCTCCTATCTGCTTGGGGAACAAGCGGTGGTTCTGGAGGAGCCGACATCAATGGCGATGGAACTGTCAACGGACTCGATCTTTCGGTTGTTTTGTCGGAGTGGGGTTCCTGTGGTCCATCATGGGCGACTGTTCTGGAGTGGGCACCTGATGCGGCAGTTGTGACCGATGCAACTTTGCGCAACGCGATCACTGCATCAGGCTTGCCATGGCGCATTCGCGACAACGGAACGAACATCGAGATATTGCTTGTGCCGGGCGGAACATTCATGATGGGATGCAGCGAGTCGACGCAGTCCGGCTGCTATCCCGATGAGAGCCCGACGCACCAAGTGACATTGAGTGCTTTCTACATGGGTCGTTATGAAGTGACTCAGGCTCAGTGGACGGCGAAGATGGGGAGCAATCCGAGTTCATTCTCTGGATTCTCTGACAGTCCCTCGCGTCCTGTCGAACGAGTCTCTTGGACCATGATCGCAGGTGCAGGTGGTTTCATGTCTGGAACAGGATTGCGCTTGCCATCTGAAGCCCAATGGGAGTATGCGTGTCGCGCAGGCACAACTACGGCGTTTCACAGTTATCCAGCACAGCCAACTGGTTTCAACAACGACACACTTCTTGGGAACATTGCGTGGTTCACCAATAACTCAGGGGGCCAAACCCACGCCGTGGGCGGCAAGTACGCCAACGCGCTAGGCCTTCACGATATGTCAGGCAATGTTTGGGAGTGGTGCCAGGATTGGTATGGCGATACGTACTACGCCTCGAGCCCAGCCGCAAATCCCACAGGACCGGCGTCTGGTTCGGCCCGGTTGCTGCGTAGCGGCTACTGGGGCGTCAACCCCAGGTTCTGCCGCGCGTCGCAGCGCGCCTACACCGCGCCCGACGGATTCAGCTCCGCCTACGGCTTCCGTGTCGTGAGGACTCCGGACGAGACCGCAGCCTTCACCGCGAACTGAGCAATCCCCTCAGTTGCGGGGAGCTATCGATTGCGAGAGGGCGAGTTTTGCCCGCAAAGGTGGGGATGTGCAAACAATTATTGAATTCAGCAGCGTTGTTTTTTTAACCTTTCGGTTCTTGGGGTTATCTTGAATGCAGTTCAGTTTTTCTGGTTGCTCGACTTCAGGAGTCCACATATGAAACTTATCACTGCTGCTGGGATACTCGCTTGCGCCGCAGCGTTCGTGTTTGCTCCGCTGAATCAACAAGCAAACGCGCAGTGTCCTGCGGATTTGAATCACGATCGCTCTGTTGATGGGTCAGACCTGACTGCAATCTTGAGTACATGGGGCACGAACGGAGGTTCCGTTGGAGCCGACATCAATGGCGATGGAACCGTCAACGGACTCGATCTTTCGTTTGTTTTGTCGGGGTGGGGTCCCTGTGGTCCATCATGGGCGACTGTGTTGGAATGGACGCCGAATC
>SIAD01000006.1 GCA_009691915.1 Phycisphaerales bacterium
TGGTACACAAGCAACTCAGGCAACGCGACTCACGCAGTCGCCACAAAGCTTCCAAACGCCTTCGGTCTCTATGACACTCTTGGCAACGTCTGGGAGTGGAACCAGGACTGGTACGGCGCGTACAGCGCTGCGGCAGTCACCAACCCCACAGGCCCCGCGAGTGGTTCGTATCGGCTCCTGCGCGGCGGCGCGTGGAACAACGTCTCCAACAACTGCCGCGCGTCGCAGCGCTACAACAACAAGCCGTACAACGCCAACAGCTTCATCGGGCTCCGTGTCGCCAGGACTCCTTGATTTCCTTTTCTCTTTTTCCTCTTCCATTTTCGGCTGCGAGGCTGTTTTCCTGAGGCTGCCTTCCGAGGCTGTAGAACCAAAGCAAAAAAATTTTGAAAACTGGCAGATGCGCAACCCTCTGAACCGGCGGCTGTGATCCTGGCGAGCGATCTCCTGAAGTGGATCATTCCCAAGGTCGGCAAGTTTCCAAGAACAGTTCGCTACGGTCTTGGTGCTCGTATCGAAGCAGCACACTTGGATGTGCTTGAGGAACTCGTTCACGCGCAGTACACGCGCGGAGCCGACCGGACGCGATCACTCGACTACGCCAATCGCCGACTTCAGGTGGCGCGGCTGCTGGGACGGTTGGCCAACGAAATGGAATTGTTCAGCAACAAATCAGCGGTATATCTGGCAGGATTGCAGGTCGATCTCGGAAACCAGGTGGGAGCATGGCGAAAGGCATCGGCAGAAACGGCGAACTCTTCAAGATCCTCTGTGACCCAGAGCACCTGATTGAGAGTGCAAGGGACGCGGCCCGTGGCAAGCGGCGAAAGCCGGATGTCGCGAAGTTTCTTCTAAACCTCGAACCCGAATGCTTTCGACTCGCCCGCGAACTTGCGTCCGGAGTCTGGCAGCCCGGCGGATACCGATCATTCCACATCATTCATCCCAAGCCGCGGATGATCAGCTGCGCCCCCTTTGAGGATCGGGTCGTGCATCATGCCATCGTCTCGGTGCTGACCGCTCACTTCGAGAGGCGGTTTGTCGCCCACTCCTATGCCTGCCGAGTGGGCAAGGGCACCCACCGCGCTCTGGCGCGGGCCGCGCACCTGACCAAGACCCGCGCCTTTGTCCTGCGCGGCGATGTCGTCAAGTTCTTTCCCAGCATCGATCATGAAGTCGTGAAGCGCGAGGTGCGCCGGGCGGTGTGCGATGAGGCGCTGCTGCGGGTGCTTGATCAGATCATCGATGGCAGCAATCCTCAGGAGCCGGTGCAGGAGTGGTACGCGGGCGATGACCTGTTCTCACCGCTCGAAAGGCGGCGGGGTCTTCCCATCGGCAACCAGACTTCGCAGTTTCTCGCCAATGTGCTGCTCGACCGCCTCGATCACGCAGTCATGGACCAGTCCGGCTTCGGCGACTACACCCGGTACTGCGACGACTTCCTGGTCTTCGCGGACGATCGGGAAGCGCTTTGGGACCTGCGCGCGAAGATCGAGGGGGTTCTGGAGACCCTGCGACTGAGCCTTCACCCGCGCAAGGGCGGGGTGCATGCGACGAAGTCGACGATTCCGTTCCTTGGGTTCACGATCAAGCGGGGGCAGCGGCGACTGAAGCACGACAGCGTGGTACGGGCGACACGAAGGCTGCGCGCGGTTGGCCGACAGGTCGCTGAGGGACTTATCTCGTGCGAGTCGTTGCGGGCAAGGATCGCCGCCTGGGTCGGGCATGCCTCGCACGCTTCGAGCCCGCGAGTCATTGACACCGTGCTGGCGAGAGCCAGGCTGGCGGGTGCTCCAGCCTGAGACGAGCTACGCTGCCCGCGGCGTGATTCCGACATCGACACGAATCGGCTCCTGCGCGGCGGCGCGTGGAACAACAACTCCAACAACTGCCGCGCGTCGCAGCGCAACAACAACAACCCGAACAACGCCAACAACAACATCGGGCTCCGTGTCGCCAGTACGCCTCGCCTCGAACTGTCGCAAGTGATTGCGCGGGAATAGCCGGCGAGGAGTCCAGGGATCAGGCCAGGGTCATTGACCCGAATCGACGACACCATCACCGCGCGCTGGGAACCCGGCTCGCTGTGGTGTGGGGGCAGCGTGTGTTCGCCGCGGGACAAGTTCGCCCGCGGCGAACACTCTGAGTCCGCGCGGATTACTGCGCGTCGCGCTCCAGCGCCTTCGTGGCCATCGTGATGCAGCGCGTGCAGATGATCGCCTCTGGCCATGCGGCGCTGCGCCGTGCTGGCTCCTCGCGCGCCTCGCGGCACATGGTGCAGTCGAGTGCTGGCACGCCATCGCGATCATCGATTCCGTTGAGAATGACCGCGCGGTAGGCCTCGGCGAGACACTGGCCACACACACACGCACCGAGATGCCCTTCGATCATCGGACGGGAGTCGGTCCACTCCGAGTGACAGAAGTCACACAGGACATCTGACATCGCGACATTCGCATGATCAGTTCCCTGGCGGCGCATGGTGTAAGAGTAGGCGCATTCGGCTGAGCTACCCTTCGACCATGGCCCGCGGACCGTCTCTTGCCACCAAGTGCCAACTGCTCTTCGGTGCCGCCGTTGTCCTCATCCTGGCGGGGGCGCTCGTCGTCCCCTGGCTGCGGCTTGAGAAGGTCGTTGAGGAGAGTCAACGGGAGATGTCCCGCCAGCTCGCCGAAACCTGGCTGCGCAACGGATTCGCCCTCTCGCGCACGGAGGGGATCCCCATCCCCATCAGAGTCGTGCCCGTTGAACTTCTGGAGGGGACAGCGACGGTCGACCCATTCGTGGAACAGGCGTACCGAAGGTTTCAGGCAGACCCAAGAGACACGGAGTCGTTTGCCTCGCAGCGGACCTCAGAGTCGGTCGTCTACCGATACGCCCGCGCCTTGCGCGAGAGCGAATGGCGGGCGATACAGGACCGCCCGTTTGTTGACTTCTCCGCACGAGCTTCCGAGACTTCACTCGAGGATCCATTGCGCGCGATCATGGTGATCGAAAGGACGAGCCAGTTCGCGGCCCAGCAGATCGCGTCGAATCGGTGGTCGATCATCCTGGGGGGAGCTGTCGCGGCCGTTCTGGCGACTGTCGTCTTCGCGCTGATCCTGACCAAGCTGGTGTTTTCGCCTGTCAGGCGGCTGACAGATGTCGCCAAGCGGGTGGAAGGGGGAAACATCGCCTTGCGGACGGCACTGCTGACGGGGGACGAGTTCGAAGAACTCTCCCGCGCTTTCGACGGCATGCTCGACGAGGTCTCCAAGGTGCAGGTGTCGCTTCGGGCGATGAATGAGTCGCTCGACCTCAAGGTCGTAGAGTTGAGCGAGGCGAATGTCGGACTCTTCGAGAGCAACCGTCTGAAGAGCGAGTTTCTCGCCAATGTCTCCCACGAGCTGCGGACCCCACTCAATTCCATCATCGGCTTTGCGGAGCTGCTCGACGAGGTTGCACGCAACGACGCCGCGGCGGATCCCAAGAGGCGCCGGTACATCTCGAACATTCTGACGAGCGCGCGGACACTCCTCGACATGATCAACGAACTCCTCGACATGGCGAAGATTGAGGCGGGAAGGATGTCGCTGGCGATCGTCCCGGCAAGCGTCGTCGATGTCCTTGAGGGACTCGAAACGATCATGCGCCCGCAGGCTATGGCGAGAGGGCTGACGCTCGCAGTCACCGTGACGCCGGAACTGCCAAGCGTCGAGACCGATCCGGGAAAACTCCAGCAGATTCTCTACAACTTCCTGAGTAACGCGATCAAGTTTTCGCCTGAGTCGGGGACAATCCGCATCGAAGCGCGGCCAGGGGATCTCGACTCGCGCGGCGCGGTAAGAATCTCCGTCTCTGACGAGGGCCCGGGAGTGGCCTACGACCTGCAGGAGACGATCTTCGAGAAGTTCCGGCAGGTCGATGCGAGCCACACCAAGGCGCACGGAGGAACGGGGTTGGGGCTGGCGATCTGCCGCGAACTTGCGGAGATGCTCGGGGCGTCGGTGGGGATCGTGTCCGAGCCCGGCAGAGGATCAACCTTCTTCGTGGAAGTGCCGCTCTATCACCGGCCCCGAGAGCGCAAGCCACTCATCGGTGCTGCCCCAGCTCGTCAGCGATGAGCTGGTCGGATCCACCGACGCGGCGGCGGACTGTACTGGCGTCAAAGTGAGCGGGGAGCTGGGATCCGTCGACGCTTTCAAGCGCACGAGCGAAAACACGCGCGACGGCGCGAGCGACGGAGGCGGGGGTGGCACTCCCGTCGGGGCTCCACCAGTCGTAGTCCGCCCATGCGAGGGTGATCTCTGCGGTGATCGACGCGGTGGCGGCTGCCGCGCCAACTGTGTCCACTGCGCTCAGCGTGAGGCCGAACGACCAGCCTCGGTCGCCTTCGCGTTCCCAGGCGATTTCAAGGTCGGCGGACATCGGCGCGAGGATAGTGATCGGGGGGCCGGTTGCGTGTCATGGCGAGTCATGGCGAGTCATGGCGTGTTCTTGCGATACACGAGCACCGCGCCGTTGTCCCAGTCGACCCAGCCGTCAAAGGATGCCTCAAGAGTCCACTCGCGCGAGAGTGTCGTCGCGCATTCGGGGTCGAGTGAACGGGGATAGAGAACGATGAGCCACTGGGGGGACGGCGTCAGTGAGGCGAGATCCCGTCCGCCGACACCCGCGTCGGCGATTTCGCGTTCGGCAAGGACTCCGTAGTACGCGGCGACATTGTCGGGAAGCCCGGCTGAGGCGATGGTGGCGGCGACCTGGGCGCGCGCGTCGAGGTACTCGACCGCATCACGGATGGGTTGCTTGGGAGGAAGGAGCAGTGCGGTAGTAATCCACATGGCTGCAAGCGCGCCGAGACCGACTGCGACGAGACGGGTCGCGCCGCGGCGACGGGATGCTTCCAGGAGATCGCTCGCACCGAGTGCGAGAGCAAGGATGGCCCCCGGCAGTGCGAACACCGCGAAGCGCGCGTACATCCAGCTCCCCGAGATCGCGACGAAAGCCACGAGCAACGGGAGTCCGGCAAGGGAGACGGCGAGGGGGACTCGTCGGGCACTGTGGCGGCGGAGTCCCGCGAAGGCGATCGCGACTAGTGCAAGGCCCGGGAGCGCGTCCCACCACCATGACTGCCCGAGAGAGAGCGCGATGCGAAGTCCCTCGAGCGAGATGAGTCTCGGTTCATTTCCATCGAGGGCGCTGAACTCCGAGCGGATGCTGAGAAGTTCGGGAAGGAGCGGCGCAAGGACGGCGAACGCGGTCACCGCGGCGAGGGCGAGGGCAAGGGCGAGGGCTAGTCCGGTTGCGAGTGCGGTGCGGCTGCCTTCGCGGCAGGTCGCGATGCGTGCGATGGCAACGAGGGCGTGACCGGCGGGGAGGGCGACGAATGCAAGGTGGGTCCACACGCCGAGCGCACAGACGATGGCGTAGAGGGAGTACAGAGGCCACGCACTCAGCGGGGCCGCCCCGCGCGCCGCCCCGCGCGCCGCGCCCGGACGCCACGCCCGCAGGAGGAGCGCGCTCGCGAGTGCGGCGAAGAGGACCATCATCGAGTATCCGCGCGCTTCGACTGACTCAAGTACCAAGATCGGTGAGAGTGCGGCGGCGGCTGAGGACAGCCACGCGACCAGCCACGGCGATGGCGACTCGTCGTCGCTGCGCCAGAGGGTCGCTTCGCGGGCAAGCCACGACACCGCGCCGATCGCCGCGATGCCCGCAAAGAGCGCCGGGATCCGAAGGATCGCCTCGTTGACTCCGCCGGCGAGTTCGATCATCCATCCTGAGAGCAGCGTGTGGAGCACATGATTGCTCTGCACGAAGTAGGTCCCGAGGATCGCCCCCGAGCCGTACTGCGCGTAGTCAAGGAGCGCGGAGATTTCGTCGAACCAGAAACTCTCGCCAAGACGCATGAAGCGAAGGGCGAGGCCGACGGCGACTGCGGCAAGAAGGGCGAGGCGCCAGCCTCTCATCGGTGCGGATGCTGGGCGCGCACTGGGAAGTGGCGGGGCCTCGGCGCCCCGTTGCGACGCTGCACACTGAGCGAGGGTCCACGGCAGCACGATCCACGCGAGCGCGGCGAGCGCGCACGCCAGGCGAAAGAGGGCCGCGCCCTCGAAGGAGACCGCGCGGATTTCCACCCCGGCGCGCTCGGCAAGAAGCGGATGGGTGAAAAAGCGCGCGAGTGCTATGGTCGGAGTCGCCGCGAGAGCCGTGAAGGTGAGCGCGAGGAGACCGCACAACGAGGGGGCGATCCATCTCATGCGACACGCTCCGGGCTCGCCACGACAGCTCCCAACGATCCAGCTTCGCCCGCTCCGGAGAAGTTCCCATGAACTGGGAGGATCACTGTCGTTCGCGTCGCGGCTTCTGCCGTCTTCAGCGGAGATAGGAGCCGCAGCGTCGCCAGTCGCGCCGCCGCGGACGCCAGGAAGATCGCGGCGTAGCCCCATCGCCCTGTTCCGAACCACTCGAGCAGTGCGCCTCCGACAAGCGAACCCACCACCAGCGCGACGGCGTTGAGGAACGCGAGCGCTGTCAACACGCTCGTGCGTTCCTCGGGGACGGTTCGCTCAAGAAGCAGAATGAACGACGCGAGTTCACACGCGGCCCAGCACGCTCCACTGGCGGCCATGAGGGCGATCATCAGGCCGAATGAAGGGGGGAGGGCGAAGAGGGCTGCGTGCACCGCCAGTGCGAGGGCGCCCAGGTGCAGAACATGCACTGCCCCCATGCGGGCGATGAGCGTTCCGAAGAATCCCGATGCAATGCTCTTGGTTGCGAAGAGTGTGGCCGCGCCGATGAAGTAGTCCAACTGGGTGAACCCGACATGCCGGATCAGGTACGAAGTCACGAATGGACTGGAAATCTGCGCCGCGAACTGGAATGAGATCAGAAAGACGACGAGTCGCCGCTCGTTGCCGGACAGGAGGTGCGCGGAGAGGCGGCCAAGGGGAATGCGTGCATGCTGCCACGCGCCTGGCGGCGGCTCGCTCTGGCGATTGAGAAACCTGATCGAGACGCCGCGTCCCATCGAGCCCAGTAGAAAGATCGCGGCGAAGGCGAATAGGAGCCAAGGCCCCCCTTCGTGCTCGCCGAGAGTCAGGAGCGTCCCCGCAGTGGCAAGTCCAGCGAGCGTCAGAATCTGACAGACGCGATTACGCCGCCCGAAGTAGTTGGGCCTCAGTGCTCGCGGAAAGAGCGCGGCGACCCATGCGCTCCACGGCGGACCTGCGCCGATGGCGGCTCCCCAATAGAGAGAGAAGGCGACGACGACGAGCCATGTCGGCATGGAGCCATTGATCGCCCCCGCGACGAGCGGTACGAAGCTCGCGCACTGCACCGCAGCGGTGACGATTACCCACCGGCGTGGACTCCCCATCCGTGATACCCCCCACGGCCCGACTAGTTGCAGCGTGGCACCGATGAGGTAGGGGATCGTGAACGCGAGCCCGGCGGCGATCTCCCCCATTCCGAGGGCTAGGGTGAACGGAATGAAATAGGTCTCCGCGACCCCCACCATGAATGAGTACGAGGCCCCGTCCCCAGTAGAGTTGGCAAGGTCGCTGCGCAGCGCGCGCGAACGGGTCATGGAGTCATGTGTACAGGATCGCGGGGGAGTTGGCGCACGACTTGGCGCGCGACGGTCGCTCGGTCAGGGAGGCGGTCCGCCACCGGATCCGAAGCCGGTGCCGCCAGCACTTCCTGTGACAGTCGCGGGTGTGAATCCGCGCAGAGTCGAGAAGGTCATGGGGACGGTCATCGAGACATAGCGACCGCCGGACGCACTGCCGAGGCCCCCCTGATAGGGGTTTCGTGCAGGCGGGAGGAACGAGTAACCCGCGAGTGCACGATGAACATAGTCGGGCGCGCGCACGATGATGCAGTCCTGGGTGTAGTCGATGAATGCCCAATCAGCGGCCCACGCCTCAGGCTCGACGGTCAACTTGATGAGTTCAATGAGGTTGCGCGCGCGGGTCTCGCGATCGAGCCCCACGGGACTCGGTCCGCCGTTTCCGAAGAGGCTGCCTCCGCCGCCACCGCCACCACCACCCGTTCCGCCACCGCCGCCACCGAACCCGCCGCCACCACCACCCATGCCGCCTCCGCCGCCACCGGTGCCGCCGCCACCGCCATTGTTCGAGCCCTGATTTAGGGCGGCGTCGATGTTGAAGTTGGGCGCGTTATTGAAGTAGGGAGTTTCGTAGAGGAGATCGTCGATCGGATAGAGCGTCGTGCGCCGCGAGGCCGGCCGGGAGAGGTTCTCCTTCGTGCCGACTTCGAGGAAGCCGCTCCGCAATTGCCAGGTGCACTCCGACTCGGACGAGAGCTCTTCGAGGATTCCTTCGAGCGCTGTGAGCGCGTTGATCCTCGGGAACTTCATGGTGATCGGAAGATCTGGATCCATGCCGGAGAGGTTCTTGTCGGAGCGCCAGCGGGCCATCATCTGAAATCCGATCGCCTGCTGGATGAAGTTGACCGCATCCTTGGCGGGGGTCTCGTCGAAGTCGACGGAAATCTCCGCGTTCATGAGCGCGAAGAGGATCGCGGCTTCGTTTGAGATGAGTTCGACCTGACTCGCGGCAGGTGGGCTTTGGTTCTGGAGCCGGGGCGCTTTCGGCGCGGCCGCGGGCGCGGGAGTCTTGGCGGTCGTTGGCGTCGACTGCCCGACGGCGGCTCCGGTAGTCAGGAGTGCAGCAGCGAGCGCGACCGCCCAGTGAGGGGCAGGGGCGGTGCGGATTTTTCGGGCGGAACTATCGCTCACGGGGTGCCTCTCTGTGGTGCGCTGGTCGCTCCAGTCTCTACGGATGGTAGTTGGGCGTTGATCCGTTCAATTGCCGAAGCCGACTCGGAAAGGCACAGAAGTGCCATCGCATTGCCTGCAACCGCCACCTCGCTGTCCCAAGGGGCGTTTCTCACGGCTCCGAGCGCACGGCGAGGATCGGGGCAGAGGTAGCAGGCGACCTCGTCGTAGATGAGTTGCGTGAGGAATCTAACGAGCGCGATCTGCATCGCGCGCGCGCGGTACCGCTCGCCCACCGGTGTGAGCACGGGGTCTGCAAGCATGAGCGCGAGCGCGTGGCCGGGGCGCGCCGACTGGCCGCTTGCGCCGCGTCCGCCGACGCCAGCGAGTGAAAACGCCCCCGCAAGATCCGCGCTGACTCTCTCGGATGGCGAGGCATCGGAGCTGCCCGGCATTCCGAGCTGCACTCGGGAAATGGCGATGCGCGCCGCGCGCGCGAGCGACGCGTGGGCTTCCGGGATTACGCCGAGATTGCGGTCGGCGATGATGAGCCAGTCGAGGACGCCGACGAACTGCGCACGCGGCGGAGATTTCCACAAGTCGTCGACGATGGCGATGAGCTGATCCCGAGGGATCACGCCATGGCCGGCGCGCTCGAGGGTCGTTAGTGCTGCCGCAGTCACGGCCTGCTCGAGGAGATCACCATTGATGTGCGTGCCATCGGCGGCCACCTGCTTCGAGATGAGTCCCCGTGCGTTCAACACGAGGCGCGCGGATTTCGTTGAGTCGGTGGTGGGGTCGCCCTTCGTGTCGTCGAGCGTGGCGTCCAGCGCGTCGGCGGCGAGGACAATCCAAGCGAGCGCCTTGGGATCCGCAAGGGGATCCAGTTCAATCTCGGCGACGGTGTCGAGACCCGCGAGGATCGTCTTGGCGCACTGGCGCGCGGAAGCGGCTTCGA
Source organism: Phycisphaerales bacterium (assembly GCA_009691915.1). Classification (GTDB taxonomy): domain Bacteria; phylum Planctomycetota; class Phycisphaerae; order Phycisphaerales; family SM1A02; genus F1-60-MAGs104. The sequence continues at coordinate 9,678 of SIAD01000006.1, forward strand.
TGGTGTCCGCGGAGGCGGATCCAGCAAGCGATGCGAATCGAGCCAATGCGTAGGCCGAAAGTGCCTGTTCTGCGGGGCGCGCAGCGAGCGGCTCGTCGCGTCCTTCGGCCGGGAGGTAATCCCCGCGAAGGCCGAGTGCGGCGAGCGAGGCGGACTGCTCGGACGGTGGGGGGGAACTGGCGGGAGATGGAGTGGATGGCGGCCACTGCGATGCGGCGGGTGCCTCAATCAGCGAGCGCTCTAGCCATGAGGCGATCGACGCCGCGGATGCGCGCGCGAGTGTCGGGGAGTTGCCGGGAGTCGGGTTGGGCACGAGGCGCAATCCTCGATGGACAAGCGCCGGGCCTGAGTCTGGAGTTGGCTGCACGACGCGCTGCACTTCGAACTTGGATAGTCCGACTCTTTCGCTCGCGGGAATCTCCGAGAGTTCGCGTGCCGGCAGACCGTGCTGCATGACGAGGGAGAGGAATGTCTGCTCGGGGGCGCCGGCGGCGTCGAGCGCCTGGAGCACGCTGGGGTGGGCGAGAGTCCATTCGTCCCCACGCCTGACGGCGAGCCCTTCGCGCGCCGGGTCCACTTCGCCTCCGGCCTGCGCGTAGTCAGTGCCGATCACCGGAGTCGGCCGCTCACCAAGTTCGAGTTCCAGTGTGATGAGCCGCCATGTTGGGGGCGAGGACCCTTCAGCGAGCGCCGGAAGCCGAGTGCCCGCGTCGGCGATTGCCCGTGTCGCCGCGTGAAGGAGAGACGAGTCGTCGTGCGCCTCCCCGACACCGACGACGCGACCCCTCAGGCGGAGGATTACGACAGCAGACCAGGGGGCGACGCCGGGTGGGGGTGTCCATGCCTTGGGGGCCGCAGCGCCATCTATCCAGCCCCGGACAACCCGCCACGAGTCATAAATCTGTTGCCTAGAGGGGCTTGTCATTGCGGATGCACCACTTACTGATGCAAAAAGCATCAGAAATGATGCAGCAATGGTGGACAATCGCCAGAAACGGGCCATTGTCGGATGGTACGGGGGGCGATCGAAGCGTTCGATCGGGCCTCGTATGTGTCCGAGAATCAAAGAATGAAGTGTTGAGATGTTGATACACCGACTCATTCCATACGAGATCACCAAGAGGCGGTTGGCCTTGCTCACCGTGCTGAGTTTCATCGCCATCCTCTGAACCCCGAACCATCCGCAACTCAAACTTCTGTTAGACGCCATTTTCGGCACGAACACCCCCCTGAGGGGGGCGGCGGGCGGATGGGGAGACACGTCCGGGCACGCGAGTGCAGGATGTGCCGAAAAGCGCGACGGCCTGCGGTTTACCGCAGGCCGTCGTTGCTTGTGGACTCTCGTTCGCCGCGCGAAGGCGGCTCTCTCAGTCGAACTTGATCTTGTCGGTCCCCATGGCGCCGTGATCATCCATGCCGCCCTTGGTGGGCTTCGCCCGTTTCGGAAGCGTGAACGCGGCATCTTCGCTGGGTGTCTCTGACTCGCGAGTCGTCGTCGCTCCGCCCCACTGAGCGCGCTTTAGGCTGAGACCGATCTTCCGGTCTTCGGTGTCGACGCGGAGGATCTTGACATCTACCTCCTGGCCGGCCTTCACAATGTCCATTGGATTCTCCACCTTCTGGTCGGAGAGTTCGGAGATGTGCAGGAGTCCCTCGAGGCCATCTTCGAGTTCGACGAAGACACCGAAGTTGGTGATCTTTGTGACCTTGCCCTTGACGATCATGCCAGGTCGGTAGGCGCCGGGGATTGCTTCGATCCACGGATCTTCCGTCAGCTGCTTCAGGCCGAGGCCGACGCGCTGCTTTTCCTGGTCGACCTCAATGACCACGCACTTGAGCTCGTCGCCCTTCTTGAGGAGTTCGTTGGGGTGGGCGATCTTCTTGGTCCACGACATGTCGGAGATGTGGAGCAGACCATCGATGCCCGCCTCGATCTCAATGAACGCCCCGTAGTTGGCGAGGTTGCGGACCTTGCCGGTGATGACGGTCCCGAGCGGATAGTGCTCGGCGACGAGATCCCAGGGATTGACCTCGCACTGTTTGAGTCCCAGTGAAATCTCCAGCTTGTCCTTGTTGAAGTCGAGGATGACCACATCAATCTGCTGATCGACCTGGACGATCTCGCTCGGGTGATTGACGCGGCGGGTCCAGGACATTTCGCTGACATGAACTAGACCCTCGATGCCGTCTTCCAGCCGCACGAAGGCTCCGTAGGACATGAGGCTGACGACTGATCCGTGGACGCGGGCGCCGACCGGGTACTTCTTTTCGATCTCCTCCCACGGACTCGGCTCGCGCTGCTTGAGCCCCAGCGCGACCTTCTCGCGTTCGCGGTCGATGTTGAGGACTTTGACTTCGAGCTCCTGCCCGATCTTGACGATCTCCGAGGGATGACCGACTCGGCCCCATGACATATCGGTGATGTGCAGGAGACCGTCGATTCCGCCGAGATCGATAAACGCGCCGAAGTCGGCGATGTTGGTGACCGTCCCCTTGACGATGTCCCCTTCCTTCACGACTGTGAGGAGGTTCTTGCGGGCTTCCTCGCGCTCGGCCTCGATCAGTTTTCTGCGGCTGATGACGATATTGCGCCGCTCGAGGTCAATCTTGATGACCGCCGCACGGATCGTCCTTCCGACAAAGTCGCCGACATCGCCGGGACGGCGGACATCGACCTGCGATGCTGGAAGGAAGACGGGGACGCCGATGTCTACGAGCAGACCACCTTTGATCTTGCGCAACACCTTGCCCTCAACGACATCGTTTTCCTTCTTGGTTTGGAGGAGTTGTTCCCACCCACGGATCCGGTCGGCCTTGCGCTTGGAGAGAACGAGGTCACCGTTCTGGTCCTCGAGTTCTTCCAGCAGGACTTCAACCTCGTCGCCGGGGACGACGCCGCCGGCATCGTCGAACTCTTCGCGAGGGATCTGACCTTCGCTCTTCAACCCGACATCGACGATCACGAAGTCGCCGCTGATCGAGACCACTCGCCCCTTGATGACGCTGTTGGGGGCGCCGATCGACGCGCCCGCCCGCTCCATGATGATGCTGAGATTGCCTGTCGTCGCGTCTTCGCCGAAGGCCTCACGGAGCATCCGTGCGGGTTCGTCAAGATCAAGTCCGATGTCTTCGATGAGGTTGTAGTCGACCATGGTGAGTGTGGGTGCGTTGCAAAGTGCGCGAGACGGCCCAGTGCCGCGTCGCAAGGCGATTGCCGCCGGGACCATCCCGGTGGCGGGTCGGCAACTATATCAGACCTCGGCTGCGTCTTGCGGCGTCTGAGGGGAATTCGGCGGGGGAATCAGCCGTTTCATGGCGATGAATCCTGCGAGCCCGACCAGATTCACAAGGAAGCAGATGAGGAAGAACCACGCGCCCATCCCGGCGGCGGCCATCGGCGCGTAGAGCGCGATGGCGACAAAGGGGGCGATCGCGCCTCGGATGCCGTTGAGCGTGACATGCAGCGCCATGTACTCGCTGTCGCGGTGGGCGGGGGCGAAGTCGTGGTGGCCGAGATTCCACGCGAGCGATCCACCGGCGAAGCCGAGACCCATCACTACGCTCGAGCAGTACATGATGGGGAGTGAGTGGAAGAGGTCGGCGAGGAAGATGAGCGCGGCGGCGGCGACGAAGGTCCAGCCGTGGATCGCGCGGAATCGGATGACATGCATCCGTGTGAGCAACCGACTCCACGCGGGGATCGCGATCGGCATGACCGCGATGGGAATGACGGTGGTGACGAGGATGCCCTCGAGGTAGCTCGTGTGGAACTCGTCATTGAGGAGAATGACCAGCGGCGGACCGAGCATCAGATTGCCGAAGCCGAAGACCGACATCCACCACATGAAGCGGGCATAGAGCCGGTCCTCACGGAGCAGCGCCACCAACCCGCGCGGGTCAAGGCGAGAGGTCATGGTGGCGCGGCCGTCCTGCTCGGCGCGCTGGAGGCGGCGCTGGCCGCGCAGGCGGACCTTGCGGTAGATGGAATTGCCGGAGTATCCCGCGAGTGCGAGAATCGGGAAGAGGTAACGGAAACTCGCCGGGGCAATGTCCATGGCTTCGCCGATGGCGAGACCGGCGATTGCCAGGATCAGCGCCTGGACGAAAGCCATCTTGCCGGCAATGAGCGCGCGATTGGCGCGGGGATAGTTGTTGCGCCAGACCGCAGTGCGCACCGTGATGACACCGGTCCAGGCGATGCGGGCGATGGCGACGAGCGCGACGAGGAGCCAGAGGCCCGAGGTGGAGATCGGCACCGCCGCGATCGCGGCGACGCAGGTGCAGGTGACTAGTTGCAGCGCGCTGATGAAGCGAATCTTTGTGCGTCCGTGAGCCAGTGCGGCCCAGATGAAGCTTGTGAGGTTCGCGGTGTTGGGGGCCGCGCTGATGGCGGCCACGGCGAGATCGAGGTCGACGGGGGAGATGCCATCGACTCCTTGAAACATCTTCTTGACGATGATGGCCATCGTGCCGCCTTCGAGGGCGCCCAGCATGAGCGGGAGAAGGAGCCAGGAGAAGAACTCGCGTGCGTAGTTGGCCCGGAGCATCGGCGGCAGCGACTTCGGGTGGAAGTCGGCGACAAAGGCGTTGAGGGCGAGGAAGAAAGGGCGAGCGCCGAGCATGGGGGAGTTGGCGAGCGTAGCGCGATGCCGGCGAGTTCTCCGCAGAAACGAGTGCTATGCGATACGGTTCCGCGTAGAGCAGGCGAGGGACGCAGAGCGGGCGTCACGGAGGCGCGTCCACGAGGCGTCGAGCGCGTCGGGGATCACACGGACATCGCCGATTGTCGCCATGAAGTTCGTGTCGCCGTTCCAGCGCGGAACAACATGAGCGTGGAGATGTTCGGGGACACCCGCGCCGGCGGCGCGACCCTGATTGAGACCGACATTGAATCCTTGGGGCTCGAACGCCGCTTCAACGAGCGCCACGGCATGGTCGACGAGCGCCCAGAACTCGGCACGCTGCGTAGTCGTGTAGGCCATGAGAGATGAGCGGGGATCCCCGAGAGCGATCAGGACATGACCGTTCGAGTAGGGATAGCGATTGAGCATGATGAGCCCATGCTCATTGCGGAAGACGACATGATGCGCGGCGAACGCGGCGTCGGAGCCGGGCGCGTCGTCGGCGGTCGCGTTCCACGCGGCGAGTAGAAAGTTCGACGAGCCGGACGGAGTCGGCGATCCGTGTCCACGGCACGCGGCCTCGCTCGCCTCAAGTTCACGCAGGTACGCCATGCGCCACGGGGCCCAGAGGTCACGATGGGTCATCGCGGCATCGTAAGGAGCGAGGGCGACCCTCTATCGCGCTCTCGCCCAGCGGATCAGTTCGCGCGGGGTCGGGGGCTTCCCCTGCATGAGAACGCCGACCCGGAAGATGCGTGCCGCAGCCCAGACGAGTCCGACAGTGGCGGCCGCATTCACAAGCAGGGCGACGGCAATCTGCCACTCGGGAATCGGTTCCATCGCGCCCGTCGTGCGAAGAACCATCACGAAGGGGCCGCATGGCGGGATGAAACTTGCCACGGTGGCGAGCCACCCCGTGGGGTTCTCGGAGATGGGCAGCCAGAGCATCAGGGGCACCATCATGACGATCATCGCCGGCTGAACCAGCGACTGCGCTTCCCTGAGATCGCTGACGGCGCTGCCGATGGCGGTCATGATGGAGGCGACCATCAGGTAGGCCAGCACGAACCAGACGATGAAGAGGAGGAGCGTGGAGATTGGAACGAGATCCAGCGCGGCGATCATGGCTAGTCCCGAGAGACCGGCCACGCCGTAGGTCGACAGCATCAACGCGCTGACGAGGCTCTGACCGGCGATCTTGCCCGCGAGCAGTTCCAAGGGACTGGCCGCCGAGAGAAGCACTTCGATCACCTTGCTCGACTTCTCTTCGATCGTCGTCGTCAGTAGCTGATTCGCACTTGTGAAGGCGGCGATCCACATCAGCATCATGAACGCGCCCGGCAGGAAGTAGCGGATCTTGATGTCCTCGCGCGCTGTGTTTCCCTCGGCGTTGAGGCGCGCGGTGGCCGAGCGCGGATGCCGCAGGAGCGCGCGTGTGGCGTCGAGGTCGCCGCCGCTGCGCTCGACACGCGCGACGACCGTCGCCTCACGGGCGAGGCGTTCGATGAGCGCGGTCGTCTTGGTGGGGGAGCCAGAAGGCACGAGCAGCGAGATCTCGAGATCGTCCGATGGGTTCGATTCCAGCAAGCCCGCAGGGATTTCTACGAGTCCCAGCAGCGACCCTTCCTGAACCCGACTGCGGATCGGTGCGAGGTCGGAGTCGAGTGCCACTCGGGAGATGTCCACCTGCACTACACCGCGGCCCATGGCGTCGAGCGAGTCTGGGTCGAACTCGTCGAAGGGACTCCCCGTGGCTATCGCCGTGGGCGAGGGCTCGCGATACTGGCGGAACGCCTCGGCCATGGCCTGCGCCACGGCGCCATCGCTGTCAGCGACGACGACCGTCCCAGTGACCGGCGTCGGCTTGTCGGAGAGAAGGAGCGGCATCAACCCGATCAGGCCGAACATGACAAGCGGAAACGCCAGCGCCCCAATGATGAACCCCTTGGTGAAGACCGTGTGCTTGAACTCGCGCCACGCGATGGTCATGATGCGTGACAGACGGAATCCGCTGGACGAAGCCGCGGACGCGACGATGGTGACCCGCTCCATCATGCCGACCCTCGCGCTTCTAGGCGCGCGTGGCCGCCATGCTCTGTGACCAGGCGGATGAAGACATCGTCGAGCGAGACCCGCGCGATTTCCAGTCGCCGACAGCCAATCGCCGAGAGCGCGTGCGCCATTGTGTCCTGCGGGTTCGCGCCTTCACTGAGGCAGAGCACGAGGCTGCGCGGTGACGACCCCTCCTTCGTCGATTCCACCCCGGGGAGTTCACCCAGGTGCGCGGCGGCAAGCTGCGCGGCATCGCTGGCTTCCACTTCGATGGCTCGCGGCGCGAAGTCCGACAGCACCTGCTGGGTGTTGGCGTCGAGGATCTTCTCGCCGCGGTTGATGAGGACGACCCGGTCGCAGAGCTGCTCGGCCTGCGACATCTGGTGGGTCGAGAGGAGAATTGTCCGTCCCTCGCGATGGAGATCCCGCACCGCGTTGATGAGGATGCGCGCGTTGACCGGGTCGAGTCCCGAGAATGGTTCATCGAGGACGATGAGATCCGGATCATGTAGCACGGCCGCGATGAACTGCACCTTCTGCTGCATTCCCTTGCTGAGTTCCTGGCACCTTGATCGAAGGACGCCTGGAAGTTCGATTCGCTCCAGCCACCTGGCCACCCGCAGCGCGGCCTCTGATTTCGAAAGCCCCTTGAGTCGTCCTATGTAGATCAGGAACTCACCGACGCGCATGCGGCGGTAGACCCCGCGCTCCTCCGGCAGGTATCCGATGCGATCCTTCATGTCGAGTGCGTCGCCGCCGAGGACGGTCAGTTCGCCGCAGTCGGGACGGATGAGCGACATGATCATCCGAATCGCCGTCGACTTTCCAGCACCATTGGGGCCAAGTAGCCCAATCAGCGAACCGCGCTCGACCCGAAGATCGAGACTCTTGACTGCTTCGACCGACCCAAAGCGTTTGCCGACTCCTCGCAGAGAGACCGCGAGGGTGGCGTCTTGAAGGGTGGGCTCGAGATTCACTGAGTGCCGGGGGAGGCGGGGGTCGGCGAGGAAGTAGTGGCAGGCGCGGGCGTTGCGGTCGCGGGCGTCTTAGCCGTCGTGACGAGTGCCTGGATTTCCGCGGGCAGTGCGAACGAGTCCGGCGTGAGCGGCGAAAAGTCGAGCGTGTCGATCGTCACCCGCTGTACCTGGCCCATCGCGACCGCCTCCTGCACCTTCGCCACCGTGCGGCCGGAGAAGGTTGCGAACTCCTTGTAGACCGTGACGACATCCATCGTGCCCATCGCGCTCTCGACAGAATCCTCGCTGCCTGCCAGAAGCCCGGTGTCAACGGCGTAGTACTTCGTCGAGCCGCCCTTTCCCTTGGCGAACCGGACCTTGTAGCACGGCGTTCCCTTGAACTTTGTCTTCTCGACGACGGTCACCGAGTCGAACCCAAATGACGGGTTGAGTTCCGACTCTACGCTGGCGTCGCGAACGACCTGCGCGAGTTCTTCAGCGGTCATGAGACTGGGTCCTCGCATCGGATCGATCGACCAGCCGATGTCCTTGTTCACTCCCTGAATGATCTTCCCGAACCCGGGAATCTCCGTCTCGACGAAGATGAAGTCGGGAGAGAGCGACTTGGTAACGATCGTTCCCTTCAACTTCTGCGCTGGCATTTCGATGATCCCCGTCTGGGTGCGCGAGGTCTGCTGACGGATGAGGTCAGCACCGCCCGATGCGGCGATGGCCTTGGCAAAGATTTCATTCGCGCTCGGCAGGGGGTCGGTCGGCGTAGTGGCGGCGGCTGGTGGTGGAGCGACGGCCGGTGCAGCTGGTGCCTGCGCGGTGGCGTGTAGTGCACCAGCAAGACCGAAGGCGGCGATGGTGGCGACGGCGAGTGTTCGGATCGATGGTGTGGTCATCTGATGGTCCTTGGGTGTGACTGAATCCACGCGATCGCATCGCGAAGTTCTGGATCGGACGAAGCAGTGTAGTCCGCGCGCGTAGGTGCGTTGCCAGTCGACTGCGACACTCCGGTTCCCTCGATGTTGAGGCCCGACGGTGTCTTGAAGTCGCCGATGGCGTGAAGAAGGACATCACCGTTCTTGAGTCCGTGGGTCGTTGCGGGTAGGGCCGCGCCCGCGGAGGTCCGCCCGAAGCACTCCGCGCGCTTGGCATCGACAAGCCCGGCGGCGAAGATCTCCGAAGTACTACCCGTATGCGGGTCAATGAGAAGCGCGAGGGGTCCCGCGAAGGTGCCGACAGCGCGGCCAGTGCGATCAACCGTCCGTGGATTGGTCTTGAAGTTGATGGTCGACTCGCGTGAGTGCATCGTGCCGAGCGACACAGGGTCGGCGAGAAAGTGCCCCGCGACACCGGTCGCCATGAGACCGAGTCCGCCGGGATTGCCACGAAGATCGATCACCACGGCGTCGGAGCTTCGGAACTCAAAAAGCGCGTCGTCGATCCGTGTCGAGAGTGCGGGCATCCAGATGCTGAATCGCAGGTATCCGATTCTGCCGCACTTCGAGGGGTCGCCGCCGAGCGCGGAGATTTCCGGGGGGGACAGCCAGCGCGACTCTGCTTCGGCCGGAAACGGCGGGAGATTTCCAAACGAGACCGCTTCCCCAGGCGGATCGTCAAAGGTGACCTGCACCGTGTGCTCAGCTCCCTCCGCGTCGACCAAGGTGTAGGTCGGGCTCATGCCGGGGCGTCCGCCGATGAAGCCAGAGAGTGCGCGCTCGCGCGAGAGTCGCTCGAGCGATGTGCGAGGTTCGCCGAAGGGCTTGAGGATCACATCTACCGAGTCGCCCTCAGACTTCGTGATTCTCCATCCGGTCTTGATGCCTGCCGCGGCGGCGGGCCCGCGAGCGTCAACCTGCGTGACGATCCCTTGGCCATCGATCACCTGCACGGTCATGCCTGACCAGCCTCCGTTGGCTTCCGCAGTCCCCGAGACGGAATTGGGGATGATCGCAAAGTGGCTTTCCCCGAGTGTTTCGAGCATGTCCTCGAGGACACCGCGTAGCTGAATGTCGTCGCGCGAGGCGATCGCGCGCTGCCTGAACTGGAGGCGGGCGTCGTTCCACGCGCCTAGGTTGATCGAAGGGTCAGGGTGGGTGTCTCGCACGACAACCCAGACTTGATCAAAGACATCTGCGTTGAGCTCGGCGAGAGAGCCCTCCGGCGGGCTTCGGGGCGCGGGTGCTGTCGGCGCGTTTGGAGTCGTGCAGGCGGCCGTCACGGCAGAGCCGGCAGCGATCAGAACGAGTTGGCGCAAGGAGACGCGTGGCATCTGGCGAGTATGGCAGAAGAGGTGAGGACTGAGCGGTGGAATCCATCCGTTCATGCGGATGAACGGTTGAAGAATGCCCGGAGCGGAGTTACCTTTGGCGCGTGGCGACATTCCTCGGCGAACTTGATCGGCGAACGCTCGTCTTTGACGGCGCCATGGGGACATCGATCCATGCATGCGCCGACTGTAAGGGCGAGGACTGGCTCGGCCGCGACAACTGCACCGACATCCTGGTGCGGTCGCGCCCCGACATGATCCAGCGGATTCACGAGGGGTTCCTTGCTGTCGGTGCAGATGTCGTCGAGACCGACACCTTCGGCTCGAACCGTCTCGTCGCCGGCGACTTCGATCAGGAGATGGTCTCGTGGGTTCGCGATCTCAATGTCCGGGCCGCGCAAATCGCCCGGGCCGCGTGCCAACGGCATGCGTCGCCGGGCCGACCGCGATTCGTTGCCGGATCGATGGGGCCGGGGACGAAGCTGATCACGCTCGGACAGGTGTCGTGGGAGACCATGCTCGCCTCATACCGCGAGCAGGCGTCGGGGCTCATCGAGGGAGGCGTCGATTGTCTGATCGTGGAGACCTGTCAGGACCTCCTGCAGATCAAGTGCGCGGTGACCGCATGCTTGGAAGCAATCGAACAGTCCGGGCGCACGGCGCGCGATCTGCCGGTGCTTGTCTCGGTGACGATGGAGACGAGCGGCACGACGCTCGTGGGGTCGGACATGACTGCGGTGGTGAATGCACTCACGCCACTGCCGATCGCATCGCTTGGGATCAACTGCGCGACCGGTCCGGTGGAGATGGCTCCGCATGTGGCGTACCTCTCCAAGCACTGGGATCGCGCCTTCTCGGTGATTCCCAATGCCGGGTTGCCGCTGTTGATCGAAGGGCGCACCGAGTACCCGCTGCGTGCATCCGACTTTGCCATTGCCATGCGCCGATTCCTGGAGGAGGATCACGCGGAGATCGTCGGCGGATGCTGTGGGACGACCACCGAGCACATCGCCGCGCTGCGCGAGGCGGTGCCGATTGCTGGGGCGCGCCAACGACGAGTCACGCAAGCCGAGCCTCCGGCGTGCTCCAGTCTCTACACCGCGACCGACTTCAAGCAGGACAGCTCGTTCCTGATCGTCGCCGAACGGACCAATGCCAATGGCTCGAAGAAGTTCAAGACGCTGCTCGATGCCGAGGACTGGGATGGCCTCGCCTCGATCGCCAAGGCCGAAGTGCGCGATGGGTCGCATGTCCTTGATGTCTGCGTTGACTTCGTCGGCCGTGACGGCGTGCGTGATATGTCGCAGACGATCGCACGGATGGTGCGACAGGTGAATGCGCCAGTCATGATCGACTCTACACAGGCGGATGTGATCGAGGCGGGGCTTCAGCATGCTCCCGGGCGCTGCATCGTCAACTCGATCAACCTCGAAGATGGCGAAGAGCGCATGAACAAGATCTGCCCGCTGCTGCGGAAGTACGGCGCGGCCTGCGTCGCGCTGACCATCGATGAGGATCCGCAGGCGGGGATGGCCAAGACCGCCGCGCGGAAACTGGAGATCGCGAGGCGTATCCACGATCTCTACACGAGAAAGTGGGGGCTTCCCGAGGAGGATCTTTTCTGGGATCCACTCACCTTCACGATCGCCACCGGCAATGATGATGACCGCAGGCTCGGACTTGAAACGCTCGAGGGAATCCGGCTCATTTCAGAGGCGTTCCCGAAGTGTTCCCTGATTCTAGGCCTCTCGAACATCTCATTCGGTCTGAAGCCGACGGCGCGAGCGGTGCTCAATAGCGTCTTCCTTCACGAGGCGCGCGCGAGGGGGCTGACGGCCGCGATCCTGCACCCATCGAAGATCCTTCCTGAGGCGAACATCCCGCGCGAACAGTGGGAGGCCGCGGAGTGGCTCATCTATGACCGGCGCGGGGCATCGCGCCCCGAGGGAAGGGACGAGTCATTCGATCCGCTGCTCTATTTCATCACGCTCTTTCCTGATGGCGCGTCCGGCACGCAACCAGCGGCCCCGATGGAGTCACTCACGCTGGACGAGCGGCTGCAGCATCACATCGTTGATGGCGAACAGAAGGGACTGGCCGAGACGCTGGAGGAAGCGCTTCTCTCGTACCCACCGCTCACCATCATCAACGAGCATCTTCTCGCTGGGATGAAGGTGGTTGGTGACCGGTTTGGGGCGGGGTCGATGCAGCTTCCGTTCGTGCTCCAGTCGGCGACGGTGATGAAGCGCGCGGTCGCCTACCTCGAGCCACATATGGCGAAGGTCGGAGTCGCCGCCAAGCCGAAGGCAACCGTGGTGCTGGCGACGGTCGCTGGTGATGTCCACGACATTGGAAAGAACCTCGTCGACATCATCCTCTCGAACAATGGCTACAAGGTGCACAATCTCGGCATCAAACAACCGCTGGCGAAGATCCTGGAGGCGTGGAAGTCGACTGGCGCCGACGCCATCGGGATGAGCGGTCTTCTCGTCAAGAGTGTCACGGTGATGGAAGAGAACATTCGCGAGATGAATCGGCAGGAGATCACCATCCCGCTCATGCTTGGCGGCGCGGCACTCACACGACACTACGCGGAGGGGCACCTGCGAAAGCTCTACAAGGGGTCGCTCTACTACGGACGCGACGCGTTCGAGGGGCTGGCGGTGTGTGATGCACTGGCCTCGGGCGGTCTCGAGGCGCTCGACCGTCAGATTGAAGTCCGTGAAGTAAAGCGCACGGCCAGCGAGGCGCGTGTGAAGGCGAGCGCGTTGCGGCAGCAGGCGGCGGCGGGTGCCACGGGAAGCGCATCGACAACAGCCACAGGGGCGTTTGATCCCGCATTCCCGCAAACCGACGGTTCCGGCGCGGCGCCCGCGGTCAGTGCGATCACCCGCGGCAACCCGATCCCGGATCCGCCATTCTGGGGGACGCGGCTCGCGGAGCGAATCGACCTCGATCTTGTTTATCCGTTCGTCAACAAGATTGCCTTGTTCCGCGGCCAGTGGGGGTTCAAGCGGGGCGCCATGAATGACGCGGCCTACGCGGAGATGCTCGCAAACGAAGTTGAGCCCGCATTTGAGCGACTGAAGGTCGAGTGCCGGAGCGAGAAGATCCTCCGGCCGTCGGTCGTGTGGGGGTACTTCCCATGCAACGGCGACGGGAATGATCTCGTCGTGTTCGATGCCGTCGACCACGAGCGCGAGATCGAGCGGTTTTCGTTCCCGAGGCAGAAGTCCGGGCGTCGCGTGTGCATCAGCGACTTCTTCCTCCCCCTGACCTCGCTGAAGCGCGATGTGATCGCCCTTACCTGTGTGACGATGGGATCCGAGGCCAGCGTGCGCGCGCGTTCACTCTTCGAGCGCGACGAGTACACGGAGTACCTCCTGCTCCACGGCATGGGGGTCGAGTGTGCGGAAGCGCTCGCGGAGATGTGGCACAAGCGCGTGCGCGCGGAGTTGGCTTTCGCGCATGAGGACTCGCCGCTCACCGAGCGGCTCTTCCAGCAGCAGTATCGGGGGAGTCGCTACTCGTTTGGCTATCCGGCGTGCCCGGAGATGGCCGACCAGGCCAAGCTCTTCGCGCTTCTTCAGCCCGAGCGGATCGGCTGCACACTCACGGAGAACTTCCAGATCGATCCCGAGCAGTCGACGAGCGCAATTGTCGTCCACCACCCCGAAGCCAAGTACTTTTCTGTCTGACGGGGTCTGTCCGACTCGGGGCCGCAGGGTGGTTGATCGCCGCGCACTTGTGCCGCTACCGTCCACCGTGGGAGACTCTGCTCGGCCCGGAAGTTTCCCAACAGGAGTCCACACCATGAGTGACGCACCTTCAATCACCGGAGAGACCCACCGCGCGCCGGAGACCCCCCGTCTCGCAACATTGCTACCGCCTTTGACGGCGCAGGTGCTGCGCGGATTGTGGAAGGAACGGCGCGACTCCTACGCGCAGGCCCACCTCTATGAAGAGGTGCGGATTCGCATCCACCGGGCATTGACCTGGCTCGCCGTCGCCGAGAGTCGACCGCAGACTGAGACCGATACGCGGCTCATAGAACTCTGGGCCGCGGCGAGCGCTCTCTTTGCACGGTGGAGCGCGGTGGCGCAACAGCCGCTGGCCGAACGCGAATCAACCGCATCGTTTGCGCGGCAGGTGCTGCAGTGGGATCGCGATGGCATCCTGCCGGGGGTGATTGCACAACTCCGCGAAGGAGCCTGCGCGATGTGGGCCGATGTGTATCTGACGCGCGCGCAGGGGATGTCGATCGTGGCAGGCGAGCAGTCGTCACGCGATCCCGAAGTCCCCGCCGAAGACGGCGCGTTCCTCGCGGGGATTCTGGAGCGCATCGGGCTTACCGTTCGACAACTCACACTCGGCGCCGCGGCTTACGGGGGTTCACAGAACCGTGCGGCGGTCGCGCGATCAATCGACGCACTCACCCTGGTCATTCCGGCAGTGATTCAGGTCATCACCGAACACGGGTATGTCGATGACTGGGGCGCGCTCTGCTCACCGCCGCGCACGCAGTAAACGGGCGACTCTTCGACGCTAGAGCTCGCCCAGCAACACAGCGAGAAGATCGACCGTCGCGTTGAGGTCGCCTTTGTCGACCATTTCGGTGACAGTGTGGATGTCAAGAGATCCCATCGAGTCAGTCCGCGTCGAGTCGAATAGACCCTTGATCTCTTTCTTCACCATATCGCGTACCCGCTCCTCCCGACCGAGGACGCCAGCGATCTCGCACCGTCGCCGAAGAAGCTTGTAGTTCATCAGGCGAGCCTATGATCGCTTGGTGGAACCTATCGCCTTCCGAACCGCGTCAGTTCTTCGCGCGTGCCACGATGAGTATGCGCGAACCGAGTCCGCGCGGCGGGCGGGTGCGGCGTCGGAGTCAGCGCGCGGTGGGGCGGCAACACGAACCAGCGAAGTGCAGTGGATTCCGTGGGGCGAGAGTGCCGAAGTGGTCGGCGCCTATGACTCGGTCGAGACGGAGTACGCGGCGATTCGTGCGGGTGCGGCCCTGTGTGACCTTCCGCAGCGCGGGACGATCGAGATCACCGGGGCGGGCCGCCTTGATTTCCTCCAGCGGATGCTCACACAGGATGTCAAGGGGTGTGTTGCCGGAACCACGGCCGAGGCGTTCTGGCTGAACCGCAAGGGGCGCATCGACGCTGATCTTCTACTTGGTGAGCGTGGCGACCGGTTGTTCGTCGACTGCGCCGAGAGTGTCGTCGCATCCACCGCGTCCGCGCTTGCGGCGTTCGTCTTCTCGGAGGATGTGGTGATCGAGAACGCCACGGCTCGAACCTACCGCCTCGCGCTCCATGGGCCTCAGGCGATCGACCTTCTCTCGCGAGTCGGCACTGAACCTGAGGCGATCGCTGCGATTTCCGTGCCCAGCGCCTGCGCCGACGCGACGCTCGCCTCCCATCGCTGCCTCTTGGTGCGGCGCGATCTCTGCGGCGAGATCGGGATCGAGATCATTGTGGCGAGGGACGCCGCCGCCTCGCTGTGGGGTGCTCTGCTGAGTGTTCACGACTTGACCGGCGGTGGCCGCCGCCGCGCCAAGCCCTGCGGATGGTTCGCGTTCAACATGGCGAGAATCGAGGGAGGCAGTCCACTCTTCGAGATTGACTTCGGCACCTCGAGTCTTCCGCACGAGACGGGTCTCATCGCGCGCCGAGTCTCGTTCACGAAGGGGTGCTATCTCGGGCAGGAGATTGTCGCGCGAATGCAGAGCCTCGGAAAGCCGAAGCAGGTGATCAGAGCGTTTCGGATGGCGGCCGATTCGCTCCCTACGGAGGGAGCACAAGTATTCCCGAAGGACTCTCTGGGTGAGGCCATCGGACAGGTCACGAGCAGTTCAGCAAGCCCGATGCTCGGCGCCGCATGCATCGGCTTCGCAACGATCCGCTGGGCCTTCTCCGCCGCAGGCAGTGAAGTGCAGATCGTTGCGGAAGGGGAGCCACGAAAGGCAACCCTCGCGGCCGAACTTGGCGTCCTCGATGGGTCCACTCGGGGACCGCAGGGGATCGAATGACCGCTGCTTCAGCACTAGCCGCCATTCTCGTGCAGGGCCCGCCGTCAGTTGAGAGCGCGGCTCAGGCGGAATGGAGTTTCACGCCGGATGTCCTGCTCTTCATCGCCGCCGCCGTCATGACCGTGGGCGTGATCGCCTTTGGCATCTGGCTGTTCATGCGCGCCGCGCACGAGGAGCGCCGCGCTTGACTGGACATACAGAACCCGGTCGCGATCGGCTAGTGCGCGTGACCGAGGTCGGTCCCCGCGATGGGCTTCAGAATGAAGCGGTGCGCGTCCCGACCGCCGTCAAAGTGGAGTTCATCAACCGCCTGGCAGCCGCGGGCTTCCCCGAGATCGAAGCCACAAGTTTTGTCAGCGCCAAGTGGGTCCCCCAACTGGGAGATGCCGCCGAAGTCATGCGCACGGTCGCTCGCCGAGCGGGCACGATCTTCAGCGCACTCGTTCCCAACGAACGGGGGCTCGACGCGGCACTTGAGTCGCGCGTCGACAAGGTGGCTGTGTTCACTTCCGCGTCGGAGTCGTTCAGTCAGCGAAACACCAACGGCTCCATCGACGAAGTGCTGGCGCGTCTTGCCGGGGTCGTCGCGCGCGCGCGCGCCGTAGGACTTCCCGTCCGTGGATACATCTCGTGCGTCGTTCGCTGCCCATTCGAAGGGGCGATCGAGCCCTCGAAAGTCCGCGAGGTGGCGCAGCGGCTGCTCGCTATGGGGTGTCCAGAGATCGACCTCGGCGACACGATTGGCGCGGCCGAACCGGACGACATCTCCCGTCTCTACGAGTCCCTTGGGGGCGTGGTCGCCCCCCACGAGTCGACCCTACACCTCCATGACACACGCCACCGCGCCTCAGCGTGTGTCGAGCGCGCGCTCACACTCGGCGTTCGGTCGTTTGACTCGAGCACCGCAGGACTGGGAGGCTGCCCGTTTGCGCCCGGTGCACCCGGCAACCTCGCCTCCGAGGCGCTGGTGAAAACCATCGAGGGCGCAGGATTCGATGCGGGAATCGATACCGCCGCGCTCGCCGCCGCCGCTCAGTGGATTCGCCACGAACTCGGGGCACTGCGCGGCGCCAGCGAGTAGCGACCACTCCTCACGGAGATCCGGCGGAGCTCGATCTCGCTTCCTTCGCTCGTCGAAGTCACAATCGCCGCGGCCGGACGCGACGGGAATCCGAACGAGCCTGTATTGAGGATGACGCGTCGGGATGCGTCGCCCACCGCGCCGATCTTCCACGCGCCCGCGCGGTGCGAGTGCCCACAGACTACGAAACGGGTGGCCGGCGAGTAGCGCTGGGCAAACCGAGCGGCGTCGCACGGGTACTCACGCCACCATCTAAGCACGCTCAGCACGCGCATGGGCTGGGTGCCTATGGCCAAGAGCGCCGTCGGCTCTTCGAGCGAGCGCTCGTCGGACCACTGAACCATCGCTGCGTCATTGGCCGAGCGCACCGCCCCCGCAACGGTCTTTGGATACTGCTCGGCGGCCGACCTGAACACTCGGTTCATTTCCGCGGAGGCGGGGACCCACGGCAGCATCCGTTCGCTGAACGCATGCCCGTGCGTGACGAGTACCGCTCCGGACTCGAGTTCGACATGGGTCAGGGGCGACAGTCCGACATCGTGGTTGCCACAGACGGTGAGGAGCTGAACTCCCTTTCGCTCGGCCATCGACTCGAGTTCCCTGTACAGCTCGAGCGCGCGATCCTTCAGCCTCGGCTGATGGATATCGGCTGTGTCCCCGTTCAAAATGACGCAATCTGCAGCCTCCAGGAGTGGTTCAAGCGTGCGTGCGCTGCGCGCGAGGCGGCTCAGAGGAAAGTCGGGAAGCCCAAGATGGATGTCGGACAGGATGAGAGTTCGCATCAGGGGCCGTGCCGTTGGCGACGATCGTGTAGCCTAATCGGCTCGCCGCTCTCGGATGTTCCGAGGGCCCCCTTCGGGGGTCCAGGGCGAACGACTCGATTCGAAAGACAGCACCACATGACCCAGTTCCAAGCGCCTCCCCCTCCGACCATCCGCCGCCAGAAGGACGCCAAGGGGCGATCGTTCATCGATTACAAGCAGGTCGAGGAGTTGAGACGCGCAATGACCCAGAACGGCAAACTCCTGTCGCGTCGACGACTGGATCTATCGGCGGGTGATCAGTCGATGGTCGCGCAGGCGATCAAGCGGGCGCGCTTCCTCGCGCTCCTTCCATTCACCAACGCGGCAACCTGATCGCACCCGCGATCGACGCCAGAGTCCGCGCATACTGGCGCAGCCTGGCAGTCACCCGCAGTACGAAGACCTTCACGCGAAGTTTGCGGAGTCCCTCGTCATGAGGCGAGTGGCCGATCCCACGGCGCAGCGCGGCCGTGGCGCGCCGAAGATCGCGCTGGGTTCCATTCCGAAGTGCGTCGAGGGCGATGTTGTGGAGCGTGTCGGGGCAGTGTCGATCAATGAGCAGTGCACGGCGCGCAGCGCGTCGGCCACCGAGGCGATCACCGCTCTCGAAGAGCGCGCGGGAGAGGCGCTTCCAGTGCCGCTGGTCGTCGGCAGCCAGGGCGACGGCAGCGCGCATCAGTTTGACGGCAATGATCGGCGTGCCGCAATCGAGTGCGGCCCCCGCCGCGCCGTAGGCAACACTCGCATCCGAGATAATCAGGCCGGTCTGGGCCGCCGGGCTGCGTCCGAACAGGTCCTCGAGCTGCCTGCGCGCGTCTGAATGCATTCCAAGGCGCGACAGCACCTCGACCAGTCGCAGCCGCACCGGGAGATCCCGCATCCCCAGCGACACAACGAGCGTGTACGCCGCGCGCGCCTCATCGAGCCTGCCCGCACGCAGCGCGAGGTCGCCTAGCCGCACATGGGCGAGTGGATTGGCCGGTTCAAGTTCGATGATGTGGCGATACTTTTCTTCCGCTTCGTCGGGTCGCCCGAGCGCCTCAAGCGCGGTTCCCAACGCGAGCATCGTGGGGGCATCTCCGGGCTGCTCGCGGAAGGCTTGAAGCAGCACTTGGTGCGCGCCCTCTGGCTGGCGCGCGCGCAGCATCACGATGCCGAGCCTTGTCTTGACGGTGGAGAGTTTCGGATTCTGCGCGATCGACTCGCGATAGCACCAGATCGCGCGGTCGAACTTTCCCCGATTAGCGAGGACGGTCGCCATCTCGGCTAGGCAGAGGGGCATCTCGGGTAGATACTGCTGCGCCAGAAAGTAGACCGACTCCGCCTCTTCGTGGCGGCCAAGCATCCCCAGCGCCATGATGCGCAGGGAGTAGGCAGGCTCCAGCTTCGAGTCGATCCGCACGGCGTGCTCGCAGTGCTTGACGCATGCCTCGAGCTTGCCCAGGCGGATCGACCCCTGCGCTGCTCCGATGCTGGCGTGCGCGTGATTCGGAACGAGTTCCAGCGCACGCTCGTAGGATGCCATCGCTTCGGCGTGACGACCTAGTGCGTCAAGGGTGACCGCAAGATTGTGATGCCAATCGCCCCGCTCGGGGTCGGTCGCAAGTGCGCGACGGATCTCCATTGCTGCTTCTTCAAGCTTGCCAGATTGGAAGAGACCGCGAGCGCGGTCGACCCGTGCTTGCGCGGCATTCCATTCGGCAGGTTCGTCGTGCGCCATTGGGAGTCAAATCCTAGTATGCCTCGTCGGGAGAGTACGGTGGCAGAACCAGCATGGTTTTCCCTTTTTTCGACTCAGTAGACCTCAAGCATGCACCTATGGGTCGGGCGGACGCGGCGCTTGATCTGCTCCGTGGTCCACGAGTGAGGATCGACCCCGGCGATCTCATTCCCGAGGGTCAGGTACCCGTCAGCCAGTCCGCCCTTGGCGAGCGCATGGAATACGCCAACCTGCATTCCAGCGAGGCCGCAGACATAGATGAGCGTGCCCGTCGAGCGCAGGAGCGGCGCAAACTCTTCGAGCCTCGACTCGAAGTAGTGGTGCGCGTGCGGACCTAGACCCGGAGTCGCCAGAGCTTCGCGGCTGATGACCCGGTGGTAGGTGAAGTTCGGGTGGGCGGCCTCGAGGGAACGGATCCATTCGTCATAAAGCAGATCGGTGTTGTAGGGCGCCCCCATCACAAGATGGATCCGTTTCCGGCAGGGGCCGCGCCACGCGGCACGCCACTTGGATCCCTCCGGAGGACCGATGAGCAGTTCATGGAGCATCCCTCGGAAAGGCGCGATTCCGGTACCGGTTGCAAAGAAAAGGTAGTCGTGCGCGGAGTGATCGACGGGAAGGACGAAGCGTTTGCCGTTGGGGCCGGAGACCTGAATGGGCGCCCCGAGAGGCTGGTCGCATAGGAAATTGCTGCAGACCCCGAGAAGCAGGGGATGGCCGTCACCGCGCGTCGGGTTGTAATCGTCAGGTCCCTCTTCAATGGTCCGCTTGCAGGTCGTCGAGATGATGCACCCGTTGCCGTCTTCTCCGTACGAGGGGCTAGCGATGGAATAGAGGCGGACCTTGTGGGGGCGGCCCTTCGGATCGTGGCCAGGGACGATGACACCGAACGACTGCCCAGCTAGGAATGTCCCCGCGAGCGGCGTCCCCGCGAGATCGACCGCGATGTGCCGCACGAAACTCGCTGACTTGCCCCTCATGCAGGAGCCGCTGGAGTGAATTCGCGCGACGACCGGAGACCCGGGGAGGACGATGTGCATCTTCGCCGGTGGAAGGCGCGGATCGTTCGGGTGCTCAACCATCAAGGCTGGCATCCTAATCCCGCATCGGCGACCCAGAGCAGGGTGCGAAAAGTCGCCCCCGCGGCTCCCGGGAGCCGACAAGAGTATGGCCGATGCGCGCGGAGCGCAGCGGTTCTGCCGCGCGGATATGCGGTGAATTCGCGTGCGCCAGGTGGTGGTAGTTACGCCGCGGTCAAGGAGGATCGCATGGATCGTTTTGTCATCACGGGCGGGCAGAGGCTGTCGGGACGGATACGGGTTGAAGGCGCCAAGAACGCAGCGCTTCCGCTCATGGCGACATCGCTCCTCACAGATGAGGAAGTGACGCTTACCAATGTGGCGAGCCTCCGGGACATCAAGAGCATGCGCGATCTTCTTGAGAAGCTCGGGGTGAAGTCGCACATCGGCGACGACCGCGTCGTGATGCAGACCGTCGATCCCAACGCGATCGAGGCGCCCTACGACCAGGTGCGGGTCATGCGGGCGTCGATCTGCGTGCTGGGCCCGATGCTCGCGCGTCGCAGGAAGGCGACGGTCTCGATGCCCGGTGGGTGCGCATTCGGCGACCGGCCCGTCGATCTCCATCTACGCGGCCTTGAAAGGCTCGGCGCGAAGATTGAACTGCGCAATGGCTACATCACGGCGACCGCCGACCGGTTGAAGGGGGCCACGGTGTTCCTCGGCGGCCCGTTCGGATCGACCGTGCTCGGAACCGCGAATGTCATGAGCGCTGCCACGCTTGCCCTAGGCCGGACGGTCATCGAGTGCGCGGCCTGTGAGCCCGAGATTGTCGACCTCGCGAATCTGCTCAGCTCGATGGGAGCAAAAATTCGCGGCGCCGGCGGGCCACGCATCATCATCGAGGGGGTCGAGGATCTCCATGGGACGAGCCATCGCGTGATGCCTGACCGGATCGTGGCTGCGACCTACGCCATCGCCGCCGCCATCACCAATGGCGAAATCGTGATCGATGACTTCCCGCTGGACTCGCTGCTGGCGGTCGTTGACCGGCTGGCCCTCATCGGCGTGCATGTCCACAAGGTCACGCCCGACGCCGACGATGCCTGCTGCACTGTGCGCGTCACCAGCGAACGGATTCTCAGGCCGACCGTCATTACGACGCAGCCCCATCCCGGATTCCCCACCGACCTGCAGGCGCAGTTCATGGCACTCTTGTGCAACGCGGTCGGCAATTCCGTAATCACCGAGAAGATTTATCCGGAGCGGTTCATGCATGTGGCCGAACTGTCACGCATGGGAGCCCAACTCCTTCGCCACGGCCCAACCGTCGTCGTCTCCGGCGGCGGGCGATTGGTCGGCGCCGAAGTAATGGCCAGCGACCTGCGCGCCAGCGCCAGCCTGGTGCTCGCGGGTCTCGCCGCCGAAGGTGAGACGATCGTCAATCGCGTCTACCACCTCGACCGCGGCTACCAGCGGATGGAAGAGGTCCTTCGGCAACTTGGTGCGAAAATCGAACGAGTCAGCGACAAGCCGGCCGAGGCGTCAGAGGCGCGTGGCGCGGGAATGCGCGTGGGCGTGCCGAATTCCATGCAAGAGGAGGGCTGACGCCACCGCGACATTGAGGCTCGGTCGGTCGTCGGATTCGACGAGTCCGCCTGGTGGGCGCATCGGAATCGCGGTGACGAGGTCGCATTGAGAGAGCGTCGCGTTGGAGACACCCGATCCCTCCGCACCCAGGACAATCGCCACTCGTTTGCAGCGCGCAAAGGCGGGGCAGTCCTCGAGGCGTTCCATGGGGACCGAGTGTGGCGTGTCTTCGCCGGCGACGATGGCGAAGCCGAACTCGGTGCGAAGCCTGGCGAGATCTTGAGGGAGGTCCTCGGAGACGGCCCACGGGACACTGAACACTCGGCCCGCCGAGATCCTGATCGTCTTGCGATGAAGGGGGTCGGATGAACCTTCGGCGAGCAGCACTCCACAATGTCCGAGGCTCCCGGCGTTTCGGAAGATCGCGCCAATGTTGTCGGTCAGGACGACGCCGACGGGAATGATGAGGTGGTCGCACTCGCCGAGCGCGCGCACGAGGAGATCGAGGCTCGACCGCTCTGGCCTGACCCCAAGCGCCAGCGCTCCCTTGTGCATTCGGTAGCCGGCGATTTCAGTGAGCACCGACTCCGGGGCAAGATAGATGGGGACTTCGCCCAGCTGCGAGGCGAGTGCTCCGTCCAGCGGATCCCGCAGGGTCCGGAAGATCTCCGGGGTCGTCAGGAGTGAGTGAATCGTGACGCGCGGGACCATCGCCACTACATCGGTCTGCATTCGAAGCGCGTACAGGAATCGTCGGACCACTCGGGGGCTCTCGACGCAGAACAACCCGTCACGGCCGCGCAAGTCGGCGTCACGGACATTGCGAAACGACTCGATTCGCGGATCACTGGGATCGTCGACCGCCGTCGGCGTCGTCATGGCGCGGGCGGGCCGATGAGCTGATTGAGCAGCATTGTCCCGGCTACTTCATGCTCGGCGGACGCCTTCTCGATCCATGAGTTGAGAAGGGCCACAAGTTCTGGATGCTTGTGGCCAAGCTGTGGGTCGCTCTCAAGAAGCGACTGGGCCATGAGGACCGCCAAGTGCAATTCGGCCGCACTTCGCACGATCTCGCGGGCGAATTTCAGAAACTGCGCCCGTTCTCCCTTGTTCTCGAACCCGCCGCCGAGCAGAGTCCACGGCATCAACGTGACTTCACGCATCAGTCGGCCGATCTGGTCTCCGGCGATAGAGAGGTCTGCCGATGCGGATTGGCTCGCGTCAACCGACTCTCGGAGAATCGCCTGAATCCGTGCGGCATCATTCTTCATGACAGCGACGCTGCGACCGATCCGGTCGAAGAGGTCGCCCAGCCGTGGGGCCGCCTGAAGGCCCATCCGTGTCTTGAGCGTTTCGAAGAGTTCGTCGGCAGAGGCCCAATTCTCACGGAGCATTGCGATGGTCGTTTCAAGTCGCGCTGCGTCGAGCGGCTTTCCCGCGGCGAACAACCCCCTGATCTCGTCGAGCCGTCGTTCCGAGGCTTCTCTGGCCGCGAGCAGGCCGTTCAGCTGCGGTTCCCACACGGCCCAGTCTTCGCGCACTCCTCGTGCGGCCTCGCTCGCCTGACCCGAGAGGGTGGCGAATCGTTCACGGACTTCGAGGAATCTCTCGGCGAACTCAGGCGAGGCGAGAGACGCGTACACCTCTTCGAACTTCTGGGCCCGCTCAGCGCCAAGCACCAATGCCAGCGGGCTGTGCTCAGGGGACACCACGAGAGTGTCCCCGGATTGTGCATGCTGCCCGGCAGTGTCGCGGGGCAACTCGATCGTCAGGCTGGCAATGCCTCCGGTGATCGGACGCGAGACGGACACTGTCGCGTTACGCGGCACGCGGATTCCTGGCAGAAAGCTGAGGTTCGCATCGACGAACGAGGCATCAGGAGAGCCGGCCCCAGGGAGCGAGAGTGAGTCGACATGCCCCACATGGAGGCCGCCCAGATTCACGGGACTTCCCGGACAGATTCCTTCGACTCCCGCCCAGAATGGAAACTTCACATGAACATGAAACGACTCTGGCGAGAAGAGTTCTGTGGAACCGAGAAGCGCTCCGACGAACGCCGCGATGGAGAGCACAATGATCGCGCCGGTACGAAGGTCAGCGGTTTTCGCACTGCCCGCACTCACGGGTCACTTGGCCTGCGACTCGCCGGCGGGAGCAGGCCCCATCAGCACATCGTTCAGCTGCTGCTGCGCCCGCTGGTACTTGTCGAGCGCATCCATAACCGAGGTCTGCACCGCCTCACGGAACTTCATGTCGGTCTCGTAGCGGCCGGGGTCTCGTTCGATGACCAGCCGCAGCGAGTCCCCCGCAGCGCGGAGATCACCCGCGGCCATCGCGAAGCTTCGAGCGGCGTCGTAGAGGTTCTCGTGTGCGACCTGATCAGTCGACGGTTGGTACAGGATCTTCCACGGGCTGCGGCGAATCTCGAGCGCGGCCAGTTTCAACTGCCCCGCGGCCGTGCGGATGTTCGAGAGGGTCTCGGAGATGTCCGGAGTGCGCTCCAGAAGCAGCGTATGGACGATCTCCATAGACTTCTCAATGCTGTCGACCGCCGCCTCGGCCTTGCTCAAGCCAGTGTCAAGAAGCGGCATCGTGGTCTGATTCAGATGCGTCAGCGTGTCCCTTGCGGCGAGCACCGCGCTGTCCAGATTGGAAATCGTTGAGTCGATCTTGGGTCCGTCGCGCTCGAGCAACTGCTGCGCCATTCCCATGGTCGCGTCGAGTTTCTTCATGGACTCCGCCGCCGCCACAAGGGCCCCAGACACCTTGATACGCCAGTCGGTGTAATCGGTCCGGAAGTCAGCGACCACCACCTGGGCACTGTCCAGGATCGGGACGATGCGAGTTTGGTACTCCTGGGGAACGCTCGCCAGGAAGGCGGCAAACTTGAGAGCGTCGTCGATCATCTGGTCGGCCTTCGTAGCGTTCGTCAGGCCGACGATTGCGGCCAGCACGCCGCCCGACGGTATCGCCTTGATGGAGCCGTTGGCCTGCAGCACGGGCTCTTCCGTACTTCCGAGTGAGCTGAAGTTGAGCCACGCCGATGTTCCCAGGAGCGGCATCATGCGCATTGCTACGGCATCAGTGTGCAACACAACTCCCGAGTCGAACGCGATCTGCACATCGATTGAGGATATCTGCCCTCCTGCGTCAAGCACCGGGACCACCGATGTGACCGAGCCGCGCACCAATCCGCCGATGCGGACATCGGAGCCCTTGCTGAGTCCAAGTACACCATCCCTGACCGCAAAACTGACGGTGTATGGGGTCGTCTTGGCGAAAACATCGAGCTTGGCAAGCACGAGTCCGACCGCGCCAATGAGGAGTATCCCGCTCCCGAGAAAAAACCCAGTCTTGAGAGCCGGGATGTTCATTCTCGGAGACTACCTGAACAAGACGAAACGGTCCGCTGCCTCGTCTAGCTGTTGACGAGTTGCTCGTTGGTGGGGAAGCGCTTGAGCGCGGCCAGAAGTTGCTCGATCTGAACATGTGGTGGCATCGACATAAGCCTGCGCCGCAGTGCTGTCACCGTCTTGAGTTCGCGCTCAGAAAGCAGGAGGTGCTCCTTCCTCGTTCCGCTGGCGGCGAGATTGATGGCGGGAAAGATCCGCTTCTCGGCGATCGAGCGGTCAAGGATCAGTTCCATGTTGCCGGTCCCTTTGAACTCCTCGAAGATGATCTGGTCGGCGCGGCTTCCGGTATCGACCAGGCAGCTGGCGATGATCGTGAGCGAACCACCCTCTTCCGCCTTGCGTGCGGCACCGAAGAGCTGCTTCGGTACCTCAAGTGCGCGCGAGTCGAGCCCTCCGGACATGGTGCGACCGCCCGACCCATACTTGCGCGAATTATTGAACGCGCGGCCGAGTCGGGTGATCGAGTCGAGCAACACTACGACATCGCGGCCGGCCTCAACCATCCGCCGAGCTCGTTCGATGGCGAGAATCCCAAGCGCCGTGTGCCGATCGACATCCTGGTCATTGCTGGATGCGAGCACCTGGGCAGGAACATTCCGCTTGAAGTCGGTGACCTCTTCGGGGCGCTCGTCGATAAGGAGTGCGACGAGTTCGATATCCGGGTGGTTCTTCTTGATCCCGAAGGCCAGATTCTGCAGGAGAATCGTCTTGCCCGCCTTGGGAGGCGAGACGATCAATCCCCGGGTCCCGTAACCGATGGGGCAGAAGAGGTCGATCAGTCGACAGGCGGGTGGGCAACCCGGGTACTCGAGTGAAATCCGCGGGCTGGGATCGAGTGCCGTCAGGTCGGCGAAAGGCTTGCGCGCGGCATACTGCTCCGGCGCGAGTCCTTCGATCTCGACAAGTCGGTCGACCATGTGCTTTGAGCGCCGCTGGCCGCGACGGCTCTTGGTCTCGACCATGCTCGTCTCGACGAGAAGACTGGCGCAGGGGCGCAAGGGATATGCGTTGGCAAGGTCCTGCGTGATGACTGGGTCATCCGGGGACTCCACCAAGCCGTTGCTGAACTGTCGGATGCGGCCCTCTGGGCCGGGAACCCATTCAAGGATCCCGCGCACGGTACTCATAGGTGTGTCGAGCGGAACGGAAACGCCTTCGCGCCGACGCGCCAAGTAGAGCAGGCAATCGAGGGTGTGTCAAGCGCCTGAGTGCGGACCGATCATGGCCGCGATCGACCCCGCGACCTGGGCAGCCAGTCGCGCGTTGGAAATGAGAAGTGCCAGATTGGCGCGGAGTGCTGCGAGTCCACCCTGTGCGTTCCCCGCCAGCTGCGCGAGCAGAAAGGGGGTCGTCTTCGCTCCCGTGATGCCTCGGACGCGCGCCTCGCGAAACGCCGCGTCAAGTGAGCGCTCCACACTCTCAGCGCGCAGCGCGAAGGCGGCCGGGCAGGCGTTGAATACGAGCAGTCCGCAGTGCGGGACTATTCGCCAGTGGGAAGTGGCGACTTCGGCCGCGTCCGCGGCTGACTTCACGCAGTCGGGGAGCGAGTCAGTCGCCTCAGGTTCGACCGTGAATCTTGGGAGAGCGCGCGAAGAGACGCCGAGGAGTGGAATCCCCAGCGACTCGATCGCTTCAAGAGTGGCGGGAAGATCGAGGATGATCTTTGGTCCTGCGCTCACAACGACTACCGCGTTCGTGGCGACTGCGCGAAGATCCGCAGAAATGTCCATCGTGTCACGCCACCCCCGGTGAACGCCGCCGATGCCACCAGTGGCGAATACCCTGATCCCCGCACGGGCCGCGATCGCCGTGGTCGCGGCGACGGTCGTGCCGCCGGACCTTCGCCGAGCGATGGTCGGTCCCAGATCGCGCAGTGAAACTTTCGCCGGTGTTTCGAGCGCGGCGAGGGCCGTGAGTTCGTCGTCGGAGAGTCCCACGCGCACTTGTCCATCGAGAATCGCGATGGTCGCTGGCGTCGCGCCCAACGCACGCACCGCGCGCTCGCAGGCGCGTGCGCACGCGAGATTGACGGGAGCGTCGCCATCCCACTCCCGGAATGCGTCGCAGAACTCTGAACCCAGTGCACGCGGGGACCGAGGTAGGCCATGGGTGATGACTGTCGACTCGAGTGCCACGACGGGTGCGCCGCTGCGGATCGCCTCGTCGACTTGAGGAGAGAGCGTGAGTGAGTGAGCCTGCGCCATAGCGCCCCCGTTACCGTCGGCGCGATCCGAGCCGACCGCCGAGCCGCCGTGGGGGAGGCTGTGTGGGAACGAGTCCGCCCGGGAACTTCGTCAAGTCCGCCGCGTCAGGTTTCGTCGCTTGCAGATCACGCGACTTCGACTCCATCGACGCGGTCTTTCGCTGCGTCTCGAGTTCCCGCCGGGCGGCGACATCGGGCGGAATCTGAGTGGGAACGAAGTCGTTGTAGTGCGCCTGCGGGATCTCGATGTTCGCCAGGCTCTCGATGGCAGTCAGCAACTCCCCTTGGTCGGGACAGACAAAGGCCCACGCCACGCCGTTACGGCCTACCCGAGCGGTACGGCCGATGCGGTGAACATAGACCTCAGGATCTTCCGGCAGGTCGTAGTTGATGACATGCGAGATGTCGTCAACATCTAGGCCGCGCGCGGCGAGGTCGCTGGCGACTAGGACCGAGAGGCCGCCTTCGCGGAGCTTGCCCATCACCTTGTCGCGCTTGGTCTGATACATGTCGCCGTGCATCGTGTGGGCATCGATTCCATGATGGGCGAGGTACTTGGCGACATCATCGACGGTGCGCTTCATCCGGCAGAAGACAAGCGTGAGTGCCGGGGTCTCCTTCTTGAGCAGATGTAGGAGCAGTGGTCGTTTGTCCCAGTGCTCGACGCGGAAGTAGGACTGGCGCACCTGCGAGACGGTCAGGCTGGCTGCCGTGGTGACGATCTTCTCCGGATCCTTGAGGTACTGGCGTGCGAGCCTTTCGATTTCCGGCGAAATCGTCGCCGAGACGAAGACGGTCTGAGGATGCCGCTTCAGTGACCCAAGGATCCGCCGGATGTCGTCGCGGAATCCGATGTCGAGCATGCGGTCGACCTCATCGAGCACTGCATACCTGACATGGTCGTAAGAGAGGACGCGCCGCTCATGGAGATCCATCACCCGGCCCGGGGTGCCGACGATGATGGCGGGGCTCCGAGCCAGCTTCTGTACCTGCGTGGGGATCGGCTGTCCGCCATAAATCGGGACGACATGGTGTCCCGTGAACTTGGCGAAGTCGTGGATCTCCTTGGCCACCTGAATCGCCAGCTCGCGCGTGGGGACGAGGACGAGGACGCTGAGGGCGTCGTCCTTGCTGAAAAGCTGGAGTGCGGGGAGTCCGAAAGCAGCCGTCTTGCCGGTGCCGGTCTTGGCCTGCCCCAGACAGTCGCTGCCCCTAAGGACGATGGGGATCAACTCGGCCTGGATCTTGGTGGGATGCTGGAATCCTCGGCCTTGGATGGCGCGAAGAATGGGTTCCGATAGGCCGAGGGAGTCGAACGAGCGGTCCTCAGAGAATATGTCCTGAGACCGGTCCGGTGCTGCGCCCGGTGGCGTTTCTTGAGTTGACACGAACCTTCATGATAGCGGCGATTCGCAGCCGATACAACTAAGACCTTTCGGAGCTCGCACGGATGCGCAGCACCAGTTCTCTCACTGTCAACCTCTCGGCGATCACCCGCAACATCGCGGCCCTTCGCGACACGATTTCACCCGGATGCGCCCTCTGCGCCGTCGTGAAAGCCGATGGTTACGGTCTCGGTGCCGCGAGAATTGCCCAGCAGCTTGCTGAGAGTGGGGTCTC
Organism: Phycisphaerales bacterium; assembly: GCA_009691915.1. Lineage (GTDB taxonomy): Bacteria > Planctomycetota > Phycisphaerae > Phycisphaerales > SM1A02 > F1-60-MAGs104. Next base: position 39,072 of record SIAD01000006.1, read on the forward strand.
GATGCTCGCCGTGTACACACTGGGCCAGGCGGAGGCGATCGCGGCCGCGGACATCACGCTGCCAATGCTTGTGCTCATGCCGATTCGGGAGATCGAGAGCGGGGGGCCGATCCATCGGCTTTTCCTGACAGGACGACTCCACCTGACGGTGCATGGTGTCTCTCACGCTCAGGATCTCTGCGAACTCTCCGAGCGGCTTGGCGGTGGACCACTGCCAGTGCATCTCGAGGTCGACACTGGTATGTCGCGTGGGGGCGCGCGCCCTGACGAGGCCGCACGGACTCTCGCACTCATTGGCGATGACCGCAGGCTGAGGCTGGCTGGGGTCTTTACCCACTTTTCCAACAGTGTCGCCGACGGTTCTCGCACACACGACCAGATGGACGAGTTCGAACAGTTGCTCGAGAGATGCGGAGAGGGGATCCCTGGCGACGCCATCATTCACGCCGCGAACTCGCATGCACTGACGCGCGGCAAGCGTTTCCATCGAACCATGGTGCGCGTCGGACTGGCGTGGACCGGGCTTGCACAACCAGAAGATGCGCCGGAGTTCGCCGCCAGACTTGAACCGATCTTGACATGGGAGTCGTCGATCGTTCATGTGAAGAGTGTTCCTGAGGCAGTGCCGGTCGGGTACGGCTCGCTCTTTCGCACGCATCGACCGACACGGCTCGGAACGATTCCCGTCGGATACTTCGATGGGTATCCACTGGGTGGCGCAAGCAGTGATGGGCGGTTCGTGCGGATCGTCGCGGACACACCATGCGGGGAGCGTTCGTGGGACGCACCAGTCGTCGGGGCGATCAACATGGATCAGATCGTCGTGGATCTCACGAGTTGCGAGCCGTCCATCGGGTATCCAGACGGCTTCATCGGAATGAGGGCGGAGCTATACGGCAGCGACCGGGCTCGGAGCAACTTCATCCCGAAACTCGCGGCGGCAGTCGGCGCCCACCCATATGAGCTCCTCTGTCGGTTGCACCCTAGGATCCCGAGGCAGTTCGTGACGGAGAGTGCCATCGAGTCTCTCGTTCCCGCGCGCGAGATCTTCGAACGCGGCGTGACCGAAGCGATCGCCTCGTAGCGACGGACCCAGGGCGATGCCACGCCAGCGACAATTCAGGAACCAGGAGATGGCCAGCCTGGCGATGCAACTCGCGTTTGTCCCGCCCACGGTTGCCCGGCGTCAGATCGAGGCAATCCGCGGGCTCCTCCAGTCGATCAAGCCAGCCGCCCTCGTTCCTTGGTCGCGCGTCGTGCGTGAGATCACGCAGTTTCCGGTGGCGCGGCGAGCCGCCTCCGCGGAGCCGGAACTCGTCGGCGGTCCGCTGTGCGATGACCTGCGCCTTCTCGCGCTGCGCCTGAGCCGCCGCGCGCCCGAGACCATCGCGACCGCTGTCACGATTCCTCAGCTGGCGGCGCAGTGGAAAGTGACCGCCCGGACTATCGAGCGCTGGCGAAGCCTCGGACTTCTCTGTTGCTACACGAACGCGGCGACACGCACTCACGCCCGTGGGCGCATCCGGATCGGCGTTCGGGTTGCCGACGCGAAGGCATTTCGCGCCGCGCATCCGGAACTCACCGTGGCGGTCCGCCGCACGCGACTCTCTCCCGAGGGGACTGCGGCAATCCTCTCACTCGGGCGCGAGGCGGCTTTGCGCGGAGCTCGCCGGATCTCGGTAGTTGCCGCGGAGATCGCCACGGCGACGGCGAGGAGTCGGGAGACCGTGCGCAGGATCCTCGCCGCGAATCCGCAGGCATCCGGCGGAAGACTCGTGGGGCGAGATCCTCTGGCAACACGCGCCGAACGCTGTGCGCTGGCATCGCACTTGCGGGCCGAAGGGGTGGCTCGACTCGCCGCTAGGCTCCGGATCACTTCCTCCAGGGCCGATCGACTCCGAGGACGGGTCGTACAGCGGGTGATCGTTGCGCATGCTGTATCGGCTCTCCCTACCGACTCGACCATTCCCGCGACCTTCGCTCGCGGCGATGCGAGGCAGGTGCTGCTGGCACCCGTCTGGGTGCGCGTTGGGCTTGACGCTGCCTCGCGCCCTCGCTCGGGGGACGAGTGGCTGCGTATCACCCGCACAAGTGCGGGTCGACCGCAGGAGTGTTCGAACGCGCAATTGATGGCCTGCCGATTCCTCCTCTACAGCGTGCGAGTGTGGGCGTCGAAGCCCGGGAGCGAGCGCGAACGGGTCGAGGCGATCGACCGCGCCGAGACCGATCTTCGCTGGGCCGCAGCTCTTCTGCACTCACTGCTTGGGAGCGCGATGCCCGCGGTCTCGCGGCGCATGCGCCTCTGGCTGAAACGCGATGAGATCTCGGTGCCTCCACAGGTTGCCCAGGCGATCGTGCTCGCATCTGCCGCCGCGCTCTTCGAACTGGTTTCCCATGCGCCACCTGAACAGATCGCGCAGCGACGCGTGAGAGTCGACCGTGCCGTCGCGCTCGCGGTCGATCGCGCGCTCTCCTCCATGGAACCGCCCCTTCGTGATGGGCCGCAGGGCGGGAGAGGGCCGTCCAGGTTCGATCCCTTCCATGCTGTGGCCCCGTGGATTGCATTCGTCAATGCTCTGTCGCGCCGAGTCGCGGGCGCGCCGGCCGCGAGAAGCGAATCCGCGCTCTGGGACCTGCGGCTTGGACTATCAGGTACAGCCCCCCTAACGCTCACCGAGATCGCGATCACGCAACGAGTCCCATCGCGCATCGTCGCTCGACGGCTTGCGCGATCCCTGCGAGTTCCTTGACTAACTCTTGGTGGCGTGGCCTAGCGCTTCGAGAACTGGAAGCGGCGACGGGCGCCGGACTGGCCGTACTTCTTGCGCTCGACCTTGCGAGCGTCGCGGGTGAGCACGCCATTGGATCTGAGGATCGGCTCGAGATTCGCGTCGTAGGACAGGAGGCCACGGGCGAGTCCCATGAGGACCGCACCCGTCTGGCCTGTGAAGCCTCCGCCCTTGACTGACGCCCGAACATCGATCTTCGATTTCAGATTGCACTTCTCGAGAAGGCCACCGAGAATCTTCTGGTCGCGGTCTTCGACAAAGAACTCAGGCATCGCCGTCTCATTGATGACGAACTCGCCGCTGCCTGGGCGCACGCGGACGCGGGCGGTGGCAGTCTTGCGGCGACCGGTTCCCCAGTGCCATCCCTTGGGGTCGGCACCGCGGCTCAGGGATACTTTCGTCGTTCCAATCGTCGTCGTGCTTGGGGTCGTCATGGTCTGTGCCAGCGCGGTCAGCGAGTGGTCATCACGCTAGGCTGTTGTGCCTGGTGATCGTGGGTTGGTCCGGAGAAGACCCGAAGATTGCGCGTGATGCGGCGGCCGAGCCGTCCGCGGGGGAGCATGCGGACGATGGCCTGGGTCACCATCAGTGCCGGATCCTCCTGCTTCAGTGTGTCGTAGGTGCGCACACGCAGTCCGCCTGGGTAGCCGCTCCAGCGGCGCAGTGTCTTGAGTTTTCCCTTTGATCCGGTGATGACGATCTTCGCCGCGTTGGTGATGATGATCGAGTCGCCGCAGAGGACATTCGGGGTGTAGTCGGGTCGGTGCTTTCCCATCAGCGCGGTGGCAACTTCGGTGGCGAGGCGCCCGAGGATCTTGCCATCGGCGTCGACGACGCGCCAGGTGGTGGGGAGCTGTCCTTGCTTGACAAATGTGGTCTGGCGAGGCATTGTGGATCCTTCCGAAGTGGCGGATTGACAAGCCTACCGGAACCAGCGCTACTGTCAAGCCAATGGGTCCCTTGGTAGCGTCCGACTCCATGATCAAGGTCGGTTCCTCAAGACTCGCGGCGTGGAGCGTGATCGCCGGCTGCGTTGGTCTGACGCTGTGGCTCAATTCTCCGGACCATCCGGTGGATCCCGTCGATTCATCGGTCGAAGTAGCCGCGGGGGAAGAACCGCCCGGCGCCGACGAGTCGAAAGAGACCCCCGATCCGCCAGGGTCGTGGGTCGCATTCAGAACAACCTTGACTGCTCGGGTAGTTCTCATGCTCAGCGCCTTGGAGCAGATCGCTCCCGGAACCGAGGCCGCGGCAATCGATCAGCACATCAACCCGCTGATCGACTCGAAGAAATCGATCGACAGAATATGCGGAGCGATCCTCCTAGCCCGCTTGGGCCAGTACGAGGACGCTCGCGCCGCGGCCAACGACGCGGTGAGGAGTGCGAAGGAGGATCCCGCTCCGTGGCGAGAGCGGATCGTCGAATTGGCCAAAGCCACCTGCCGGATCATTGACCGACTTGATGCGACTTCGGTCGGTCACCTGGAGATCGCGCCCAGTGACCGCGAACTTATCGAGAGTCGACTGGGATGGACGGGTCAGGTGCTCATCTCGACGGCCTCGACCGATCCCGACTTCGAAGCGGAGGTTGCCGCAATTCCGTGGAAGATGGGATCGGCGCTCGCGCTCTTCTTTCTGATCGCGGGACTGGCTGGCCTCGGCGGGTCGATCTGGCTTGTGGTGCTCCTCGTGCGCGCCGCAAGGGGCACGCTCGCGCTACCCATCAAGGCACAGAGTTCCTCTGGTACTGCGCTCGTATGGATCTTCGCGATCTGGTTCGCTGCCACACTTCTCGTGTCACAACTGGTCTCCCAGATCGTCGATCGCGAGCATCGCCTTTCGGAGGCGGCAGGGATCGCGCTTCAGTTGCTGGTGATGATTCTGCCGTTGGCGGCGATCGGCCTTCCGCTGCTTCGCGGGACTCGGTGGTCGACGCTGCGGCGGGATCTCGGAATCCACTCTGGGGCCGGAGTGATGCGGGAGATCGGCTACGGGTTCGTGGTGTACGCGACGGCTGTACCGATGGTCGTTGTCGGCGTGTTGATCGCGTTAGTCGCGTCGGTCCTGGCCGGCGGGGGGATCGAAGACGCGAGCCACCCAATTCAGGAGGTACTCGCCGAAGGGGGGATCGGTCAACGGCTGATGCTCCTTGCCATCGCCGCGATCTTTGCGCCCATCATCGAAGAGATCGTCTTCCGCGGGGCGCTCTACCGGCACCTTAGGGATGTGTCGCGGGTGTTTGGGATTGGGGTCAGCGTCGCGGTGAGCGCTGTTGGCTCGAGCCTGATCTTTGCGGCGATCCATCCGCAGGGGATCTTTTTCATTCCGATCCTCGGTGCACTGGCTGTCGCGTTCTGTCTGGGGCGCGAGACTCGTGGGAGTCTCATCGCGCCGATGGTCGCCCACGGATTCAACAACGCGCTGGTGCTCTCCCTCGGCTTGGCGATGGCCTCCTGAGGTGGAGCGCTACTCGAGTTCGACCGTCCAGTAGGCCTCGTCGAGGAAGCTCTTCCAGCTCTGGTACTTGGGACTTCCGAGCCGCAACGCAATCGCGGGATTGCGCTTGGGCTTCATGGGAGTGCGCACGAGTTTCATGTGCGCCTGCGCGGGGGTTCGGCCACCCTTGCGGGCGTTGCAGCTCACGCACGCGCACACGAGATTGCCCCACGAATTAGCCCCCTCCTGTACGCGCGGGATCACATGATCGATAGTGAGTTCGCGGGTCGAGAAGTGTCCGCCGCAGTACTGGCACTGGTTGGCATCGCGTGCGTAAACATTGCGGCGATTCAGTTTGACCTGCTCGCGCGGAAACCGGTCATACCCAAGGAGTCGGATTACCTTCGGGACAGCGATGACGAGGCGCGTCGTAGTCACCCAGTCGTGGACATCGTTTTCGTGCGCTCGTTGGTACTCGGCGGCGTCTGCCCAACTGGCGAAGTCGTAGGAGACATAATTGCCGTCCTCGACGGAGATGACTTCTGCGACTTCCTTGGCAAGGAGAGTGAAGGCGCGTCGCCCGTTGACTACCCGTAGGGCGGTGTACAGCTTGTTTAGTACGAGAACCTTCGAGTCCAATCCGGTTGCGAACGCAGTCAACTCATTCTCCTGTGATCGCCCACTGTGGCCGTGTGGGTCCCCAAGAGTCTAGCCGCCTGGGAGTCGACGCTCAGAGATGCGGCGGCTACTTCGACAGCGCTGTCGAAGGGACCGCAATCGGAGTATGCACCGGCAAATGCTCCGTGAGCATCTGAACGACGGAATCTCGGAGAATTTCGCCTTGGAGCCACGGGACGCGCACGGGCGCGGAAGGAGGAGTGCCGTCGAATCTCAAGTCTTCAAGGACGCAGATCGCGCACCGTGGCGCGCACATCTCGATCGCGCGGCGCAGGTGATCGTCGAGATCCTTGCGCATCGATCCGGCGATGAGTGACGCGGGGGAGAGGACCGTCACGAGTCCAGCCTCCGAGTGCTCGTGCCAGTGGCGCATCTGTCCCGCGACATCACTGAGAAGATGCGCATGGTGCGGGATGAACCCGATCGACGCGCCAGCGGCGCGTGTGACGCCAAGGAGATCGATGACGAGCGCCGCAAGCGCCTCGCGCCCCGGTCTCATCCAGTTCCCGATCGCCGGGTCGAAGAGTCCTAGGCCGAGCGTCCCGCTCCAGACGAGAAAGGTCGTCGGGTTAGATCGGTCATGGGTCGCCAAAAGGCAGTCGAATCCGCTCGCGGTTCGCCACTGAGGGTCGAGCGGATTCCCCCCCACAAAGCGAAACCGCGCGCAGCGATCATCGATCGAGACGCGCGGATTTGGAAGTTTGCTGAGCTGGTCCTGGCTCACTCCGCCTTGCCGGAGCTATCGCCACGATCCTCGCGGAGGCGACGCGCCTTTCCGGTCAAGCCTCGGAGGTAGTAGAGCTTTCCACGGCGAACTTCAGCGTGACGTAGCACTTCGATCTTGCCGACGCGGTTGGAGTGAATCGGGAAGATACGCTCGACCCCTTCGTTGGCGACGATGCGGCGCACTGTCATGACGCGGTTGATGCCGCGACCCTTGAGGGCAATGAGCACCCCCTGAAAGACCTGGACTCGCTCCTTGTCCCCTTCGATGATGCGGTAGTGGACATCGACCGTGTCGCCGATGTGCAGGACTGGAATCTCGGTGGCGGGCTTGAGGTGCTTGGCCTCGACGCTATCCATGATGGCGGTACGGTTCATGACAGGTTCCTCTGTTGGGATGTGGGCCCGGTGTGGGCCTGGAAGGCAAGGTCAGGACGGCGAAGGCGCGTCCGTCGAATTGATTCCTCGTGACGCCACTGGGCAATCGCCTCATGGTCGCCGGAGAGGAGGATGTCTGGAACGATCCGGCCGCGCCACTCGCGCGGGCGGGTGTAGTGGGGGCAGTCCAGGAGCGGCTCGCCGCTGGGACCTTCGATCGAAAACGAATCCTGACTCGCGGAGTCGGCATGACCGAGCGAGCCGGGAAGTAGGCGCGTCACCGCATCAACGATGGCGAGTGCGGGGATCTCGCCTCCGGAAAGGACGAAGTCTCCGATGGAAATCTCAGTGAGGGCGAGTTCCTCGATAGCGCGTTCATCGACTCCCTCATAGTGCCCGCAGATGAGCATGAGTCTCGTCGATGCAGCGAAGGCACGGGCGGCGGGCTGCGTGAACGGCGCGCCAGCGGGAGAGAGAAGCACACGGTTCGATGGACGCTGATCCATCCCCTCGACGGCCTCAACCGCGGCGGTGAGCGGTTCGCACATGAACACCATGCCCGGCCCGCCACCAAAGGGACGGTCATCCACCTTGTTGTGACCACCAGAGGACCACTCGCGGATGTCGTGGACATGCACCTCGACGATCCCCTGGGCGATCGAGCGCGCGACGATGCTCGTCGACAGTGGCGTCGCGAACATCTCGGGGAAGAGGGTGAGGATGTCAATGCGCAGCGGCATCGGTGAAGTCGGCATGGCGGCGATACGAGTCGACTCGGGTCTCTGGTCAGCTCTTGGCGGCAGGTTCTGCTGGCGGAGCCTTCTTCGGAGCGTTGCGACGCGCCTTCGCATGTGTGGCGGAGAGCGATGCTTTGCCCTTCGGCCCGACCGTATTGGTGATCTCGGCGCGATGGAGCAGCGACAGGACGGTTTCAGACGGTTGCGCACCCACTGAGAGCCAGTAGGTGACGCGAGGGGCATCGAGTTTCCACTGCTTTCCCTCGCGGGCGGTTGGACTGAACCAGCCGAGTTCTTCGATCACCCGACCATCGGTGGGCGAGCGCCGATCAGCGGCGGCGAGGCGATAGAAAGGCGAGTGAGTACGACCGTAACGCTTGAGACGGAGAACGACCATTGGGGGACTCCCATGAATCATGCCGTCCTCGGGGAGGCGTGTCGTCCACTTGGACGGCGCCCCTCGGATCCCCCGTGGAACTCGATGTCGTGTCGAGTCGTGCGGGAGATCTTTGGATGGCTGGTTGCGAGCCCCGAACGATAGCAGAAACCCCGCTACCCTCCAACCCCTCATGAAGGGCACGCGAGCATGACGGGATGGTGGATCGCAGATCTCTGGCAGCAGGGAGAGAAGGTTCTCTTGGTGAGCTGGATCGCCTGGGTCATTGGGTCGATCGTCCTGCATGAGCTTGGTCATGGAGTTGCCGCACTGTGGGAGGGTGACTCGACGCCGAGGGACACTGGTCACATGACGATCAATCCGGTGGTGCACATGGGATGGGTCAGCTTGGTCGTCTTCCTGATCTTTGGAATTGCGTGGGGATTGATGCCGGTCAATCCATCGAGGTTCCGGCACGGACGGCGCGGCTGGTCGATCGTGGCAGCCGCGGGTCCTCTCGTCAACTTGCTCCTGTGCATCGTGTGCGTCGTCGCGTGTGCGCTCTCGGTCCGGTATGGCCCGCAGACCAAACCGCTCGCACACAACCTGCAGTTGTTCTTCCTCGCGGGGGCGTGGCTCAACCTCTACCTGATGGCGTTCAATCTGTTGCCCGTTCCGCCGCTCGACGGCGCCGCGATTCTCTCGGGACTATCTCAGGGCGCACTGCGCCTCTATTCAAAGCCGGGCGTTCAGCAGTTCGGGTTGCTGGCACTATTCATGGTGGTCTTCTCGACCGACCTCGCGAGTGGGGCGATCAATCGGATTCAGGACTTGACAATGTGGTCAGTGCAGGAAGTCGTGCGGATGCTTCCAAGCGCGTCGTAGCGAACAGTACCGCCGACGACGGTCGCAAGAACCTGCGGTGCATCGTCGACCCAGTCACAGGAGAGGGGATCGCGGTCGAGCACTGTGAAGTCGGCGAAGAAACCGGGGGCGATCCGTCCGAGTGTGTCGGACACCCCAAGGCACTTTGCAGCGCCGGTCGTGTAGGCGGAGATTGCTTCGGCGGCAGTCAGGTTCTGCGATGTTCCGTGGACCTTGCCATCGAGCGCGAGTCCCGTGATGGCGGCTCGCATGCCCTCCATGGGATCGGCCGACGAGATCGGCCAGTCGGATCCGAAGGCGAGGCACGCGCCGGCGCGCAGGAAGTCGCGGAACCGAAAGACTCGGTTCTCCCGATGGCGACCGAGTCGGACTGTGGCAATCGCGGCGTCAGTCGCCTTGTGGAATGGCTGCATGCTGACGATGCGGTTTCGGAACGACGGCAGAGAGTCGGGGTCGACCGTTTGCGCGTGTTCGAAGCGAACGCGGCGCGCGGGGTCGCAGCGCGTCGCGGCGCGAAGAACTTCCGACAGCGCCCGGTCGCCGATAGCGTGGACGCTGGGCGAGTAGCCCGCCGCGAGCACTTCGCGCATCCACGCCTCGAGCTCTCCGGCGAGCGCGTGTTCGACCAGCGATCCGCTGCCAGTTCCGTCGCAGTAGGGCTCGATGACTGCGGCGGTCGAGGATCCGAGTGTGCCATCAGCGAAGCTCTTGAAGCCGACGATGCTGAGAAAATCATTGGCGCTCAGCGCGCGCGCTCGGAGAAAGGGCAGCGGACGATCGCGATCGAGCACCGTGGCAAGCGTGCGAAGTGAGAGCGTGCCGAGGCGAGATGCTGGCTCCAGCACCGACTCGAGATCTTCGAGGTACTCCATCGCACCGGCGCTCGTCACCCCGACGCTGTGAAGGTGGGCGCAGGCTGCGGCGCAAGCGGCGCGCCTCAGGTCGAGAGACGGCTGCGGAATCCGCGGTGCGAGCAGTCGCCACGCCGCCTGCTCGTAGAGGAGTCCGGTCGGCCGTCCGGTGTCGTCGCGTTCGATGCGCCCTCCTGGGACCTCGCTGCTCAAGTCGAGTTCCGAGAGCGCCGCCGGGTTGACGAGCGCGACATGCTGGTCGCAGCGCCACGCGACGGCGGGGCGATCGCCCGCCTTTCGCAGCCACGACTTGTCGGGAGCTGAGCCGCCCCACGCGGTTTCGTTCCATCCGAAGGACTCGAGCCACGCGCCTGGCGGGAGTATCGACTCGCGCTCGGCAACGAGCAGTTCGAACTCTTCGCGAGAGCGGGCGCCCGAAAGGTCGAGTCGTGCGAGCGATAGTCCGCCCATGATGAGATGGATGTGCGCATCAATGAGTCCGGGGATGACCCATCCATCGGGGAAGTGCTGGATGCCTGCCGTTGGGCATGGGGCGCGGGCGAATTGATCCCCATCGATGGCGATCGACGGCCCCCAAGGTGCTGACGAGTCGCCCGTCCAGATCCCGCGAGCCGCAACGCCGTGCGTCTTCATGCCGCGAGGATATCTCTCCTATCCTTGGTTGATGCTGCGCGCTGCAATCGTCACGGTCTTTGTTCTAGGAATCAGCGCGTGCGGGGGTACGACTCCTGCTCCCAAGCCGCCGACACCGATCGTCGCGAAATCAACGAGCGCACGCGCACCGCAGGTTGCGCCTCCCATCAATCACGCCGCCGCGTCTTCGGTTCCGCCCAAGGCAGCGAATGCGGCGGGGATGATCTCGACGGCAACATCGGCCAATCTGATTGTCGAGATCGCGGGAGTCGAGATGCCCAAGCCGGTGTCGTGGACCTGGGAAGCGCCCACGATGCAGTTCCGTGCGCTGCAGTATGCGGTGCCTGCACCAGCTGGAGCGTCAGGAGCCGCCGAACTGATCTTCAGCGTCTTTGCCGCGGGTGACGGCGGACCCATTGACGCGAATGTGAAGCGGTGGGAGTCGCAGTTCCGCACCGAGGATGGCGCGTTCGCTACGGCGCTGACCGAAGACCATCTCTTCGGCGGGATCAAGGTGAAACTCGTTCACCTGAGTGGTGGGTATCAGGGGATGGGCCAGGCGGCACCACGACCGGGCTATGAGCAGCGTGCGGCGATCATCCAGCTGGAGGGGACGACCATTTACGCGCGGCTCGTGGGGCCGAAGGCGACAGTCGGGTCCGCGCGCATCGACTTCATGACGATGATCGAAGGCGTGCGACTCGCCCCGAAGTGATGCCAATCGAGTTCGGGAAGAAACAGGCCCCAATCGGGCAGAATTGTTCCCGAAGTTGGTGGCGGCGTAGAGGCAGCCGCACCGTCTAGTTGACCATCACCCCTTCGCGGCAGTGAACCGGCGGTTGACCTCGTCCCAGTTGACGATCTCCCAGAACGCTGTGAGGTAATCCGCGCGGCGATTCTGGTAGTTGAGGTAGTACGCGTGCTCCCACACATCGACGCCGAGGATGGGAGTCCCCGCATTGTCGACGAATCCCTTCATGAGAGGGTTGTCCTGATTGGGTGTTGATGAGACTGCAAGCGTCCCGTCCCGCTTCGCGACGAGCCACGCCCATCCCGAGCCAAAGCGCTTCATCCCCGCTTCCTGAAACGCCTTCTTGAAGGCGTCGAACGACCCGCACGCCGCGCCGATCGCCGCCGCAAGGTCGACGCTGGGCGCTCCACCCTGTCCCTTGGGGGCGATCACCTGCCAGAAGAACGAGTGATTCCAATGGCCGCCACCATTGTTGCGAACTGCGGCGCGGATCGTCTCGGGGAGCGATCCCATCTGTTCGCACACTTGGTCGAGCGTCCAGTCGGCATATTCAGCCTGGCCGTCGAGCGCCTTGTTCAGGTTGTCGACATACGCCTGATGGTGCTTGGTGCGGTGGATGTTCATGGTCTGCGCGTCAATGACCGGCTGGAGCGCGTTCTCGGCAAAGGGAAGCGGTGGAAGTGTGAATGCCATGGCGCGTTGAGGATAACCGCGCGGGCTACTCTGCTGTCATGCGCCATCCCCACAGAATGCTCGACGCGGCGGCCAATCGCGCCATGGAGGCCGCGCGGGTGCTAGAGGACCTCGCGCGGTTCGTCGTCGAAGATCGCGATCTTGTCGCTGGTTTCAAGGAAATCCGGCACACGCTCGCGGGGGTTGTCGAGGGGCTGGCGGGGGCGGGGCGGACTGCACATCGGGATGTCGCGGGGGATCCTGGGACCACGCTCCAAGGGGAGCGCGAAGGAACACGGAGGAGTCTGGGGGAAGTCGCCGCGGCCAATGCCTCTCGGCTGACCGAAGCTCTCCGCTCGATCGAGGAGTGTGCGAAACTGGGGGGCGCTCGGGGCGTTGGGGGCGCCGGGGAGTCGCCAGCGGCCAAGATCGAGTCGCTTCGATACCGCGCGTACACCCTGTGCGCGACGCTCGCACTGCGGCTCGCGCCCAGCGAGCCGAAGCAGTGGAAGGTGTGCCTCCTTCTGACACGCTCGATGTGCCTGGGTCCGTGGCGCGAAGTCCTCGATGTGTCGCTTGCGGCGGGACTCGACGCGGTTCAAGTGCGCGAGAAGGAGGGTTCGACCGCCGAACTTGTCGCTTACGCGCGCGAAGTCGTCGCGCTCGCCCACGCGAGGGGCGCGAGCGTCATGGTCAATGATCGTGTCGATGTCGCCCTCGCCTCGGGTGCCGATGGCGTGCATCTCGGGATCGACGATCTAGGAGTGTGCGATGCGCGCGCCATGGCGACGCGGCCGCTCATCATCGGGGCGACTGCTCACAACGAGGCTCAAGCCGAGGCGGCGCTTGCGGCCGGCGCCGATCTCTGTGGCGTTGGCGCGATGTTTCCGTCGGCGACGAAACCGAACGCCACTGTGGCCGGTCCTGCGTGGATTGAACGGTTCGTCGAGCGGTGGCCGCAGGTGCCGCATCTGGCGATCGGTGGTGTCACCGTGGAGAATGTCAGGGACCTTGTCGCCAAGGGGTGCCGTGGGGTCGCCGTCTCGTCGGCCGTGCTCGGCGCCGTCGATCCCGGAGAGGTTGTCTCGCGATTGCGCGAGGCGATTCCGTGAGCGCCGTCACGCGCGCCCAGCTCGAACTCCTCGGAACAGGAACGAGTTCTGGCGTGCCGGTGATCGGGTGCGAGTGTCCGACCTGCACCTCCAAAGATCCGCATGACCGGCGGCTCAGAACGAGCGCGGCCCTGAGGTTTACAGACCCCGAGGGTGCCGAGCGGCTCTGGCTCCTCGATGTCTCGCCAGATCATCGAGAGCAGGCGCTGCGATCGGGCATCACTCGGTGCGACGGAATCCTCATCACCCACTCGCACATGGATCACATCTGGGGACTCGACGAAGTACGCCGCTACAACGCGATCATGCGTTCTTCGATCGAACTCTTCGCCGACGACGAGTCGCTTGTCGACCTCCAACGGGTTTACAGGTACATCTTCCGCAAGCACGAGAATGCGAATGATTCGTTCGTCGCCGACCTCATGCCGAGGCGAGTGGATCCGGACACTCCGATTCTTCGCCACGGACTGAAGATGACCCCGTTCACGCTGCTGCACGGGCGTGTGGAGGTTCTGGCCTGGCGCATTGAAGCGGCCGATGGCGGCGATGGCGGGGGTCTTCTGCCGCTCGCCTACTGCACCGATGTCTCCGGCATTCCGCCCGCTTCGTGGAAGCACTTGCGCGGGCTGAGAACGCTCGTGCTTGACATGCTCCGCTATCGCGCGCACCCAACCCACTTCACCGTCGATGAGGCGATCTCGGTGGCCTCGGAGATTGCCGCCGGGGTCACGCTGTTCGTGCATATGACCCACGACATCAGGCACGAGGACCTCAATGGACGACTTCCTGCGGGAATGCGCCTTGGATACGACGGACTGAGGACTCCGGTAATGGCAGATCCCGAGGCGAGCCGCTAGGATCCCCCTCCCCAATGGCGCAGATCCGTGAAATCAAGAAGCGAATGGTTGCCGTGCGCACCATTCAGCGCATCACCAAGACGATGCAGATGATCGCCACCGCGAAGTTCACGGCATCGCTCGGGCGAGCGAAGGCAACTCGGCCATACACAGAGCGCATCCGTGCGCTCGTCTCGGAGGTCTCTGCGGCGGCGGGAGATGTCTCGAATCCACTGCTCGGGCGAGGTGGTTCGGGTGCCACCACGCGCGAAGGCACAGCCTCCGCTCATCATCAACGAGAGGTTCTGCTTGTCGTCACGAGCGACCGCGGGCTCTGCGGGTCGTACAACGGCGGAGTACTTCGAGCCGCGATGGGGGAAGTCCGCAAGCGCCGCGCTGGGGGCCGCGAAATGATCGTGGAGACTGCGGGAAAGAAGGCCACCGCGTTTTTCCGTTTCCAGAGAATGGAGGTCGCGCAGAAGCATGCGTTTGGCGACAAGCCGTCGTTCGAGGCGGTAGGGGCTCTGGCGGATCGCTACATCGCCGACTTTGTGGCGGGAAAAACCGACGCGGTGTTCGTGGCTTACATGAGGTTCGTGTCCCCCGCGCGCCAGGTCCCGGAGGTGATGCAGCTCCTGCCGCTCACCGTCGAGGAGGGTGCGGCGGAGGCGAAGGGTCCGTCCACGGTCTACGAGTTCCGTCCGGACGCCGAGGCGATCCTCAATGACCTGCTGCCGCGCTCGGTGCGCGTCTCGCTCTTCCAGGCGATGAATGATGCGGTCGTCAGCGAGAATGTGATGCGCATGGTGGCCATGAAGGCAGCCACCGACAACGCCAGCGGGCTCAGCCGCACCCTGAAGCGCAACTACAACCGCGCCCGTCAGGCGAAGATCACAACGGAACTGACCGAGATCATTTCCGGCGCTGCCGCGCTTGAGTGATCGCCCTCGGTCTCCTTGCTACCGAACGGGTTTGTCGGGAAGTTGGGGTGCGTTTCTTGGCACGCCGGTCTGAACTTCATTGCCCGCCTTCTTCCACGCCTTCAATCCACCCTCAAGCGTGTAGACCTCCTTGAACTTCAGTTCAAGCAGCCGCTTGCTCGCGGACTTGGCGATCACATCCTCATAGTCGGTGTCGTAGACGACTAGGGCTTCGTACGCGTCGAGCACCCCATGCGCCTCAAGGGTCATGTCGGGAAATGGGAGGCTGATCGCTCCGGCAATGTGCTCCTTGGCGTATTCCTCGCGGCTCCTTGGATCTACGAACGCAGAAGTCCTCGCTGATTGGAAGGCCCCGGGGGGTTTGTTCAGCATCGCCACCGTCTCGTACGGGTCGAGGAAGACAATGTCGCGATCGGTGGTTCGCATCTCGCACGCCGAGATCCATGCGGCGGCGCCTGCGATCGCTGCGAGCAGAGGAAGCGTGTGGAAGTATCGTGCGTTCATGAGAAGTGGGCTCGTGTGTGCAATGCGGTTGGGAGTGTACGGAGGTCTTGTGGCGCTGGCGCTTGGCGCGACCGACGATGCGGTGCCATCAACGGCATCACCCGCCGTCGCGTCGCTCGCACCGACCTTCGTCAAGACTCCCGACGGCGCGCTCGCAGTTGCCGTGCGATTCTCGATGCTCCCGAACTGGCACATCTACTGGTCAAATCCAGGCGACAGCGGGGGTCCGGTGCGCGTCAGTCTCACACTCCCTGAGGGATGGAAGGCGGGATCCCTTCGATTTCCAAGACCGGAAATCCTCGGCACCGCAGAGGAGCGCGCCTACGGGTATCAGACGATGGCAGAGTTCCTTGTCCCGATCGTCGCGCACCCGTCACCTCTGCCTGCTCAGGTTGAAGTGTCGGCGGTGATCGACTGGATGGTGTGCAAGGAGGCGTGTTTCCTAGGCCATCGGGAACTGAAGGCGCCCGTGGCGACGACTCCGGCGTTGGCTCCACTTCCGGTTCTGCCCTCACGCGCCTGGGCAACGGCGCTCCCCTCGGGCGCGAAGGCCACCATCGAAGGGACGGGAGCGTCGCGGACGCTCGTAGTAAGCATTCCGCGATCCGCATCCGCGGACCCGATGACCTTTGTTCCTGACGGCAATCCTGGCGTCGCGTTCGACCAAGGCACGGGTCCATTTGTCCCGGAGTCCACTTCGGCGACACACATGTGGCGGATACCATTCACCCTTCAGGCCGAGCAGGCGCTCGACGGGATCCCGCGGATTCGGGGACTCGTGCTGTCTGGGTCGAATTCGACAGACCCCGCCTACCAGATCGACATGGCACTCTCGGTCGTTCCGAGGGAGCCCGTAAAAAGCGCGCCGTAGACAGCAACCACCAACGATTCAGGAGCTCCACCATGCGACTCAGGACAATCATCTTCGCGGCATCGTTCGCCGCCGTGTCAGCTTTCGTCACTGCCTCCGCGCAAGACACCAAGCCACAGCCCGACCAGGGCGTCAGCGACCAGCACCAGAACTTTGGAGGAGCGAAGTTCACGGGACGAAAGTCCAAGGATGGTCAGGCGGGCCGCAAGCATGCGGGAGCGACTGTCGGCCAGACTGCCCCCGACTTCACCCTTAGTGGTGTCGATGGCAAGACCTACCACCTCGCCGACTACAAGGGGAAGACGGTCATCCTTGAGTGGTTCAGCCCGTACTGCCCGGTGAGTGGCGGCGGTGAGGGCTCCTACTGGGGCAGCGGCAACGCGAGCAAGGTGCTTGCCGGGGTGAAGGCGGCCGATCCCAACGCGGTCTATCTGACGATCAACTCCACGAAAGACGGATACGACGGCAAATCGACTTCACAGAACGGCGCGGACTCGACCGCGGTCATCACTCAAGCAGCCCAGACCACTCCTGTTCTGCTTGATGCCGACGGCACAGTTGGCCGTGCGTACGGCGCGAAGACCACGCCGCACATTTACATCATCGATGGCACTGGGAAGCTCGCGTACATCGGCGCCCCGACGAGCGAGGACGGGGCGACCGACTACATCACGAGTGCGGTGACGCACCTCAAGGCGGGAACACCGGTCGATCCAACAACGACGAAGAATCATGGTTGCGGCATCAAGTATGCGTCCCCTGCGAAAGCCGCGACACCGCCTACACAACCGGCCACGCCTGCCGCACCAGCACCAGCACCGGCACCGACGACATGAGCGCGAGCGTCAGCCGGGAAGATTCACCGGCATGATGACATAGGTGAAGTCGCTTCCGACTTTCACGACGCCCGGTCTGTTGGGCGCCTTGAGTTCGACGGTGACTTCGGTCGTATCCGCAATCCGCAGGACATCGGTGATGAATCCGGGATTGAAGCCGATCTCTACATCGCCGCCACTCCAGGAGAGGGCCGGGAGGTGAATCTCCGCATCACCCATCTCTGCGGCGCGGGAAGAGATCACGATGCCCGTGGCTCCGAATGCCATCCGCACTCCGCGGCTCTCTTCATTGGTGAGGAGCGCGGCGCGCTTCACGGCGGCAGCGAATTCCGCCGTATCAAAGGTTCCGCTGAGGTCGTGGTCCTTGGGAAGGACATCGTCGAAGGGCGGAAAACTCCCCTCGATCAGCGAGGACACGAGCGTCGCGCTCTCTCCGACCGTGAAGCAGATTCGGTTTCGGTCGCGTGCGACTCGGACCCCAGCTTCCGGGTCGTCGAGGAGCCGATTGAGGACATTTAGCGCCTTGGTGGGGATGATGCAGGTGGCATCACCGTCGGCTGGACCGGAGCACTCGCCTCGCGCAAGCGCGAGCCGCCGCCCATCTGTGGCAACCATACGCAACTTGCGCGCCTTGCGCTCGAGTAGCACACCGTTGAATGCATAGCGCGTGTTGTCGGCGGCGGTCGCGAAGACAGTGCGCGTGATCATCCGTCGCAGCGCCCCGGCACTCACTTCAAATTCCGTCGGCATGTCGGTGTGGTTGCGGTCGCTCGGGAACTCCTTGGGGTCGTAGCCGTAAATCCTAAACTTCGCATCATCACCCTTGACTGTGACGATGTGTTTCTCCATCTCGATCGCCAGCGTGCTGTCGTCGCAGGAGCGGACAATCTGTGCCAGCTTGTCGGCGGGGATCAGGGCCTCGCCATCCGAGTGAATCTGAACGCTCGGTAGCGAGAGCGAGAGTCGGATGTCCTGGTCAGTCGACTCGACGCGAAGCGAGCCGTCGGACGCCGTCAGCTTCACACACAGGAGTACGGGCACCGTCGTCCGACTTACGACGACGGAACTGGCCATCGTCAGGGCATCAACGAGCGAGGTGCGGTCGCAGACGATCTTCATTGGGGCAGTTGCTGTAGTGGCCATGGGTTCCTCTGAACCGAATATACCCGTCGATTCCGGGCCTATGATTCGCCCGTGTTCCACACGGTCGTGAGGCAGATCCGCGTTGCCTACCCCATGGTGGTTTTTGGCTGCTATCTCCTGGCGTTCGTCACCGCGTTTGCGATGGTCTTCATGCTGCCCGTCGGTGCGCTCCTTCTGGTGTTTGTCGGGCTGATGGGGCTCATTCCAGTGGTAACGGTCGCGGTCGCCCTGCGAGCCTTCGAGCGGCCTCTGGCGAGGGCAAAGCTCCAGCGCGGCGACTGCCCCGCGTGCGGCGAGCACGCAATCGAGTCGGTGTCGGGCGCACTTGAGTCCGCCGGCGCGGGTGGCGCCGCGCACTTCTGCCGCGCGTGCGGCACGGGATTCTCTCAGCGCGGGGAGGACATGGTTCTCCCCGAGCCCACGACCTTGTGATCGGCAGCGGAGCTACTTCCTAGCCTTGGCGCGCGCAGCCGCGGCGGCGGGCAGAGCCCCGGTAGACGCATGAATCACCAGTTCGCGGACGACAGTCGCGAGGTCTGTCCGCCCGGTATAGACAACGACCTCGCCTGCAGGCATCACTTCGACGAGGATCGCTTGGCCAGAGGTCGCGATGGCGATCCCGTGCGCGGGGTCGGTGCCGCAGGTGAGAACGCACCGCACCAGGTCACGCAGGATGTGGAAGTCCGCCGGCAGGAACTGAAGCGCGTCGCGCGTGTTGAGCTCGATGGTCGCCTCGCTGTCGGTCGCACGCCATTTCTCATTGGCGGCCATCCCCTCAGCGACGGCATCAAACAGTTGTCGCCAGTGGCCGACGGGTACGACGAGCGCGGCGGTCAAGTGGAGCTTGTGGACGATCGCCTCCACCACCGTCGGCAGTGTGGCACGGTCGATGCGGGGCATGTCCGCAGGAAGTCGTGCCGCGGCCTTGTGATCGATGGCGGCAATCTCGATGCAGGAACTCTGCGGTCCCTCAACCAATGAAAGCCGAAGTTCGCTCGGGGTGCGGCTGGATTCTTCCACGCCGACCGGTCGCAGCATCCTCCACGCTTCGTCAAACTGTACGAATTCCACCAGTGGCCTCTGAGCGATGAGAGTATCCGAATCGCCTGAGGCGGGCAGTACTCTGCCACAATGAGGACGGTGCTCTTTGTCTGCACTGGGAACACCTGCCGCTCCCCCATGGCGGAGGCGATCGGGAGGCACTTGCTCGATTCGGGCGCAATTGACGGGGTTTCTGAGCGAGTGTTCACGGTGTCCGCCGGAGTCGCAACGATGGACGGCCTGCCGGTCTCGGGTGACGCAGTGGCGGCATTGGCACGCTTGGGGATCGAGCACACCGGGCGGAGCACGCGGCTAACCGAGCTAATGGTCCGTCGTGCTGATCTCGTGCTCGGAATGACTGCGGGGCATGTCGCTGCGGCGCGTGCGCTCGTTGCACGGGAGCCCGACCAGATCGCAAAGATTCGCCCCATGGACGATGCAGGAGACATTGAAGATCCCATCGGGCTCGGGCGCGAGGCGTACGATCAGCTGGCGAGTTCACTCAAGGAGTTGATACCTCGGAGGATTTTGGAGATGCTGAGGTCGACATGAGAGTTGCCATCGGCGCTGATCATCGTGGTGCCGCGATCGCTCAGGCGGTCGAGCAGCAGTTGCGTATTGACGGACACCAGGTCGCGTTGCTAGGAGACAACTCAGGGACGAGCACCGACTACCCCGACAGCGCCTGGTGCGTGTCGCAGGCGATCGTCAGGGGACAGGCCGATCGGGGCATCCTCATCTGCGGCACCGGCATCGGAATGGCCATCGCCGCCAACAAGGTCGACGGGATCCGCGCCGCGCTCGCACTGGACGAACTCTCGGCGCAGCTCTCGCGCAGTCACAACGATGCGAATGTGCTCTGCCTGTCCGCGGATCTCCTCGGGCACACGCTTGTCCGCCGAATTGTTGAAGTGTGGATGCGTTCAACCTATGAGGGAGGGCGCCACGCACGGCGACTGGCCAAGATCGCGCGTATCGAACATGGCGAGGATCCCAAGTCCTGATCGGATGCCGTCACACGAGGCCGCGCCGTCCTACACCTTTTGGACGAGATCGACCAGCAACCTGACGCCCCAACCGGTCGGCCCGGTCCCGGTGAGGTCGTTCCCACTCTCAGAGACCGCCATCGACGCGATGTCGAGATGCGCCCAAGGGAGTTTCGGCTCGACAAAGTAGGAGAGGAAGGCCGCTCCCTGGATCGGGTGGGCGCTGCGCAGGGGATTGGAGTTGATGATGTCCGCGTGCTGACTGCGCATGAACTCCCGGTGCGCGTCCCACAGCGGGAGCCGCCAGACAAGTTCACCGGTCGACGCCGCTGAATTCTCAACCAGAGCGGAAAGTGCCCGATCCTCGCAGAAGTATCCAGCGCAGAAGTTTCCGAGCGCGACCCCAACACCTCCGGTCAGCGTCGCGATGTCGATGATCGCGGTCGGCTTGAGCGTAGCGCAGGCATAGCTCAGTGCGTCGGCCAGAACGAGGCGCCCCTCGGCATCGGTGTTCGTGACTTCGACGGACACGCCGTTGTAGAGAGTGATGATGTCATCGGGACGGTAGGAGCGCTCGGAGACCATGTTCTCGGCGACGGCAAGCACCGCGGTCACCCTAATGGGAAGTTTCAGCGAGGCGATGGCTCGCATCGCACCAAGCACCGCCGCGCCTCCACTCTTGTCGTATTTCATCCCCTTCATGCCGTTGTTGACCTTGAGCGAGTATCCGCCGGTGTCGTAGGTGATCGTCTTGCCGACCAGAACGACATGCTGATCCCTGCTACGCGAGGGCACCCGTCGAGGCGACCACTCGATCATGACGAGGCATGGACTCGCGGACGATCCCTGGCCAACGGCCACGAGTCCGCCCATGCCGAGCTTGGCCGCTTTGCGGTGGTCGATTACGCGCACGCGCATGCCGAGTTGGCGCCCGAGCTTGCGCGCCTCACTGGCGATCCATGGGGGATTGGCGACATTGGGAGGAGTGGCTGCCACCGTGCGCGCGGCGTTGACTCCTTCCCCAATGGCGAGCCCAGCGCTGAAGCCCTCGCGGGCCGAGCGATCTCCGAGGAAGACCCTGAGGGTTGCCAGCTTCGGTTCCCGGCGCGATGCGCTCCCGTCGAGCGAATCGAAGCGCCAGGAACCAAGGAGCATCCCTTCCGCCAGTGCTTGGCCCATCGAGCGCCTCACTGCTGCGTCGGCGCTCCACGACCGGACATCGTCGATGGCAATCGTCGAGGCCGCCATCCTGACGAGAGTCCGGGCGAGCTTCGCGCCGACGACGCGCAGGCGCGCAGCGTCGAACCCAGCGGCCGGACCCATGGAAAGTGCCAGTCGGCCAACATCAAGTTGCAGCGTGGCACCGGTCTCAGTCGGCAGGTCGACCCCGCGCATGGATGGCGCTAGTGCGCCCGCGTCGCGTCGCCTTCGCGTAGCGCCTGACGACACCGGGGGTGCGAATGTAGGCATGACTCGGAGCTTGCCAGGGGATGACGCGAGCGCGATGTGGCGGTACATGGGCAAAGCATCGTAAGGTCTATGCTTCGGGAATGACGCACTGGTCGGTTGTCATCATCGGTGGTGGGCATGCGGGAGTCGAGGCGGCGTGGGCCGCCTCAAGCGTGTTCGCCTCCGCAGGGGCCATCGACGCTCAGGTCCTGCTCGTCACGATGGATGCGTCGAAGGTGGGTGCGATGAGTTGCAATCCTGCGGTGGGCGGACTCGCCAAGGGACAGATGGTGAGGGAGATTGACGCGCTCGGGGGTCTCATGGGGCTCGCTGCCGATCGGACTGGCATCCAGTTCCGAGTGCTCAACGCCAGCAAGGGGGCGGCGGTTCGCGGGCCACGCGCGCAGTGCGACCGTCACCACTATCAGGCGGAGATTCAGCGTCTCTTGGCCACGCGCGCTGACGCGAGGATCCCCATCAGGGTCATTGAGGGGATGGTCGAAAGGATCGATGTGATTGACGGAGTGTGTGTTGGCGTAGTCCTCGCGGAGGGCGCGGCATGGGTGACCGCAGATCCCACTGCGGAGGCGGCCAATCTCCTGGCAGTCTCCAAGATGCACGACGGGATTCGCGGCCGTGAAGTCGCCCCGGTTCTTCCTTTCGGGTCGGGGGCGAGCCGCGTTCCGGCGCCAACTTCGATCCCCGCCCGAGCATGCGTTCTCACGACTGGCACATTCATGCGCGCACTCATGCACACCGGAGAGTCGCGCAGCGCCGGCGGGCGCGTCGGGGAAGGCAGTGCCGTGGGGATCTCGGCGATGCTCACGGCACTTGGGTTTGAGCTCGGCCGACTCAAGACCGGTACGCCGCCGAGGCTTGCGCGCGACTCAATTGATTGGGACTCCCTTGAGCCGCAGTGGGGTGACACGCCTCCAGTGCCGTTCTCTACGGCTTCGCCGGAGTCGCGCGACACAGGTGGATTCCCCCGTTTCCCACAGGTCGAGTGCCGAGAGTCCGCGACCACCCCTGAGATCCACGCCCTCGTGGCCGCGAATCTCCACCGCGCCCCGATGTATGCAGGAGCGATGGAGGCTGAGTCCGGCCCGCGCTACTGCCCGAGCCTTGAAGACAAGATTGTGCGCTTCCCGCAGCGCGAGAGTCATCATGTATTCCTCGAGCCCGAGTCGCTCGCGACTGACGACATCTACTGCAACGGGATCTCGACAAGTCTTCCGGCGGAGATTCAGGCGCGGATCATCCGCGGGATGTCCGGATGCGAGCGAGCTGTCGCCAGACGATGGGGGTACGCAGTCGAGTACGACATGGTCTGGCCTCATCAGATCGACGCCACCGCACAGACGAAACTCGTCAGTGGGCTCTACCTGGCGGGGCAGATCAACGGCACCAGCGGCTATGAGGAGGCGGCCGCGCAGGGACTCGTCGCCGGGCTCAACGCCGCACGGGGCGCGCTGGGGCTCGACGCCATCCGCCTCGGCCGCGACGAGGCGTACATCGGAGTCCTCATGGACGATCTCGTCACGCGCCAGCCACGCGAACCCTACCGAATGTTCACGAGCCGCGCGGAGTATCGCCTGCTGTTGCGCGCCGACAACGCGGAGGACAGGCTCACACCGCGTGGCGTCGAAGTGGGGCTCGTAGGCAGCGAGCGCGCCGCGCGGGTTGCCTCGCGTTCAGCTGAGCTTGATGCGCTCCGCCGTGCACTCCGCATGGCTGTCGCGCCGGCGCAATTCGGTTCTGGCAAGCATCTCGAGGAGGTTGCGAGGAGACCGGAGGTGACGCCCGTGATCGTCGGTGCACTCCTGAATCAATCCCGTCCGGGAGCGGCTTTCACAAGGCGCGCCTGGAGCAGTGACCTCCTTGAGCGAGCGATCACCGACATCCGCTACGAGGCTTACTTGCCGCGGCAGGGGGCGGAGAACCGTCGGGCGCGCGAGTCAGAGCACGCGCCCATTCCACCAGACTTCGATGTGCGCTCGGTGAAGGGGCTCAGTGCTGAGGCGGCCGAGGTGTTGTCAAGAATGCGTCCGGCGACACTGGGGCAGGCATCTCGACTGGCCGGGATGTCTCCAGCCGATGTCTCTGTGCTCGAAGTGACGCTTCGCCGCCGTGGGAAAGCGCAGCGATCAACTTGCTAGACTTCGGCGCGGTTTGCAGGACCGCCTCGTCGACCGCCGCTGTAGCTCAATGGTAGAGCACATGATTTGTAATCTTGAGGTTGTCGGTTCAAGTCCGATCAGCGGCTCTCGGCTCCCCGTGGGGGGGCCAAGGGACCCGTGCTCCAAATGACACTTCGCCTAAAGACACAGCTGGTTGCCGCAACGATTGCCATCGTCTGCATGGTCGTAATGGCCCTCCTGGCCCTCGGAATTGCGCGTCGCGCGCTCATCGCGAGCCTGGAGGAGCGAGTTCTATCGGTGGCACAGGCGGTCGCTGCCGGGATCGATCCAAGCGATCTTGCCACCATCAACGATCGCGGGTCTTTGGGAACGCCTCAGTATCAGCGGCTCGCTGAGGTTGTGCGCGAAGTGACGGCTGCGAATCAGGCAGGGCTATTCCCCATCCGCTGGGTCTACTTGATGCGCCCGACGACCCACGAGGCCACTTCCGGCTGGGACTTCGCGGTCGATGCCGAGCCCGAATCTTCAAAGGACTGGACCGCACCTGGAACTCCATACTCCCCCACAATGGATGATCGGACGGACTTGGTGGCGATCCCACCGACACCGACAGCGATCTATATCACTGACCCGTGGGGCGACTGGCTCTCGGGCTTCGCCCCCGTGCGCGCGGGCGACGGTCGGGTGGTGGGACTTGTGGGCGCGGACATCAATCACAAGGTCATCACCGATGTGATTCTCGCCGGCTCGGGGAGCATCATCCTCGTCACCGCGATCCTGTCGATTTCCGCCTACATCGCGGCGGGGATGAGTGTCGCGAGACTCCTGCGACCGGTCGAGAGCATTCGCAGATTCATTGCAAGAGTTGGCACAGGCGAGTTCGACGAGCGGCTAGTCCTTCCACCGACCGAAGAGCTCACCGTCATTGCCGAGGACCTCAACGCCATGGCCATGAAACTCGCCGACCGCGAGCGACTCTCCTCCGAG
The DNA here is from genome assembly GCA_009691915.1 of Phycisphaerales bacterium. Lineage (GTDB taxonomy): Bacteria > Planctomycetota > Phycisphaerae > Phycisphaerales > SM1A02 > F1-60-MAGs104. The sequence goes on from SIAD01000006.1 coordinate 63,846, forward strand.
AACCGAGCGCTGTCTGTCAATGTGGCGCGCAAGGAGGAGCAGCTGGTTGCAATCGCGCGCGTCGATGTTCAGCTGCACGAGATTCAGGACATCGACATTCTCATCGAACGGATCCTGCTCGACGCGCGGCGACTCCTGCGCTGCGATGCCGGCAGTGTGCTGCTGCGGGAGGGAGACGAGCTCGTTCTGGCGTGGGTCCAGAATGACATGCTGAGCAAGACACTCTCTCCGGGACAGCGCTTTCGCGTTGCAGTCTCGCGCATTCCGGTGGGTGGCGGGAGCATCGCGGGGTATGTGGCCGAGACCGGTCATCCAGCGGTGATAGACGACGCCTACGCGATCCCCGCTGACGCGCCCTACCACTTCAATCGCTCCGTCGATGACTCGACGGGTTACCGCACGAGGGCGGTGCTGGCGATGCCCCTTAGGACCGGCGCAGGAAAGATCATCGGAGTGCTCCAGTTACTCAATCCCACGGATGACGCCGGGAACTCCCGACCCGGATTCTCTCCCGATGACCTCGAGGCGATCCATCACTTCGCCTCGGCGGCAACGATCGCGCTCGAGCGGGCCGCGCTCACGCGTTCGATCGTCATGCGGATGATCAAGATGGCGGAGCTGCGCGATCCGAGTGAGACCGCCGCACATGTTCAGAGAGTCGCTGCCTACGCAATCATCCTCTACGAGGGGTGGGCCTCGAAGCACAAGGTCGAGCCAGCGCGGATGGAGAGCGAGCGCGACACGCTGCGGATCGCGGCCATGCTCCACGATGTTGGAAAGGTCGGGATTTCCGATGCCATTCTCAAGAAGCCCGGGCGCCTCACGGTCGAGGAGTACCGAACCATTCAGCAGCACGCAGTGATCGGCGCGCAGCTTTTTGCCGACCGGGAAACGGTCCTCGATCGAACGGCACTCGAGGTCGCGCTTCACCATCACGAGCGGTGGGATGGGGCGGGCTACCCGGGGATCGTCGAGATTTCGGCAGACCATGCGCTGCCGGCAGCGGCATCAGCCAAGGATGTCAGCATGATGGCGGGCACTCAGATTCCGCTGTTTGCGCGCATCGTGGCCGTCGCCGATGTCTTTGACGCGCTCAGCTCCAAGCGGCAGTACAAGGAGGCATGGCCGGAGGACCGCGTCATCGCAGAAATGAGGGTGAACGCGGGGAGACAGTTTGATCCTGAGCTCATCGACATCCTTCTAGAGAGCCTCCCCGGCTTTCGCCTGGTCGCGTCGCAGTACAAATGACCGCAGCGCTCTTGCTCGCCGCGATTCTGGCCGGTACGCAGGGGGAGGATGTCACAGCGACTGTGCCTCCAAGAGTCGTCGCGTCCAGCGCACTTGTGGCGGATCTTGTGGAGGCGGTGGGAGGTGGAGCACTCGAAGTGGTTTCACTGAGGGGCATGGATCTCGATCCCCACCACTGGGAGCCTTCGCCATCGGACTCACGCTCGATCGTGTCCGCCTCGGCAACATTCGCAATCGGGCTGGGGTTCGATCCGCAAGTCGCGAAGCTTCACGCCGCGTCGGGGTCGACGGGGAAGATGATCGAACTTGGCGAAGGGCTTGGTATCCCGGCCGTCCCCGACGAGGGGGGACATGAAGGGCATGACCACGGCGAGCCATCGGAGTTCGACGGGCATCTCTGGCATGATCCGACCAAGGTCGCCTTGATGGTCGACCGCATCGCCGCGGCGCTCGGGGATCTGCGCCCGTCGCAGAAGGAAGAGTTCTTGCGTCGTGCGTCGGCCTACACCAAAGAACTCGCCACGCTCGACGCCTGGATCAAGTCCCAGGTGGCGACGATCCCCAAGGAGCGACGGATCCTCGTCACGACCCACGCCGGGCTCGCCTACTTCGGTGCGCGTTACGGATTCACACTCGTCGGAGTTGAGGTCGCGGCGGGACCCCTCGGCGATGCCGACGCGTCGCCGGCGCGCCTCGCGAGGCTTGTCGAAGAAGTGCGCGCGACCAAGTCGCCGGTTGTGTTTACCGATCCGGCGCACCCCTCGAAGGTCGAGGCGGTTGTCGCTCGCGAGGCCGGGGTGCGACTGGTCGACTGTGTGCGGATCGATTCGATCGCGGCACCGCCAAAGGCCGCCATCGGGGGGGTTCCAGCGCGTGCGGCGGGTGACGCGTATCTCTCGACCATGCGCGCGAACACGGCCTGCATCGTGGAGGCGCTCTCCCCGTGAAGTTCGAGTGGCTTGCCTATGGAGGGCGGCACCTGCACGCGCCCGATCGGACGATGCCCGCACTTCTGGTGCGGGGGCTCGATGTCGGGTATCCGGGTCAGGCGCGGAGTGTGGTCGAGGCGGTCTCGTTCAAACTTCCTATAGGCGCGAGGCTCGCGCTGGTTGGTCCCAATGGATCCGGCAAGAGCACACTCCTCAAGACGATCGCGGGCCTCCTCCAACCGCGTTCGGGCGAGATCCGGGTGTTCGGTCTCAAGGTCGGGGCGTGCCATCATCGGACCTCATATCTCCCGCAGCGCGAGGAGATCAACTGGGAGTTTCCGGTGAGTGTCGAGCGATTCGTGCTGGCGGGGAGATTCGTTCACTGCGGATGGTTCGCGCTCCCCAACGCCGAGGACCGAGCGCAAGTGGACGCAACGCTCGAGGAACTCGACCTGACATCGATCCGCGAAACCGCCATCGGCGATCTCTCCGGGGGACAGAAGCAGCGGATCATGCTCGCGCGCGCGGTGGCCCAGGGGGCGGATCTCCTCCTGCTCGATGAGCCGCTCAATGCCGTGGATGTCGCGACGCGAGCCACTGTCGCCCGCGTGTTGACGCGCCTTCAGGGCCAGGGGAAGTCGATGATTGTGTCGACGCACGATCTCGGGCTGCATGATCATCCGTTTGATGGCGTGCTCGCCCTCGAGGGCGGGTCGCTGCAGGAGGTGCCTTATGGCATGGCTCCTTGATCCCTGGTCATATGGATTCATGCGGGACGCGCTCGCCGCCGGCATGTCGGCCGGGGCAGCCTGCGCCGCGCTCGGCGTGTATGTCGTCTTCCGGCGCATGGCATTTGCCGGCGAAGCAATGTCGCACACCACTCTCCCCGGGCTGGTGATGGCGCAGCTCGGGGGGTGGAGCCTCGCGGTCGGAGCGCTCGCCAGCAACTTGCTAACGGCGCTCGGCATCGGATTCCTCTCCGGTGGTCCATCGCATCGACGCGGCGTCCGCGACGACGCAGCCATCGGGGTCGTGTTTACGGGGATGTTCGCCCTCGGCGTGATCCTCATGAGCCTCGGCGGATCGTGGCGCGATCTCAGTCACCTGATTCTTGGGAACATCCTCGCGGTTTCTCCGGGGGACCACTGGTTCATGGTGGTGGCGGGAATCGTCGTTCTCACGGCGCTCATTGCGCTCCACAAGGAACTCGAACTATCCAGTTACGACGCGGCCTATACCGATCTCATCGGGATCGGTTCGGCGCGCCTCAAGTGCGTAGTACTCGGGCTCGTGGCCCTCGCGGTCGTCGCGGGTGTGCAGGTGGTCGGCGTGATCCTCACCAGCGCACTGCTGATTACTCCAGCTGCCTCAGCCGCCATGTTCACCCGCCGGCTCGTCCCCATGATGCTCATCGCCGTAGGCCTCGCTTGGATGGCGGTAGTCGCAGGGCTGCTGCTGGCTTTCAACGCCGACCTGCCCGCGGGCGCGTCGATCGTCGCATGCGCCGCGATCACATTTGTCGCAGCGTGGATCTGGCGGCGACTACACAGGTGATCCCTAGGGCCTCAGGGGCAGACGCCCCAGCCGGAGAGCACGACCGTCATGTCGAGGCCGTCGATCATGCCGTCTGCATTGATGTCCCCGCTGCACCCTCCGGCCAGACACGGGCCCCAGCCGGAGAGGACGACGGTCACATCAAGGCCGTCCACCATGTCGTCGTTGTTGATGTCACCGTTGCACGGCTGTGGCGCGCCGTGAAGATCCAGGACAAACGGTGAAAACCACCCGTCGCCGCGCGCCGTACCGACGATGGTCAGCTCGTCCGCGGAGATCGCCATCGGGAGCGCGAGCCTGACATCAGGCGGCACAATGACGCTGAACTCGGCGGCGTACTCCTCGAGGGCGACGATCCCGCGTCCTTGGATCCAGATGACACCCTCTCCAAGGGCGCCACCGAACCCGGTGAAGCAGAGGGCCTTCGTGCCATCAGCATTCATATCCGTGACGCCATCGGCCGAGCCGGATCCGGTGGGCCCGAGTGACTGGTAGCCCGTCGCCACACTCCATCGCCACGGAGCCCCGCCGTCGAGCGAAGTCCTGCCGAGTCCGCCGACCCATACGCCGTCACCGCTGATTGCCGTGGCTTGACTGAGCTTGATGGGAGTGACCGTGCCTGTGGCGGGCGGCGCCGCCAACAGAGTTTCGACTCCATTGGTCCAGATCGCCCCTTGCCGAAATCCGTTGTAGTCGTCATTCCATCCGGCAACCACATTCCCGTTAGCGCTCACGGCGTTGGCCCTCGTGGGCTTGAAGAAGTATGCCGTCGGGAGTTCGGTCATCGTGTTTGAGGCCTGCTTCCACACATAGCCGCGTGCGGCGCAGCCATTCTGCCAACCCAAGCCGACGACCGTCGTTCCATCCGGAGACATCCCCCAGGCACCGTTGCGCTCAATGTCGCAGTTGAACCCCCAACTGCCCAGCGAGGTGTACTCGCTCAGCGGGATGTCGTAGAAATGCGACTCGGCCTTCATGACTCCGCCACCGATGTCGACCAGCCTGCTGACGGTCATCTTGTTCCCGTCGTCGGTGATGCTCGCGTCGCCACCGACCCCGCCTCCAGGGGAAACAGTCTGACCAGTGAGCCGAACGACCCATGTCGCCTGGGTCCAGTACCAGTATGAGGCGCCGTCGAAGCCTGCAACGACACTCCCGTCGGCACTGACAGCGGTCGCGTAGGAGTATTGAACCGCACCCAAAAGATGAAGTTCCGCAGCCATCGATATCGATGGGGTCAGGAGTGCACCAAGGACGGCGAGGTGTCGAGATGTCTTCATGGGTGCATTGTTGTGTGGCAAGGAATCCCCCCGGGCGCCGCGAAGGGAAGCCTGGGGGTTGGAGAACTGCGAACCGATTAGGGGAAGCCCTGGCAGGAACCCCAGGCAGCGAGCACAACGGACATGTCAGTGGCGTCGACGACGCCGTCGCTGTTGATGTCGCCCGAGCCGGTTCCATTCCATTGAGCTAGCACGGTGCTCATGTCCAGTCCATCGACCACGCCGTCATCGGTGATGTCGGCGGGGCACGGAGGTGCCGGAGGAGTGATCATGATGCGGGCAAGCGTGTAGATCGAACTCACCGAGTCCCCAGCGCGGAGAGTGAGCCAGCCGTTGGCGGTGAACGCGGTGTTGCCACCATCGCCGTTGCTGCCGGTTGAGCCGATGAGCGTGAGCTGAGTGCAGGGAGTCCCCGTGAAGTTGGTGTCGCCGGTTCTGGCGATGACTCGAAGGCCGATCACTTCATCCCATGCGTACACAAAGGTTCCGGTGCCGGTCGGCAACGCCGTGTTCGAGAAGACGATTGAACCAGCGTCGTTGATGCTTATGCTCGAACTTCCGTTGAGGCTTCCGAATGTTCCCCCGGCGACACCCGGGACGGGATTGCCCTGACGGGCGATTAGCAAGGTCGTCCCGTCTGCCTTGCGACACGCGATATAAGTCGAGTTCGCTGTCATGCTCGTCCCATCGGGATTCATCAGGATCCCCTGATACCCGATCACGCCGTGAGCGTTCATGCTAATGGAGGTCGAATTCGGTGTACTGAAGACACCGTCAGTGGCGCCTGGAATTGAATCACCCTTTCGCATGGCGAATGTGATCGTTCCTCTGTCCTCGATGACGACAGCGAGGTCATTGAGCGTTGGAGTCACTGCCGGCCCCTCCAGAGACACCGTGCACATGATCTTGCCATTGGACGAGAGGGCGCGCGGAGGGTTGGAGAAACCTCCAGTTGCCTTGAAATTCACTCCTTCGGTGCCGGTCGGGCCACCCTCCCGACACCAGACGCGAAGCGATCCGGCTGGGGCGCCGACACTTGTCACGCGAACCTTGTCGTTGGCCGTCGTTACGGTGCCGCCAACAAGAGTTCCACCAAATTCGACTTCACCGCTTCCATTGAGCATGAGGCCAAAGGAGTCGGGGGTCATCGTTGTTCCATCGGAGAATCCCGGGGCCGCTGCGCCCTTGCGCCGCACGGCGCGGGTACCGGAGGGCCCCAGCAGAATGACTGCCTGATTGTTGGTTGTGCCGACCACATCACCACCAACCAAGGTGGTGAGAATCATGGAGTCGCCATTGTTGTTGGTCTGCTGCCCGGAACCGGCGGTCATCGCGGTTGACATCGTCGATCCGCCGCCACCCGGGAATGGATCACCCTCTCGAATGAGTAAGGAGGCGACTCCAGTCGCCGAGATGAAGTACGCGGCCGTGTCCGTCAGAGTCGTTACCCCCGGGCCGTTGATGTTGCCCGACACAAGAACGCCGCCGTCGGGCGAAATGTTGTTCGAGCTGCCGATACCGTTGATGCCCGTGGTTGTGTTGAACACATAGCCGGTGGGGATGTCACCAGGGACCGAGGAGCCATCTCTAGCTAGCACGCTCCACGCGCCGGGCGCACCCGTGTAGATGACGCGCGAGTTTGCGGTGGTGATCCCCGTGCCGCCGATCTGACCTCGGAACGTGATTCGGCCGTTGGGGTCGATCACTGGATTGTTGAATTGGTTGGGAACCCACAACGCTCCGGGAATCCCTGCAATACCTGCGTCGGTGGTGGAGATCAGATTCTCCCACTGCGCTGACGCGCCAGCAGCAATGGCTATGGCAATCGCTCCGATGATGTAATCCGCTGGCCGCCCAATAGTTGCGGATGAAGTGGTGCGTTCGCGCATGGGGAAAGTTCCATATGGACACCGAACCGCCCCGCACTACAATGCTTGGGGACAGTTCCAGAATATTCCTGGTTGAATTTCCGTCAATGTTCCGCGCAAATTTCCAGCATCATTCCCGCAAGCCAGAAGGGATTGCCTAGTGACACCAAGGGTCTCACCCACCGGATCCATCGGAATCCAACAGGTGAGCGACGCATTGACGACAGCCCAGGATGCGCTCCGGCGCGCGGTGGGTGCTCGGGTCGAGGGAACCGGTTTTCGAGGAGTCGACATCATCAGTGCGTTTGGAATTGACGCAAAACTCGCGTGGAAGGTCGGACGGCTGTGCCGATCCAACGACCCTTTCGGTTGCGTTCGGTACCTCCCCGGGGAGAAGGGCTGGACGATTCTTCTCAATCGGATGGTTCGTGTGGGGATCGAGACGGCCATGATTGACGAACTCGCGCGGACCTTTGAGTCGGTCCGCCGTTGCGGCAAAGCATGGGCGGGCGAGTCGAGCGCGTTCACCCTGATGGCTGCCGGATTGGTGAAGAACCCAGATCCGCGCGTAGGTCTCGAACACCGTCGCAATCATGTCATCAGTGGCAGTTTTGTGTGGGGAATTCGCGCTCGGAGCCTGGTGAGGCTCGACATCCTCAAACCGAACCCCAACAGCGACAATCAGGAGCTGATCACGATCCGAGGATTTGTCGATGTCGAGCGCCTTCGGGCTGATGCCCCGTGGTATCTCGAAGTTCCGTTCTGCGTGGAAGACGATGCGTCGTGCGCGTTGCCCGTCAGGTTCAGCCCGCTCGACAGCGACGACCGCAGCCGGGTCGGACCATTCCTAATGAAACGGTTCTGCTCGAAATCCCTTCCCAGATTCCAAACACCAAAGATTGAGCGCGTCCCCAGTGTTGTCGAACTCCCTGTCGGCGCCGTCGGGATTGAGGAGCGATTCACGCTCTTTCACGGGGCCATGGTGGGCGGCGCACTTCCCAAGCGCAAGTCCGACGCGAACAAGGTCGCGACACTCATGCTCAAGGTTCAGACTCCCTGCGAGTGTGTCATGTTTGACACGGTGGTTCATCGGGACCTTGCGCGGCCGGGTTGGAGCCCCATCCCGGAAGTGTTCATTGTTCTCGATGGATATCGCGGTCAGTTCTCACACCAGAATCGAGATCGACTGCCGATTGAACTCAAACCTGTCGAACTGTCACCCGGGCGTCGCTCCTACCGGACCGATTCGTTCGATCAGATGGCTGGGCTCATCGACGCTGCGTTTGCCCGGACTGGATGGGATCCTGCAGAGTTCAGGCACTTCCGGACGGAACTTCCGTATCCACCGGTCCCGTCGGCGCTGACGATCAACATCCCACTGCTCGATTGACGCGGCGCCACCACTAGACTGGCTGGGCTATGGCCGTCCCAGGAAAAAGCACTCCCGAGTCAGTCCGAGTGATCTGCTCGATGCTGCGCATCAGCAAGACCATCGCCCGTCGGGAGATCCTCAAGGACATCTCGATCTCCTACTACTACGGAGCGAAGATCGGTGTGCTGGGGCTCAACGGCAGCGGCAAGTCGACGCTGCTGAGGATCATGGCGGGTCTCGATACGGAGTTTGATGGATCGATTGAACGCGCGCCGGGGTTTACGAGTGGACTCCTGGAACAGGAGCCTCTGGCCAACGAGTCGCGCACCGTGCTCGAGGTAGTCAAGGAAGGGGCCAAGGAAACCTACGGACTTCTCGCGCAATTCGACGAAATCAATGCGCAATTCGCCAATGAGATGACCGCCGATCAGATGGACAAACTGATGGCCCGCCAAGCCAAGGTGCAGGAACTGCTCGATGCCCGGGACGCATGGACGATTGACAACCAGATCGAGATGGCGATGGACGCGCTGCGATGTCCGCCTGCGGAGCAGACGCTCGACACTGTGTCTGGTGGAGAACGCCGCCGCGTCGCACTTACCCGGCTGCTCATGCAGAAGCCGGACATTCTGCTTCTCGACGAGCCGACGAACCATCTTGATGCCGAGAGCGTCGCTTGGCTCGAACACCACCTGGCGTCCTACGCAGGCACCGTCATCGCGGTCACCCACGACCGGTACTTCCTCGACAATGTCGCAGGGTGGATCCTTGAGCTTGATCGAGGAATGGGGATTCCCTACCGCGGTAACTACACCGCGTGGCTCGAACAGAAGCAGGGGCGACTCGCCACCGAGGAGAAGCAGGCGTCAGCGAGACAGAAGTCGCTGGCCCGGGAACTCGATTGGATCCGTCAGAGTCCCAAGGGGAGGCAGGCCAAGAGCAAGGCGCGCGTCGCCAACTATGAGCGCATGCTCTCCGATGATGTCGCCCGCGCGAGAGCGGCGGAAATCGAGATCTTCATTCCACCGGGTCCGCGACTGGGGAATGTGGTCATTCACGCTAAGAATGTCGTCAAGAGCTTCGGGGACAAGATCCTTCTCGACGGAGCAAGCTTCGAGATCCCGCCCGGTGCGATTGTCGGGGTGATCGGCCCCAACGGTGCCGGCAAGACGACTCTGTTCCGGATGATCCTCGGCAGCGAGAGAGTGGACGCCGGCGAGTTCGTCGTGGGCGAGACCGTAAAGCTCGGATATGTCGAGCAGCTCCGGGATTCGCTGTCACCGACAGATTCGATCTGGCAGGCGATCACCGATTCTCAAGAAGAGATCATGCTCGGGCCGGTGAAGGTGAACAGCCGCGCCTATGTCGCGCGCTTCGGCTTCTCCGGTACAGACCAGCAGAAGTCGTGCGGGAACCTCTCCGGCGGCGAGCGCAATCGCGTGCATCTGGCACGGATGCTTCGGCAGGGGAGCAATGTCATCCTCTTCGACGAACCCACCAATGACCTCGATGTCAACACGATGCGGTCCCTCGAAGAGGCCATTGAGAGCTTTGGCGGAACCGCAGTAATCGTCAGCCACGATCGTTGGTTCCTCGACCGCGTGGCGACTCACATTCTCGCCTTCGAGGGAGAGAGCCGTGTTCACTTTCACTCGGGAAACTTCTCGGAGTACGAAGAAGATCGGCAGCGGCGTCTCGGCGATGCGGGGGTGACCGGTCGGGTCAAGTACCGCAAGCTCACCCGCGCTTGAGTGCACAGATAGCCGTCGGCGCTGGAACTAATCCTTCGCGCGCCAGTCGAGCCCTTCGGGCAGAGTCGAGAAGTTTTCGCAGCCCGCCTCCGTGACGACGACCATGTCCTCGACACGGATGCCCCCAAGACCCGGCTGGTAGAGGCCTGGTTCGACTGTGAGGATGTCGCCAATGACAAGCTGAGGACCCTTCTCTGCCAGCAGCGGAGGTTCGTGAACTTCGAGGCCGACGCCGTGGCCGGTGCCGTGGGTCATTCTGGCCTGGACCCAGGTTTCGTCGCTGCGCGGCATCCCCACGCCGAAGCCCGCATCACGGAGGACACGCACAGCCTCCGCATGCACGGCGGCCCCAGTGACACCGGGAGCGATGACGGCGATGGCCGCCCGTTTCGCCTCAACAACCGCTCCGTGCATCCGTGCGAGCTCGCTGTTGATCGCGCCATGCACGACGGTGCGGGTGCAGTCGCCGTGATAGAGCGTCCGCTTTGACCTCGGAAAAATGTCGATGATGATCGGCTCGCATGTGCGCAATTCCCCCTGGCCGAGGTGATGGCAATCGCTTCCCTGTGCACCGCCCGCGATGATCGACTCGGGGTTCTGGTAGCCGCGCCTGAGCAGGAAGACATCGATCGCCTCGCGCAGCCGCTGCGATGTCAGCGGCTTGCCGTCGCGCACAAGCACCCCTTCGGCGGTCGTCGAGGCACTGGCCACCAGTTCACAGGCCATCCGCACGACCGCCTCCGTGTCCGCCTGACACTGGCGCAGCGAGGCAACCTCCGTGGGGTCCTTCGTGCGCCGGTCGGACACTCCAGCTTCGAGATCGCACGAGACCTTGAGGCCCGCCGCCGCGAGCACATGCCAATAGATCGCCGGAGTTGACCGATCCAGTTCCACCGAAGTTGCCCCCGATCGCTTGACACACTCCGCCACCGCCTGAGCCGTGGCGGTTTCGCGATCTCCGGAGAGTCCGCCAGCCGGGGGAAAGTCCGACGGCGAGAAGAAGTGATCCGCCCGTGCCGCCTGCCGCGCCCGATCGACCTCGATGTCACGCAGGATCAGGATTCGCTTGGGTGTCGTTGAGCCGTGGAGCCCTTCGACCGTAACGAGCGCGGCCGGGTCCCCCACAGAAAACCTCACGCGGTGATAGAGCGACATATTGAGCGCCGGAACTCCGGCGCAGACGGTGACGCGGGTTGGTGGGTTCGCCAATGACTAGCCCTTTGATCCCTGGCGCGCTGGCGTCGATGTCCCCAAGCCATCGTCCTTCGGCGCAGAATCGCGCATCTCCATCTCCGCCTGTTCACAAAGGGAGCCGAGCGTTGTGTGCAGCTGTTCGTGTTCGGGGATCGCGTCAAGGAGGCACATCGCCGTGTCGACCTGCCGCACGGCATCCATTCCGGTGTCGATCATGCCGATCGCTGCGTCGCCAACCTGCTCGAGCGCCCACAGGAACCACTCCTTTGAAGGGGCGTTGAGTTTGTCCGGCGGGTCGATCCGCGCGCGCACGGTCAAGAGCCCGATGGCAACGATGGGTATGAGTCCAAGTTGAGTGGTCGGCTCGCGGCAGAGGATCAGTGCGGGAACTTCGCGCTGCAGCGCCGAGAGGCGCACCCGCCGCGCATCCGCACCGACCAATGGTGGCTGGAGCATGTGGAGTCCCGGCGCAACCTTGTGGTCCTCTTCAAGTGGCTCGGACAGTTGCTTTACTCGCACCCCCTTGAGGGTCGCGGCCAGCTGCATTCGTTGGCGCCTGGCTTCCTGCAATGGCAGGACGATCTTTCGCATCCGCCCGAAGTCCCCGGCGCTGTGGGCCATCTCGAGTGCGCGCTGCGCAAGGCGCTCGGCTTCGAACCACTTCGTCGCCTTCAGCGACGACTGCGCCTTCTGCATCAATTCTTCGATCCGCGCGGCCTTTGCAGGGCTGGTCATGGCGCGATCCTACCCCCTCAGCGCCCGAGGGGCTCGCTTGTTGTCGGTGCGCGCGACCTCGAGCGAACGGCCGTTGAGTCCGTCGCCGATCGCTCGGACACTGGCAATGATCTTGCGAACCGCCTTCGACTGGGGATAGTCCCTGAGCAGTCCCTCAACCTTCGACTCGATGTCACCCCCCTTGGCGCGGAAGACGCGCTTATATGCATCCTTTACCGCCTCTAGCTCGGTCTCGTTCCAGCCCAGCCGGCTCATAGCCACATGGTTGTAGCCGCGGATCGCGGCAGGAGAGCCCTCGACGAGCATGAAGGGAGGAACATCCATGGAGACCCGCGACATCGCGCCGACGAAGCCGCAGTAGCCGACGCGTACGAAGTGGTGAAGCCCCGCACCGCCGCCGATGTTCGCGTGGTCGTCGATTTGGACATGGCCGGCGAGCATGGCGTTGTTGGCGAAGATGCAGTGGTTCCCGATGATCGAGTCGTGGGCGATGTGGACATTCCCCATCACCAGGTTGTGGGATCCGAGGCGAGTGATCCCGCCGCCATTCCCGGTGCCTCGGTGGATAGTCGAATGCTCTCGGACAATGTTGAAGTTCCCCATCTCGAGCCAAGTCGGCTCTCCGTGAAACTTGAGATCCTGCGGATCGCCGCCGATGATCGCGTAGGGGTGGACTTCGTTTCCCTTCCCCATGCGGGTCATCGCGGTGATGTGGACATGCGAACGGAGCACGCAGTCCTCCGCGAGGTAGACGCGCGGCCCGATCGTGCAGTACGGCCCCACGGTGACGCTTGGGGCGAGCTCGGCACTGGCATCGATGACCGCAGTGGGATGAATCTTTGACATCTCTTACTCGAACTCCGCATCGACCATCATGAACCGGATCTGGGCCTCGGCGGCCAATTTACCTTGCACCCAGGCGCGGCACTGCACCGCTGCGCTGCGAGCACTCGCGCGCATCGTCTCCGCCTCGATCACCAGCTGGTCGCCGGGGGTGACCGCCTTGCGCAGCTTGACCTTGTCAAGGGAGAGGAGCACGGCAACCTTTCCGGTGTGCTCGAGCGTCTGTGAGAGCAGGAGTCCACCCAACTGCGCCATCGACTCGACCAGCATTACGCCCGGCATGATCGGAGTTCCGGGATAGTGCCCCGGGAAATAAGGTTCGTTGATGGTGACATTCTTGATGCCTACTGCCCTTCGATTCCCCTCGATCTCGACGACGCGGTCGATGAGGAGCATGGGGTAGCGGTGGGGCATGATGCGGGCGATCGCGCGGGCATCGAGCACGCGACCGCTGCCGGCGATGTGTGCACGCGACGCGGCACAGACTTGCTCATAAATCCGCCGCGCGAGCCGTCGATTGAGATCGTGTCCGGACCGCTGGGCGATCACCTTGCCCTGGAGGCGAACTCCGGCGAGAGCGAGGTCCCCGATGACATCAAGCACCTTGTGCCTGACACACTCATCGGGAAAGCGAAATGCGTTGTCCACCGGACCGTCATCATCGATCACGAGCGCATCGCGCGGTGTCAGGTGGCGGCACAGACCGGCCTTCCATAGCGCATCCGCTTCATGACGGAGGCTGAAGGTCCGTGCGGGGGCGATGTCCGCCCCATAGTCATCGCGCGAGAAGTCAAACTCGCGGGTCTGCCGTCCGATCGGCTTGGACACTGCGGAATAGTCGAGTTCGTAGGTCACTCGGTAGCACGGATCGTCGCTGGGAAGTGCAGCGACGAGCGCATCCTCTTCCTCAATCACAATAGGTTCGCTGATTCGGTGGATATGCACCGGGGCATCCTGGGCCACGATCCCTGCCGCTTTCAGCGGTTCGTAGAAGGGGAGGCTTGACCCATCACCGCTCGGGACCTCAGGACCCGAGATGCGGATGCGCAGGTTGTCGATCCCCAGCCCCACGATTGCGCTCAAACAGTGTTCGACCGTATCGATGGTGGCGTCGCCAACCCGCAGGGTCGTGCGGCGAGGCCGCGAGACCGCGCTGGTGATCAGAGCAGGGATGACGACAGGTGGATCGAGATCGACCCGCTCGAAGACGATCCCAAGACCCGCCGGGGCAGGGCAGAATTCCACCTCGGCATCGAGCCCCAGCAGAAGTCCCTTGCCACTCACGCGAGCCGAGGAGGCGATCGTCCGCTGGGGCGTAACAGTGCGCGAGGCGTCGCTGGGCGTCGCTGCGAATGCGCGCTCGATGTGCGGGGGTGTTGCGGTCACGGTGCTCCTGCCTTCGCAGCCTCCACCAGGCGCGCCAGGTCTCTCGCTAGCGGCGAAAGCTTCTGCAGCGCAAGCATATGTCTCATTTCGGTGCGGATTTCCCGCGCCGGCATTCCCCCCCAGGTCTCACCGGGAGGTACATCATTGATGAGCCCGGTCCGCGCCGCCAGTTGCGCGCCGTCGCCAACCGTTCGGTGATCGGCAATCCCCGAGGCCGCTCCGATGCGACACCAACTTCCGATCGTCGAACTCCCCGCCACTCCCGAGAGAGCCGCCATCACCGTGTTACTGCCGATCCGGACATTGTGGCCGACCTGGCAGAGGTTGTCGAGTTTCGTTCCGGCGCAGATCCGTGTGGCGCCAAATGTTCCCCGGTCGACGCAGGTGCAACTGCCGATTTCAACCGAGTCTTCCAACACCACATGGCCGAGGTGGGGGATGTGCACGAGCGACTTCCCGTCTGGCGCCGGGCGATACCCGAATCCATCGGTACCGATGACAGCTCCGGCGTGAATGATCACATTGCGGCCGATGACGCACCGTTCGCGCACGACGGCGTTGGCATGGATCACGGTCCCCTCACCGATCGTGACGCCGGGGTAGATCCGTGCGCCGGGGTGGAGCACGACGCGCGCACCGATTGAGGCTCCCTTGCCGATGAAGACCAAGGCCCCGATGCGCGCGTCGATGCCGACAGTCGCGCTGGCCTCGACGACGGCGCTGGAGTGAACGCCAACCTCGGGAAGTTCTTCAGGCTGAACAAACTGCGTCAGAAGCGTAATGATGGCGAGATCCGCATTATCGACGCGGATCAGAGTGCGAGTGACAGGGTCATGACCGGGGACTTCGATGCCCTGCGTGACCACCGCGACCATCGCCTGACACGCGCCCCACTTTCGGGCGTAACGCTCATTGCCGATGAATGTCACATCGGATCCAGATGCCGACCGCATGTCGTTGCACCCGGTGATGAGGGTTGACCCCGGTCCGTCGAGGGTGCCACCGATGCACTGGGCAAGCTGCTCGGCCGTGAAATCCATCGTTCAACTCTTCGTGGGCGTTGGTGCGGACGGTGTTGTCGTGTCCGCAGGCGGGGCCGTGTAGCCGGGATTGGCGGCGCGGAAGTCGCGGTTCATTCGTTCGATGAGCAGGTCGGTGAGGTCGAGGTTGCTGCTGGCATACAGCATGCGACGGCCACTGATCTGTTGCATCATTCCCTCGAGATTCGATGGGTTGATTGGAGGAATCGCATCATCGACGAAGACGACATCGATCCCGCTCTCCTTGGACACTACTGCACAGGACTCGCGAACCTTGATGTAGGCGTCGCGGACCGTATTGGCGCGTTCGGACTCCAACTTGAGATCCGAGAATGTCTGGAGCGCGCTCAGGTCGCCCGCCTTGAGGACCGCCTTGTTCATCGCCGCCTTGTGGGCATCAGACCCGGGCTGGAAACTCTCAAGCTCCTCCTGCATGGCGCGGACTTCATCGGTGATGGCGTCAACTCGGACCTGAAGCTCTGTTCTGAGCGCCGTGTTCTTGATCTCTGCCGCCTTGAGCTGGTCAAGCGAGCGGAAGACCTTCTCAATGTCGACACACGCGACGACCGCCGGCTTGGTGGCGACTGTGGCGGCCCAGAGGAGCGCGATCGATGCGATTGACGCCGGAATGAGTAGGCGAGTGAGTTTCATGGGTCGCTCCTGAGCCATCACGGCTTGGCTGGGGGTGTGGTTCCCGAGGTCGTTGACGGCGGCGTTGCGCGGACATTGTTCATCCTGAGAATCAGTTTCTCGGTGATGTCGTCGCTCTTCGATGCCACAAGGACCCGCCGACGCGCAATCTGTTCGACGACCTGCTGACCCAGCGAGATCTGACTCCGGCGATCCCGCTGAAACTCGGCGTTGCCGTCGAAGACCACGACATACTGGTATCCCTCGGTGTCGGCGAGTTTCTGCGCCTCCGCGACGATCGAGCGATAGAGGTTTTCCCAGCGCAGCGCCTGCTCACGATCGGCCTCCTGCTGCTTCATCGTGGCCCAACCCGTCAGCTGCAGCTGCTCAAGCGCGAGCCCGTCCCGCAGCGTCTGGCGCTCAGTCTGGTCGGTGATGGCATCGCTCTCCTTCGCCCGTGATTCCAAAGACTCTCGCCTCGACTTCAGTTCCTGCTCGAAGCGGTTGGCCATCTGAGTCAGTTCAATCTCCATCTCCGCGCGCTGGCCGATCTTGTCGAGGAGGCGACGGATGTCGACATTGGCCACCGCGGAAGGCTGTGCGCTGAGCCGCCCCGCGGTGAAGGCCGCCCCAGCAAACACGAGGACGGCGGCGCAGGAGATGGCAATCAAGGAGGGGATCGTTCGCATGGTTTGGGCTCTCGTGGAGTCGAAGCGGCGAGTGTAGGCGAACGGGCGTGATTCTCAATCCGCCCAACCCCAGCAAAGACCTAGAACGGTAGCTCCGCCGTGAAGCTGAATACTTCCGTCTGGTCGGTCGCGTACTTGACTACCGGCACGGCGAAATCGAAGGCCAACGGCACGGGGCCCATCTGCGGGATGTACAGGCGGAATCCCGCTCCCACCGAGACGCGATAGGGGCTCAGGTTGAAGCTGTCGGTGACCGTCCCTGAGTCGGTGAAGGTCACTACCGAGATGAACTTGTCAAACACGGGAATCTCATACTGGGCCCCCGCGAAGAATCGGAAAGTGCCGCCGATGGGCTGGCCATTGGGGAGGCCGTCCACATTGACGGTGGGGGTCAACGACGATGGCGTTGGCGGATCCGCGCCGATCTCCATCCCGCTCAGGGGGCTGATGGATCTGAACTGGAAGCCGCGCAGCGAACGGCCGCCGAGATAGAACCGCTCGGATACGGGGGCGGTGTCATTGAAGATGTATCCCGTGCTGACATTGGTCTTGAGGACGCTCTTGCGTCCGAAGAAGTCCTCGCTCAGCGGGAAGAAGGTGGTGTAGCTCGCGGTAACAAGCGGGAACTGGTAAGGACCGCCCAACCCGCCGAAGTAGGCGAGTTCCCCCTCGAATCTCGATCCGCGCGTAGGGCGAATGGGGTTGTCGAAGTTCGTGCGGGTGAAGGCCAGCGTCAGCGAGTTGATGAAGGCCGGTCCCCGGTCGTCGTACACCTCGACCGGTGTGTTAGAGGCGAAGTTCGTGAGCGTGACACTCTGGAGCGAGACCCTGGTGGAGGCCGACCACATGTCTCCGAACGCGCGGGAGAGTCCAAAGATTCCGGCGATCCGCTCTTCCGTGAATGCTGTGTACGCACGGTTGCGGTAGAAGCCGTTCGAGCCGAATCCATAGTCGCTCTCGAGGATGTTTGGTTCGGCGAAGCTGATCGAGTAGGTGCTCACATCGATACCAGGGGAAAGCGCGATCGAAAACTGTTGACCGGCTCCCCGAAACGCCTTCCCGCTGATGAACTCGTCGAAAGTTTGCGGTGTGTCGGCGATGTCGAAATTCTGCTGGTTCAACGAGACTTGACCAAAGAACCCCGAGTCGCTGCCGACGCCGACCCCGAAGTTCAGACTCCCGGTGTTCCGTTCCTTGACTTCCACAAGCACATCGCGCGGCGCACCGGGATTCGCTGGATCGGGCGCCTGCGGCGTGATTCGCACATCACTGAAGAGTTGGCTCGCATCGAGCCGCATTTTGGCCATCTCCATTTCGTGGCCGTCGAGCGGTCGCCCCGGCTGGAGGCGGAGCTTGCGGCGGATGACATTGTCCTTGGTGACGGCGTTCCCCTGGATACGCACAATCCCTGCAATGACGGGCATCGATTCGCGCACCGTCACCACCATGTCAACCTCGGGTTCCTCGCCGATGCGCACCCAGGTCGGTTCAACCGCCGTATCGATGTACCCCATGGTCTGATACGCCTCCTCGATGGCCTTGGCCGACTCATCGACCTTGTTCTGCGTAAAAGCGTCGCCGGGACGGATGACCATCAATCCGAGTACCTGCTCCGCGTGGAGGACTCGCGGCTTCTCGCCCGCAATGCCACCGGCGGCTTCGACATGGATCGAGCGCAGCCGGTACTGCCGACCCTCGCTGATGACGAAAACCACCTTGGCCTCTTTGCCCGAGGGGCTGATCTCCACCCGCTTGTCGACTCGGACATCGATGAACCCCCGATCCTTGTAGAACTTGTCGATGGCGGCCACATCATCGATGAGTTGATCCTCATCGAGACTCCCCATCGAAAAGATGAAGACCCACGGCTTGGTCTTGATCTGCGCGCCGAGCACATTGGTTGTGAAGGAATCGTTGCCCGAGAAGATGATCTCCCGGATTCGGACGCGTGGACCCTCAACGATGCGGAAGATGAGGATCCCCGTGTCAAGGAGTCGCGTTTCATCCACCTCGACCTCGACGAGGAAGTTGCCCTTGCCTCGGTAGAGCGCCTTTATCTTCTCGACCGCCCGTTCGAGAAGGAAGTCGTCACGCGGGCCTCCCGGATAGAGGCCGATGAGGCTCCGAAGTTCCTGATCGGAGGCAACCTTGTTCCCCACAACCTGGATGTCGCGCACGATCGCCTGTTCGACGAGGATATAGCGCACCCGCACGGTCCCATCGGCGAGGAGCTCGGCATCGGCAGAGACCGAGTCGAAGTGTCCCAGGCGGTAGAGGGTCGCGACATCGTCCTTGATCGCCGAGGCGTCGAAGGGCTGGCCCACCGCGATTCGCATGTTGTTACGAATCTCCTGCTCCTGAACCCGTCCAAGCCCCTCGAGTCGGATCTCGGAGATGGGGCGATCGGCTAGCGACTCGTCGTCGACGCCCAGCCAGACCGGGGCCGCGGGGGCAAGGGCAGCGGCGTGCCACACGGGGGTAGTCAGTGACAGGAGCGCGACCGCATAGAACGCCCGCTGCAGGAGCCGGGCCATTGGTCGGTTGCGCTGAGCGAGTGGATGGCCCAATGAGTTCGCCATCGCTGATGCAAGGGTACCTCGCACATCGTGCGTTCGCAGGGATCGAGGCATGCGCTAGGCTCGGGTCATGCCGACGGCCACGCTCCTCAAGACACCGTTCCACTCGTTCCACACTGAGCACGGCGCAAAGATGGTGGAATTCGCCGGGTGGGATATGCCACTGCTCTACACCTCGATCATGGAGGAGCATCGCCACTGCCGAACGCAGGCAGGGTTCTTCGATGTCTCACACATGGGCAGGCTCAGGTTCAGCGGGCGACATGCCCGCAAGTTCCTCGACCGGATCTGCACACGGCAGATTCACGGAATGGAGGTGGGGCAGTGTCGTTACGGACTCGTGTGCAACGAGCGCGGCGGCTGCCTCGATGACATCATCATCTACTGCTTTGATGAGTCGGAGTACCTGATGGTGTGCAACGCCTCCAATCGTGCCAAGCTCCTGGCGCACTTCGAGGCGGTCAGGGCTGCCCAGCCGGATCTCGTTTTCAAGCTCGCAGATGAGACCGAGACCACGGCGATGGTCGCCCTGCAGGGCCCCAAGGCGATGGAGATTGTCGGATCGCTGTCGCGCGAGATCCCGTCGCTCAAACGGTACCGATTCGTGCAGAAGAATCTGCTTGTCGTGAAGTTCGTCGTGAGCCGGACTGGCTACACCGGGGAGGACGGGGTTGAAGTCATCCTCGGGGCCTCGATGGCCCGTGCTGCAATGGGGATGTTCCTCAAGGATGTGCGCTCCGGCACGAGTCCGATTCGGCCAATCGGGCTCGGTGCGCGCGACACTCTGCGCATGGAGGCGGGAATGCCTCTCTATGGTCACGAGATCGATGAGGACACCGATCCGATTTCCGCCGGGCTTGCGTTTGCCGTCAAGGTCGACAAGGGAGCGGACGATGAGCGGATCGGATCGTTCATCGGCCAGGAGGCTCTCCAGAAGATCGCACGGGAGGGGCCAGCACGAAAGCTCGTCGGGCTTGGTCTCGAGGGGCGGCGAAGTGCGCGACAGGGCATGGAAGTTCGCTCGGGGGGAGTTTCGGTCGGGCGCATCACTAGCGGATGTCTGTCGCCAACGCTCGACCGACCGGTAGCGATGGGACTCATCGATGCGCATCTCGCCGTCGAAGGGAACTCGGTTGAGATCGATCTGCGCGGGTCACCCGTCGTCGCGCGCGTAGAGAAACTTCCCTTCGTCAGCCGCGCAGCGACGACCTGAGCACTCACTTGCCGTTCTTGAAGCGATCGTCTGGTGGACGGAAGGCACGCAGCGGGGAAGTCGTGTCCACCGGAGGCGACTGGGTTCGTCGCGGGGGTTGCGGCCTGCCCTGCGGGGCCGAGTGCGACTTCGTCGACTGACCCAGCAGGATCGTCATCGTCTGCTCGGAGCCGATCTGTCGGCTGAGCCGTTCGAGCGTCTCGACCTCGATCTGCCGGACCCGTTCGCGCGTCAGGCCGACCCGCACACCGACATCATTGAGGGTCATTGGCTCTGCCCCATCGAAGCCGAATCTCAGTCGCAGGACCTGTGCATCGCGGGCGTCAATCGTGTCGAGAAGTCCCATGATTACTTTCAGGATTTCCGATTGCTCCGCCGCGGCCGTCGGACTCTTGCTCTTGGTGTCCTCGAATACATCGGCGAATTCCGAGACATCCCCCTCGCCCCCGTGCTTCTCGACCTGATTGGGGGCGTTGTAGGCACGAAGCGCTCGCCGAATGATCTGCAGCTTTGCCATAGGCACCTGCATCTCGGTAGCGAGTTCGCTCATCGATGGCTGGTGGCCGAGCTTCTCTTCGAGCAACTTCGAGGCGGTCTTGCAGCGGCTGATCAACTCGATCATGTAGGCGGGGATGTGGATCGGCTGCGACGCGTTCAATAGCGTCCGTTTGATCGCCTGCTTGATCCACCATGACGCATAAGTGGAGAAGCGCGCGCCTTGCGCGGGGTCGAACCCCTCCACCGCGCGGATGAGTCCCACATTGCCTTCCTCAATGAGGTCGGGTAGTGAGAGCCCCCGGTTCATGTAGTTCTTCGCGATCGCAATGACTAGGCGAAGGTTCGCCGTGATCATGTGATCCTTGGCCCCACCGTCGTTGTCATTGATGATTCGCCACCCCAGATCCTTTTCCTTCTGGGAAGTCAGCAGTTCGACACGCGAAATCTCGCGAACGTACATCTGCAGTTCGGATTGAACTTCTGACTTAGCCATTCACATCTCGAGGCCAGCAACAACGCATGGTGGGACGCTCAGCGTACACAAGTCAAGACGCCTACCCCTGTGTGCTTCTACCATTGTTGGCATGAACGCCCCTTCAGGGAAGTCTGATGATGACATTCTCGGGGCACTATCTAGATGGCCCCTATCGGACGAGTCCTCCCAGAGAGTGCGATTTCTTGAAACCAGTGGGGGTGGAAGGTGCCTTCAGGTCCGGTTGGAACTGGGGATCATCCAGATGGAGTGCCGAGGACGACCCGATGGGGCCAGGCCCCAAGGACATGACAGCGCCCTAGAGGCGGCCATGGCGCAGGCGAATGAGTGGACTCAGGACACCTGCCATGAGCTGAGACGAGAAGCGGCCCAGTTTCACCAACGCGCGGCGGCGTTTCTGACACTTGGTGAACACACGCTCGCGGCACTCGACTGCGCAAGAAACATTGAGGCGGTCGCCGAAGTGAGGCGGCGCTGCCCAGCCGAGTTTGAGGCCCAGGGCTTTGAGGGTGTGCGCTGTGCCGCCATCTTGTTGCGAACGCGATCGCTGGCGACGGCCGCGGTGAGGGCAAACAAGGCCGGATCGGCCATCAAAGTGATCGATGCCGGGCTCACGGAACTCGGGACCTCGGCGTGGGCGGGTGGTGGTGGATCCTTTGAGCGCATGTCGGACGAGTCGATCCTCAGAGCGATGCGGGACTCGCTGGTGCCGAGGCTTCCCTCCAGTCAGCGCGTGGAACTTGAGGAGCGGCTTGCGGCGGCACTGAGGGCCGAGAACTACGAGCTCGCGGCAATCCTCAAGAGCGAACTGCGGCAAATCACGCCGTGACCTCTCGCGAATCATCCGGGCGCGGGACCAGATGCGGCTAACTCGACTGCTTCAATCGCGGCGCGTCTGACTGCCCCGCCTAGTTGAGGGTCGATGGCACGAAGCCGTGCGATCCGTGCGTGCAGCGGCTCGCCTCCGCGGCCGGTGGCGCGTGCGACTTCGAGTTGCGCGACCTGCCCCAACCACCACTCGTCGGATCCTTTGGGCGAAAGATCGGCGAGCCGCCGCGCGGAAGTCATCAGTTCTGCCTGCATTTCGATGGAAGTTGCGGATTCCCCCGGGTGGGAGAGCGATCCGCGAAGGGCATCGATGAGCCGCCGGAGATCGGCGGCCTCGGCATCGGCCACCTTTGACCCTGTGCGCGCGCTCTCGAGCGCGAGATCCCACTCTTCAGCGAGGAGCGCGACATCGGTTCGCAGTCGGGAGAGCCGAGGGCTGATTGACTGGGGATGGTTCGCGCGGTGCGAGCGAATCCAGATGCTCGCGAGATCAACGGCGGCTCTGGCGATCTGCCTGGCACGCCCCGCGTTTCCGAGTTCGTTCTGGGAAGTCGCCCCCGCGATCCTGCGCGTGAGGAACATCTCGAGCGCACCGCGGTCGTCGTTGGGGATCGATGCAAGCTCGCTCTCAAGTGCCGCTGAATCCGTGATGCACCGCGCCGCGCGCTCAAGCCTCAGCGGCGCTACGAGTGATCCATCTACGAGGTTCCAACTCATCCAGTCGGCGCGGATGGGTGGGACGATGGCGAGCGAACCGGAGCCTTGGGAGAGAATGTCGGACGCGACTGCGGCGGCATGGACTGCGGCTGCGACGCGCGGTCCCGGATCAAGTCCCGCGTCAATGGCGGCCCGCGCACCGAGTTGTAGGCGTGACGAGAGCGCCTCGAATTCGGCACTGCGCTCGGCCGCGGGCTCGTGCCAGGCGGCGGCGAGTTCCCGCACCTGGCGACGGACGCCGATGGCCGCGAGCTGCGCTTCGGTCCTCGCGCGGGTTGACAGCTCCGGATAGTGGCTCATCGCGAGCGAGAGCGTCCGTTCGAGCTGCGCGATTCTCTCATCGGGAGCTTCGCGGTCGAGTGCGAGCTCGATCTCGATGGCCATCGACATGGTGTCGGCCGCCGATGGTTCCTGCGAAAGCCTCCGGGCAAAGGTGACGAGTGCGTCAGCCGCCTCTCCCCAGCGAGCGTGTTTGATGTGAACATCCGCCAGAGAGAGGAGGGCGCACGCCTGCGCCTCGGCGTCGTCAGGCTTCGAGCCGAGTTGGGCTAGGAGAGCCAACTCGGCGTTGGCGTCGGCACTCTCGAGTGCCCGCGCGCGCGCCAGGGCGATCTCGGCGATCGCCGGCAGCGGACCGTCGATTCGCTCCTCGCGCAGTGCACCGGCGATTCTGTCTAGCACCGCGGTCCGCATCGATGCCCGCTCCGGAGGCGCCGCGGCCCGTAGCGCGGCGATCCAGGGACCGAGCATCGCCTCGCTCGCGGCCGACTTCCCCAGCGCGACGCGAGTACGCACGAAGGCGTCCGCGCACAGCAGGGAGAGAGCCGTCGGCATTCCTTGCGCACCGACGAGCGACCGCAATTGCGCCAGCGCCTCTTCGCCTCGACGCGCCTCCACCAGCGAGTCCACTGCGAACACTCTTGCAAGCGTGCAGGCGACGGCATCGCCCGCGAGCGCGAGTCGCGCGGCTGCGAAGCGAGCAGCATCGGGGTCGGGGGCGACTGCAGCGGCGGCGGCCTCGGCAAGATCCGCCTCGATCCTGAGCCGAACGGGAGATACCGAGCGAAGGCGTTGAATCGACTCAAGGAGGACATTCGCCGACTCGCGGCGCTCGAGAGTCTCAGCGGGTGATCTCTTCGATCGGTCGATGGCGAGCGCGAGTGCCTCGATGGCCGCAGTGAGCATTGGTCGGCGTCCCTCGCGGTCATGCGCAAGCCTCCCCTCGAGTTCGGTGCCCTCGGGTGAGTGAAGCATCGCGTCGGCGCGATCGGCCTCGGCGAGAGCCGCAAGAGCGTGAGAGAGGGATGCCGCGGCGCGACGGTTGGCGTCTTCCACGGGCGATCCCGCGATGGCCTGAATCCCCTCCTCGGCTCCCAGGAATCCGAGTACCAAGTCATCCTCGGCGACATCGCCGAGCCAGAGCGGAACACGCGGATCAGATGCGAGCGCGGTCGTCAACGCCGTGCGTACTTCCCGCAGATCGTCAAGTGCGTTACGACGGGAGGCGACGGTGGCTCCGGCCTGACGGACCCGCATTCGTGTATACGCGATTGCCCTGAGCTGCGCCGTGGCCGGATCACTCTCGGCGGTCGGGGGATCGACCGTCGCGAGATCGTCTAGGGCTTTCGACAGATCGAGATCCGCTAGCGCACGCAGGAAGTCTTCCTCGCGGGCCTGCCGTAGTGTCGGATCCGGATCGGTCGAGGGACGCACAGTCGTCTGGGCTGGGCACCATGTGACGAGCACCGCGTACAGCGCAAGGGGCGCGATCATCGCACCGACTCACTGAACCCGATGTGGGAGAATCCTGCGCGAACTGCGGCATTGAAGGCGTCCACCGCATCCTGCCACTGGGCATCTCTCGCGGGTGCGACAAGCACTTGATGAGTTGGTTCGTAGAGTCCCGCTCTATCTTTGGCGCGGCAGAGCCCGGCCAAGCTCTGCGAGAGCGAGTCGAAATCGTCGGTATCGATGGCGACACCCTCTCCCCGCACGATAATCCCGCACCGCTCGCCGCGGCGCGCGCCGACCTCGATCGTCAGCGCGGGATCCTGAAGCGAGAGGGGATCCGCGGTCGCGCCTCGCGCGGGCAGGTCCATTTTGTAGGACTCCTCGCGGTCATCGAACTGCACCGTGCAGATGAAGAAGACCAGCAGGAGGAAGATCACATCGATCATCGGTGTGAAGGCGAGCCCGAGCCTGCTGCCTCTAGCCGCGCGGCTCCTATCCATCGCGCCTCCCCGGTGCATCGAGCGCGCAGACTCGGACTGTGACCGCTCCACTGCCCTGATTCGCGACCGCCTGTGCGATCGCCTTGAGAGCGGGCTCGACCTCACGGTAGGGAAGCGATCGGTCCGCGCGCACATCGACCTTGAGTGAGGGATCGGCGCGAAGGCGCTGGGCGATCGCCTCCGCGATGCGATCGATGTCAGCATCCGCAGTCCCGAAGCGCATCGCTCCGACCGTCACAGAGGCGCCACCGTCATCGGCGAGCACATTGACCGCGATGCGCCCGACCCGTTCCTGGGGCGAAAGCGCGGCGTGGTGGGGTTCGGGAAGAGCCATCGTCGGCGCTTGGTCTCCCCCCATGCGCGCCACCAGGACAAAGAAGACGATCAGCAGGAATGCGAGATCGATCATCGGTGTCAGATTGCAGTCAATGCGCGCCGCTCCTCGCGCATGGAGAAGGCTCATGGCCCCTCGCCTCGCCCGACAAGATCTCCCGCGACGCGAAGTGCGGTCTCAAGCGCCAGCGCCACCTCCGCGTCAATTCGGTTACGCACCACCGCATAGGTGAGCAGCGCTGGGATCGCGATGATCAGTCCCCAGAATGTCGTCACCAGCGCGGTTCCGATTCCCCCGGCGAGAAGCGCGGGGTCGGCCTGCCCGCCGGTCGCGGCAACTGTCTGAAAGGCAACGATCATCCCGTAGACAGTTCCGAAGAGTCCAATCATCGGGCTCACCTGCGCGAGAATGTTCAAGCTCTCAATCGAGCGGAACCGACGGGCGGCACACTCTTCGGCCGCCGACTCCGCCGCATCGACCGTACCCGGTCGCCCCAGCGGAAGCGCGTCGAGCGCGGCTCGCGTGATCCGTCCCAGATCACTGTTGTCAGCGGCGCACGACGAACGCAATTCGGTGACTGTCGCAGAATGGGCGCGCGTGACGAGAGCGCTCGCGGCGCCTTCTGGGGCGACGCTGTGAGGGCGGTGGGCCAGCAGTGCGCGGGCGATGAGACCGACACTTCCGAGACTCATCGCCACCAGCGTCCAGATCATGGCACTGCCGACCCAGTCGACCAGGGTCGTGCCGTCGGGAAGTGTGCTCGTAGAAATGAAGAAGATCTCGACGGCGTGAAGGGACTGTTCGATGGAGCTGGGAGGGGTCATGGGTTTCGTATCGCGCCGCGATGCACCTTGATCGCCTCGGCCGCGGCCGTCGCCACCGACTGGGCGCGTGCCGCGGTGGCGGTGAGCCCAAAGGCGCGGGCTCCCTGCGCGGCGGTCGATGCCAGCGCGAGTGCCGCAGCAGCATCGTGATCCGCTACAAGGCTGATCTCCGCGGCACTGACCAGCGCAACGGGGCTCGATCTGTGGAGCGGCTGGCCGAGGCCTATGCGGAGGAGTTCGACGCGAGCGCGTGAAGTTTGCCCGGCGGCGAGTGCCGCGACGGCGGCATCTAAGCGCGCGGAAGTCTCGTCGGGTGCCGGGGCCTCCGCGACGGCCGTCGCGATCTCGTTGAGGCGGGGGATGAATCGGTAGGCGCCTGGACCGCCGTGCGCCTTGGCGATCGCTTCAAGTGCGGCCAGTGGCTCGGCATCGAGCAGGTGAACACAGGCGATCTGAATCGGCCTTCGATTGGTGCGCTCGTCGCGCGGGTTGAGCGCGTCGAGGTCTGCCAGCAGCGTCGCGCGCGCCGAGGGCTCGTCGGCAACACCCATCAACCCAGTACTCACGATGACGATCGAGTCGGGCTTCAGTTCGACCGCGGCTCGGATGGCTGCGCGTGGGTCGCTCGATCCTTGCGGGACGATCTTGTCGGACATCCAGCTCTTGAGTGCCTCGATGCCATGCTGTCCGAGGGTCGGGCCAGCTCGGACAAGGTCCCCCGGCGGTGCGACAATCGCTCGGCCGCTCTGGAAGGCGATCACGGCGAATCGCTGTTCGTCGCTGAGCCGGCCGACTGCCGCGGCGATCTCCTCGACGGCTGATTGATATCCACCGATCATCGACCCAGAGGCATCGATGAGAATGACGATTCTCCGCGCGGACTCCTGGCGCACACTCGCGAGTGAGAAGACATCCTTGGGCAGCGGGAGCCCACGGCGCACCCGGGGGAGACTCATGGCAAGCGCTTCGAGCCCACCGCGGTCTACGCCGAGTGCGTCTCTCATCGTCGCCGTCGAGGCGAGCATCGCGGGACGGCCGGGAACTGGTGATGGCTCGGCGTCGCGCGAAGGGTTGTCGGCTGGTGCTGCGCCGACTTCGGCAGTTTCGAAGGAGAACACCGCACCTTCGTTCGGGAGGGTCTCACTTCGCTCCCAGTAGTCGACTCCCAACGCCGCGAGCCACAAAAAAATCCCCGCAGCGGTCAGATGGATCGCTGCTGAAATGACCCATGGGATCGCGCCTACGTTCTTCATCAACTAGTCCTGACCCTTGGATCGCCCCTTGGTCGCGCTTGCATCGGCTCTCCGCCCTTGTGCGCCGCTGCGCGTGCCACCCTGGCCGAGTGCCCCATCGACGGTGAGCCACCCGGCACCCGACAGCAGCACGACGAGAGCGAGCATCATCAATCCACACTGAGTCCAGAGTCTGAGATAGTCGTCCATTGGGAGCGACCACCAGCCATTCGCGCGCAGCGCTGGGAGGCTCGTCATCCAGATAGCGCCGCCCATGATGCACGCGACGGCGAAGGCCGCCCGTCTGGCGAAGAATCCTGCGATGAGCATCAGGGAACCGACGAGCTCGGTGAGCGCGACGAGCCACGCAGCGATGGCGGGGAATGGAACTCCGCCCGCGTCGCAGACCAGCGCGATCCGATAGAGCGAGCGCGCGGTGAGTGGACCCTGACTCGTGGTGGCCGGCGCGGCGGCGAGTGTCTCCGGCGACGCGCTCTGCCAGCTGGGACCGGTCGCCTGGACACGGGACCAGTCGAGTCCATCATCACCGAGCCCGATACGATTGAGCGTCGCCGTGTCGGTGGCGGAGAACGCCGTCAGCGTGAAGACCTTTTGCCATCCCAGCGGAAGCAGGGCTGCGCACAGGAGCGCACGCGCCATCAGCGGGACGAGTCCGGTGGCGAATCGTTCGCTCCATCGCATGCGTATCATCGTACGAAAGCACCCTTGCGGGCGTGGCGAAATGGCAGACGCGCTGGATTTAGGTTCCAGTGGGGCAACCCGTGCAGGTTCAAGTCCTGTCGCCCGCATTGATCGCGGCTAGGCTGCCGCCGCATGAGCATGGGTGCGTCAACCAGGTGGACACCCGACTCGTGGCGCTCACAAAAGGTCAGGCAGCAGCCTGCGTGGCCTTCGCGGAAGGCCCTTGACGCAACCGTCGAGCAGATCGCCGCGCTCCCACCACTTGTGGCCAGTGGTGAAATCGCCGCGCTCAAGACCCAACTTGCCGAGGCGGCATCGGGGAATCGATTCCTGTTGCATGGCGGCGACTGTGCCGAGAGCTTTGAGGGCTGCCGGGCGACCCCGATCACCAACCAGCTGAAGATCCTTCTGCAGATGAGCCTTGTGCTGACCCATGCGTCGCGTCGACGGGTCATCCGCATCGGCCGATTCGCGGGTCAGTACGCCAAACCTCGCACCGAGGAGAACGAGACCCGTGACGGCGTCACCCTTCCCGCCTACCGCGGGGATAATGTCAATCGTCCCGAGTTCACCGAATTTGGTCGCACACCAGATCCCGCGCTGCTTCTACGCGGTTACGAGCGCTCCGCGCTCACCCTCAACTTCATTCGGGCCCTCGTCGACGGTGGGTTCGCCGACCTCCACCATCCAGAGCAGTGGAACCTCGACTGGGTCGGGCACTCGCCATTGGCCGTCGAGTACACACGGATGGTGGATGCGATCGGGCAGAGTCTTCGCTTCATGGAGACGCTCGCCGGTGTCCGGGTCCACCAGATGCAGCGCGTGGACTTCTACACGAGCCACGAGTGCTTGCTTCTCGACCTCGAGCAAGCCCAGACGAGACAGGTTCCGAGGCGCGATGGTTGGTGGAACCTCTCTACCCACTTCCCCTGGCTGGGAGCGCGCACATCGAACCTCGAAGAGGGTCATGTCGAGTACCTCTCGGGGATCGAGAATCCGATCGGCATCAAGGTCTCGCCGGACTCCGCGCCTCGGGATGTCGTCGCGCTCTGCCAGCGTCTCAATCCGTCAGATGAACCTGGGCGGATCACGCTGATTCATCGAATGGGAGCGCACAGGATCGCACAACAGCTGCCGCCGATCATCGACGCGGTCGCGTTGAGTGGCGCACGCGTCGTCTGGGTCTGCGACCCCATGCACGGAAACACCGAGACAGTTCGGCCCGTCGGTGGACCGCGCGCGGGACAGCCGGTCAAGACGCGGAAGTTCGCGCACATCCTCGCGGAACTTGAGCAGGCGTTCGAGATTCATCGCACGAAGGGGACGGTGCTCGGCGGCGTTCACTTCGAACTGACCGGCGAAAATGTCACCGAGTGCACCGGTGGCGCGCGCGGGCTCGGCGACGATGATCTGGCGGGCGCGTACCGCTCGGCGATTGACCCGCGGCTCAATTATGAACAGGCGCTGGAGATGGCGCTCCTTGTGGCACGACGGATGTAACCGCGCGCCCCCGTGCGCAGTAATTGCCTATTCTCCTCCCCCCAATGCGACACGGCGCACCGCGGACATTTGTCACAGGGATCGGGCCCGTATCGGGGTTCGGTCTCGGAATCGATCCGCTCTGGAAGGGACTCTGTGATGGGGTCTCGGCGATTCGCCCGATTACGGCATTCGACGCCTCTGGGTTTGTGACTTCGGTGGCGGCGACGATTCTCCCGGAGCACTTCGACATCCGGTCCATTGTTCCCAAGAGCCACCGCAAAGCGACCAAGGTGATGGCCCGGGACATCGAAATCGCCGTGGCGGCGGCGCACACAGCCGTGCACAGCGCGGGACTGACCACCAAGGGGACCGCCGAGGGAGTCCCCCCCACGATCCCACCTGATCGATTCGGGTGCCACATCGGAGCTGGGCTCATTCCGGCGGACGCTGACGAACTTGCCTGCGCGATGTTCACGAGCCGCACACCCGACGGGAAGTTCGATCCCGAGGCCTGGGGACGCACGGGGATGCCCAACCTCACACCACTCTGGCTCCTCAAGTACCTGCCCAACATGCTCGCCTGCCATGTGACGATCATCCATGACTGCCAGGGGCCATCAAACACGATCACCTGCGCCGAAGCATCCGGTGGGCTTTCGATCGGCGAGTCGCTGCGGGTGATTCGTCGGGGAGACGCCACCGCGTGCCTTTCGGGAGGTGCCGAAAGCAAGGTGAACTACATGGGGATGCTTAGGCAGACATTCGCGCAACGACTCGCGCGAGTTCCCGCGGGAGCCAGTGGCACCGAGGCGGTGCTTCCGTTTGACCCTACGGCGTGCGGGACGGTGCTCGGTGAAGGAGGCGGGATGCTGATCCTCGAGACTGAGGCCAGTGCCACGGGCCGAGGGGCGAGGACGTTCGCGGAGATAGCCGGATTCGGTGCGTCGCAGTGCTGCTGCATCGACACGGTGGGTGGAGACCTGAGCGGCGCGGGGGAGGACATCGCCGCAGCACTCGAGTGCGCACTCGACGACGCGCAGGTCAGGCCGGAGGCGATCGATGCGGTCGTACCCTTCGGTTCGGGAATTCCGAGCATCGACGCTGCCGAGGCGGATGCCCTGAGGCGGGTGTTCGGTGCCCGCGCGGGCTCACTCCCGCTGGTGACGATTGCACCACAAGCGGGGATCTGCGGTGCCGGTGCGAGCGCACTCGCGGCATGCGTCGGCGCGAAGTGTGTGGCCGAGCAGAAGTTGCCCGCACGACTGAACACCAAGGGGTCAAAGGCACTTGGTGTCGATGCGGATGCGCGCGCAGCCTGCGCCGCACAACTCAGGTGCGTGGTCGTCATGACATCGGGAATGGGCGGCCAGACGGCCGCGATCGTGATGAGGAGGGTTCCATGAACACCCACGGACAGCGCACCGACTCCGAACGGGTCGTTGTGACCGGGATGGGCTGGGTGACTCCCTTGGGGCATGACATCGAGACGGTTTGGGGAGCGTTGATGCGGGGCGAGTGCGGGATGGCCCCGATCACGCACTTCGACGCGAGAACCTTTCCCACTTCATTTGCCGCCGAAGTGAAGGGATTCGATGTCGCGCCGCAGCTGAAGGATCCGAGGGCCCATTCGACGGCTGGGCTCAACTCACAGTTTGCTCTGGGAGCTGCGGCACAGGCATGGGCGCAGGCGGGGTTGAGTGAGCGACCCGCTCGAAACATGCGGCGAGTCGGGATCTACCTTGGTGCGGGGGAGGGGGTCATTGACACACCCAACTACCTCGCGACCAATCTCGGGGCGTGGGATCCTGCGATAGGCAAGACCAATGGCGTCGAATGGGCGAAGCTCGGCCACTCGCTCATGGGGGCTGCGAGCGAGATCGAGCAAGAGCCCAACATGCCGCTGGCGCACATCGCGCGCGAGTTCGGCGTGCGCGGGCCGTCGTACAACTGCCTCACGGCATGCGCGGCGAGCACGCAGGCAATCGGTGAAGCGTGCAGCATTCTCCGAGGCGCCGAGGCGGATGTCATGATCGCCGGCGGGGCGCACACCATGATCCATGTGCTCGGGATCACCGGATTCAACCGGCTGACCGCGCTGAGCACGGCGGGAGACGATCCCACCACAGCGAGCCGTCCGTTCGATCTCACGCGGGGCGGCTTCGTGATGGGCGAGGGAGCTGGGATGGTGATTCTCGAGACACTCTCCCACGCGCGTAGCCGCGGCGCGACACCGCTGGCGGAACTCATCGGGTTCGGATCGAGTGCCGACAGTTACCGAATCACGGACATCCAGCCGGAGGGGCGCGGCGCGGCGGCGGCAATGCTGCAGGCGCTGGCGCAGGCGGGGATCGACCCGAGAGGGCGCAGACCCGATGGCCGTCCCTGGGTCGACTACATCTCCGCGCACGGAACCGGCACAAAGGAGAATGACTCCATAGAAACGCTGGCGGTGAAGCGGGTCTTCGGTGAACTCGCGAGAGACATTCCCATGAGTTCCGTCAAGAGCATGCTTGGTCACCTGATCGCCGCGGCCGGAGCGGTCGAGTTCATTACTTGTGTTCTGGCGATCGAACGGGGGATGCTCCCACCGACCATCAACTACACGACACCAGATCCGGAGTGCGATCTTGACTGCGTTCCGAACACGCCGCGCAAGGCACAAGTCGATACTTGCCTCTCCAACTCCTTCGGATTCGGCGGGCAGAATGACACCGTGTGCGTGACGCGGTTTGTCGAATGACCCCTCGCACCAAGGCGCGTCGGGGAACCATTGCCCGCGCCGCGCTCAAAGGAATGCTGGTGGTCATTGGCGCCGTGTTGGCATTCGTGGCCGTGTGCTTCGGTCTCACCAAGTGTTCCCCGCCCTGGTGGCGGGCCGAGGAAGCGTTCTCCGCCGATGCCGACGCTGATCGGCGCGCGCGCGAGTTGGAGCAGAACTTCGCCGCAGCGGTATACCGGATTCGCCCGGACAACGAGCCGTGGGCACTGCGCATCCACGACACGGACATCAATGACTGGATGGCGGCGCGCCTTCCCTCGTGGACCGAGCACGATCCGACTCTTGCCTGGCCGATTGAAGGAGCACGCGCACAGGTGCGATTCGAGGAGTCGATGATCATCGTCGGGATCTCGGTGGACTCGCGTGTGTGGAGCGGGGCGTTCGGGATGGTCGTCGAGCCCAACGGAATCAGGATCGATCCGGGAGCCGGCGCGGTAGGTCGGATGCCAATTCCTGCGGGCGCGGCGATGGTCGCGAAACTTCTGCACGGCGAGGGCGCCTCAACGCTTCGGCTTCCCCGTTCCTTCGCGCTCTCGGATGGACGGACCATCGAGGTGCGTCGGATCGACCTCACGCCCGGCGCGATCGAGATCGAGTGTGCGACGAGCGGAACACCGCCTCGCTAGGATGGCGCGCCGCACACGGCACCCCATCCCCATGCCCACTCTGACAGTAAACGGCGTTTCCCTTGAGTTCACGAAGGGCCAGTCGATCATCGATGTGGCGCTCAGGAACGGCATTGAGATTCCGCACTACTGCTATCACCCTGCGCTCTCGGTTCCTGCCAACTGTCGGATATGCCTGGCGGAGATCAGCCAACCAAACGCCAAATCCGGAGCACTCGAGCTCATCCCCAAGTTGATGCCGACCTGCCACACCGCCGCCGCCGACGGGATGGTTGTCACGACCCAGAGCCAGAAAGCCATTGCCAACCAGAAAGCGGTGATGGAGTTCCTGCTGATCAACCATCCGGTCGACTGCGCGGTGTGCGATCAGGCAGGGGAGTGCAAACTGCAGGACTACTCCTACGAGGTTGGCCGCTCGGAGGCGCGATTCCAGGAAGACAAGATCAAGAACCCCAAGAAGGATGTCGGACCGCATGTCCTTCTTTACAGCGATCGCTGCATCATGTGCACGCTCTGCGTCCGCTTCACCCAGGAGGTCACCGAGACGGGGGAGCTAATGGTCGACGGGCGCGGAGGCAACGAGATGATCGATGTCTTTCCCGGAATACCGCTCGCCAACGAACTCTCCGGCAATGTGATCGACCTCTGCCCCGTTGGGGCCCTTCTAGACAAGGACTTCCTGTTCCAGCAGCGGGTGTGGTATCTCACCAAGACGCCGTCGATAGACGGGATCACCGCAAGCGGCGACAACATTTCAGTCGAGCACAATGAGGGGCGCATTCATCGGATCAAGCCCCGCGAGAATCCAGAGGTCAATCAGTGGTGGATCACCGACGAAGTTCGGTATGGCTGGAAGTTCGTCCATGCCGAGGATCGACTCTCGATGCCGATCCTGCGCGGAGCGCTGGAGGGCGACCGTGCCGATCCGTCGGCGGCGTGGGACTCGGCGCTGGCAAGAGCCGCCGAGGTTTTGCGCTCTGGCGCTGCTTCGGGCCGTCTGGCATTCATGGCCAGTCCCATGCTTTCGTGCGAGGACGCATTCCTGCTCGCGCGCGTCGTCCTCGAAGTGGATCCCTCGGCCGTACTCGGTGTGGGACCGATTCCACACTCCGGTACCGATCGCACACTCAAGGGTGGGTACACCATTTGTGCGGAGAAGGCCCCCAACGCGCGCGGCGTTAGACGGGTCCTCGAGGCTCTCAGTGCGGCGACCGCGGGTCGCGCGGCCACTCCCGTTCATGATGCCGACTCATTCCTGGCAGCGCTCACCTCGCAGGGCTCTGGCGCCGTGCTGGTAACTGGGAACTACCCGAGTGATTGGGTCACCGAGCCCTTGATGCGCGCGCTATCGACGAGAAGGCTCGTCCTCCTCGACACACTGCCGACAAAGCTCGTCGCGTGCGCTGAGGTCGTATTCCCCTGCACCACTTGGGTTGAGAAGGATGGTTGCTTCGAGAATCGCAGCGGACGGCTCCAGTCGTTCCTCAGCGCGATCGCCCCCTTGGAGTTCGCGCGCAGTGAGATGGAGATCTCGCGTGGGCTGCACAAGGTGTTGTCTGAGGGTGCCGCGATGCACGATGCCGCACCGAGTGTCGCCGCTGTTCGTCGGGCGATGGCACGGGTGCCAGGCCTCGAAGCCTTTGCCAGCGGGATCCACCATCCCGCGCCCGAGCCAGGTCGTGCGAGCGACATGCAGCTCATTGATCTCTGATCCGCCAGGCGGAAACCGATGCCAGTGAGGCATGTCAAGGATGCGGGGCGCAACGCCTTGGAGGTGTGGACGCTCGCGTGGCCGACGGTCATCACGATGCTCAGCTACACGCTGATGCAGTTCGTCGACAGCATCATGGTCGCGCAATTGGGCCCCCTTGAACTCGCCGCGCAGGGAAATGGAGGCGTGTGGACCTGGACGGTGACGGCGTTTCTCGTGGGGATCATCTCGCTCGTCAACACCTTTGTTTCCCAGGCCATCGGCGCCAAGGACACGGCCAACGCGTCCCGGTATGCGTGGGCCGGAGTCTGGTTTGGTCTCGCCTCATGGGTGGTTGTCCTTCTTCCGTTTGGGTTCCTCGTCCTGCCATGGGCATTCACGAAGATGGGTCATGAGCCACGACTCATCGAACTCGAGCTCGCGTACGGACAGTGGCTCATCGCGGGCGGCTGCTTCACGCTTGTGGCCAAGGCCTTCAGCAACTTCTTCTTCGCGGTGCAGCGCCCCAAGGTCGTCGCGGTCGCGGCCATCGCCGGAAACTGCATCAATCTGGTTCTCAACTACGCCCTGATCTACGGAGATCGTGGTCTGCCGGCGCTGGGTCTTGGGGGAGTGCCGGGGGTCACGCCGATGGGTGTCGAAGGCGCGGCGATCGCCACGGTGATCGGCGTCGGGATCGAGTGCATGATTCCAGCGCTGTATTTCTTCGGTCCGAGACTCGCCCGTGAGTACGCGACTAGGCGCAACTGGCGTCTCGATGCGGGGGCGATCAAGGACCTTGTCCGTGTCGGCTGGCCCGCATCGATCCAGTTCGGCAACGAGATGTTCTGCTGGTCTGTGTTCATGACAGTGCTGGTAGGGGTTTTCGGCACTGTGCATCTGGCCGCAGCCTGGGCGGTCCTCCGATTCATGCACCTTTCATTCATGCCGGCGGTCGGCTTCAGCATCGCAACAACAAGCCTCGTGGGTCGCTCTATCGGCGCCGGAAACACCAGTCAGGCGACACGCTACGCGCGGACCGCGCTCTGGATGTCGGTCCTCTATATGGGGGCGTGGGGGGCACTCATGCTCCTCTTCCGTGAGGACATGATCCGTCTCTTCACCGACGCGTCGGTGGTTGACAGCGCAGAGGCGGCAGAGATCGTCCGAGTCGGTGCGTCGATCATGATCGCGGCAGCGATCTTCCAGGCATTCGATGCCGTCGGGATCGTCTACACCGGGGCCCTGCGCGGCGCCGGCGACACGCTCTGGCCAGGCATCGTCACGATTGTGCTGAGTTGGTCGCTGATTGTCGGCGGGGGATGGTGGATGGTGCGGTTCCGCCCCGAGTACGAGTCGGTCGGTCCTTGGATCGGGGCGACCATCTACATCATTGTCCTGGGAGGCGCGATGGCGTGGCGATTCGAGCGCGGCCCCTGGCGATCCCGACCCTTGTCACGCCATGCCGGAGTCTCGGACGCCGGATGACGAATGGTTTGGGGGGTCGGACTGATCCTGCGTATGCTTGTCGATCCCCCGAAAGAACCCCCAACCCGATGAGTACCGCCATGACTGCGACCGTTGAGCCAAATCCCGCTGCTGCCAAGCCCCATGTTGACTCGGCCAAGAAACACGAAGCCGAAGGACGGCGTGATGAGGCGATTGCTTCCTACCAGACCGCGCTCGACCATGACCGCAGTTGCCAGACGATGTTCGCGCTCGCGCGACTCCTTGATCAGGTCGGTGATGACGATGAGGCACTCGCGTTGTATGAGGAGATCTGCTATCGGCCGACTCCGCCGGTGAATGCGCTCATCAACCTCGCCACGATCTACGAAGACATGGGCGAGTCTGAGCGCGCCCAGCGTTGCCTTCGTCTCGTGCTCGACAAGTACCCGACTCACCCGCATGCGCGCATGTACCTCCGGGATGTATGCGCGGTCCAGACACTCTCCTACGACGCGCAGGCGGACCAGCAGGCCGCACGACGCAACGCGATCCTCGACACGCCGATCACTGACTTCGAACTCAGTTCGCGCGCACGCAACTGCCTGAAGAAGGTCGAGATCCGCACGCTCGGCGACCTCCTCAGGGTCACAGAGGCGGAGCTAATGGCGTTCAAGAACTTCGGAGATGCCAGCATCAACGAGATCAAGGCGATGCTCGCTTCGCGCGGACTGCGGCTTGGACAAGCACTCGAGGGCGGCTACGAGGAGTCGTATCGACAGGACTACCTGACGAAACTGCGTGACACCGTAGCGCAGGATGTGCTCGATACGCCGGTGACCTCGCTCCAACTGACAATCCGCGCCCGCAAGGCCGTTCAGGTGCTCGAAATTCGCTCGCTAGGTGAACTCGCGTGCCGGACCGAGGCGGAGCTGATGGGAATCAAGAATTTCGGTACGACGAGCTTGGACGAAATCAAGGAACAGCTCGCGACCTTCGGTCTCGCGCTTCGAACGCTCGAATGAGGGAGGATGTCCGGCGCGGGGCACTCACCGCGGCCGCGATCGCGCTGAGTCTCTGCGCGGGATGCGCTCCCGAGTCGGTCGCGCCGACTCCCCCGCAGAGCGTTGACTCGGCCACACCGCAGTCCGCTCCAGGCGCGCCCGCCCTGCCAGTAGCCGCGCCGCCCGTCGAAACCGCCGATCTTGAGTTTCCCGCCAAGCCCAAGGTGTTTCCTCCCAAGGAACGACCGGTTCCTCTGACTGAGGAGCCAATGATGGCTGTGCGGATCGGATCGGTGAAGGCAGGGGAGCCGATCCCGATCGATTGCGTGGGAGGGCTTCTGATCTCGCCACGGGATGCGGGGTCCGATTCACCGGCTTGGGCCACGGGTGCTCCCGTCGAGATCCGGGCCTCGAAGCGAGGGTGGAGTGTCAAGGGGAAGCCCGCCGGTACCGCCTCGTCCCAGCGGGAGTTCCCGCCGTGCGAACTGGTTGTAGTTGCCCGCGAGGGAGCGCCTCGAACCTTGGAATGGAATCATGTGAAGTGGCCGGGGGAACTGAGGCTCGTCGAAGTGTCCTCGGATGGAGGTTTAGACGGGGCCGGGACCTCGCCCAGACGGATCGACCTGGTGATGGACATCGCGATGGAGTCGTATCTCCCTGGGGTGATCGCCAAGGAACTCTATGGCGGCTGGGACAAGGAGACCTACCGCGCGCAGGCGATCGCCGCGCGCAGCTTTGCCTTCGTCGAACGGGACCGTTGGGCGGGGCGACGACACTATGACCTTGTCGCGGGACAGCAGAGTCAGGCATGGGAGGGGGAGACCAAGAACCAACGCGCGATCGACGCGGTTGCGGCCACGCGCGGGCAGATGCTCGTGGTCGATGGCCGCGTCGTCCCGGCGTACTACTCAAGCGCATGTGGCGGACATCCTGCGTCGGCGCTCGGGACTCTCACCGACAATCCATTCCACAGCATCGCCGCAGTCTCTGCCGGCGACGCCGGGAAACGCGTTGGAGCGTGCTGCCAGGGAGCGTCCGTGGCGTCATGGAAGGTGACGATTCCTCGCTCCGCGGTGCGTTCGAGACTTCAGGCATGGGGGAAAGTGAATGGGCGCCCTGACCTGGCGGCGATCGAAATGCCCTCGGCCATTGAGATCAATGAGCGCAATGCCGCGGGCCGTGCGATCTCGTTCACCCTCACTGCTGGGAAGCACTCGTACGAGATAGGCGCGGAAGACCTCCGCTGGGCGATGAACGCGCCGCGCGACCGGAAGACCACCCTGAAGTCAGGGGATCTCGCGGCGAAGTTCGTGCGTGTCGATGGCGCTGCGAGTGTCGAGTTCTCGGGGCGCGGATTCGGCCACGGAGTGGGGCTCTGCCAGCATGGCGCGCAGGAAATGGCCAAGTCCGGAGCCACGGCGCAGGAGATTCTGGCCAGGTACTACCTGGGTGCGACCATCGAGCGAGCGTGGAAGTAGCCATGTTTACAGGACTCATTCAAGGCGTCGGCACGGTCAGCGCGCGCGATACGCGTGGCGCCGGCGTGCGGCTTGCCGTCGACCTTGGGCCGCTCGCCCCACGCGCGTGTGCGGGTGACTCGGTCTCTGTGCATGGGGTCTGCCTGACTGTGGCGGGGGAGGATCATGCAATCCGCGCCTTCGACCTTGTTGAGGAGACGCTATGCAGAACGACGCTCGGCTCGCTCGGGCGAGGGTCGCGGGTCAACCTGGAGTTGGCACTGCGCGCTGGCGATGGGATTGGGGGTCACATTGTTCAGGGTCATGTCGACTCTGTGGGGCGCGTCACACGAGTCGATCTCGCGCAGGGGCGCCACCGTGTTCGCGTCGAGCTACCTTTGGAAATCTCGTCCATGATGGTCGCGCAGGGATCAGTGACCATTGATGGAGTCTCCTTGACGATCGCCTCCTGCTCGGACGCGTGGATCGAGGTCGCACTCATTCCGGAAACGCTTGGACGCACGACCCTCCCAGATCTCGCGGAAGGGGCACTAGTCAACATCGAGGTCGATGCACTGGCCCGACTGGTCGACGCCGCGGTGCGGCGAAGGATGCGCGTCTAGGAGTTCGTCGGCCCGTCCGCACCAGTGCGCGACACACACAAGAGCGTGAGATCATCGATCTGCGGGAAGTCTTCGCTTTCCTCGTCGAGCCGCCCCTCAATGTGCGCGATGAACTCCTGGGGAGTCGCGTCGCGGGCGAACTCCTTGAAAACATCTAGGAATCGGCGATTGGGGAGCCGAGGCGCGGCGGGATCCTGACCGAGTTCGGGAAAGGCCTGCTCAAACCCATCGGTGTAGAAAAGCAGCTTCTCGCCCTCCAGGATGGTCATCGATCGCTCAGTGAAGACTTCGTCGGCGAAGACTCCGAGCAGGCCGCCTTCGCTCTGTGTGTGAGCCATCGAGCCGTCGGGAGCGAGCCGGATCATCGGGGGATGGCCGGCACTCGCCACAGTCAGCTCGAAGGTCCGTGTGTCCATCACGCCGTAGATCGCCGTGGCGAACCGTGTCGTGCGGCCCACACGGGTCATCATGTCCGCATTCACCTTGGAGAGCGCCTCTGATGGTGGGAGTACTCGGTACGAGCTATCGACGATTTCCTTCGTCGGCAGAGTGCGCGAGATGACGAGCGTCAGTAGTGCCGCGGGTACGCCATGGCCTACCGCGTCGGTCACGAAGAACCCGAGGTGGTGCTCGTCGATGCGGATGACATTGTAAATGTCCCCCGAGACATAGGCCGCGGGGCGCCAGAGGGCATCGGATACAACGCCGACGATCGAGGGGAGCGAGCGGGGAAGAAACTCGCGCTGCACCGACGCGGCGAGCTGCAGTTCACCCTGAATTGTGCTGATCTCGTGACGAAGCCCGCCGGAGAACCGCATCGCGCTGACTGTCTCCACCTGTAGTCGGGCGAATTCCTTCTGCCGCGAGATGAGGGCGTAGAGTGCAGTGGCGAGGTATTCCGGACCCTGCGCGGGATCGATGGCGAACGAGATTCCCGGGGGGAGCGGATCAGTGCCGTTCCAGGAGTCAGTCAGTGCCAGTACTGGAATCGCCTGCGCAATCGCTTCCTGAAAGGCCGCCGATGATGCGGCGGTGCCATTGGGCATTCCGACCATAACAACCGCCTGGGCCTCGCGCACGAGCATCGCCTGATCGACGGGATCCGGTGAGTCCACCGTCTTCGCGTCGAGGCGGTACTTCGTCGAAAGCATGTGGGCAACCGTCTCGTGAACCGATCCAGGCTGCATGGACAACACCGCGACGCGGGGGTGAATGTTTCTCAGCGACTGGTGCTCCAAGGGAATCGACACGCTGGCCAGTGTAGCCCCGCGAAATCGCCGCCGCATACGCTAGGGGGATGAACCCACGCATGAGCGAGGCCGAGATCGGCGACGCGTTGAGCCGCACTCCGGGCTGGTCACGCAGCACCAGTCTCATCGAACGCACTTTCGTGTTTCGGGACTTCGTCGCATCGATGGCGTTCGTCAACCAGGTCGCCGTCGAGGCCGAACGAACGCAGCATCATCCGGACATCTCGATCCTCTACAGCAAGGTTCGTCTCGCGTTCAGCACACACGACGCTGGTGGGCTCACGGTCAAGGACTTCGCGGGCGCGGTGTTCGCCAACGCGGCCGCCGCGGGCCAAGTAGCCGCCGCGCGCTAGCTCGCCGTAAGCGCCTGCCTCACAATTGTGGCGCGCACCTCGCGCTCGGCCTCTTCGCCCTCGCCCGCGCGCGGGTCGACGAGGCCCAGATGGGCCGGTTGAACCTGGAGAAGCAGCCGCTGGACCGTCGAGAGCGGGAGGGGAATGATTTCGCAGGCAACTCCGAACCGAAGTCGGCCGAGGAGTTTCGTCGCTTCGTCGGCCCCGAGGACTCGTGCGCTCGAGAGGATCGCGTGCGCGCGCAGGACGCGGTCTTCGACCATTGTGCGTGACCGCGCCAACGCCGCCGCGCGCGCTTCCCGCTCGTAGCCCACGATTCGCGGGAGGATTGTCCGCAGGAACTCGTCGCGCAGCGCTTCCTCCGTCGCCCCGAGCGTGATCTGATTGGAGAACTGGTAGAAGTCGCCGATCGACGCGCTCCCTTCTCCGTAGTAGCCACGCACGGCCAGATGCAACTCCTCGGCCGCCCGCTTGACTCGGGCGATCTCGCCGGTCATGCTCAGGGCTGGAAGGTGCAGCATGGCACTAAGGCGGATCCCGCATCCCACATTGGTCGGGCACGCCGTGAGGAATCCCCATCGCGGGTGGAACGCATAGTTCACATGCGCGCCCAGTGCTTGCTCGATGGCGAACGCCGCGTCGAATGCCACCGACAGCGCGGCCCCGGGAGCGAGCGATTGAATCCTCATGTGATCCTCTTCGTTGACCATCATCGACGAGTGTTCGTCGCGCGACAGCGCAAGTGCCCGCGGGGTGTCCGCTTCCACAAACGCCTGCGAGGCGAGGTGGCGCTCCTTGAGAAGAATTCGCTCCCGTGCGGGGGTCTTGAGGAGATCCATCCACTGCAGGGCGGTGGGGCCGCTCTCCGTGGGATCTCGGGGAGCGAAGCGCTCGATCGCCTGGCGAACGACGCGGAGAACCTCGTGTCGGATCGCTGAACTCGCCCGGTTTGTGAAGGGGAACCCCGAAATGTTTCGGGCGATCCGGACACGACTGGTGACAACGACATCGGAATCAGGTCCGACCCGAGAGAGCGCGGCGGTGAACGGCACGCTCATGGTGGCTCCATGCCTAAGTGGCCTGGCTGGTCGAGCTCGTCGAGCGCGGCAATCTCGTCGCGCAGCGTCGCGGCGCGCTCGTATTGCTCAGCGGTGACTGCCGCCTCGAGATCCCGAAGAAGCTTCGCGCGCACCGCCTGAGTCCGCTGCACACTCTCGCTGCCCACGGGTCGCCGACCGACATGCGCCACGGCACCGCCCTGGGAGCGCTCGATGATTTGCCCGATCATCGGCATCAGCGCGTCGTAGCAGGCTGCGCATCCCAAGGCCCCGGCCTGCTTGAACGCGGCAAAGGTGAGGCCGCAGGCCGCGCATCCTTTGGATCGTTCTTGCGCAGGAGATCCCGCAACCCCCGCGGCTGCCGCCGCCAGAAACGACTCCAGAAGTTTCGCCACCGGCTGCTCAGTGGGCAGGGAATAGCCCGCCTCGGAGGCGTGTTCGGCGCACAGGTGTACTTCCCTCGTCACACCATCCCTGATCGTCACTTCGTGGACGACCGCCGCCTTGGGGCAACGGTCGCAGTTCATGTCGCTCGCGCTCCCATTGAGGCCGCCTCGCGCAGTCGGGCCAGTTGTCGAAGTAGTGCAGGGATCAAAGCAAGCGGTTGGATCGTCGCTGGATCGGAGAGGGAGTGCTCCGGCTTCGGATGGCACTCAAGGAACACCGCGTCAACCCCCGCGGCAACCGCGGCGCGCGCGAGCAGCGGCGCGCGATGGGAGTGGCCGCCGCTCGTCGTTCCTTCGCCCGGCCGTTGGGTCGAGTGCGTCGCGTCGAAGCAGACGGGAACGCCGAGATCCATCAGGTCCGCGATGCCGACAAAGTCGTTGACTAGGCGGTGGTAGCCGAAGAAGGTGCCGCGTTCGGTCACCATCACCTGTGTCGCACCAGCCTCACGAAGTTTGCCGATGGCTCCGGCCATCTCGGCGGGTGCCATGAATTGCCCCTTCTTTACATTCACCGCACGACCCGTGGCGGCCGCTGCGGCAAGGAGATCCGTCTGACGCGCCAGGAATGCGGGGATCTGCAGAATGTCGACGGCCTTCGCGGCGCGTGCGGCCTGGGAGGGCTCGTGGATGTCGGTAGTCACAGCGACACCAACACGCTCGCGCAGTGCGGAGAGCATGTCGCATCCGCGCTCAAGGCCCGGGCCGCGAGGGCTCGAGACGCTTGATCGATTCGCCTTGTCGAAACTCGCCTTGAAGACGAAGGCGAGTTTCGCCTCCGCGCAGGCGTCGCGCAAAGTCATGGCAATCTCGAGGTTCACTTCTTCCGCTTCCAGAACGCACGGTCCAGCGATAATGAGGAGGGGGCCGCGCGCAGCCAGGGCCAAATCGCCGCTCTCGCGGGGCGCTCTCGGGGAAAAGAACCCAGGAAAGTCAAGCGAACTCATGGGGCGATTTCCTCTTCGATTCTCTGGGGGTCGGCTGGCATCAAGCACGAATTTATCCGATAGTTGGATCGGTGGCCGGCGCCTGCCGGTCCTCAAGGAGGCTAGGACATGGGCGATTCGAGCCACGACATTTTCCCGTCAGAACCGCAGGGTTTCACCGACATGGTCGGCCGCCTGATGAAGGGGTGGTACTCGCACCGTCCCATTGAGGTGGTGGCACCGCTACGGGTGTCGGTGGACGGAAAGTCGATTGCGCTTGAGAATCTCTTCCGCATGGTTCACCAGGATCCCAAGCGAGGGACCGGATTCGTCCGCAGTTACTTCGACCGAATCTTCGAGGGTGACTCGCTCGGAGCCAGCGTCATTCCGTTTGCGGTCGCGCGCCACCGAATCATGCCGCGCATCCAGCCAGAGTCGATCTTCGATGGTGTCGACCGTCAGTCCATCGCTCACCTCCCATGGGTCAACGGCACGGTCATTGTGTTCGTGATGGACTTGCCGGAGATGACAGTGAGCATCTCCACCGAACAGATGG
The DNA here is from genome assembly GCA_009691915.1 of Phycisphaerales bacterium. GTDB lineage: Bacteria > Planctomycetota > Phycisphaerae > Phycisphaerales > SM1A02 > F1-60-MAGs104. The sequence goes on from SIAD01000006.1 coordinate 107,706, forward strand.
TCCGCTGGGGGATCTCTGCGGAAGATCTAGAAGACATCGCACGCGAAAATCTTGGGGCCTACGCGCCGGATCTGCAAGTGCAGGTGATCGCCAGCCACGACGGCGGGCGCGCTGCGGTGCTGTCGCTCAAGGATGGCTATGACGCGGCGCGGCTCCTCCTGTCCAAACTCCACGATCGTCTGGCCAAGGAGTTGCACGGAGACTTCTATGTCGCGACACCCTCGCGGGATGTCTTTATCGCCCTGTCCTATGGGCCCGAGGCATTCCTCCAACGGGTCAAGGCGCGGATCTCCCGCGACTACATGAGATTGCCCTACCCGATCACGCAGGATCTCTTCATCGTGACCAGGGACGGCGTCGCCGGAACCTCAAGGGCGGCCTAGGAGGCGTACGCTCGGCCCCATGAAGGCCGAACCTGTCCTCGCCGAGCTCAACCGTCTTCGCAACGATCTCCCCAAGGATCCCACCGATATCGAGTGGTTCGCGCTCCATCACGCGTTCTGCTTCATCTCCTATCGAATGGGGGACTTTCAGAAGTACCTCGATGAGGTTGTGAAGCAGGGAGAGCCCACGCCGAGGAAGTAGCGCAGTCGCTGCGTTATCCTTCGACGCCCCATGCCCGAGAAGCCCGACTACAAGGCGACGCTCAACCTTCCGCGGACATCCTTTCCCATGAAGGCGAACTTGGCGCAGGCTGAACCCGCCACGCTCAAGCGCTGGCAGTCACAGGGGATGGCCGACGCGGTCGCGAAGGCGCGCGAGGCTGCCCCGGCGTTTGTGTTCCACGATGGTCCTCCTTACGCCAATGGGTCGATCCACGTCGGGCATCTCCTGAACAAGGTGCTCAAGGACTTTGTGGTTCGAACAGCCATCATGGAGGGGCGACGATGCCACTACATCCCGGGATGGGACTGCCACGGACTGCCAATCGAACACCGAGTGATGACCGGCCTCGTCGAGAGCGGCAAGGCCGCGAAACTAGAGACATTGTCGGCGGACCATCGGCGCATGGCCATCCGCCGGGAGTGCGCTGCCTACGCCGAGAAATTCATCAAGACGCAGGCGGTCCAGATGCAGAGGCTGCTGACGCTCGCGGACTACGACCACCCGTACTACACGATGCAGCCCGAGTACGAGGCGGGGACGCTGGAGGTCTTCGCGGTGCTGCTGGAGCGCGGGTTCGTCTTTCGGCAACTGAAACCCGTCCATTGGTCGATTGCCAATCGCACGGCGCTCGCCGAGGCGGAGCTCGAGTACGAGGACCGCGTCGATCCGTCGATCTTCGTCGACTGTGAGGCGTGTGATCGGGAGAGGGTCAATGCGGCCTTCTCGACCCAGTGCGAGTGCACGCCATCATTCATGATCTGGACGACGACCCCCTGGACGCTGCCCGCGAATCTCGCGATAGCGGTCCACCCGCGCGAACAGTATGCGCTCTGCGAGATGGACGGTGCACTGACCGTCATCGCGGCATCGCTCGTGGAGAAAGTGGCGAAGGTGGTCGGTGCGGAGTCAGTGAGTGTCAAGGCCCACGCGTTGGGGAGCGCGCTTGTCGGCCTTGAGTATCGCCATCCGCTGTGCGACCGCCTCGGCCGGATCGTCGCGGCGGAGTATGTGACCATGGAAGACGGCACCGGTCTCGTGCACACGGCTCCAGGCCACGGAGAAGATGACTACCGGACCGGACTTCGCGAGGGGCTCCCGATCTACTGCCCGGTCAAAGATGACGGGACCTTCGACGAGACCGCCCCCGAGTGGCTGCATGGCAAGGATGTCTGGGCAGGGAATGTGCTCGTCATTGAGCGGCTCAAGTCCAGCGGGCATCTCGTGCACGCGCTTCAGTTCACCCACTCGTATCCCCACGACTGGCGCTCGCGCACACCGGTGATCTTCCGGGCGACCGAGCAGTGGTTCATCGGGGTCGACCGCCCCGGGAACCACGGTGGGAGTTCGCTGCGGACGATGGCCCTCGAGGTGGTCAACTCCTCGGTCAAGTTTTTCCCCGAGTGGGGGCGGAATCGACTGCGGGGGATGCTCGACTCGCGTCCCGACTGGTGCATCAGTCGCCAGCGCTCATGGGGGCTTCCCATCCCGGCGTTTTCGCTTCCTGATGGCACCGCGTTCATGACGAGTGCGAGCGTGCGTGCGGTTGCAAAGTGCATCAAGACCGCGGGAAGCGATGCGTGGTTCACGATGTCTCCCGCCCAACTGCTCGCCGACTACGACCTGGCGGCGGATCCCGCAGCTCCCGATGGGCTTGATCTCTCCACGCTCACGAAGATGCACGACATCTTTGATGTCTGGTTCGAGGCGGGATCGTCGTGGAACTCGGTGATGCGCGCACGATCTCTCGGCTACCCGAGCGCGCTCTACCTCGAGGGTTCTGACCAGCATCGCGGCTGGTTCCAGCTCTCGCTGCTTCCTGCGCTGGGTGTGACCGGTCAAGCGCCGTTCGAAGCGCTCGTGACTCACGGGTTCCTCGTCGACAAGGATGGGCGAAAGATGGCCAAGAGCCTCGGAAATGCGCTGGAAGTCGACACGCTTCTCAAGGACTTCGGGGCGGAAGTCGCGCGGTGGTGGGTGTCGAGCGTGTCCTACGACGGCGACATCCGCATCGACCTCGACTTTTTCAGGGTGGCTGGGGACTCCTACCGCAAGGTGCGCAATACGCTCCGGTTTCTCCTCTCGAATCTTTTCGACGCGCCCGCGTGGAGCGCCGACGAGGCCCTGAAGATGGCACTCGCCGCCCCCCGAGAGTCCCTCTGCGGATGGCTGCTGGGCGAACTTTCACAACTGGAGCGTGATGTCCGGGCTGCGTTCGCGGAGTACGACTTCCGTCGCGCACACCTCGCGATCTTCAACTTCTGCAACGACACGCTCTCGGCTGGATTCTGCGTCGCCGCCAAGGATCGCCTCTACTGCGATTCCGCAGACAGCCCGCGGCGGCGGCACGCGCAGGCGGCCATGCGGATCACAATGGAAGTTCTCTGTCGACTGCTAGCGCCCTTCCTTCCCCACACTGCGGAGGAGGCGTGGATGGCGCTGCGGGGAGAGGGAGCCCCATTGCTCTTTGCGCAGACTCATCTTGGAATCTCCCGAGAGCGCGACGAGAGGTGGGCTGCGGTACGGGCCGCGGTCGCCAGCGTCACCAAGGCACTGGAAGTCGCCAAGGAGATGGGTATCGACAATCCGCTCGATGCTGGAGTCACCGTCCCCGATCCACAGGGTGTGCTCGCGCCATTCCTGCCGGAACTCGCCGATCTCTGCGGCATTTCCCAGGTCACATTGGACAGAGCGGGCGCGTCGGTCGTCGTCCGTGATCTGCGCACCGACGAGAGTGCGCAGCGATGCGACCGATCATGGAGGCGCGACGGGACGGTGAAACGCCGTGCGGACGGGGGGCTGCTCTCCGACCGCGATGCCGCAGTCGTCGGAGTTTGACGCGGGCTAGCTGACCTTCGAGCCCGGCGCCGCGGGGCGGTCAAGCGTCAGAAGAATCACATCGCGCTCGTCCGGCCCGGGCTTCGCAATCGCGGGGGCAACCGCAGGAGCGCCCTCGAGGGCCGTTGGAGTGCCGCCGGCCGCGGGCGCAACCTTCAGATCACTCGCGACGAGGATCATGCCAGCACTCACCTCGCCGCGCAGTGTGCGCGGCTCAAGGTTCGCGACGATGATCACCTGGCGGCCAATCAGCGTCGCGGGGTCGTACCAGGATCTGATTCCCGCGCAGACCTGTCGCCCTTCGGGGGTTCCATCATCGAGACGAATCTTGAGGAGCTTGTCAGCATTCGGGTGAATCTCGGCGCCGACAATCGTCGCCACGCGGAAGTCAATCTTTGCGAAGAGGTCGAAGGCGATTGTCGGGAGGGGATCGCTCATCCGCCGACTCTCGCTGGGGCATCAGCTGCTGCGCCGCCATCAGTGGAACCAGCGTCGAGCTCATCGTCGCTGGTCGCATTTCGTGGATTCGCGTAGGCAAATCCATGACGGGCCTTGAGCGCAGCGAGAGTGAACATATCTACGGGAGTTCCCGCCGACTGATCATTGGCCGCAATGCTCCGGAAGCGGGGGTTCTGCTTGAGCGCCGCGATGTCCCCCTGATTCGTGGGTGTGACAGAATCAATGCGCACGACGGCGATGGCCAGCTTGTCGGGGCTGGCGACGACCAGTGTTCGATCGATCAGCGGCAACTCTGCTGCCGGCCGCGTGGATGGCAACTTCATCGCGCGCTCCGCGATCGCTCTGGCCACTGTCGCGTCGGCGCCGAGATCAGGAATCTGGCTCGGGAGTTTCAGTCCGTACTGGAGGAAGTTCTTGTCGCTCTGCCTGAGATCCGTGAAGGGCTGAACCGGCACGCCATAGGTCGCGGCAACCGACGCGAGACCCTGATCCGCCGCTGCCTGCTCAATCTGCGGCACAAGTGCCGTCAGCTTCTCGAATCGCGCCACCCGGTTGACATCGGCTACGAGCGTCGTACGCACGCTCTCAACCGTCGACGGCGGCGCGGACTCCTCCGCCTCGGTCACCCGGACCACGATCAGTTCACCCGCGGGAGACTCGAGCACAGGGCTTGCCACCCCCGTCTGCATGACAATCGTGGACTTCCCGCCGAGTTCCCGTACGGCCTGAACGAGCTGGCTCGTCCGCATGGGCTGCGATCCGAACCGAGTGGTCTGGGCGGTTCCCAGCCCCTGCATGCCGTCGATCGCCGTGAGAAGTGTCCACTCGGCTCCGCTGTCCTGGATCGCCGGTGCCGGAATCGAGAACTTCGCCGCGACTTCCTGCCCAAGTGTGGCCAGACCAAGTTGCTTCGCGCGCCAGTCGGGCGGCAGTGTGTAGTACCCATTTACCTGCGCGATTCCACGCAGCGAGAGTTGCATCCGGTCGGAGAGGAACTTGCCTATCTCCTGTCGCTTGGCGGTCAGCGCCGTCGCCAGGACCTTCGCTCGAACCGCGTCGCGCATGGTCTCGAAGGAAGGCGGTGTGGACGAGAGCGCCGCGGCGGGAAACTCCGACTGGTGCTCCATCCAGTACTTGCGCAGTTCCAGATTGGAGAGCGCCGTGCTCTGCTCCACGAGAGCATTGATCGCCGTGGCCGGGATCGAGAGCCACTCCATCCGCACTCGATCCTCGACTAGGTAGCCGAACCCGAACTTTCCTGCGCCGGGGGCGTCGGTGCCGTAGGTCGCCAACTGCGCGGCAAGGGCCTCCTCGGTGGGGGCAGGCACATCGACTTTGGACTGGACGCCGTTGAGAACAACGATTTCACCGGTGACCGCAGCCAGCAGCGACGCAGCCGTCTGCTCAAGTCGGGTGGTGGAGAGCTGCCCCGGTCCGCTGGTGATCACATTGATGTAACGGTCGATGCCATTGAGCTGAGCCATCGTCGAGAACAGCTGTGCCGGGCTGAGACCTGACTCCCGACAGAGTGCGCCGATGAGATTCATCTCGGGGACTTTGTTGGCCGCGGCCACTTTCTGGAGCCTCGACCGACCATCCGACTCGCCGCCGACGAGTCCTGCCTGCTCCGCTTCGAGGGTGAGCAGGAACCAGTGCACGGGATCCTTGTCGAGTCCGAGAGCACGAACGGTCTGGTCTCCAAGCGCTGCGATCGCCCGCGTCTGCTGCTGAAGGTAGACCCGTTCGCTCTCGGTGATCGACTTCCCATCGGTCGTGGTCGCCCAGGTCGTCCGCCCCACGAGCATGTCGGTGAAGAAGCTGCTCGACTGGTCGAACACCAGCCAGGAGACCATGAGCAGAGTCATGCCGATGATGAGGAACCAGCGGGAGAACTTCTCGTTCTTGCGGAAGAATTTCAGCATGGGTGGCTCGGAACTGTTCGGGGGTCAGGCTGGGAAAAGTGCCTAGGAAAAGAGCGCGCGGACGAATGCCGTCCGTGCGCTCTGGGTGTCGACTTCCACACGATCAGCGGTAAAACTCGACGATGAGATTCGTGTTCACATCGAACGGGATCTGCTCGGACGAGGGACGCGCCAGCACCTTGGCCGAGAGTTCGGCGGGGTTGACCTCGATCCATCCGGGGACGATGTGACCGGACATGCTCTCCATGTTCTCGCGAACGAGCTTGTGGAGTCCGTCCTTGATCGTGATCGTCATCCCCGGCTCGCACGCGAATGATGGGCGATCAACTTTGCGGCTGTTGACCTTGACATGACCGTGCACGACGATCTGCCTTGCCGCCCAGATCGTGCGCGCGAACCCAGCGCGCCGAACAAGATTGTCCAGTCGGCTCTCGAGATTGGCCAGAAGCACCTCGCCGGTATTCCCCTTGCTGCGTCCGGCCTCAGCGAGGTATCGGCGGAACTGCCGCTCGAGCACGCTGTAGTGGTAGCGCAGCTTCTGCTTCTCATCCTTGCGGACGCCGTATGGCTTGGCGCGCTTTCCGCGGAAGCCATGCATCCCCGGAGGGGTCAACTGCCGCTTGGCGGTGTGCTTTGGGATGTCCGCGACGGGAACGCCGACGCGGCGGGAGAGTTTGACTTTGGGTCCGATGTATCGCGCCATAGTGAGCCGGGCATTGAACCGGATACCACGGCACTCTGTCAAGTGACTCATCCGCAGGTGTAGGCCGCCGACTGGATCGAATTCGCGCAGTAAGCCGGGCGAATCCGGGTCGCTAGTACGCCCGGGAGTCGTTTCTCCGGCACCAATTGAGGAATGCGCGATTGAGGACCCTGAGTCCCCCCGGGGTCGGATAGTCGCCGGTGAAATACCAGTCGCCCGTGTGGTCGGGCATCGCTCGTCGCAGCCCGTCGACGGTCTGATAGATGACTTCGACTGTCCCGGTCCACTGGTCAACGGGTGGGGCAATGAGCCGCGCGATCTCGTTGGAGAGTTCGTCCTGACTGAATTGGTCGTAGATCAGGCGCACATGATTCTTCATCGACTCGGGAGGCAGGCTCTCCTGCCCGAGGCACAGCGATTCGACCTCCTCGATGACCGCCGCGAGGCCACGGGCGCGCAGCAGATTGATCGCCGCCTCGAATGCAATGAAGCGACCCAGTTGGCTCATGTCGATCCCGTAGCAGTCCGGGTAGAGGATGGGCGGAGCGCTGGAAACGACGATGATCCGAGCGGGGTTGAGCTTGGAGAGAATCGTGATGATCGACTCGCGCAGCGTGGTGCCGCGGACAATCGAGTCATCGACCGCGATCAGTGTGTCCCCAGGGCGCACCGATCCACGGGTGATGTCGTAGATGTGGCTTACGAGATCGCGTCTGGCGGCATCGTGGGTGATGAATGTTCTCAGGCGTTGGTCCTTGTGCGCGACCTTTTCGGCGCGGACGCGGACATCCATCAGGGCGCGGATGCGTTCCGGCGTGGCCGTCCCTTCAATCACGAGTCGGCAGAGCTCGTCCGCGCCCCGTTCGCGCATGATCCGTTCGGTCTCCTGCAGGATGCCGAGATATGCGCTCTCGGCGGTGTTAGGAATGAATGAGAAGACCGCCTTGTCGACTGAACCACCGAGCCGTTCGAGAATCCTGGGTGCAAGATTTCGGCCCAGCGACTTGCGCTCTTCGTAGATCTCGTGGTCATTGCCCCGGCTGAAGTAGATCCGCTCGAAGGAGCACTGTCGCAACGGTTGGGCATCGGCGAACCGGCCGCAGTGCACCGAGCCGTCGCGTTTGACACACAGGACATGACCCGGCTCCAGAGGCTCGATGCCGCTGATGTCTGCATCGAAGACCGCGGCCAGCGCCGGGCGCTCGCTGGCCGCCGCCACGACCTCGTCGGTAATCAGCGTGTACGCGGGGCGGATCCCGGCCGGATCGCGACAGATGAAGGAGTCGCCATTGCCAACGAGCCCGGCGAGGACATAGCCCCCGTCGAACTTCTCGGCCGCACGGCGGAGGATTCTGGCAAGATCCAGATGCGCCGATACCTCGCGGGCAAGCGCGCGGCCATCAAGTTGCGCGAACGACCCCGGCCCCATGGTGGCGATGAGATGGTCATGCTCGCAGTCGAGTGCGTAGCCGATCTTCTCGAGAACGACCCCGGTGTCGCTTCCGCCCACCGGCGTCAGGCCGTACTCCACAAGGAGCTCGAACAGCTCCGGCGAGTTAGTGAGGTTGAAATTTCCCGCGAGCGCCAGATTGCGGCTGGCAATGATCGACCGCCTGAGGAACGGGTGGCATGCAGCGACCGCGCGACCTCCGAAGGTGCCGTAGCGGAGGTGCCCAAGCAGGACCTCCCCCAGGAGCGGAGTGCGGCGCTTGAGCTCAAGCTCCGGGGTCGTGCGCAGCGCTTCGTCCGACAGACCGCGCAGTGGAGCCAGCGCGTCGTCGAAGAGGCGCTCGATCGGATTCCGCTTGGCGCAGCGCTCCCGTTGGAGGAACGATTCTCCCGGCGGCATGTCGAATCGCACCGAGGCGACCCCGGCACCATCCTGTCCTCGATTGTGCTGTTTCTCCATGAGGAGATAGAGCTTGCGGAGCCCCCAGGCTGGGTCGCCATACTGCTCCTGGAACCAAGAGAGCGGTTTGCGAAGTCTCACGAGGGCAATGCCGCATTCGTGGGTCAGCGCGTCGCTCATCGAGCGCCGAAGGCTAGCCGATCGTGCTTGGGCTGGGCGCGGTCGTCAACTTCGGGAAAGAACTGGCCCTAATCGGGCCTGATCCTTCCCGAACTTTGAGTCCGAGTGCGCGACCGGCCGTGTCGGCTGGTCTGGCGAGCTGATGTGCATCGAGGCGATGTTCGCACCCACGCGCTTCTCGAACACTTCGCGGACGATCTCCGGACGGTTGCAGTCCTGCGAGAGGTGGAGGAGATTGAGGTGGCGGATCGTCCCACCGCTCGCGAGGCGCGCGACCGCCGCCACCGCCTGCTCATTGGAAAGATGACCGCGGTCCCCCATGATGCGGCGCTTGAGAAACTCAGGTCGGTTCGAGCGGACCTGCATCTCCTCGTCGTAGTTGCTCTCAATGTTGAGAATGTCGACGCCGGCAAACGCCTCAATGAGCCCTTCCTCAACGCATCCAAGGTCGGTGGCGTGGCCTATCGAGGCGTACTCACAGTCAAACCGGAACGCGGTCGATCCGATCTCGTCGTGGGAGACTTTGGTGGCGACAACACTGGCGGTGTCGCCGAGACGGAAACTCGTCACGAGAGTGCGCAGGCAGGCGGGAGGGACACCGAGAGCGAGGGCGAGCTCCGCGTGTTGGTGACGGACGATCACAGGCACCGGATGGCGTCGAACCTGGGCCGCCCAGGAGTTGGCCCAGTGGTCGCTGTCTAGATGGGTGAGAAAAATAGCGCGTAGCCGCTGACAGCGCAGCAGCGATCCTGACCTCGTGATCGCCTCGCGCACGCGAGCGGGGGAGATCCCCGCGTCGACGAGTACGAATCTCCCCGAGTCGTCGAACGAAATTGCGGTGGCGTTCCCTCGGGAACTGCTGGCGAGGATGCAGACCGTTGCGGTCATCGGGGAAGGGAGCGGATTCGAGAGGACGGGACTCGAGCGATCAGCATTGGGTCTGCCGTCCTCGAGAAGTCACGATGCCTCGCTTGGACGACTCAATGAACCTGATGTACTCATCGACCAGCGGGTCGCCGCTGCGCGAGCGCAGCACTTCCAGGGCGTTCTTGAGGAGCAGGTGGCGCCGACAGAGCGTCTTGAAAACCCAGCGCACCGTGTCAATCGTCGCTGACGGGGCTCCCGAGCGGCGCAGGCCGATCACATTGATGCTGCCGGCATGGTTGATCGCCGTCACGACGAAGAACGGACAGACATCGAGAGTCGGCGCGGCGAGCCCGCTGATGAACGCGCCCCGCCCAACCCGGACGAACTGGTGGATTCCCGCGAGGCCTCCTGTAATCACCCGGTCAGCGATCTCCACATGTCCGGCGATCTGGGTGCCATTGCCAAAGACATTGTGGTTCCCGATGAGGCAGTCGTGGCCGGCGTGCGAGTCGGCCATGAAGTAGTTGCTGTCACCGATGCGCCCGGGGTCCTGAAGCTTGGGGCGGTGGATCGTGACCGCCTCCCGGAAGACATTGCCGTTGCCGACGATCAGTCCCGGGCCGGGCCGGTCTGGGGGCGTTCCGAGATCCTGCGGTGCGCCGCCAATACAGGCGAATGGATGGATGTCGTTGGCGTCGCCCAGCGCGAGCGGACCGGTCAAGTGGACATTCGCGCGCAGGACGGTGCCCGATCCCACGCTGACCGGCCCGAGCGTGCCGTTGAGTACACACCACGGACCGACCTTCACGCCCGGACTGAGTCGGACATCCCCCTCGATGATCGCCGTTTGATGGATCTTCGGCACGGCGGGAGAGTAACGGAGCCCATTAGGATTGGAGGCGATGCCGCCGCATCCACCGATCGTTGACTTCGTTGATCTTGGAAGGATCTCCTACGCCAGCGCCTACGAGATCCAGCGCCAGGCTCACGAGCGCGTTGTCGCGGCGCGCATCGAACTCCAGAGTCCGCGAATGCGGGGGGAAAGCGCGGGAACGGTCTATCTCCTCGAGCACGATCCCCCCGTCGTCACCGTATCGCGCAGGTCGGGGGCCGCCGAGCATGTGCTCGCGTCGCCTGAGCGGCTGGCCCAGCTGGGGGTTGAACTCGTCGAGACCGACCGCGGCGGGGATGTCACCTGGCACGGGCCCGGGCAGGTCGTTGCGTACCTCATCCTCGATCTCAATCGCCTCGGGCTGAGGATTCACGGATATCTCCGGCTTCTAGAGGGGGCGGTCATCGCAACGGTCGCGGAGTTCGGGCTCGAGGGCCGACGCGACCCGAGCGCCACGGGAGTGTGGATTGGTGATGGAAAGGTGTGCGCGATGGGTGTTCGCCTCTCGCGATGGGTCTCGATGCACGGGATCGCCCTCAATGTCGATCCCGACCTCTCCCAGTTCGGTCTGATCGTTCCCTGCGGACTCGTGGGTCGTTCCGTGACGAGCCTTCGGCGCGAGCTGGGCGATCGTTGCCCAACGGTCGATGAGGCGAAGAGCGCGCTGCGCGAGCGCCTCTCCGCGGCTATCAAAGAGGCCGCCGAGGCCGCGCTTTCCGGGCGGTGACTACACTTTGGGGCTCAGGACACCGCCCGTCTCGCCCGCATGGAAATCCGCAACTTCTCCATCATCGCCCACATTGACCACGGGAAGAGCACGCTCGCTGACCGCCTCCTTCAGGCGACGCACGCGCTTCCCGAGCGCGAGGCTCGTGCGCAGTTTCTCGACTCCATGGATCTCGAACGCGAGCGCGGGATCACGATCAAGGCGAGCGCGGTCACCGTACACCACACTTATCTCGGCAAGGACTACGAGCTCAATTTCATCGACACCCCAGGCCATGTCGACTTCACCTACGAGGTAAGTCGCGCACTTACGGCGTGCGAAGGGGCGATTCTCGTCGTCGACGCGACTCAAGGCGTACAGGCGCAGACGGTCGCGAACGCCTACCTCGCGGTGGCGGCGGGGCTCGAACTGATTCCAGTCATCAACAAGATCGACCTCCCCGCGGCGAATCCCGACGGTGTCGCCATGGAGATTGAAGAGGTGCTCGGGCTTCCCGCCGAAGAGTGCGTGCAGGTCTCGGCGAAGACCGGGCAGGGGATCCTGGAGCTACTCGATCTCGTCTGCCGGAAGCTTCCCCCGCCACGGCTACAGAAGACGCCAAAGCTTCGCGGGCTCATTTTCGACGCCAAGTACGACGACTACCGCGGCGTCGTGGTCTATGTGCGAGTGTTCGACGGCATCCTGCGCGTGGGGGACAAGATCCAGATGATGGGGACGGGCCGCAACTTCGCCGTCAGCGAGATCAATCGGTACACGCCGCATGCCACGCGGGTCAAGGAGCTCGGATTCGCCCAGGTCGGCTCGATCAGCGCGAGCATCAAGAGCCTTGCCGATGTCCGTGTCGGCGACACCGTGACGCTTGAAGGCGACCCCGCCGACGAAGCGCTGCCTGGGTATGAGGAGCCAAAGCAGATGGTCTTCTGCGACTTCTATCCCTCGAGTGCCGATGCGGAGTCGGGCACCGGTAAGAAAGCGTCCTTCGAAGCCCTGCGCGAGGCGATCGAGAAACTGCATCTCAATGATGCCAGTTTCACCTTCGATGTCCAGCACTCGGAGGCGCTCGGATTTGGATACCGCTGCGGGTTTCTCGGCCTACTGCACATGGACATCGTGCAGGAGCGACTCGAGCGCGAGGGCGGGGTCGAGATCGTGCAGACGGCCCCGACGGTCAAGTACCTCATCGACCTCACCAATGGCGAGGAGCGGGAGATCCACAACCCTAGCGAGCTCCCCGATCCCTCGCAGATCGCCGCCATCCGCGAGCCCATCGCCAAGCTCGAGATCATGTGCCCGACCGAGAACATCGGTGACCTCATCAAGCTCTGCGACAGCCGGCGCGGGCACTTCAAGTCGCAGCGATTTCTGAGCGAGGGGCGTCAGATCCTTGACTATGAACTGCCGATGGCCGAAATCATCTACGACTTCTACGACAAGCTGAAGTCGATCACGCGCGGCTACGGCACGATGGATTACCAGGTGACCCAGTACCGCCGGGACAATCTGGTGAAGGTCAACATCCTCGTCAACGGCGAGATCGTTGAAGCCCTGAGCCTCATCTGTCACCGATCGGGTGCGGAGTCGCGCAGTCGCGCGATTCTGGCCAAGCTCAGGAAGCAGATCGACCGCCACCAGTTCGAGATCGCGTTGCAGGCCGCGATCGGTGGCAAGATCATCGCGCGCGAGTCAATCTCCGCCATGCGCAAGAATGTCACCGCCAAGTGCTACGGAGGGGACATCACGCGCAAGCGGAAGCTCCTCGAGAAGCAGAAGGAGGGCAAGAAGCGCATGAAGCAGATCGGCTCTGTCTCGATCCCTCAGGAAGCATTCCTCGCCGTGCTTGAGCAGGGCGACTGACCACCAGTGCCCTGGGGGGGCCGCCAGCGACTAGTCTCCTAGGATGCGAAATGCCGCAGCCATCGTCGCCGCTAGCGTGCTCTCAAGCGCACTGACCGCGTTTCTCGTCATCGGACTGCAGACTCCCGCAGGCGCGCGCGAACCCCTCGCGGTCGACCTTGGCCCCGCCGAGGCGTTCATCCTCACGGGCAAGACCGATCTGCGGATCACCAACACTGATGGGCGGATTTCGTGGTCGAAGGAGCCGACGAGCCGCGCCTTCGCACTGGGAACGGTCCATGTCGGTCGGATTCTCGGTGCGCTGCTGGAGAGCGAGTCCAACACCCGTGAGCGGGAGGAGTTCGCGGCGACCAACGCGGCGAAAAAGTCCGACTTCGACCAGCGGTACAAGGAGCTCGTCGAGAAGGCGAAGGCGACGGACCGCGAATCGCCGGAATTCCCGGCCGTTCGCGAGCAGTTCGAGGAGTTTCAGCGGGAGTTTTCTCAGTGGAGTCAGGCCACCGAGACGCAGGGGCAGGAGCTGGTGGCGCATCAGTACGACACGGCCTACGCGTCGATCAGAGAAGCAGTCGAGGTCGTTGCCGACAAACGACATGTCGATCTCGTGATGCGCTTTGTTCCGCCGTCGGAAAAGCTCCGCGCGGGGGAAGAGGCGGAACTCGCGCAGCAACTTCAGGCGCGAACCTTTCTCAGAGTGCCCGAGTCGATCGACATCACCGAGGACATCCTCACCGAAATGAACATCAAGGCACCGAAGAAGGACTGACGGAGGTCACATGACAGGCATGAGACTCACCAGACAACTCCCAACCATGATCCTGTGCATTCTCGCGGGCGTTGCGGGCGCAATTGCCACCCATTTGTTGTCCGGCGAGCGCGCGGTCGCGAAAGAGGTGCTGCGCGTCGACTTAGGACCGGCCGATGCGCTCCTGCTATCTGGTAAGGACGGTCCGATGACCATCCGCAACGAGGCCGGCCGTATCGCGTGGGGAGATGCCGCCGCCTCGCGTGCCTACGCAATAGGGTGCATCCACATTGACCGCATCATGAAGGGACTGCTCGCGAGCGAACGGTACGCCTTCGAACGCCAGAAGTTTGACGAGGAGGCGCGCGGTCAGGGAGAGGAGTTCGAGAAGCGGAGCAAGGAACTTCAGGACAAGTTCCCCGATCCCAAACCCGGTGACCCCAACTTCGACGAGGCCCGCACCGGGTTCCTCGCACTGCAGGTCGAGTACGAGAAGTGGATGGCGCAGATTCAGCGCATTCAGTCCAAACACATGGCGGAGCAGGTTGAGAAGGCGTACCGCGACCTGGTCGCGGCAACCGAAGTCGTTGCAGCGCGCGGCGGCGTCGATCTCGTCTATCGATTCATGCCGGCCGATCGCGATTTCGGTTCGCAGGAGCTCGCCGATGCGATGGTCCAGGTGCAGGCTCGCCCCTTCCTCAAGTACCCCTCGGGGATCGATCTCACGGACGAGGTGATGAAGGAGCTGGCGCTACCGCGGGAGTGAGTGGTGCCGGGGGCGACTTTGGAGTGGGCGGCGCGGGGGCGAGGCGGCGCAGTTCGCCGATCGGCGTCGTGAGTGCCTCGATTGAAGGAGGCAACTTGGTGGCCGAGCCCTTGGTCGGTACCGGCTTCCCCGAAGGATCAAGCTCGGGACGATCAACCACCGTGCATATGACTGGATCGCTCTCGGAACCCGTTGGACGCAGCACGACAAATGTGCCGTCGTATGTCCATGACCCCGAGTGACCAGCTCGCGTGACTGGGGCGGTCACCGCCTGAGCCGAGGCGCGCAGGTCATACGACCCGTCCGCATTGAGGTCGATCGCGCCGCCGGGGCCGAGCCATCGACCGACATAGGCATCTTCGGGCGCGGCTGGTGGCGTGTCGCTGTGGTGGAACCCCAGATGATCGCCGATGTCGACGAAGATGGTTCCGTCAGTCCTGTGCATCGCGGCGCGCAGGCGCTTGGGAGCCTCCTGATCGGATGGCCCCGTCGCATAGGGCTCCAGCCAGAATGTGCGGTAATTCTGGCGATCCCACCGACCTGCGAGCGTGGGTGGGCGGAACCTGTTGTTCTGTCTCCACCAGAGGAATGCGCCGTCCGACTGCACAAGAATAATCTCGGTCCCATTGCTCCACCACCCCTGAATGTCGATCCTCTGGGTCGGATCGAGGTCAAGGGTTGGAACCGAAGGGACAATCGCGGGCGCGTGGGCGGGGCGATCACTCTGGGCGAGTGCCGCGCCGCCAACCAGTGCGGCGGCGAAGAGTGCAACAGTGTGTCGGTCAATCATGTCAGCGCCTGATGACAGGGAGGCGAACAGTGGCATCGAGGTCCACAACCGGTTGCGCCACGAGGTCGTACCCATCGCTCTCGACAATCGTGCAGCGGACGATCTCGCCAGATGCGAGCCGCTCGCGGCTCACGACATGGGTTACCGAGTCGATCTGCGGCGCCTGGTGGTAGGCGCGACCGACATGAAGAGTCGTCCCCGTGGCGGCGACGCCCGAGGTCGCCCGTCCGCGCGCCTTGCCATCGGCCACCGAGTCAATGAGCACATCGAACTGGCTCCTCTGCTGCGCGACGAACGACGCGTTCCCGAAGGCAATTGACTGTTGAAGCTCCATGATTTCACCCTCGCGGCGCGCGGCGGTTTCGGCACTGACACACAGCGCCGGGTCCGAGTGCATCGTGCCTGACGGTGTTCCCGACTCGGGCGAGTACTTGAAGACCCCCAACGCGTCGAACTGCATTCGTTCTACAAAGGCCATGAGTTCCTGGTGATCTTTCTCGGTCTCGCCGGGATGCCCGGTGATCAGAGTCGTGCGGATCGCCATCCCGGGGATGCGTTCGCGCAGTCGTTCGACTAGCGCCTCCTGCGTCGCCGCCGAAACATGACGGCGCATCGAGGTGAGCATGGCGTCGCTGGCGTGCTGCAGGGGAATGTCGATGTACTTGACGAGGCTCGGAAGGCGGGCGATCGCGTCGATCATGTCGGTGGTGAAGTTTGATGGGTACGCGTACATCAGGCGGACCCATCCACCACCGTGGTCCTGTACGGCGCGATCAATTCCCTCGAGCAGCCCCACCAGTCCGGAGGTGTCGCCGATGTCCATCCCCCAGCTCGTCGTGTCCTGTCCGATGAGGTTGAGTTCGTAAACGCCGTCTGCAAGAAGTTGCTTGGTCTCGGCGGTGATCGCCGGCAACGGCTTCGAACGCATCTTGCCGCGGATCGAAGGAATGGTGCAGAACGAGCAGCGCTGGTTGCACCCTTCAGAAACGCGCAGGTACGCCCAGTGGCGTGGCGTCAACCGGACGCGGTCGTCATCGCCTTCGAAGTATCCGATCCCTAGGCCGTCCTTCCCGTTGACGGTGAGGCCGACGGTGTTCACCCCGCGCTCCGCGGCCGCCGCCAGCGCGTTCGAGGCGATCCAGTACCCAGGTCGCCCACCTGCAGAGTCGAGCGTGTCGCGCTGGCCGCGCACCCCGCGCACGGCATCAAGAATGTGATCGCGGTCAAACACTCCGATGAGCGCATCGATTCCCGGCGCCCACTCGAGAATCTTGGCGCGGTGTCGTTGCACCAGGCACCCCGCGACGACGACCCGCTTGAGCTCCCCCTTGCGCTTTCGTTCGATGGCGTCTGTGATGACCGACAGGGACTCCACCTTTGAAGCCTCAAGGAATCCGCAGGTATTGACAACGATCGCGTCGGGATCGTTGTCCTCATTGACGAGCGTGAGTCCGTCGCGCTTCAGAAGGCCGAGCATTTTCTCGCTGTCGACGAGGTTCTTGGGGCAGCCAAGGCTGACAAAGGCAACTCTCTGGATGGACTCTGTCGAAGCGGTCACGCGCCAAGTCTAGGGAGCGCACCGTCGATTCCCATCTCGCTTTGGGAGTGCCATCCCCGCCCTGGCCTTGGGGGGGGACAATCAGCCCGGAATCCGCTCAGAAAATTCCCGGTAGAGCCCGCGCTGGCGGATCAGCTCAACAACTGAAGCGTCGACGAGGTCGTCGATGCCGAGTCCAGCGCTCAGCCTGCGGCGGATCTCAGTCGAGCTCAGATCGATCGGTTCGAGGTCGAGAACCGCGTCCGCCCACCGCTGACCGTCGCTGCCGAGGGCGTCAAACTTCTCGCGCAGTTGTCGGCGCAGAGCATCTGGAGTCTCGGGAGGGCGTGCAATGACTGCCACTGCCGCCAGCTGTTCATCGATCTCCCGCCACGACTTCCAACGGTCAAACTGAAGTGCCTGGTCGGACCCGATGAGGAGCACGAGATCGCGGTGCGCAAGCTTTCTCTCGTCGGCAATCTCGCGCAGCGTGTCCACCGTGTAAGAGATTCCTCCACGATTGATCTCGCGCGAGTCGATGGATGCGCCACTCACTCGGGCGAAGGCGCGGCGCGCCATCTCCAGCCGGTCACGATCCGTGGCGCTGTTGGGGGCATCCCTCAGCGGCGCGTGGGAAGCGGGGACGATGTCGATACGGCCGCAGCCGAGGGTTTGCGCGGCAAGCGCCACGACCTCGGCGTGTCGACGGTGGGGCGGATCGAACGACCCGCCGAACACGAGCGTTCGATACTCATGATCCTCGTCGGTGCGCTCCGCGGCCGAGTCGAGGAGGTGGGCGATCTGCTCAGCGATCGCACGCACCAATGGCCGTGTGATGCGCAGGATGGTCACGAGAGTTGCAATGCGTCTCGGGTCTCCGAGTACTGCCCGCGCCAGGGCCGGGTAGTTGGTCGATCCATCGGTCTTGATGAGCTCAACGATCCAGGGCGCGAGCGGTGTGTTGGCGTCATCGCTGACCGCGCGCACGACCCCCCAGCACCATCCCCGCGCGCTGGCGACGGCCGCAAATGGTGCCGACTCCATGTCGACTAGTCCGGCACCGGTCGCCTTCCAGAGCGCGCGCTTCTCGGCGACGGTGCTCGCGATGCGATCGAGTGTGGCAATGTCGAGGGCGTCGCCGCGGTGGAGGGGAGCGATGTACTTCTGGTGTTGTCCGCACTCGTCCGCATCGGCCGAAGTGATCATGCGGGCACTACGCGCGATTCCCGGGCGCACCGCGGGATCGAGTCCACCGGCAAGACCTGCGAGAATCACCGTTCGCCCGGGCGCGAGAGCGCCGCCAGCGCGCGACGCCGCCTCACTCGCCGCAGTCCATCGCGCCACGCCGCCGGGACCGAGTCCGCAACAGGCGAAGTCGGCGTGGATTCCCAAGGCTGCGACCTCTTCGCGGATGTTCTGCAGTTCATGCCGCGTGGGGACGACGATGAGCGGGCGTTGAGTGGTCATACGGGGTGAACGGCTTGCCGGTGACGGCACTTTGGATATCATCTTCGACCCACGGCCTCATCGTCTAGCCCGGCTAGGACACATCCCTCTCACGGATGGAACAGGGGTTCGAATCCCCTTGGGGTCACTATTCACGAGTCGTGCTCCCCAATCTAACAGGGGAGCCAAAGGAACGCTTCGGCCCCATCGTCTAGCCTGGTCCAGGACACCTCCCTTTCAAGGAGGACACATGGGTTCGAATCCCATTGGGGTCATCCCTTCACTTCGCATCGTTTCGCGTGTGTTCGCATTGAATCGCAATTCACCTGTAATACAAGTCGTTTCTATTGATTCGCGCGAATTGGTGCGAGTCGGCGCGGATTGGTGCTGCGTCGCCTTTTGCGTCATTCTCGTCTTGAGTGCGTCGGATTCTGCGTCGCTTTTTTGGGGGTCGGTTTCGGAGCGTAAGTCTGTCGCCGCTGCGTCCGCCTTGGCACCCGTGACTAGCTCGAAGTGTGCATCTCGGGTTTGCAGGTAGTGCTTGGCCGCGATTAGCGGAGAGTGTCCCAGCCAGCCGGCGGCAACATGGTTCGGGACCCGCTCCACCCAATCGCAGCTGCAAGAGGCCCGTAGATTGTGAAACAGCCTCGGCCATTGTGCGATACCGGCCCGGGCGATGATCTTTTGGAATGTCGTTCGCGGGTTCGTCGATAGTCCGCGCAGCCTTGGGAGCATCGCTTCTACCCCAACTTCGGCCAGGTCAAACAAGTCTTGAAGGATCGGTAG
Organism: Phycisphaerales bacterium; assembly: GCA_009691915.1. Lineage (GTDB taxonomy): Bacteria > Planctomycetota > Phycisphaerae > Phycisphaerales > SM1A02 > F1-60-MAGs104. The sequence goes on from SIAD01000006.1 coordinate 126,670, forward strand.
CAGTTCCGGGCCGATGGGCACCAATCGAACCGCATGGCCATCGTGGCCTGAAGTCTTGGGGCTTCGCACCGTGAGTACCCGGCGTTCCCAGTCCAGGTCCGCCCATCGCAGCAGTGCGATTTCGGAAGGGCATCGCAACCCCGCGTAGCGCGACAATGCCACCACCGTTCGCCAGTGTGCGTCGGGGCAAGCGTCCAGTATGGCGCGGATCGTTTCGTGGGTTATGTAGCGGGAGCGTCCGGGGTTCGCCTGGGAACCCGCTCTCAGGTGAGCAAATGGATTGGATGGCATCAGGCCCCACCGTATCGCACGCCTGAAGATTGACTTGGCGACGCGAACCCTCTTCGCAACCGTAGCGATTGCGAGTTGCTTCGTGGCCGGCTCTCCATCGTCACGCTTCACGGTCACGGGTTCGGCGATCGCCTTCCGCCAAGAGTCTGCGTCCAATGGCGTCAGGCGACAGAGCCGTTTAGTTGCGCCGAAGAATTGCAGCAAGCTGCCCGAAGTCTGCCGATAGGTCACCAGGGTTGTGGGTTTCACCGTTGCCATCGAGTCGAATCGTTCCAACAACTGTCCCACCGTAACCATCATGCTTTCCCGGGGTTCGACAAGCCCGGTGTGGGCGAGCCTCGCGTACATAAGCTCCGGCAGGTCCCGCAGCCATGCAGTAAGTTCAGGATCCAAGGACTGTTGAAGTGCCTTCGCGGATAACAACGCTTCGACGCGAAGGCGAAACGATTCGGCCATCTTGACATTGACCCGGCCCAGGTGGATTGCCCGCCGAGTGCCGGCCCCATCAGTAAACAGAATGCGCTTTGTGCCATTGGGGGCACGGGACAGACTCGCCATGCTTCACCGTCCTTTCGTGGCCCGCTTGACGGGGCCAATCGTTATCCGCAATCCAAGGTACTTCGCCAGGCGTTCGATCGTGCCTGTGTCCAATCCGCGTTCACCACTCAACAGCCGCGACAGTTGAGAACGCGCGACATTTGCACCCCTGGCGATCGCGTAGGGGGTTTGCTCACTGCGCTTGATCGCCGCCGCTATGGCCTTCGACAGTTGACCCATGCCGGGAGAGTAGCCCATTGGTTGCCTCACGGCAACTACTGTCCCGGGGCCTCTAGGATGCCCTGGGCGGCGTCGCTCATCGTGACCGCTCGAAGTACCCGCCGCAGTGTCTGGGAGGGCCTCGGGGGCGTCCCTGCCTTCCTGGGCCTCTTGAAGTGCCGGCGCGTCGCATTGAAGGACTGCCGGGGACACTTCGCACCCAAGGGCCACCAGCAGCGGGGCGAGTTCTGCGGGGGGCGGATTCACACAACCCCCCAGCTGTCGGCGTTGTTCGTTGGAGTGTCACCAGTGTCACCGTCACCAGAACCTAAGGATCCTTCGGGGAATCGTGGGGTTTCGGTGACGGTGACGGTGGAGACAAGGCGGAACCGTCGGGTAGGTCGGCCACCCTTCGGTGCTGTTGCGTCGGCTTCCCAACGCCCGAAGCCCACTTCCACCAGCTTCAACAATGCACCTTCCGCCGCGTCATGATCGCCGCGATACACCCTTACGCCATGGGTCAGGTCGCGCACGGTCACCGCACCGCCCTTGCGTTCGATCCACTCCACCAGCTCCCGGGACACCCGGTCCTCCTCAGACTCGCCCAACTTCGCGTACACCCGTCGGGCTTCGTAGCCGAACCACCTGGACAGCACTACCCCCACCCT
>SIAD01000014.1 GCA_009691915.1 Phycisphaerales bacterium
ATCGACTTTCCCTATTCTAGCCTGTCTATGAGACCTGAATCACTTTCGTTTCTTCACAGACTTCTCGACACGCCAAGCCCCTCTGGATTTGAAGCACCTGGGCAAAAACTCTGGCTGGAATATGTGAAGCCAAGCGCCGCACGAACATGGTCTGATGCATACGGCAACTGCTTTGGGGAAATTGCGCCTGCGGGAGCGAAGCGAACCGTGGCGGTGTGCGGACACGCAGACGAAATTGGATTGATGGTCAATCATGTCGACGCACAGGGCTTTGTCTATTGCCGGGCGATCGGCGGGATCGACCCGGCGTCCATTGTCGGAAAGCGAATCCAGTTCCAGTCGAGTGTGGTGGGCGTCGCCAATCCAGTCGTCGGACTCGTCGGCGCGACAGCGATCCATCTTCAGGACAAGGATGCGATGGGGAAGGTCCGCAAGCTGCACGAACTCTTTATTGACATCGGCGCGAAAGATGCGGCCTCCGCGATGGCCCGCATCAATATCGGCGATCCAGGGGTTTTCCTTGATGCGAGCATGATGATGAACGACGAACTCATCGTCGCGCGCGCGCTCGACAATCGAATCGGCACCTTCGTGGCGGCCGAGACTCTGCGTCTTGTCGCGGCCGCCGGCAGCGAACTGAAAGTGCGAGTCGTCGCCGTCAGCACTGTGCAGGAGGAGATTGGCACTCATGGCGCAGCGATGGTGGCGGAGAGTCTGAGACCCGACATTGCGCTCGTCACTGATGTCGGCCACGCCACCGACTCGCCCGGGATCTCGCACGCCCAGCACGGTCACTTCAAGATGGGCGAGGGTCCGAAGCTCGCCGTTGGCGCGGCGATGCACCCAGCGATTGTTTCCCGCCTGATCGCGGCCGCTGCCGCGAAGTCGATCCCGCTTCAACGCGCGGCTACACCAGGGCGCAGCGGAACAGACACGGACGCGATATTTCTTCGCGGCGGCGGCATCCCGAGCGGCCTTCTCAGCCTTCCCATCCGCTATATGCACACCACCGTCGAGATTGCGCACCTTCGGGACCTCGAGCAGATTGCCGAGGTATTCGCGGGCATGATCCTCGCGCTCGGCGCGAACGGGATCAGCGACGCTGCCCAGTGATCGCGGGAACTCGGCGTAGAATCGACGCTTCGATGCTGAAGTTTGTCCATCAGGCGATCCGCAACATCCGAACGACCGGCTCGGTCGTGCCGAGTTCGCCGATGCTGGCGAAGGAGATGACCCGCTCGCTGCGTGGACACCGTGGCGAGAAGCGGGTTCTCGAGGTCGGCGCAGGCACCGGCGCCTTCACCTCCGCGGTGCTTCTCGCACTGCGCGGCCACGATCAGCTGGACATCGTCGAAATGAACCCTGCGTTCTGTGAGCACCTCGAAGTCCGGCTGCTGCAGGCGTTCCGCCGTCGCCACCCCGCGATCAAGATCCAACTCCACGCGCAACCGATCGAGCGGGCCCAGCTCGTCGGCGGCTACGACTTCGTTGTGTGCGGCCTCCCATTCAACAACTTTCCTCCGGCGCTTACCGATGTGATTTTCAAGCGGATGCTCTCGCTGATGCGGGATGGAGCCGAACTCACCTACTTCGAGTACGCCGGGCTCGGCGCGATCAGGAGCCCCTTCGTCGGATCGGCGGGACGGGAGCGCATTCGCGGTCATCAGGCGATCAAGCACGCCACTGCGAGAGACCACCGTGTGACCCGCCATCTTGTGCTCGCGAACTTCCCGCCCGCCCACGCCGTGCGCATCGTCAAGCGAAGATGATCTATTGAACCATGTTCCGAGTCAACGACAACTTCCTGAAACTCTCTGCGGGGTATCTGTTCCCGGAGATCGCACGACGGGTGGCCGCGTTCACCGAGGCGAACCCCGCGGTTGCGGGTCGCATCATCCGATGTGGGATCGGCGATGTCACCGAACCCCTCCCTCGTGCGGCGATTGATGCCATGCGAAACGCGGTAGACGAACTCGCGCAGCGCGAGACCTTTCGTGGCTATCCGCCACCCACGGGATACGACTTCGTTCGTGCGGCGATCGCCGAGGGGGATCTGCGCGCTCGGGGCTGCGACATCGCCGACGACGAAGTGTTCCTCAGCGATGGGTCCAAGCCGGACGCCAGCGCGATCCTCGAGATCCTCGGTCAGGGAAACCGAGTCGCCATCACCGATCCCGTCTACCCCGTCTACGCCGACACCAATGTCATGGCCGGCAACTCCGGAGTCGCGCTCGAGGGGGGCGGCTACGAGGGGTTCGTCTACCTCCCCTGCACGGCGGCCAATGGATTCTCCCCGGCGTTGCCGACCGAACGAGTTGATGTCGTCCATCTGTGTTCCCCGAACAATCCGACGGGAACGGTGCTTGACCGCGAAACGCTGACCCGTTGGGTGAGTGCCGCGCGCAGCAACGGGTGGCTCATCATGTTTGACGCCGCCTACGAGGCGTTCATCCGCGATGACTCGATCCCCCACTCCATCTACGAGATCGAGGGTGCTCGCGAGTGCGCCATCGAGTTCCGTTCGTTCTCGAAAGTCGGCGGGTTTACAGGGGTTCGTGCGGGGTACACGGTGATCCCGAAGTCGCTCCTTGGTGCCACTTCGGACGGCTCGCGGGTCGCGCTACACGGACTGTGGTTACGGCGATGGGCCACTTGCTCCAACGGCGTCTCGTGGCCAGTCCAGTGTGCGGTGGCCGCGCTCTATTCCCACGAAGGTCGCATGCAGACCCGCGCCCTCACCGACTTCTACCTCGCCAATGCGGCGCTCCTCGCCGACGCCTGCGAACGGCTCGGACTCCGAACCGTTGGAGCAAGGAACTCTCCCTATGTGTGGACCGCGTGCCCAGCGGGACTATCTTCGTGGGAGACATTCGACCTGCTTCTTCGCGAGGCCCAGGTAGTGACGACTCCTGGCGCCGGGTTCGGTCGCTGCGGCGAGGGGTTCATTCGCATCAGCGCCTTCAACTCGCGCGCCAACGCTGAAGAGGTCGCACGGCGATTGACGGTGCTCGCATCGGTATCGGCGCGATAGCCGAAGATCAGGCGGACTGAGGCGATTCTCCCCACCCACGGCGGCGCGCACCGGCATCGGTGCCAGTGCTGTTGGCCGCTCCACCCTTGTACCCCTTGCCCACGACGAACATTTCCACACTCTCGCCTCGCGATGACTCCGGCTTGACTCCCTTGACTTCGTCGAAGAGACCGTCGGTGCGCTTGAGTAGCGCTCCGTATCCCCCGCCCTCGTAGACCTTGAGGATGAGGTTCCCTCCCCGTCGCAGCCAATGGGGGAGACGGTCGAGCAGCGCATTGCAGAGGGCGATCGAACGGATGCTGTCCCCTGATGGATCGCCCGATGTGTCGGGGCCCATGTCGCTGATGACCGCGTCGAAGAGCGCGCCTCCGAATGACGCGGCCGTCAACTCATTTAGATCCGCCTGCATCACACGCACATTCGCGGGCAGCCCCCGCGCATCGATTTCCTTGAGATCGAATGCGCAGACTTCGCCGGACTCGCCGACTCTCGCCGCGGCGACCTGTGTCCAGGATCCGGGGGCGGCACCCGCGTCGAGCACGCGGAACCCACGCCCGAGGATGCCTCGGCGGTCATCGATCTCTATCAGTTTGAATGCGCTGCGCGCGCGATACCCCTGCTCCTTCGCCTTTCGGAACCAGATGTCCTGCACATCCTTCATGGTGCTGACCAAGCCTAGTCGTGGAGCTTCGCTCGGCGGAAGTGCTCCTGAATCTCGCGCCCGAACCGCACTTGCGCTAGCGGCAGAATCGTTTCATGAGTCGCGCCGCGGACGATCTCGATGTATCCCGGGCCACCGGGAAACTCACGCCCATGTTCCGCGGCCACGCGGGCGCAGGCATCGATCGTGTCGCGCAAAGCCAGTGCCGACCGTTCCAGATAGAACGAGTCGCGATCGCCGACGAGAATGCGCACGCGTGACGCGACGAGCGCGCCGAGCCTTTCGGGATCGCGCTGGATGCGGCGCACAAGGTCCCATGTGCTCCACGCCTCGACCGTCTGCGGGTCGATCACCCCAGTGAGCGGATCGCACAGCCGCCGCGGCGCGTTGGTACTAGCGTCGATGGGACTGAACATGGCCGCCCATGCATCCCACTGCCCACCGGAATCCCCGCTGGGTGAGATCGCCCGCTCCATCCCCAACTCCTCTTCGAGAACCATCGGGACGAGATCGTGGGACGGACCGAGGACTTCGCGATAGGCAGCCCGCGCCGCGGTCTCGGTCGCGGTGGACTCGAAAAAGAGATTCTCGTCGCGGTAAAGATCGACCAGCTCGAACTTGGAGAAGTCCAGCGGTTGGGGGGCACTGGCGAAGGCTGCGGAGAACACCGCGGGACATCGGACCGCCAGGAACACCGCTGCCCATCCTCCGGTTGAGTGTCCCTGCACCACACGCGCCTGTGGTTCCCGAACGAGCCGGAATCGCTCCTCGAGGTAGGGGATGAACTCAGTAACCAGCGCGGTGCCGCGAGGACCGTTCGCCTGGCTGTCGATGAATCCGTGGCTCCCGTACGGTCCCTCCTGATCAAGGACGACATACACGGCGTTCGCTCTCACCGCCCCGAGCGCGTCCGACGCAAGCTGCGTCGCAATCTCCTTGGCCAGCTCATGGCGCATTCCCGCAGGTGCGATCACATAGACCGTCGGCCAGATACGACGGCGTGCATTGAGATCACCGTATTGGCGAGGAAACACCATGGACGCTCGATGGTGGACGCGGCGGGAGGCCGCGGTGCTGAGGAGCGGGCTCTCTACTTCGATCTCCATGACGTTGCGGTGATCCGGTGGCGCGGGGGAATCGATCCGACGCGTGAGCGCGAGCCGCACTTCATCGACCGAATCGCGATGAAATCCGATCCGTGCGACCGGCGAGATGAGGTTTCCCGCGGCACGATGCCCAGCGCCGTCTGTGTCCGGATCGAAGACAGCCTGCACCTCGTACTCCCCGTCGAGAAGGCGTGGTGCGGCCTCCGGCCACCACACTGATTGCGAAGAGAGTTTGATGGTCATTCCAGGCGCGAGCGCATCGACTCTCACCGACCCGATCGGCTGCGGATCCGAGAAGAACGGGCCGTCTGCGGGAGCACCCGTCGCGCGGCTGTCTAGCGCTTTCAGGAAGACGATGATGCGCCCCGACCGGGCTTTCGGATCAAGGAGCGTCGCACCCTCCAGCAGGAATTCGACTTGAAAGTGATCCGACGGCGCTTCCTCGCCCTCAGCGAGCGCGCGGACTCTGCGTCCCTTGTCGACTCGCTCACGGACTGTTCCAATTGATCGTGCGGCCTCGTGACGGGCTGCATCCGACTGAGCGACAGTCGACTGCGGAGCAGGGACCGCGCGCTGCGACCCCTGTGGCATCAGTGCCACGAGTACCAGTCCTGCAAGCGAGACAATCACGCGATCATCGTATGGGGCGCGTGCGAGCCTGACCGCGAGCGATAGACTCGCTGTGTGCGAACACAGACGGCCCAGCTGAAGCGTTGGCCGTCGAGGACCGCAAGTCTCTCTCTCTTGCTCGCTGCGGTGACCTGGGTCACCGGCTGCACGACCCATCCCCGCCCCGGGCTCGCGCACGGCGTTCTGCACGGCTGGAACGAGGTGGTCGGGGGACATGTCAGCCGCGCAGAGACCACTTTGGTGCCCAGCGACGGGGGATTGCAAGGCACGCCACGCATTCCAGTCATGGGAATCGAGATCGACTCGTTCGGCGGTGATGTCGTCATCAAGGCCGACCCCAAAGCCGAAACCGCTTCGATCGAAGCGACCCGCTGGGGGACGCACGGCTATGGCCGTCGAGACGAGTCTGAGGCATCGCTTGACTCCATCACGGTGTCGTACGCGGTCGAGGACAGACCCGAGGGCAAGACGATCGTTGTGAAGGCGACCTCAACCGCGCCCGAACCCTGGTTTCAGCATGTCGACCTGGTGGTCATCGTTCCCCGCCTCGGCGCGGCGATTGTCCGCTCCAGTCGAGGCCATGTGTATGTGACCGACTTCACCGACGGCGTTGACATTGAGACCACGAAGGGGGATGTGCGGGCGGTCTCCAATCATGTGCTGTCGCACCCCTCGACCATCCTCAACGCGGAGGGTTCGATCAACTGGCGCGCGCCGGCGGGTAGTGCCGCCATGATCGAAGCCGAGGCCGTCAACGGAACGGTGAGGGTGCGCGTGCGCGACGGCAAGTGGCTGGCAGTCGACTCCCGCAATGACCACGACTCGATGTATGGATCGATCAATCAAGGGAAGAACCTAGTGATCCTCCGCACCGTCGATGGTGATGTCCGCGTGTTCGTAGGTCCCAATCCAACGCAGACCGGCTCGTTCGGCGAGTGACTGCCCCTCGGGTGGCTCATCCGCGCGCGAAGGCGTCGGGGACCGTCCCGTGCGAGGCGACAATCCGCGACCGAATCCCGCCCCGGCCGCGCCACTCGGATACGACCTGAAGCCATGCCGGACTCATGCGCGAGACGAGATCGTCGCAAATGCGGTTGGTCACGGCCTCGTAGAAGATCCCCTCGCTACGAAACGACTGGTAGTAGAGCTTGAGCGACTTGAGTTCTACGCAGGACGCCTGCGGCTGATAGCGCAAAGTGATCGAGCCGAAGTCTGGATGACCGGTCTTGGGGCAGACTGATGTGAACTCTTCATTCACATGCTCAATGAGATAGCCCCGCGTCGTGGGCGAATCGAAGAAATCGAGGAGGTCGGTGCGAGGCATGGGACCGTAGGGGTTCAGAGTCCGTAGGTCGTGCAGAGCTTCAGCACCTTCGGTTGATCGGGAAGTGAGTTCATCGAGGCTCGGAAGGCGCGCCGCGCCTCGGCGGCGGCCTCGCCGTCACGCTTGTCCGAGGCGAGCCAGCGATTGAGCGCGTTGACGCCGATCCCATTCCAGGCCGGCCAGTACTTCGGGTCGAGTACCACCGCCTGCCGGTACGCCGCACTCGACAACTCATAGTTTCCCGCACGGAACTCCGCCCATCCGAGGCGCTCGAAAGTCTCCGGTCCCGACGCCAACTTGGTGAGCGCGACCGCGGTGTTCACGGCCTCTGGGTACCGTCGGTCAGCAACATAGGCGTTCACGAGATTCATCAGGAGCTGGGGCGTGGGCGTCATCAACTCGCTGGCGGTCTGATACCGCGCGATCGCGTCAGCCGCGCGACCGAGTCGCTCGTAGGCCACCCCGAGATTGACATGCGCCGCGGCGTTCTTCGGTGACAACTCAACAGCGCGCTCCCCGTACCTCGAGGCCGCACGGGCATCGCCCAGCGAGAGGTACGCCGTCGCCATATTCAGATTGACTTCGGCACTCTTTGGATTCGCGGCGAGTGCCCGCTGGTATGCGCCGATCGACTCTGCCGCGCGGCCGAGCATCTGCAGCGATCTCCCATGCCCATACTGCGCCCCGTAGGCGGCAGGATCGAGCTTTGCCGCACGACGGTAGTTCGGCTCGGCGTCGCCGTATCGTCCCTGGGCGAACCTCACATCGCCAACCCCGACGAAAGCCTCGGGCAGAAGCGGATTCTTCGCTAGAAGGTCCTCAAAGAGCGCGAGCGCTTCGTCGTGGTAGCCGCGAAGCTGCAGAGTGCCGGCCGTCTCGAGCGCCGCGTTCTCCTCTACCGTTGGGTTCGCTGCAACGACTCGACGAGGTGTGGTATTGGGCGCCTGTGCCGCCCGCTTCGACTGGAAGATGGAGCATCCACCGACAGAACACGCTGTGATTGCGCCGAGTGCACACATGACCATCACCCAGACCGATGCGACGGCGCGTGCTCGAGTGCGAGTACGGCGCAACCGACGGATCGTCTCCAGCCGTTGGATATTGGCAAGATCCCACGGCGAGCCGTTACAGAGCCCGTCTTTTGGTGTCTCAAGGATCATGGGGACGCCGCACAACTCACGGCGTGAGAGAATAGCCGCGAAACAGGCGTCCCCGCAGATCCCCTGCCCGATATGCGTGTGAATGTCCTTTCGTGACGCCACCGCCCCAACCGAGTCGTTGACATGAACGACGCGCAACGACTCGATCCCGCACCGCTCGTCGAACTCGTCAAGAACGCCCTTGGCGAGCCGTGGAGTCGACATGTCGTAGCCCGCAGCGACGATGTGGCATGTGTCGAGGCAGATGGCGACGCGCTCCGGCTGCGCCACCATCGACCGGATCGTGGCTAGGTGGGAGAAGTCGTAGCCGAGGTTGGTCCCACTCCCTGTAGTCGTCTCGAGGCAGGATATGACCGCATATCCGGGCAGACTCCGGTGCAATTCGTCAAGCGAACGGGCGATCCGGCGCAATCCAAGGAGCTCATCCTTCGATGGTGCCGCGCCCAGGCGGTTGGGCTCGCGCGGCGTGCGCGAAACTCCCAGGTGAGCGCCCGGATGGAGGACGCACGCCCCGATTCCCAGCGTCTCGCAGCGCTCAAGCTCGTCGAGCTGACGGGTGATCGACCGGCGACGCGCCTCACGATCCGGCGACGCGAGATTCACGAGGTACGAGTTATGGCTCACGATTCTGGCGGCCGGGTCGGACCATCCCGTTGCCTTCACGGCGTGACGCCACGCCTTCGCTGCCTCCGCCGTGAGCGGCGGTGCCCTCCACTGCCGTTGATTCCTCGTGAACACCTGCAACGATCCGAGGCCGAGGCGCATCGCCTCCTCGAGAGCCCGGTGCATCCCTCCGGCGATCGAGAGATGACTCCCGTACCGCGGTGTGGATTCCATTGTCAGACCATCCGTGCGCCAGCTCGACGGGCAGCGTCCACGATGCGCTGCGCGGTTCTCACGGCGGCGAAGCCTGCTTCGGCATCGACGAACGGATGTCCTCCGCCACGCACCGCGCCCAGAAAACTCTCGAGCTGCAGGCGCAGCGGCTCCCCAGCGGTGACGGCGAGAGGTTCGACCTTCACGAGTTCGAGGTAGTTGAGCGAGGAGAGATCCTCCCCCCGTCGGAACCGCTCACGGATCTCTGCGAGTTGCTGGGCATTTACCGCCTTGCGCACAACCGTCCCCCTGCGCTCTCCGAAGTCGGCCGAGACATAGGTGTCCTCGCTGATGATGCGGATTTTTCGCTCCGTTTTGAGCGCGAGGCGGCTGGCGGTGACATTCGCGGTGCACGACAACCCATCGTCCCCCGGCGGAAAGACGAGCCGCGCATTGCAGACATCCTCGGCCTCGCCCAGCACGCTGACGGCATTGGCGTAGATCTCCTGAGGTTCGCTGCCCATCAGCATGATGAGGACATCGAGGTCGTGGATCATCATGTCCAGGACGACTCCGACATCGACCGATCGGAATGTCATAGGTGAAACCCGGTCGACTTCGACGAACCTCGGGCGCAGCCCGTCGATTGCGCGAATCGCCACCATGACCGGATCGAAGCGGACTACATGGCCGACCTGCAGGATCGCGCTGCCGCGATGCGATGCCTCAGCTATGGCGCGCGCTTCCCCCGGATCGGGGGCGAGCGGTTTTTCTACCAGACAGTGAACACCCGCGGCCAGAAGCCGCTCGACGATCACACGGTGGGTGACGGTCGGTGTCGCCACGATGCATGCATCAACTCCTGCAGCCAGAAGTCCATCGACACTGTCGAACGCAGCGCATCCATACTGCGCGACCATCTCCGCGCGGCGGGTTTCATTGCCATCGACGACACCGACGAGATCCGCCCCGTCGACCTGCGTGCACAGCCGTGCGTGGTGGCGTCCCATCCGTCCCACGCCGATGACACCGAGTCTGGTCACCGCGGTTGCCGAGGATCGTTCCTGCCCTGGGATCATGAACGCGGGGGCTTTCGGTAGTGCATTTCGATGTGGTTCCCAGGCGCGTGATAGGTCGCGCCTGACATGTAGGTCCGAATCAGCATGATCCCACGACCCGACGGGATCTCCAGGTTCTCATCCAGCGTCGGATCGGGAATCGCATCGGGGTCGAATCCTTCGCCCTGATCGGTCACATGAAATGTCGCAACTTCTGGGGTGACGACCCACCTGACTGTCAGGGACTTTCGCGGATCCTTCTGGTTTCCGTGATGGAATCCGTTCATGATCGCCTCTTCCAGCGAAAGGCGGATACCAAACCGGGCCTGTTCTGCGTAATTCAACTCGGCGAGTACCGCGTCGATCCGTCGCTGAATCGCCTCGATCGCCCGGCTCTCCTCGACGAGATCGATTGATCCTTCGCGATCACCCTGCGTGGTGGCCATGATCGCGCTCTCCGGGGTTCAACCTCGGCCGAACCCCTGCATCGCCTTCTCGGCGGTGTCAAAACTCTGAAAAAGCTTGTTCAGCTTCGTGATTACGAACACTTCATAGATCGATGGCTTGATGTTGGACAGGCGCAGTTGACCCCCCCGCTTCTTGATGAGGCTATTCACTGTGATAAGAGTGCCAAGCGCGGCCGACGACAGGTGCTCGACACCCTCAAAGCAGATGAGGACAAGGGGCGGTTTGGCCGATTCGATCGCACGGATCAGCTCGGAACTTATCTGGCGGATGCTCCCCTCATCGAGGATGTCACGGTCGGTGAACTCGACACGCATTACGCCGTTGATGTCGACGACGCGGATGCGGGAAGGTGCGGTGGTCATGATTCGCCGCCGAGGGTACCGCCAATCACACTTCGCGGCGGGACGGTCTGCGCGATCAAAACCTTGCCGAGCCAGTACTCCCCAGACGATCCTGCAGCCCGGGGAAGAGAAGATCTTCCGCCTCCTGCTGGATGATGACCTCAGGACGGATGAGCAGGAGCGTTGTTGTCTCGGTCTTGCTGGTCACCGAGTTCGTGAAGAACCGGTTGACGAATGGAATCTTCGAGAGGACTGGGACACCGACTTCGATCTCCGTCTCATTGACTTCGCGCCGGCCGCCGAGCAGGATTGTTCCCTTGTCCGGGACGGACACCGAGGTGTTGATCTGCGTCACCGCAATCGTCGGCAGCTGGATCGTGGCCTGGAATGAACCCGCGCGGCCGAATGCATCCCCGCCTCCGGCAGCTCCGCTGACCGTCTGGGCCTCGAACTTGATCAAAATGTTCTGCGCGAACTGCACCGTCATCGAGACATAGCGGCGATCGGCACTGGTCACCGCCTCGATGTCGAGAACGAAGCCGGTCCGAAGGTTCTGAATGATCGGCTGAAACGCGCCGGCCGCGTCGCCCGTCACCGCCTGCACATTGGCGATATAGGACTGCGACTGACCGAAGCTGATCCAAGATCGCGACCCGTTGAACAGTGTCAGCCGTGGGGCGGTGAGGGTCATCGACCTCTGATCCGCCTGCGTCGCCTGCACGAGGAGATCGACCTGCACATCGTCGAGGTAGGTGAACCCGACGCTCAGCGCGGGGTTGGCCAGCGCGGCAGCACCGACGGTCCCCTTGATAGCGGCGCCAAGCAACTGAATCAGCGGAAGCCCTTCCTGCTGGACATTCACCGGGGAGACGCCATTGGAGTCATAAAGCCCGCCGTAACTCTCGCCGGAGCGCCGGACACCGACCGGGTTGTAGAAGCCGCCGTTGGTCGGCCCCGACTGCTGGTAGGTCAGGTTCGCTGCACCGGGTGCCGTCGGCGGCGCGATCGCGGTTCCAGTCGATGTCTGGTTGGCGGACGGGAGCTGGGCAGAAGTCTGCCCAAGTCCGCTGAACACCACCGGGCTCTTCAATTGTCCGACTCGGTGATCGGGGGTGGTCGACGCGGGGCCGGGGGGATTCTGGAAGAAGAAGTCGCGGAGCTGGAAGTTCGGATCCTGGTCGACCGCGTAGTCAAACATCCCGGGATTCGTGTTGAAATACACATCGAAGTCAAAGGCGATCTGCTCGAACCACTCGACATCGACGCCGATGAGCCTGGACTCGATATTGATCTGAACCGCCCGGACGGCGCGGAGCTGTGTGAGCAGGTTCATTATGTCGCGGTGGGTTCGCGGGGTCGCCGTGACAATGAGGTTGCCATTGAAGTCGTCCAGACGGCTCTCGGTCAGATCGCCCTTGTCCCAGAATGCCTCAGGGACGAGGTACTTGATGAGTTCCTTGAGCCCCTGAAGGATCCTGTCGCGCTGATCCTCGATCTCCATATCGCCGCCGTTTCCGAACAGCGACCCGCCGCCACCGCCGCCGCCGCCGCCACCTCCACTGCCGCCGCCTCCGCCGCCGAATCCGCCGCCACCGCCGCCCTGGCCGCCACCGCCGCCGCCACCGCCGCCCTGGCCGCCACCGCCGCCCTGGTTGAGTGCCGCATCGATGTTGAAGTTCGGCGCATTGTCGAAGTAGGGAACGATGTAGAGGAGATCGCGGACGTCGTACACGATCGTCACGCGGCGAAGCGCGAGCGCCTCGGTCGATGAGACGACGATGATGCCGTCTTCGACGGTCCAGTCGCCGTGATTGGCCTGTGCGTCAGTCGGGTTGGAGGCATCCCCGGCGGAGGCCTCAAGCGTGAGGTCAAGTGCCTTGTCGCCTCGGATCTGCTGGAACACCAGGGTGACGGGCGAACTCTTGGTGATCCCCACCGTGTCGAGTGACTTCCAGTCGATGTAGAAGTCGAGGCCAGTGACCTCCTTTAGGTAGTTGAACACCTGCTCTGCCTCGGTCTCGTTGAAGTCGACCGCGATCCGTTCGCGCAGCTTGGCCATCACGGCCCGATCCACTTCGGTGTCGCAGAACCCAGCCGCTGATTCTCGCCTAGCCGAAATCTGTGGCCAATCCTCCGGGTAGGCGACTATCGCATCAAGGCTCCGGGGACCGGGGCCGCTCAGATTCACCTTGGGCGGAACGAATGACGCCTGCGAATCCACAGACATCTCAGCGAAGGCGAAGGCCCTGCGACGCTGGAGCTCGGTGTATCGGCGGTACAGGATCCCAGACTCGATCACATCGCGCAGCGCGAGGGCCGCGGGGTTGTTGGGATCAATGAAGAGGATTTCCTGAACGACTTCTAGCGCCTCGGTGTACTTCAACTCCGACTGGAGCTGACGCACACGCGCCATGTTCTCGTTGATCGTGCGCTGCCGTTGCTCGAGCTCCTGACGATTCTGCGCCGCGGCTGCACCCTTCTGATCCTGAGCCGAAAGTGCCTTGGCGCTGTCCGACGCGTCGGTCTGCGCCGCCGTGATCTTCTTCAGTTCAGCTGCGGCTCGTCCCAACCGCTCGTCGTAGTCGGCTGGAGAAAGCAGGCTGCGGCTGCGTGTGAGCGCGGCCTTCGCCTGCACGATGACTCGCTCCGCCCCGGCATAATCCCCTCGCGAAAACAGCTCGTCGGCACGGATGAGCGTGTTGTCGAATTCGACCTGGGCCTGCTCGCGCAGCACGGCGGCATCGCCAGTGACTGAGTCGATCGAACTCGCCTGATTCATTGATGCCTGTGCATCCGAGAGCCCCTTCCCGGCCTCGGCATCGCCGGGAAGCTGGGCCAGAATCGCCGCCCAGAGGTCGGCCGCTGCAGCCCACTGACTTCGAGACATCGCCTGACGCGCCTGCGATCTCAGCAGCCCAACCGATGTGTCTGTCTCCGGAGCTGACGGCTCTGGTGCACCGGGGGCGGCGTCCTGCGGCGCGGCAGATTGCGCACTCATCGACGCGTGAAAGAGTCCCGAGGCCACGACAACGAGCACGCTCGTCATCGCCAGAGTGTTTTTGGAGGTCATTGGGGTGAACCGCGAGATGCGAGCGTGGAGGCGACCATGCCTTGTCGGATCAAGTCCGCCCGCCTGCCTGACGGGAGGAGGGAGACTAGGCGGCATCACCGACTGCCGCAAGCGAGGCGGGGCTATCATGGGCGACCATGCCCACTTCCACCGGTCATTCCGCGGCCGCGCAATCCCCGTGCCGTCTTGCCCTGGCTGACGGATCTATCTTCCACGGGATCGGTTTTGGCGCGATCGCGGGCGATGAGGGAAGCGTGGGTGAGGTGGTCTTCAATACGGCCATGACCGGCTATCAGGAAGCACTCACCGACCCGAGTTACACCGGGCAGATTCTGACGATGACCGCCTCACAGATGGGGAATTACGGGATCACCACTGACGACATCGAGAGCGCTCGCCCAACCGTCAGCGGGTTCGTCATCCGTGAACTCAGTCGAGTCTGGTCGAACCAGCGAGCTGTGGATGGCCTGTCGGAGTGGCTTGCGTACCACGGTGTTCCGGGAATTCACGAGCTCGACACTCGCGCGCTCGTCAGGCGACTTCGCACCACTGGATCAATGAACGGGATTCTCTGCGGGAATGGCGCGGTTCCCGACGCGGCACTGATTGAGCGCGCCCGCGGCGCCGTCGCGATGGCCGGCCAGGATCTCGCCAGTTCGGTGAGCCCGAAGTTCGCGGCCCAGTGGGATGAGACTCTGGGCGAGTGGGCGCCGCGAAGCGATCTCGGGATGCGAGTGGCAACGCGGATGCTGCGAGTCGCCGCTCTCGACTGCGGAGCCAAGCGCAACATCTACCGCAACCTTCGACAGCGAAACTGCCAGGTGCATGTGCTGCCGCATGACTCCACTCCAGCGGCAATCCGCGCGCTCAATCCCGACGGGCTGTTCATCTCCAACGGGCCCGGCGATCCTGCGGCGGTCGAGGCAACGGTGCACACCCTTCGGGAAATCGCGGGAGAGATTCCGACTTTCGGGATCTGCCTTGGCCACCAGCTTCTGGCGCTAGCGCTCGGAGCGAAGACCTACAAGCTCAAGTTCGGCCACCGCGGCTCTAACCAGCCGGTCCGTAATCTCCTGTCGGGGCGAGTGGAGATCACCAGCCAGAACCACGGATTCTGTGTCGAGGAGACATCGCTGGTGGCTGTCGGCGGTCTCCCGACGCACATCCACCTCAACGACCACACCATCGCCGGGTTCCGGCATGTGTCGAAACCGATCTTCAGCGTGCAGTACCACCCCGAAGCATCGCCCGGACCTCACGACTCCGACTACCTCTTCGACTGCTTCATCGAAATGATGGAGACTCGGTTGCCGGTGTCAGCCGAGTCAATGGGCAGCGCCCAGACCCGAGCCGCGCTCATCGCCAAGGGCGAAGTCGCCGTGCGATGACCACGCAGGCGCACCCTGCCCCACAGTATGTGCGCGTCGCCGTCGAGCGCGGGATCGACCGCTATCCAGATGGTCTGACCTACCGGGTTGACGCGGCGATCGGCGCGGTCGTTCTGGGCGATCACATCGAAGTTCCGCTGGGACGGGGAGACTCGCGCGTCGAGGGTGTCGTGGTGGCGACGGGTGGTCCGGAGCTCCTGGACCGGAACCTCGACCCGAAGAATGTCAAGGCGATTCTCGGTGTTGATCGTTCGCAGCGGGCACTCCCCGAGACGGTCGTCCGTCTTGCGCAGTGGATCTCGTCCTACTACTGCGCGCCGCTCGGAGTGACGCTCATGAGCATCACTCCGAGCGCGGTTCGTAAGGGGGTGGGGAGCGTCCGAAGGCTGTTGGTCGACTTGGCATCGCCGCAGCCCGCGGGAACTCTCCATCCGAAACGACGCGCGGTGATTGACACGCTTTCAGAGAGAGCGCCTTCGGAGCGGCCCGTCGATGCCGAGGAACTGCGGGAATTGTGTGGACTTGCGACGCGCGCGCCGATCCAGGCGCTCATCAAGAGCGGGCATCTCACGGCGAGTCATCGCAGTCAGGTTCAGGCCCGTTGGAAGGCGGAAGCGACCCCCGAGGCGTCGCCGCCTCAACCAACCAACGAGCAGGCCGCGGTATTGAGCGCCATCGAGCCATGCCTCGCGGCTGGATTTTCGCAGCACCTTCTCTTCGGCGTAACCGGATCCGGAAAGACCGAGGTCTACCTGCGGCTCGCGCAGCGAGTTCTCGAATCGGGCCGCAGCGTGCTCTTTCTCGTACCGGAGATTGCGCTGACGCCGCAGACTTGCTCGCGGATCTCCGCGAGGCTTCCGATGCACCCCATGGCGATCCTTCACTCCGGACTCACTCAGGCACAGCGCCACGAACAGTGGCTAGCCAGTGCCCAGACGCGCGCGACCATCGTCGTCGGGGCCCGTAGTGCCGTCTTTGCACCGATCCCCGAGGGCGTGCTGGGACTCGTGATCGTCGACGAAGAACATGACTCGTCGTACAAGCAGGATCAGGCACCGCGCTACCACGGTCGGGATGTCGCCATTCGCCGCGCCCAATTGGCGAAGTGCCCGGTCCTTCTTGGAAGCGCGACCCCAAGCCTTGAGAGCTGGTGGAATGCAACCTCGCGCGGACTCTCCTCGCTGCACACCTTGAAACAGCGCGCACCCGGGCTACGGAATCCACGCGTTGAAATCATCGACTTCCGAGTCGAGTCGCGGCTGCGACCTGACCGACGGGTCCATCTCGTCGGTCCCACGATGGAACTCGCGCTCCGCCGTGCCTTCGACGACGGTGGTCAGGCGATCGTCCTTCTCAATCGCCGCGGCTACGCCAATTGGATCGCATGCCCGGACCAGGCTTGCGGCTGGATGATGCGATGTGATCACTGCGAAGTGGGGATGGTGGTGCACCTTCGCTCGCCCGAGGGGGGTGCGCTGCGAACAACCCGTTGCCATCACTGTCAGGCGCAGCAGAAAGTGCCCACCCGATGCCCACGATGCTCAAAGGGAGTGTCGGTGTTCGGCCTCGGCACTCAGCGCGTCGAGGAGGAGTTGTCGCGGCTGTTTCCCGATATCGCCAGCAGCGGGGGAATCGTCCGCGTCGACAGTGACACCATGTCTACAGCAAGCGACTTTCACCGAGCGCTCGGAGGATTCGCCCGCGGCGAGGTGCGCCTGTTGCTTGGTACCCAGATGATCGCTAAGGGTCTTGACTACCCGAATGTCCGCGTGGTCGGCGTCATCAGCGCAGACACGGCCCTCAACCTTCCGGACTTCCGCGCGAGCGAGCGAACTTTTCAATTGGTGTCGCAGGTCTCCGGGCGATGCGGGCGTGGCGACAATCCCGGCCGGGCGATCATCCAGACCTTTCAGCCAGACGCTGCGCCGATTCTGGCCGCCGCCGCCCAGAACTACGCGCGGTTCGCCAAGGAAGAGTGCGCGATCAGGGAGCGGTACGGTCTGCCGCCCGCTACGCGCATGGCGCGCATCGTGGTCCGGCATGCCGTCCGCGACGAGGCGGAGCGGGTGGCGAAGCGGCTCAGCGCGGACCTCACAAGGGTCGATGCGGCGCGTGAGATTGAGGTTCGTGGACCGGCCCCATGCCCGATCGCGCGGATTGCCGACCGCTGGCGGTTTCAGATCGAGTTGATCGCTCCGACCGCCGCGATCCTCCAGCGGATGCTGGCCGCCTCGCGCAGCGCGGGGATCCTCGTTCCCGGCGAGACCGTCGCCGTTGATGTCGACCCTGTCGCGCTTCTCTAGCGCCTCTTGCGCCAATCGAATGGGGAGCGGATTGACCGAGGTCGCTACACTTGGCGTTCTCGGTCGGGACGCAGATCCCGGCACCCCACGCCCCCCTGACGGAGCACTCGTGACCAGCGAAGGCCACGCGCAATCTGAACCGCCGCATCCCGCCCGACAGTCGATCAACAGTTGGGACGGCGCATTCATCGATGCGCTCTACGCCAGGTGGCAACGGGATCCCGGGTCGGTTGACGAACAGTGGAGGCAGTTCTTCGCCGGATTCGACCTTGGAGCGGCACGGACGGCGCCGTCGGGATCCGCAGACGAAACTGGTTCTCAGGCTGGCGGCGGGTCGGCGCAGCGGCAGGTCGACACCCTGATCAGTCGGTATCGGGAGTTCGGCCATCTCGCCGCGCAACTTGATCCGTTGGGTCTGGCTCGTCCGTTCCCCGACATGCTGACCCTTGAGAGCATCGGACTCTCGGACGAGCATCTTGCTCAACCATTTGATGCGGGATCACTCCCCATTCCATCGCCCGCGCCACTTGGCGAAATCGTCGCCCTCTTGGAGGTGATCTACTGCGGCTCGGTCGGGGTCGAGATCGCTCATATCACCAACCTGGAGCAGCGTCACTGGTTGGAGCGGCGGATCGAGCAGGAGCGAGGGGAGCCCACCATCGGCCCTGAGCAGCAGCGGAGGATCCTCTCCAAGCTGGTCGACTCCGATGCCTTCGAGGGATTCCTCGCGATGCGGTATGTCGGGAAGAAGCGCTTTGGCTTGGAAGGCGCGGACACAGTCATACCGATGCTCGACCAGTGCATCGAGGCTGGGGCGGCACTGGGTGCGAAGGAGTTCTGCTTCGCGTTTGCCCATCGCGGGCGGGTGAATCTGCTTGCGAATGTCGTCGGGAAGCGGTACGACCAGGCGCTGACGGAGTTCGAGGAGTCATGGACTGAGAGCTTCGCCCTCGGCGGCGGTGATGTGAAGTACCACCAGGGCCACAGTGGCGAGATCGAGACCGCGTCCGGCCGCGTCCGCGTGACGGCATCCGCCAATGCGTCGCACTTGGAGTATGTCAATGGCATCGTGCTCGGTCGCACCCGTGCCAAACAGGACTTGCGTCGCGACGCGGAGCGCTTGGAGGTACTGCCGATTCTTGTCCACGGCGACTCCTCCTTCCCGGGGCAGGGGTCGGTCGCCGAGTGCTTCAACTTCATGAAGCTCACCGGCTACGACACTGGCGGCGCGCTGCATCTCATCATCAATAATCAGGTCGGGTTCACGACGAACCCCGACGATGTCTTCGGCGGGCGGTACTGCTCCGATCTTGCCAAGGGTTTCGATGTGCCGATCTTGCACTGCAATGGGGACGATCCCGAAGCGTGCGTCTGGGCGATGCGGATCGCCACTGAGTTCCGTCAGGCGTTCCGGCGCGACGCGCTCGTCGAACTCTGGTGTTACCGAAAGAATGGCCACAATGAGACAGACGAGCCCACCTTCACACAGCCACTTCTCTACCGACGAGTGAAGGGACACACGCCCGTGGCTGAGTCGTATCGGGATCGACTGGTCACGCTCGGAGTCATCTCCGCCGAAGCCGCGGAAGCGATGGTCAAGTCGGTCCACGACCGGATGGATGCGGCGCAGACTTCCGTCAAGTCCAAGCCGGTATCGCCGGGAGTCGCGCCCTTCGCCGGGCGGTGGAATGGTCTCTCGCATGAGTACTCGAGTTCGCCAGTCGAGACCGGCGTCCCCCTCGCCACCTTGACGAAGATTGCCTCGACCCTCGCCGCAATCCCCGAACATGTCACACCGCATCGGACCATTGCACGACTGACCACGGTGCGTGGAGCGTTCGACCCGGATACCAGGGTCGACTGGGCCAGTGCCGAACTGTTGGCCTACGGGTCGCTCCTGACGGAGGGGCACACCGTGCGACTCAGCGGCCAGGATGTGGAACGGGGCACATTCAGCCATCGCCATGCGGTCGTGACCTGCCAAGACACGGGAACTAAGCACTGCGCGCTGGCGTCGCTGGGAAAGATTCAGATCTGGAACAGCCCTCTGACCGAGAACGCCGTTGTGGCCTTCGAACTCGGCTACGCGCTCGCCGATCCAAGTGCGCTCGTCATCTGGGAGGCGCAGTTCGGCGACTTCTCCAATGGCGCTCAGGTCATCTTCGACCAGTTCGTCGCCAGCGGTGAAATCAAGTGGAATCGCGCCAACGGCCTCGTGCTGTTCCTCCCCCACGGGTACGAAGGGCAGGGGCCCGAGCACTCCAGCGCGCGCGTCGAACGATTCCTCCAGCTTGCTGCGCAGGACAACATGGAAGTCGTGGCCCCGTCGACGACGGCGCAGATGTTCCATGTCCTGAGGCGTCAGCTCAAGCGCCCGTTCCGAAAGCCGCTCATCATTCTCACTCCCAAGAGCATGCTGCGACTCCACGAGGCTCAGAGCACCGGATCGGAGTTTGTCCAGGGGTCGTTCCAGCGAGTCATTGACGACCCGCTGGGCCGGGCTCTCACGACGGCCACGCGAGTCCTTTTCTGCTCGGGAAAGTTCTTCCACGAACTCGCCGCGCGGCGGACCGAGGTCGGTGATCGCTCCAGTGCCATCGTCCGCATCGAGCAACTCGCCCCCTTCCCCGCCGACGAGGTCGAAGCGATCCTGAAGAAGTACCGCGGTGCGCAGATGTACTGGGTGCAAGAAGAGCACCGCAACGGCGGCCCCTATCGATTCGTGCAGGCGACCATGCTCGATCGATTCGGCGTGAACCCGCACTTTGTCGGGCGGCCCGATAGCGCGACTACCGCGGTCGGATCTACGAAAGTGCATGAGAAGCAGGGTCAGGCGATTCTTGCCGAACTCTTCACGCGGACGGATGTGAAAGCGCCGGACGCCACTCCTGACACCACTGAGCGTGCCAAGGGATCGCGGCGAGCGCGGGACTCGCGGCCACGCAAGTCTTCGGCGTCCAAAGGCAGATGAACCAATGAGGATGAACCATGGTTGAAGTCACGATTCCAAGTCCAGGCGAGTCGATCACCGAGGTGACACTGGGCACTTGGCGCAAGAAGGACGGAGAGTGGGTCGAGAAGGATGAGTTGCTCAACGAGATTGAGTCTGACAAGGCGACACTCGAGCTGCTGGCTCCAGCAGCCGGGATGCTGGCACTGAACGCTCGATCGGGGTCCGAGCAGAAGATCGGCGCACTGGTGGCCAAGGTCGACGAGACCGCGAAACGGCCCGCTGGATCCAAGGTGCCGAAGGCCGCTGCTGTGAAGGTGCCCAAGACACCGAAGGACGACATGACCACCACATCACGCGTTTCCGGAGTCGCGAGGAAGGTGGCCGCGGAGCGCGGAATTGATGCGGCCAAACTTCCTGGAAGCGGACCGTCGGGCCGGGTGATGAAGATTGATGTGGAGAGCGCCTCGACCACAGTCCAACCAGGATCGAACCCATCCACACGCGGCGTGCGCCGCGAGAAAATGACGCGCCTTCGCCTGAAGATCGCCGAGCGGCTGGTATCGGCGCAGCACAGCGCCGCCATGCTGACGACCTTCAATGAGGCGGACATGAGCGAAGTGATTCGTCTGCGCACCGAACACAAGGCCGCGTTTGAGAAGTCACACGGCGTGGGTCTCGGGTTCATGGGGTTCTTCATCTGCTCCTGCGTCTCGGCACTCCAGAAGTATCCGCGCGCCAACGCTTATCTCGTCGGCGACGAGGTCGAGTACCACGACTACATCGATGTCGGGGTCGCGGTGGGAACGGATCGTGGCCTTGTCGTTCCCGTCCTGCGCAATGCGGAAGCGATGGGGCTAGCCGATGTCGAGCGAACACTGCGTGACTGCGCGACGCGCGCACGCGATGGCAAGTTGACCGTCGACGAGATGATGGGCGGCACCTTCACCATCTCTAATGGCGGCGTGTACGGCTCGCTGATGTCGACGCCGATCCTGAATCCGCCGCAGTCGGCGATTCTCGGGATGCACGCGATCAAGAAGCGGCCGATCGAGGATCCAAACGCGCCCGGACAGATTGCGCTGAAGCCGATGATGTACCTCGCACTGTCGTACGACCATCGGATCATCGATGGAGCCGAAGCTGTCGGCTTCCTTGTGCATGTGAAAGACTGCATCGAGAACCCTAGTCGCCTCGTGCTGGGAATCTAATATGAACGCAACACACCGCGCAGTCCGTGGTCTTCTACTCGCCATGGTTTGTGCCTGCGCGATCAGTTGCAGCAGCGACGAAGACCGCCCTCCGGAAGTCCCCACGACGCCGAAGGCTGCCGCCAGCGCGACTGGCGCCGCCGAGCCCCCCAAGATCACAGTAGACCTCACCAAGATCGCGTCAGAACTCGCCGCGACCTATGCCGTGCAGGCAACTCTCATTGAGTCGATGGCCAAGGGACGAAACCTCACCGCGGCGGAGACGGAGAAGTACTGGGCCTCCAAGGGGGACGCAGCCCGTCAATGCGACGAGATCTGCCAGATGTTGCGAAAGAATCCGCGCTGGCAACGACAGATGACTGCGGCCCTCGAAGCGAACACCAAGCAGCGGATCATTCAGGTCTCCAAGTGCACGAAGTCATTCGATGCCGCCAGGAAAAATGGCTCGGCCGGCAAACCTGCCTCGGCACCGCCGGAGGCTGTTGTCACTGCCATGAACAAGTTCGGGATGTCCGAGGTACGGGTGAAAGGGTTCATGCCCTACACCAAGAAGGAAATGGAGTAGCCCGACCTAGGGGGCCGGCGATCTGCGGTCAGCGAGGCGTGGCGCGCGACACCGGGCGAACGCTGCCCGTAGGCGCGGAGGTCACAGAGGTACCGCTGGTCAATCGACGCGGAGGCACTCTCGAGGGCTGACCTGTCGACGGCGCATCCGGGGAACTCTCGGCCGCGAGATCGCCGTCATCAAGATCTGAGGTTAGATCTAGTGCTGCCGCCACTCGCTCCTTCGCATCCGTCGGAAGATCGCTTCCGCTGGCAAGAATCGTGTTTCGGCGCGACGGCAGCTGATCCGGTCTGACCCCGAGGTACTGGAGCGACTCGTCAATCACATCGCGTACCACCGGACCGGCGATTGATCCTCCGAAGTGACCGCGCTTCCGATCGGGATCGTCAATGACACAGAGGACGACAATGCGCGGATGGTCGTAGGGCGCTCCTGCGATGAAGCTGGCGACATACCGATCGTCGAAGTAGCCGGTTCCCTGACCATCAGGCCGAGGCAACTGCGCGGTTCCCGACTTGCCGAACATCCGATAGAGGGCGCTCTGGGCCTTGCGGCCGGTCCCTTCGGTGAACACACCCTCCATCGCCGACCTCGTTTCGAGCGCAATCTCCGGTGAAATTACGGGAATCTTGGGGGAGGGGATCACCCGTCCATCCGGACCCATGGTTAGAACAATCCTCGGGGTCGACATCGAGCCGCCGTTGCAAAACGCGCTGAAGGCGCGCACCATCTGCATCGGGGTGACGGCGATCTCATGACCCATGGCGACCGATGTCTGCGTGTACTTCGACCACGCCTCGGGTGAAGTGACCAGCCCTGCCGTCTCCCCGGGGAGTCCGAGGTGCGTCATGGTTCCAAACCCGAAGCGGTCGACGACCCGCGATTGCATCTGCTCGAAGGTCATCCGCTCTCCGGCGATCGCCATTCCGGAGTTGAGGCTCTTCACGAGGACTGTCTTCCATGAGACCGGGCCGTAGTACTTGACATCGCGGATCGCGCGGCCGAATCCCGTGCGGTAGGGACCGTTGGTCGGAGTCGGCACACGCGACTCCGGACGAAACACTCCGCACTCGGTCGCTGCCGCCCAGACGAATGGCTTGAATGTCGATCCAGGCTCATACGGGTCGGTGATGTTTCGGTTGCGACCGAGCGCCGGATGGATCCGCCGCGATGGATCGTCCGTGACCTCGGCCCATCCCTGACGGCGCCTGAGGATGTCCACCATTGCGAGAACATCGCCAGTCGCGGGGTCAAAGGCCACCAGTCGCCCGCCACCAGCGTTGTATTGACGCACCGCCTCGGCAAGACGCCGTTCCGAGATGTCCTGAAGAACAAGGTCGATCGAGAGTCGGACATCATCGCCGTCGTCGGCGGGAACGAACTGCTCGTCGTCGATGTGCAGGACATTCCGCTGCACATCGCGCAGGAAGGTGAGCTTGCCATCGCTGGCCGCCAGCTGCTTCTCGAAGGCAAGTTCCACGCCCGCGAGTCCCGTGTGCTCAAAGCCCACCTTGCCGACGATCCCGGCCGCCACAGTTCCCTGCGGATACTCACGCACCGGCTTGGTCTCAATGCCGAGACCGTCGAGGTCGAGGGCCCTGACCGCGTCGAGTTCCGACTCCGAGAGGTCGGGATCGAGGACCACATACCGATCATCGCAGCGGGAGCGCAGGATCCTCTCGATCTCCTCAGAGCTGCGGCCCAGCGCCGAACCAATCCCCTCGGCCGCATCGTGAAACGGATCACTGATGATTCGTGCCTGCGGGTCGATGACAAGCCCCTTGCGGATTTTCTCTTTCCCCTTCCTGAACAGTGTGACCGGATCGACGAAGAGACGGTGGCCGACGACGCTCGTAGCGAGCACCCGTCCTCGGCGGTCAAGAATCCTGCCACGCGCGGCAAGTTCCGCCGAAGTCGAAGTGCGTGAACCCATCGCGGGATCAAGTTCACCCGGCGGCATGGTCTTCAGCTGCGCGACCCGAACGAGCGTCAGTCCAAGGGCCGCGATCGTGCCGATGACGACTCCGCGCGTCCACGCTCGGATGCGCGCATCAGACTTCATCCGCCGAGCTCCACACGGGGGGCTGCGTCGGCGTCCACTCCGTGACCTTCTTCAAGCCGATAGGGGATCGCTCGCCATCGCCGGTTGAGCCTCTCGACAGCCATGCGAACTTCGTCGGGGCGGGTTCGCCGTGCGATCTCTGCACGGAGTGCCCACAGTGTCCGCTCCTGCTCCAGCATTCGCCAGTGGGCACGAGAGATGTCGCGCGCGAGTTCGTAGCGCTGCTGACGCTCGACGAGTACTCCACAGGCGAGTACGCCGATGCCGAGGACCAATGCGGCGATCTTGGCGAACACGGTGACTCGTGTCAGCTGTCAGCGGGAATGCGCAACGGCTGGCCGATCCTGAGATCGGTCGGGCCCTTGATCCGATCCTTGTTCGCCTCGTAGAGCTGGTTCCACTTCTTGGCGGAGCCCATTTCACGCGAGGCAATCGCGCCCAGAGTGTCACCCTTCTGCACGACATACTCGCGTTCGGATGCGGGGACCGCGTCGGATGGCGTCGCCAGCATCTCCGGCAGGGATTGCGGACTTGGCGTGATGGCGTCGGGAATCGGCGGAGCAGCCACCTGCTGAATCTCCCCTCGCAGCACACTCGCAGATGGGATGCGGATCGTCATCCCCTTCCGGAGTTTCGTGGGATTGGAGATGATCGACTTGTTGAACTCGGCGAGTTCCTTCCATAGATTCCCGTTGCCGTATCGGGACTGGCAGATCTTGTAGAGGGTCTCCCCGTCCTTAAGCGTGTACAGCTCCGCCGGAACGCCAGGCATCTGGGCTGGCTGCTGCCCATTCCCCCTGGGTACGGCCCCTGCGATTCCCGTGGCCGGTTGCACCCTGGTGACGGATCCTGGATTGTCAAACACGACAGGCTGGATCGACACGGGATCGGCGCTGCGCGCTGCGCGCATCGGCGTCCGCGCCGCCAATGCGGTTGAGACACGGCGCTGCGAAGCCGAGAAGTGGTCAGAGACGAGGATGCCGACGAAGAGCAGGAGTCCAAATCCGAGGACGACTGCCAGTTTGTGTTCGCGTGTCATGGGGCAAGTTCCGTGTCGAGGGGGGTGTCAGGCGGGGGTGTCAGGCGGGGGTGTCAGGCGGGGGTGTCAGGCGGGGGTGTCAGGCGGCGTGGAGATGAACGAAATGGCGCGAAGCTTGGCCGACCGTGCCCGTGAATTACGCTCGACCTCTGCGAGGCTGGCAATCACGGGCTTCCGAGTTGTGCGCTTGACGACTCCCTCGTCCGAGAGCGCGGCGAACACTCGCTTGACCTGGCGATCCTCCAACGAATGGAAGGAAATCACCGCCACTCGCGCATCCCGAGCCAGCCACCCGTGGCCACGCGATCGGGCCGCCGTAGCGACCGACTGCAGAAGGCCTCCTAGAGCCCCAAGTTCGTCGTTGACGGCGATCCTGAGGGCCATGAAGGTCCGCGTGGCTGGGTGCACTCTGGATGCGCGCGCCCGCGAGCCATACGCCTCGCGGACGAGCCGAGCCAAATGCGCCGTCGTAGTGATCGGCCGCTCCGCTCGACTTTGTGCAACTTTCCGCGCGATGCGCCGCGCGTACGGATCTTCCCCGAGATGGAAGATGATGTCCGCGAGTTCCTCCTCGCTTGAGTCGCGCACGAGGTCGCTGGCGGAACGAAGTCCAGTGGTGTCGAGTCGCATGTCAAGCGGACCATCCTGTTGGAATCCGAACCCCCGCTCGGACTCGTCGAGTTGGTTGCTAGAGACACCGAGGTCCGCCAGCAGCATGTCGCCGACACATGCAGCATCGTGAGCACTTGCGTCCACGGTTCTGAAGTCGGAGTGGCGGGCGATAACTTCGCAATGCGGGGCGGCTTGTCTTGCTCGCGCGACTGCGAACGCAAGATTGCCCTGATCACGATCGAGCAGCAGCACTCGTCCTGTTCCCATTCGCCGCGCTATTTCTGAGGCATGACCTCCGCGACCGGCCGTGGCGTCAATGAGCGTCGCACCCGGCACCGGGGAGAGCGCGGCGATCACTTCATCGAGGAGGACTGGGATGTGGCCTGGATCGGCCCCGTTCACGCGCCGTGTTCCGCGGGGGACTTCGCCAGACTACTGTCGGGCACTGCGGGCGTCACTGGCGGACCTGATTTTCCGGCGAGTTCGTTGCTCTCAGCGGTCACCCCACTCCACCGTTGGATGAAGGCCACCTTGACGGCGACTGCGATCACGACGCCAAAGAGGGCGGCACCGATGGAGTAAACAACGAGAACCCTAGTCGACGAGAGGAGCACGATGGCCGCCGCGGCGACGCCGAGGATCGTAAATGCGAGCGTGACCCCATAGAGTGCGAAGACAGCCTTCTTGACACTCCCCAGAGACCGCCGGAGTTGGTGGTGGATGTGGTTGGCGTCGGGGGTGTTCATCGGAACACCCATGATCTTTCGACGGATAATCGCCAGGCTTGTGTCGATTATCGGCAATCCGAAGATGATGAACCCGGCGACGACGAGGCTCGGTGCCCCCTGCTCCCCGAAGAGCAGCACGGTGGTGACGCAGAGATAGCCGATGAGAAGGCTCCCGCAGTCCCCGAGGAAGATGACCGCCGGATTGAAGTTCCATGGCAGAAACCCCAGCATTGTTCCGAGGAGCGCCAGCGACATGACGACCCGTGCGCCAACGAGACTGGTGGTCGGATCCACCGCAGTGGCGGTGGAGGCCAGGAGCAAGCTTATCGCTAGGAATCCGCTCGCCATGATCGAGGTCGAGCCGGTGAGGAGTCCGTCAAGGCCATCAAGGAGGTTGGTCGCGTTGCATCCCGCGATGATGACGAAGCCCAGCAAGAATGTTCCGACCCAGTAGTAGAGGTCGGCACTGTGAATGGCAAACACACCAAAGTCGATGAGCGTGTGATCGAGTGGGCCAAAGAATGGCTGCAACACACCTGTCACCGCGCCGATCCCGATGTCCGAAACCGCGAGTGCCGCCGCCGCAACTAGCTGACCCGCAATCTTCAGTCGCGCGTCCCACTTCCAGATGTCGTCCGCGAGCCCGGTCAGCGCAATCGCGGTCGCGCCCACGAGAATCGAAATCGGAACGGGCGCCAGGTCCGCGGCATCGCCCTCGATGGCGAT
This sequence comes from Phycisphaerales bacterium, assembly GCA_009691915.1. Classification (GTDB taxonomy): domain Bacteria; phylum Planctomycetota; class Phycisphaerae; order Phycisphaerales; family SM1A02; genus F1-60-MAGs104. The sequence goes on from SIAD01000014.1 coordinate 27,250, forward strand.
GAAGCTCATCAGCATCGCCGCCATGAACCCCATGAAGATCGCCAGCCCACCGAGGTAGGCAATCGGACGCGAGTGGTGCTTGCGGATTCTGTCTGGGGCATCGATGACCCCAGCCTCAATGGCAATCTTGCGCACCACCGGTGTCGCCACCAAAGTGATCAGGAACCCCGTGATGAACACCGGCGCAAAGATGTTCAGCGTGTCGATCGCATCGAAGAAGACGCTCGACGCCTCTGGAGGAAGCGGAGCGTGCCGCTCGATGAAGGGACCGGTCAGTTGCAACGGCATCGGTCAACCTGCGGCAGGCGCCGCCTTTGGCTTGTCGGGAGTGGACACTCCGTAGCTCACCATCGTCTTGGCATTCTTCTTGTAGTAGCCGCTGGCGGTCTGTTGCGGTCGGTTCAAAATCGCGCCCACAAACACAGCGCGCTGCTTCGACAACTGGCCAAGGATCCGTCCGACGAGTCCGCGCTCGTCCCGCATGGCGCGAACGACGAGCACGCTGGCATCGAGGCTGTTGGCAATCACCATTGCCTCGGCGGCGAACGCCGCCGGCGGCATGTCCACGAGAACTAGGTCGTAGCGATCTTTGAGCAACCGAATCACTTCGGCCGTGCGTGGAGTGTCGAAGAGCTGAAGCGTTCGCGTCTGCCCCGGCCCGAGGATGTCGACGCCGTTCACGCCGAGCTCAATCACCGCGTCGAAGTCGGCGCTGCCTCCAAGGAGCTCACTGAGTCCCGGGCCATCTGTGCGCGCACCGAAGGCCTCCGCCAAGCGCGGCCGGCGGAAGTTGGCATCCACTACGAGCACACGCTTGCCGACCACAACCCCGCTGGTCGCCAGATTGGTGATGACGGTGGTCGTGCCCGCATCCGGCATCGGAGAGAGGACGCCGACGACCTTGGCCTGCTCTTCACCTATGGCCTTCGAGAACTGCGACCAGACTTGCCGGAGATTCTCGGCAAGCACCGACCTCGGCGCATCTCGCACCACGAAGTCGACCTTCTCGGGGCTGGACTCGTCGTCGGTAAGGTCAGGAATCACACCCAGTAGCTTCCCCCCGGTCATCTGGATGAGGTCGCTCGCGAAACGCACTCGCTGGTCCATGAGCTCCTTCAGGAAGATGAGCCCGATCCCGAAAGCAACCGTCAGGAACCAGACTCCCGGAATGACGACCTTGGGATTTGGAAACGCAATCTGGCGCGGCGTGATCGCGGCCTGCGCCTTCTCGACTGGAATCGCGTCGATGCGGGATCGGGCCAGTTCGAGGTCGCTGATCGCCTTGGCGATTTCCCCCCGCTCCTCTTCAAGCCGTTTCAGTTGATCTTTCTTGGCTTCAAGTTCGGCCACCTTCGCCGCCAGCCCCTCGATTCGCTTGGCCTCCTCGGCGTAATCGGATGCCTGCTTCTTCAACAGATCGTCGTACCCGACGACCTGATCGCTGAGCTGCTTGTACTCCCCGCGAAGTTCCCGCTTGACGATATCTTCCATCGCCGTCTTCTTCTGGCCTCTCGCCGAGGCGAGCAGGTGTTCACTCGAGATTAACTCGGGATGTCCATCGCCGAACCGCTGTCGCTTGGAGGCCAAGGAGATCGCCATGTCGTTGATGTCCCGCGTCAGCTGGACCACCGTCTGATTCATCTCGGCCTTGCGCTGATCGTCCTCGGTCGGCTCGATCTTCCCCTGCAGTTTCGCATCGATCTGAGCGCGCTGCGACTTGACGAGACTCAGTTCCATCGTCGTCGCGGCGATTCGCCGTTGCAACTCCTCCAGCCCGCGCTGCGTCTGGGCGGAGTTCTCTTCGTAGGACGGAATCCCCTCATCCCTTATGTATTTCGAAATCTCGGCCTTCCGCGAAGAAATGCTCTGGTCCAGATTCTCCTGCTTCTTTACGAACACGCTCTTGGTGTCGTTGAACTTCTTGTCGCTCTCCGACTTCAGCTCACCGAGGTAGGTGTCGGCCACGGTGTTGAGGACGATGGGGACATCGCCAGGAACATGCGCCGACCAGAACAAGAGAAAGAAATTCGTCCCACGACGGTGGCCGGAGCTGATGTCGTCCTCGAGGTCGTCAACCGCCTCATCCACCATGAATTGACCATCGGCATCGAGGAAATACTCGTGCCACGCTGTCTTGAGGATGTCGCGGTTGGTCACCGCACGAATCAGGATGTCACGGCTGATCATCTGCTGCGCCTCAGTCTGCGCCAGACGAGCGACTGTCTCTTCCTGGGGAGTGACTTCGCCGAAGATCTCCTTCGCGTCACCAAGTTGGTTCCTCAGCCGCATCACCACCTGCCCGCTGTAGAGCGGGTACACCAGAAACGAGCCGACCTGGAACACCCCCGCAGTGATGAGCCCCACGCCGCCCCAGACGCAAATCTGCTTCCAGTGCTGGCGGAATATGCGGACAGGATCGATGGCAATATTCTTGGTCACAGGTGCTCGTCCTGGTGGACCAGAGCGACCAGATGTTGGTGTTACTGTTGGTGGGGGCATGGTTGTCTTTCGAGACCTGTCTAGCCTCCGCTATTCGACTCGGCGATGGCTCGTTCAACCTCATCGAGGTCCCGTTGCGCCTCCGCATCCGGCCGAAGCAATTTCGCGCGTCGGACCGACCCTTCCGCTTCGTTGCGCCGCCCGGCCTTGAGTTGCGCGGCGGCCAGATGGGCATAGACCGCCGGCGATGGGCGCATCCGCGAAGCACGCGTGAGGTGATTGATCGATTCCGGAAGCGCCCCAGACTTGAGGAGGGCGAACCCGAGCGTGTCCATGAGATCGACATTGGCCGGGTCTCGCGCCAGTGCGATGCGTGCGCGCTCCACCGCGTGCGCCGTCTTCGACGGGTCAAGCGCTTCGAGGAACGCGATATTGTTGATGGTCATCGCGTCCTCGGGGTGAATCGCGAGCGCCAGCTCGAATGTTGCCATCGCGCTGGTGTAGTCCTTGGCCGCATACTGGATCCCACCAAGAACACTGAGGGCGAAGAATCGGTCATCATCGTTCGTGGCGAGCTCGACAGACTTGGTCCCGTAGTCCAACGCCTTCGCCATGTCATCAGGCCCGCCGGTCACAAAGCGCGACGCGAGGTTTCGAGCGAGCGTGCTGGTCATCGTGTTCGATGCGGCCAGCAGTACAAACTTCTCAAACTCCGCCGAGCGGTCGGTGGAGTACAGCGACCCGGCGGCAACGGTCCATGCATCGACCAATACCGCGTTGGTAGCCGCCGTCTTGTACATCTCGCGTAACTGGATAATCCCCTGGTTGCGCTGGACTTCGTTCTCGCCTGCCCCGGCGATCGCGGCCGCGCCGGCCATCTGGAGGAAGGGAATAGTCGATGTGTCCTGCTTCGCGTTGCGAAGGGAATTCAGGATTCCTGTGAAGTCCGGCGGAACCGACTTGATCCTCATGAGCACCGACTTAGTGAGCATGGACAGGTCTCCGGACACTTCGAACAGTTTCTCGTACGCGTCGCCAGCCTCCTTGAACTGCTGCGCTGCCGTGTAGGCCTCTGCAAGGGCGTCGATCCACACCGGGTTGTTCGGCTCGATCACCATGATCGCCTTCACGGCATCGACTGCCCCACTGAAGTCGGCTGCGGAGATGTAGTACCCGACCAGCGCCCGACGCGCGTCGACATTTCGCGGATTCTGCTCGACGAACCTGCGCACGACCTGGATCGCTGACAGCATGTCCCCCTCATCCATACAGATGGAGGCGCGCAGGCGAGTCGCGGGCCAGAAGTTGGCTTGCAATTCGAAAGCTCGTTCGATATCGCGCCGAGCCTCGGACAGGATCTCCGTTTCGCCGGTCCGTTGGAATCGCCGCTGCAGTGCCCCCGCTCGCACGATGAACGGAACCGGACTGCTCTGATCCGCCTTGATCGCGGCGTCGATCGCCGTGTCGAAGGCCGCAATCGCGACTTTGGTCTGCGCGGGCGACATCACAGTGAAGGTCGACTCGATCTCGGCGTTGGCGATGTCCGCCGAGAGGAGCCGGTCGCTGAAGGTGGGGGGCCCTTGGGAGAGTCGCTCGACCTCGGCAATGGACTTCTTCGCCGCCTCAAAGTCGCGAAGATCCAGTTGGACTGCCGCGAGCTGGCGCGCAATGGCCAGAGAGGGGTTCGCTGCGAATGCCGGTTCGAGCACTCGGCGCGCCAGCAACGGGCGTCGATGATCGACCCAGTACGCGGCGGTCGCCTGGGCTGCAAGCCCCTTCCCAGTTGTGTCGAACCCGATCGCCTTCACAAACGATGCCTCGGCTGCGACTGGGCGGCCATCCTGTGCCTGCAGTTCGGCCAGATCGATCCACGCCTGCCACGCGCTTGCCGGCAGCGCCTTCTCGGCGAGTGCCTGCAGGGTTACCTCCGCCTCACGCCCGCGGCCCGCCCGCTGCATCGACGCGCCGTACCCGCGAATCGAAGGGCGCTTGTCGCCATCCATTTTCATCAACTGGTCGAAGATCGCCTGCGCCTCCATCTTGTGGATTTGAGTGAGCGCATCGAGTTCCTGTTCTCGTCGCTCACCAGTCAAGGCCTCCCAGTCGGCGGCTGAAAATCGCTCACTCCCGTCATTGTTGATAAGGAACTCTCGCGCTGCCTGAGCTTCGACCAGGATGCGCAGGAGTTGCCGCGCGTTATCGACATCGCTTGGGCGGACCGCGTAGAGCCGACGGCGCTCGACCATGCTGTCGGCGCGGCTGCCGAACTGTCCTTCGATCTCCAGGTAGACATTGCGGAGTTCTGGCGACTCCGGCATCGCGAGCATCGCCGTGCGAAGCACATCACGGGACGCCGACATGTCTCCACTTCGAGCGAGCAGTCCTGCATAGAGCTGGACCGAAGCGAGGTCGTTCGGGCGCCGCTCATGCGCGATGCGGTATGCCTCACGAGCTCCAGCGATGTCACCTGACCGCTCCTTCGCGACGCCAAGCAGTCTGAATCCGGGGGCTGAGGCTCCCGGCTGCGACTGCGCCAACTCAAACTGTTTGATGGCGCTAGCCCAGTCTTCGCGGTCCAGTGCGACGCGCCCGCGGAGCAGCGGAACCAGCGTCCTGTCGACGGCCGACTGCTCGGCTAGGGCGATCACCTGATCCACGGCTGATGCGTCCTTCGCCTTGAGTGCGTCGGTCAACAACCGGTCGAGAACAAATGTGTCGCCGGGCGCAAGTTCGATGGCCTTGGCCTTGGCGTCCGCCACAGCAGCCTCCGTCTTGGCCAACTCGGTCTTGATGAAACCCGCCTGAGCAGGCGCGACGATCGCCAGACGCTGCGCGAGGTTGTCACGCAGGTTGATCGTCGCGACGAGCACTTCGACGGCGCGCTGCGGAGGGGACAGGTTGATCAGGTCGACGAACGCGACCGCGCGCTCGAGCGGCGAGTCTTTCGTAGCCAGCACCTGAAGCTGCTTAAAGACCGTGTCGTCGGGATGGTCCGCCATGAACTCCGCAAGCCGCAGCCGTGCTGTGTCCATCGAGCCTACGAACAGCAGCCATTGGATGATCGTTCTCTGAATCCGCACGTCCTTGGGATAGGTCACCAGAGCGTTCTCGAGCATCCTCGTCGCCTCTTCGACCTTTCCTTCGCGGGCCACGAGTTCGGCGTCGCCGAGAATTTTGACGACCATGTCCCCGATGTTGACCGTCCCCTCGCCTGGGACCTTGTCGAGTTCGGCCATTAGCTTGGTGGCATCTTCCAACCCGGGGTACCGCTCCAGCACAGCGATTAGGGCGCGCCTGGCTTCAGTCAGCCGACCCAGTTGCATGAGCACCCGTGCACGCGTCAGGTAGAACTGCGGAGCCGCCGGAAAGTCGCTGATTCCTCGATCCAACTTGACGAGGGCAGCCCCGAGCTCCCCGCGCTCGATGAGGCAGATAGCCGAGAGAATGAAGAGTTCTGCAGTCGGCTTGTCCGCCCTGGCAAACACCTCTTCCAGACGGGTCACCGCGATGAGGTAGTCCCCAGCCGCGAAGGCGATCTTGGCATCGGCGCGAATGAGCGAAATCTCCCCCTCGCGTCCGGCGGCGAGCTCAGCCAACCGCGCCCGCGATGCCTTCATCGACGCGAACGCTGTGGCTTTCTGAGACGGATCGGGGGCGATTTCCCAATCGGTGAAGTCCGTGTCGAATAGCCTCTCCGCGGCAGTCACGCGAATGTCGTCCTGGAACGCCGACAGCATCGACACCTTGAGTCGAGGGACGGCAATCAGTTGCTCCAGAGTCGCACGCGACTCGGTTCGCTGCCCGGCATCGCGCTGAGTCTGGGCAAGTGCGCCAAGGTGTAAGAGATCGTTGGGGTTGGCCTTGGTGTACCCGTCGAGGATCGTGACCAACTGGCCGGCATACCCCTTGTTCGTCGAGACGCTGACAAGCCGCGCCAGTTCCAGCATCGCCGCTGGTTCGGCGTTCGCGATCAGCCCTGGCTCGGTGCTGGTCTGGTCGCCTCCCTTCCAGAGCAGCGGTGCAAGCACCTCGTCGATTGCCGCATTCGTCACCATCGGATCGTTGGCGAAGGCTCGACTGATCAGCCGCGCCAGCAACACCACCTGAATCGACGGGTCCTTGGGGAATAGGGCTGTCGCCTTGGCCATGTCCGCGTCAAACGCCATGGTGCGACCCTGCGACTCGGCGATGCGATTTGCGAATGCCAGCCGCGTGGCATCGGAGTGAACCGAACGCAGGAGCGCTGCCCAGACCTCTATGGCGCCAGGGTGTTTCGCTAAATACTCGCGCGCGCTCTGTTCCGCGACAGCGCGTTCATCAACGGTGAGTATCGCGTCCTGCGCCAACTGAGCGCGGATCTGCATCGCTTGGACGGCAGGCACATTGGGCTCGTCGGGAGGGAGCTTCACGAGCCCCTCCGTGCACACATCGACGATGTCCCGCCACAAGCCGGCGTCCTCGAAGAGCTGCGCCCGACTCTCGGAGGCATCGAGATACATGAGCCACTGCTTGCCATCGAGCGGTGCGGCCTGGGTCCGCTTTCGCAGGAGTCGTTCGCGCTTGGAATAGAGTTCCTGCGCGTCTCCCGAGGTCTTGGGAGTCATCAGCGCCAGCGTGTCCACCATCCGCTGGTTGTATTCAAGGTTGTTCGGCTTCTTGTTGACGGCACGGCCAAACCGGCCCAGTGCCTCTTGGTAAGCGGTGTACGCCGCATTCTCGTCGCCAGCCTTCTCTGCGGCCGCGGCCGCCTTCAGACCCTCATCGCCGAGTCGGAGGTTTCGCTCTGGGGCTCTGGTGATCGTGAAGTAGGCGCCACCACCGAGCACAAGTGCTGCGAAGAGAAGGAACCCTCCGACCAGCATCACGAGCTTCTTGTTCAAGGCTTTCTTTGCCATTTCAGGACTCCTTCGTTAGAGGTGATTCGAGGGTCGGCCAATCGGGGAGGCAACGCATGAGATGCGGGTAGAGGTGCCGCAGGAGGTCCGCTGACCGCTGGGTCCACACCTCCACCTCGTTGCCGCTGCGCGGCATCGAGAGCGAGAATTGTACTTTGCAGTAGTAGGCGTAGCGGCTGGAGAGATCGAACGCGTAGGTCCGCACAACATAGGGGGTCGAGGCGAGCCGACCATTGGCTACGAAGAAGTACCCGCCCACGGTGATCCGTTCCGGCGCCTGCGGATCCTGAAACACTGTCACCGATGCCTCGGTGGACCCCAGAGGCATCGATACTGTCGCCGCTCGCCTCGTCACCGGGTCTATCACCGTAGCAAGGGGGTACCGTTGGGTTCCTCCGGGGGCGAGTGGACCGCTGGTCATGTCCCACGAAGACCGATCAAAATCAATCGTCACCTCCTGCGGCTGTGTGACCATCGCCATCCCTGCGGCTCCCCAGCACCTCTCGGGTACATGCGGGACAGCGTCTACCACTCCGGTGTAGTACGCGATGTGGAGGTGGAGCATCCCGCTGTTCTGGTTCCCCTCGTAGGCGTAGGTCCGGTCGAGGTACTGGTTGGTCCCGAGGCTTTCGACCATCGCGGTACCGAACCGTCCATCCGCTCCGATGCGCTTCCATCGACCCAGGGAAGTCGGGATCGACTCGAGCGGTTCGCGCAACTGGACCGCCTCCTTGCGCAGATGCAGATTGAGGGCCGCGATGCCGCTTCGGAAACCCGCCGCAGAGACGAGGAGGAGTGCAACGAGAAGGGCCAGTGCGACCCGTACCGATCGGTCAAACTGCACTCGGTATCCCCTTCCTGCCCGTAGATTCCACGAAGAAATTACGAATCACAAAGAGCACTCCCAGGTACATGAAGAGGGCGGGCAGAAGCCACACGAAACCGATGAACTCGTGGAACTCGCCGTCGGCGAAGTTCTGGTCAAACATGGCGAAAACCCCCGTCGTTCCGATACGAAGCACATTGACTCCAAGTGCCACCGGGATCCCCGCAATCACGAGTGCGCTGCGCTGCCAGAACGAAGTAAGGTTGGTGTAGGCGAGGAACACACCGAGCGCAATGAACGCCACCAGCATGCGCATTCCAGAACATGCCTCGGCGACATTGAGCGGATGAGCGATCCCGTCAGACCAGACCGTCAATGTGTTGCCACTGCGGTCGATATCGATTCCGATCACCGTGAGCAGGAACTGGGCACCGACCGCCGACATGTCCTGCATCAGAAAAGTGAGGCGATTCATGAGGACTTCGGAGACTGTCTGGCCGAACACCCACCAGTATCCGATCGGAAACCATAGCCAGCGAAACGCCGCGGTTCCAAGCAGCAGCCAGGCGGTGCCAAGGATTGAGAGCAGGACTCCCGCCGACATCACATTGTGGTGAAAGAGCGGCTTGGGCCCGAACACACACAGCACATACCAGCCCATGCCGAGGATCACCGGAACCATTCCCCACCAGCAGGGTGTGAACGGCTGAACTCGGCGGAGCTCGTCGCGGTGCAGCCAGATGAAGTATCCGGAGACACCTGGGATGACTAGAGTGTGCCCCCAGTCGCTTGGCATACCGATGGCAAAGCGCCACTGCTGCCGAACGAAGTCGGAGAACAGAAACCCAAACAACGCGAGGAGCCCGATACCCACCCCCATAACGAGCAGAGGTGACGCTACGACCGTGCGCTCTGCGCTCGGTCGGATATGACTCTCGGTTGGGTCGCTCGGGAGGATCACTTCACCAATCAGAAATTGACGGTTTCCTGCTGTGGCGGCGGACCAAAGACATCGTTGCCCCAGTTCCGGTCGAGCAGGAATCCGAAGCCGTAGGTCATCCGGAACCCGTTCCGGATGACGGCCAGCGGAGTGGCCCAGAAGTTTGTGCCGATGATCACATGATCATCCTTCTTGAGGATGATGTCCGGTTCGCTCATGTTTCGGATCGCCGCGAGGTTGACACGAATTGCGGCTTGGCGTCCGCCGCGAAGGGTGCGCACGAGATCCACTCGCTCTGGAATCGCGATAGCCGTCAGCCCGCCGGCGGACGCGACCAGCCGACTGATTGTGAGGCGACCGACCGACGGAAGTTGGAAGACCCCTGGTCGCTGAATCTCGCCGTCGATATAGACCACCCCAAGCGGTGGGAACTGCACATAGATCTCATCGCCCGGTCTGACGATCACATTCTGTGACTGGTCCCCCTTGATGAGGCGGTCGTACTCGATCTCGATGATGCGCGTGTTGAAGATCGCCCGTGGATCAGCCTTCTTCCGTGACCCTCCTGCGTTCGCCTGCGCCGCCGCTCCGGTGAGCGCGGATCCTGGCACCGAGATCGCCTCGGGATCCGAGATCGTCGGTGGCATTGGCGCCGACCTTCCGCCTTTCAAACGCACCCATTGCTGACTGTTGACATCGAAGACGAACGAGTCGCCGTCGTTGGCAAGTTGATTGGACGGTGAACGGCGCGTCATCGTTGCGGCATCGATGACAGGCTGGTCATTGACCTGGATCGGTTCAAGCGAGTCGATATCGATCACCGGAGCAGCCTGATAGCTACTGACGGCACCGGGGGCGGGTTGGCGCGGTTCCGAGGATCCAGTGGGCGGCACTGGCTCCGGAGTCGGCGCGGGGGCTGGCGTTGGGGCGGGGACCGGCGGCACCGTGCCAGCGTTCCCCAACTGGTTGATGAGCGCCTCGATGTCCACGGGGGTCGAGTCGGTCTTGATCGGCGCCGGTCGAGGCGTGCCGTGGGATCCTCCGCCCGTCGTGGAGGTCGCGCCATCAGGGGGCGTCGGTTTGGCCGCATCATCGACATCGCGCTCGGTCAACATAGAGCGCACGACGAGCACCCGCTCGGTGACGGCCTCCGCGCCGTTGGCCAGCGCGAGAGCCTGGGTCAAGCGGAAATTCGGTTTGTCGAGCGCGTAGACGCCAGGGTTCTGGATCGCTCCATTAATCGTGAACTCGAAACTGCGTCCCTGCTCGATGTCGATGGAGACGACCGGGTTCTTCAGGATCGGTTCGAGCATGGTCTTGATGGCGAGACGCAGTTCTTCAAGGGTCAAGCCACCGGCGCGCACCTCGTTGATGGTCGGAAGGCGAATGAACCCTCCCGGATCGACTGTGCGGCGCATCTGTTCGGTCCGGCCTTGGGTGATGAGTTCGTAGATGTCGACATTGACCTGATCGCCCGGCGCGAGCCTGTACTTGAGCGTGTTGGCAATCAGATCCTGCAACTCGGGCGGCCCCGTCACCCCCAACGGCTCCTCCGGCGGCTCGATCACATCGATCCGCGCGAGAACCGGCATCGTGGTTGGTGTGTGCTCGAAGTACCCGGTGCGACTGGGATCGATATAGGAGTCCATCTCGCAGGCGGCAGGGCCAACCGCGCACAGAGCGATCACGCACAAGTGTGACGCAGTGCGGCGCACACGACTAAGGTGATTCTGGGGGCTGTTCTGATACATCTGAATGAACTGGCCTACGCGGAAACTTTCTTTAGAACGCCACTTGGAGCGAGAAGGTTCTCCAGAACCGCCATTCGCGCCGCCACCCCGATGGTTACTTGTCTGAGGATTCGACTGTGAATCGGGTCATCCGCGACCCGGTCATCAATCTCGGTACCCCGATTCAATGGCCCTGGATGCATGATGAGCGCATGGGACGGCATACGGGCGGCTCGTTCCTGTGTGAGACCGTACATGCTCCGATAATCACTTGACACGCCACCTCCTGCGGCCCGTTCTAACTGCACACGCAACATGATGACAGCATCGATGCCTTCGAGCGCAGCATCCAGATTGGTCATCGTCTGAACTGTCCCCGGGCCTTTCGTAATTCGCTCGAAGGCCGGCGACACAAGCGTCGGGGGGCCGACCAGTCGAACCCTTGCCCCAAGTGTCGTGAGCGCGTGGGTCGTCGACCTCGCAACGCGACTGTTGGTGATGTCACCGACGATTGCGATGGTGCGGCCCTCAACCGAGCCGAACTCCTCCAGGAGCGTGGCAACATCCAGAAGTGCCTGCGTCGGGTGCTCATGGCGGCCATCCCCGGCATTGATGACGGGGCATCGCACTCCGTCTGCCACCATCTTCGCTCCTCCGGAAACCGCCGTACGCACGACGATTGCCGCGACACCCATGCACTCGATGTTCTGAGCGGTATCGAGAAGGGATTCGCCTTTGCTGAGACTGGAGCCCGCGGGGGTCAGGTTGAAAACGCTGCCTCCGAGCCGATGGACCGCCGTCTCGAAGGAGCATCTGGTTCTTGTCGAGTCCTCGAAGAAAAGGTTGGCGACGACCAGACCTGCAAGGGTCGCGCGGGTTGGTGCCCGTCCCTCGGCTAGTGGAATGTTGTCGCGCGTGGCTTCCAATAGCCCTTCAAGATCCGCCAGGCTGAGTCCTTCAATAGTCAGAAAGTCGGCCAATATCAGTGTGCTTTCCGGATCGGCGATAGTAGTTCAATTGCCTGCGCGATGCCGCGCACGGGGATGATCGTGGCACTTCCCGGCAGTCGGGCGAGGGGCTGGCCAGAGGGGCAGACGATCGTGTTGCATCCGCGACGGATTGCCTCGGCGATGCGCTGGTCGAGGTTTCGCATGGGTCTGAGCTCCCCGGAGAGGCCGACTTCGCCAAGGACCGCAGTGCCCGGCGCGAGTGCACGGCCAAGGTGCGCCCCCGCGATCGCGAGACACACCCCGAGGTCTGCTGCGGGTTCGACGACGCGCATCCCACCTGCAACCGCGGTGTAGATGTCTTGATCGGCCAATCGAAGACCGGCGTGCTTCTCGAGGACGGCGATCATCATGGAGAGGCGGCCCGTGTCCGTCCCGCTCGCCTTGCGTTTTGCGTTGCCGAGAAATCCTGCGGCGACGAGTGCCTGGATCTCCGCCAGGAGCACGCGGCTCCCTGCCATGACCGGGACGATCGCGCTCCCAGGCCGAGGGTCGGCGGCGTTGGCGGCGGCGAGCGCGCTCTCGTCGACTTCCGCGAGCCCATCGCCGGTCATCTCGAAGAGACCGATTTCGTGCGTCGAACCGTAGCGGTTCTTCGTCGCACGGACGAGGCGGAAGGCATGGTGGCGATCGCCCTCGAAGGAGAGGACGACATCGACCAGGTGCTCAAGGAGCTTCGGACCCGCGAGATCCCCTTCCTTGGTGACATGGCCGATGATGAGAACCGCCGTACCCGTCGACTTGGCGAACTGAACGAGTTCCAGGCAGCACCGACGAAGCTGGGTCATCGACCCGGGCAGCGCATCCGCGTCGTGGCGCTGAACCAGTTGGATCGAGTCGATGGCCAGGAACGACGCTCGCACACGGCGCGCCTCGTTGGTGATCCGGGCGACGGAGGTCTCCGCCAGAAGATAGAGCGTGTCGTGCGGCTGGGATTCACCGGGGCAGATGCGCTGGGCGCGGAGCTTTACCTGCTGCGCGCTCTCCTCGCTCGAGGCATAGAGCACGCGCTGGCCGCGCGCGGCGAGCGCAGAGAACGCCTGCAGGAGGAGTGTCGACTTTCCGATTCCGGGATCGCCGCCGATGAGGATCGCGCTGCCAGGAACGATCCCGCCCCCGAGTGTCCGATCGAATTCGCCGATGCCAGTGGCGATGCGTGGAACTTCCAGCGCGGGGACTTCAGAGAGCGGAAGGGCCGAGGATCCTGCGGCGTCCGTGGCGCAGTGCGCCGGACCATCACCCTCGTCAGACCCCGCGAAGGTCTCCATCGTGTCCCACACACCGCACTCGAGGCAGCGCCCCGACCAGCGCGGGGCGATCGCGCCGCAGTCGCGGCAGACGAAACTTGTCTTCACTTTGGACACGGGCTCAGTCTACGAACGACTGCTCCCTCAGCGGGAAATCCGCCGCATCTTCGCGGCCCAAGCGCCGAACTCAAGAACCGAGTGAAGGCGCTGCAATAGTGGGATCGACCCCTCCCCCGAGCCAAACGCGGTCGCTCGACGCCAAGTCCAGTAGCGCCCGCGGAGTCGAAACTTCGTGATGACACAGAGGCGCGCCAGAGCGATCAGCGCGCGCAGAACTTCGAGCGGCGTGAGTCGCACGGTTAGTGGATCGAGACCGGACCCTGTCGCGGATCCTGGATTGCTCCGTCGCTTCGCGCCACCGGATGCTTCGAGGCGGAGGCGACGATCTCGTCATCTGTCGGCGAAAACCGGCTGCCGAGGAGTTGGAGACGGTGGTTCGGATTGCGCCGCTGGCGAATGAGCGGTCGGACGATCCAGACGATCCCGAGGCATCCGAGTGACGAGAGCCACAGGTACTGCGGAAGTCCGAGGAAGGTCATCGTGGCCGTGGCCGTCAGGAAGAGGAGCGTGGCGGGGATCATCCCCTCCCACGCGAGACTCATCAGCTGGTCGAAGCGGAATCGCGGGATCGTCCAGCGCACGGCCATGGCGAAGGCGAGCATGAACGCAGTCTTCCCGAGCATGACCGCGACCTGCAGAAGGACCAGCGCGATCGATCCTGCGGCGGGAAGATCCCATCCGGGGAAGAGTCCGCCCAGCGGGTTGATGCTCCAGCCGCCAAGGAACAGGAGCGAGAAGAACGCCGAGCCGGTGATCACATGGAAGTACTCGGCAAGGAAGAACATCGCGAAGCGCATCGAGGAGTATTCGGTATGGAAGCCGCCGACGAGTTCGCTCTCTGCTTCCGCAAGATCAAACGGGGCACGGTTGGCCTCCGCGAGGATGCAGGCGTAGAAGACGATTGCGACTAGCGGCTGCTGCACAAGGTTCCAGCCCATCGCCTGCTGCGATGCGATGATCTGATAGGGATCAAGACTCCCGGCGGCGAGGATGACGCACAGGACCGCAAGTCCCATGGGAATCTCGTAGGAAATCATCTGCGCGCTCGCGCGCAGTCCGCCGAGGAACGAGAACTTGCTGTTGCTGGCCCAGCCACCCAGGGCGACGCCGTACACGCCGAGGCTGGCGACGGCGATCAGGTAGATGATCCCGACATTGAGATCTGCTCCGGCGATGCGCACTTCGGACCCCATGGTGATCCCGATGTTTGTGAGAAACGAGACCACCGCCGTCGGCAGCGTCGAGAGGTCGAGCGTGCCGCCCCACGGAATGATGACGAATGCCGCCATCGCGGGGATGATCGAGAGGCCCGGCGCGAGCGTGAAGAGCATCGAGTCGGCGCCCGAGGGAGTGTGCTCTTCCTTCAAGAGAAACTTGATTCCGTCGGCGATCGGCTGCAGGAGTCCGCGCGGGCCGACGCGATTGGGACCGATCCGGTCCTGCATCCACGCGCTCAGTTTTCGTTCCAGCATGACGCCGTACGCGCAGCCGCCCAGAAGCACATGGACCATCACCACGATGACGATCACATTGACGACAAGCTGGGCAGTCAGCATGGGGTTTCCGAGTCTATCGGGTCGTGTCGGACTCTAACTCGCGGCGAGCTCGGCGGTGCGCGCGACGAGTGGGCCTCTCGCAAGATGCGGGAAGTAATCCTGAATCGCCGCGACATCCCAGACTCCATCCTGCAGTGCGGTGATCGCCTGCACAGCGGCGCGCGCTCCCGCGACCGTCGTCATGATCGGTGTCCCTGATCGCACGGCGGATGCGCGAATGCGGCCCTCGTCGGTCTGTCCACCCTTGCGCGTCGGCGTGTTGATGATGAGAGAGATTTCGCCTGAGCGCACGAGATCGACGACATTGGGTCGTTGTCCCTCGGCGATCTTGGCGATCATCTGCGTCGCGATGCCGTTGGCGGCGAGGTAGTCGTGCGTCCCGCGGCTGCACACCAGCGAGAACCCTGCAGCGAGGAGGCTGCGGGCGATGTCAATCGATGCCTTCTTGTCGCTCTCGCGCACACTGAGGAACACCTTGCCGACGATGGGGAGCGTCACTCCCGCCGCCATCTGTGCTTTGGCGAAGGCGACGGCGAGCGAACGATCCGCGCCCATCACTTCTCCGGTCGAGCGCATCTCCGGGCCCAGAATCACATCGACGCCGGGGAACTTGGCGAACGGGAACACCGACTCCTTCACCGAGTAGAAGCCCGCGTCTTTGAGCTCCTTCGTCCCGAGCTGGTCAAGCGAGGCGCCCATCATCAGCTGCGCAGCGATGCGCGCCCACGAGACGCCCTTTGCCTTCGATACAAACGGCGCCGTGCGTGAGGCGCGCGGATTCACTTCGAGGATGTAGAGGACATCGTCCTTGCACGCCATCTGAACATTCATGAGGCCGCGCACCCTGAGGCGCGTGGCCAAGGCGATGGCGGCGGCTCGAATCCGCGCGACCATCGAATCGGGGAGGGAATATGGTGGAATCGTGCAGGTGGAGTCGCCGGAGTGGATCCCCGCCTCCTCGATGTGCTCCATCACACCGCAGATGATCGCACGCGGAGTGCCCGCGGCGACTGTGATCTGGTGCGAGCGGCTCGCCTCGTCGGGGAGAAAGTCGGCGACAACATCGACATCGACCTCGATCGCGTCTGAGAGGAATCGATCGATGAGGATTGGTCGGTTAGCGAGTTCGCTTACATCAACCGCGTCGGCCATGTACCGCCGCAGGCTCGTTTCGTCGAAGCAGGTTTCCATGCCGCGGCCGCCGAGCACATACGAGGGACGCACGAGAACCGGATAGCCGATGCGGGTGGCGATCTCGATTGCGTCGCCGGGGCTGCGCGCGATCCCGCTGGCGGGTTGCGCCAGGGGTATCTCGTCGAGCATCGCCTTGAAGCGGTCGCGGTCTTCGGCGAGGTCGATGGAGTCGATGCCCGTGCCAATGAGCGGGACTCCGGCGGCGTGCAGTCCGTGGGCGAGATTGAGCGGTGTTTGTCCACCGAACTGCACGATGACACCCGCGACACTACCGGTGCGACCGGCAACCTCGGTGCCGCCGCCGTTGAGTCGTTCGATCACATTGAGGACATCCTCCAGAGTGAGCGGCTCGAAGAAAAGGAGGTCGCTGGTGTCGTAGTCGGTCGATACCGTCTCGGGATTGGAGTTGATCATCACACTCTCAAATCCCATCTCGCTGCAGGCGAACGCCGCCTGGCAACAGCAGTAGTCAAACTCGATCCCCTGCCCGATCCGATTGGGGCCGCCGCCGAGGATGATGATTTTCGGCCGTGCGCTGACACGAATCTCGTCGTCGAAGTGCTCACGGCCCGCGATGGTCACGGGCGACTCGTAGGTTGAGTAGTAGTACGGTGTGATGGCCTCGAACTCCGCCGCGCAGGTATCGACGAGTTTGTAGACCGGTTCAATGCCGAGGCGCTTGCGGTGCGCTCGCACGGCGAGAATGTTCGTCGTCGTGATGCCGCCGAGATACAGAAAGGCGAGTTGTGCGTCGGAATATCCGAGCTGCTTCGCGCGGCGCAGGGATGTGGGGCTCAGTGCCTCGAGGCTGCCTGAGGCGCACAGTTCCTCCTCGAACTCGCACAGCTGCGCGATCTGGTCGAGGAACCAGCGGTCGTAGCCGGTCGACGACGCGATGTCTTCAAGTGGCCATCCCATCTTGATGGCGTAGCGGACGAAGTACAGGCGACCCTGGCTAGGCACCGCGAGTTTGCGACGGAGCAGTTCGTCGGGGATCGGCCAGACGGCCTTCGAGCCGTCGGCGAGTTCCTGACTGGATGCGCGCCGACCCGCGAGCCACTTGTCGTTGGCGTCGAGCCCGAGACCGAACCGCTTGACTTCCATCGAGCGGATCGCCTTCTGCAGCGCTTCCTTGAAGGTGCGTCCGATCGACATCGCTTCGCCGACCGACTTCATCTGAGTAGTCAGCGTTTCGTCCGCCTCGGGGAACTTCTCGAAGGTCCAGCGCGGCATCTTCACAACGACATAGTCGATTGACGGTTCGAAGCACGCGCTCGTCGACCCAGTGATGTCGTTGCGCAGCTCATCGAGCGAGTAGCCGACCGCGAGTTTCGCCGCGATCTTGGCGATTGGGAAACCGGTCGCCTTCGAGGCCAGCGCCGACGAGCGCGAGACGCGCGGGTTCATCTCGACAACGACCATCTGGCCGCTCACCGGGTTGATCGCAAACTGGACATTCGAGCCGCCGGTTTCCACGCCGACGGCGCGCATGATGGCGAAGGCCGCATCGCGCATCCGCTGGTATTCGCGGTCGGTGAGCGTCTGGATCGGCGCGACGGTGATCGAATCGCCGGTGTGCACACCCATCGCGTCGATGTTCTCGATGCCGCACACGACGATGCAGTTGTCCTTGCGGTCGCGGACGACTTCAAGCTCGTACTCCTTCCAGCCAAGCGCGCTCTGGTCGATGAGCACCTGACCGATCATGCTCGCCGCCAGCCCCCGGCGCACGATGTCCTCGAACTCCTCGAGGTTGTAGGCGATGCCTCCCCCGCTGCCACCCAGCGTGAACGCCGGACGGATGATCGCGGGAAGGCCGATCTCCCCTAGGAACGCATGCGCGTCGTCGAGGGTCGTGACGGTGCGCGCGTGCGGCTGCGCGAGGCCAAGACGCGCCACGAGTTCGCGGAAAGCTTCACGGTCTTCGGCCCTTCGGATCGCCTCGCGGCTCGCCCCGATCATTCGGACACCGAAGCGTTCCAGCGCGCCGCTGTCGTGAAGCGCGCACGCGCAGTTGAGCGCGGTCTGGCCACCAAGAGTCGGGAGCAGGGCATCGACTGGATTCCCCAGCCCCTGCTCCTTCGCGAGGATGCGCTCGATGGCCGCCGGTGTGATCGGCTCTATGTAAGTCCGGTCGCTGAAGGCCGGATCGGTCATGATCGTTGCGGGGTTGGAGTTGACGAGAACGACGCGGTAGCCCTCTTCGCGCAGCGCCTTGCACGCCTGTGTCCCGGAGTAGTCGAACTCGCATCCCTGTCCGATGACGATGGGGCCCGAGCCGATGATGAGTATCGTGTGGATGTCGTCTCTTCGCGGCATGCTCAGTCCAAATCTCCCCAACTATAGCGGTCGGACGAAGTTTCCGATGGTGTTGCGGATCCTGAGGCCACTGGCCCGGATCTTCCTTCGCACATGGCACCGTGCGCGGGTGGAGATGGCGGCGCCGGAACGGGCCGGGCAGGCCATCCCGATGCAGGGCGGACTGATCGTCGTCGCCAACCATGTCTCTGGGATCGATCCTGTCATTGTGCAGGCGTGGTTTCCACGGCCCATCCGCTGGATGATGGAACGGGGGCAGATGGCGTGGGTGGCCAGGCGGCTCTGGCGCGCGCTCCGGGTGATCCCGGTCGATCCCGCGGGCGGGACGAGCGCGCTGCGCGAGTCGCTGCGCGCGCTGAGCGCTGGCGAAGTGTTGGGGATCTTTCCCGAGGGGCAGATCGCGCGGCCGCCGGGGAGAGTGCAGGTGTTTCGGCCGGGGCTCGCTGGTCTGGCGAGAAGGACGGCCTCGCCCGTCGCAGTGTTCGTCCTTGACGGCATCCCCCCCTGCGGCAACCCGTTCGTGAGCCTTGTGCGGCCCAGTCGCGTGCGGATGCGCCTCGTGTCGGTCGTCGCGCCGCCCGCTGCGGGGGACGAAGCACGCTGGACCGAGGCCATCCGCCAGTCGATGGCTGATGCGCTTCATGTCCCGGCGGATACGCTGACGAGCGAATGATCACGCGCATCGAAGGGACGCTGGAGGCGATCGACGGCTCGCGCGCGACGGTCGCTTCAGGCGAACTCGCCTACGAGGTGGCGGTACCCAGCGCGGATGTCGCGGTGCTGCTTGGGCGCAGGGGCGAGCTGGTCGTCTTCCACACGCTCCACTACCTAGAGTCGCAGGGACAGGGGTCGAGTTTCTGGCCCAGGCTCATCGGATTTCAGAGTGCCAAGGACCGCAAGTTCTTCGAGCTCATCACTTCCGTGAAGGGGATCGGTGTGCGCCGGGCGTTGCGCGCGCTGACGATTCCATTCGGGCGCATCGCGGAAGCGATCCTCATGAAGGACCTCGCGCTCCTGACGAGCCTTCCCGAGATCGGCCGCAAGACGGCGGAGACGATGGTGCTCGAACTGCGCGACAAGATGGATGCCTTTGCGGTGGTCAGCGGTCCGGTGGCCGCGATGGCGACGAAGGGCACGAAGACGGCCGCGAACGCCGCGAAGGCTGCGACCGCAGAGGCCTCGACGCCACCGACCACTATGGCGACCGTCATGGACGCCGTGAGCGTGCTCGTGCAGCTGGGCGAGAGTCGAATGGATGCCCGTGCGCTCATTGACCGCGCGATCGAACGGGATCCTGACGCGGCTTCTGCCGACCAACTGGTGGCAGCCGCGCTCGCCGCCAAGGGTGCGCCGCGATGACTTCGACATCGGCGGGCCACCGATATGCGGTTGTGATGGCCGGCGGGTCGGGAACTCGTCTCTGGCCAATGAGCCGTGCCGATCGGCCCAAGCAACTGATCCCGTTCCTCGGGGGACAGTCGCTCCTTCAGAAAGCCGCGGCGCGGCTTGATGGAGTGGTCGCGCTGGATCATCGGCTGGTCTGCGCTTCACGGAAGTATGAGAAGGAAGTGCTCGAGGCGGTTGTGGGCTTGACAGCGAGCAACTTTCTCGGCGAGCCTGAGGGACGCGACACGCTCAACGCCGTGGGATTTGCCGCGGCGGTGCTCCTGGCGCGCGACCCGCACGCGGTCTTCATCGTCGTGACGAGCGACCATCTCATTGAGCCTGAGGATGAGTTTGCGAGGCAGGTCGATCTGGGGTTTCGCCTCGTCGAAGCGGACCCGACACGCATCGTGACCTTTGCGATCACGCCAACATTCGCCGCGACGGCCTACGGGTATGTCGAGTCGGGGGAGGCGATCTCGGGGTTTGCACCGGCGTGCCGGGCGAAACGGTTCGTCGAGAAACCCGATGCGTCGCGCGCCGCGGAGTTTCTCAGGAGCGGCGCATTCGGGTGGAACAGTGGGATGTTCGTGTTCAGCGCGGCGACCGCACTCGCGGCCATCGACTGGTTCAAGCCGGAAAACGGTGCGGGGCTTCGGCTCATCGGGGCAGCGGCGCTCAAGACGGACTCCGCCAGGGTCGTCAGCGAGGTCTATCCATCGCTTGCCAAGATCAGCGTCGATTACGGCCTAATGGAGCCGGCTTCCCGCGACCCGCGCCTATCGGTGTGCGTTGTGCCGATGGCCGTGTCGTGGAAGGATGTCGGCAGTTGGCCGAGTTATTCGGGCGCGCTCGACGCAGACGCCCATGGGAACCGGTGCAATGCCCGCACGCTCGGGCTCGACTCACGGAACAATGTGATTGTCAGCGACGACCCGAGCCACATGATCGCGGCCGTCGGAGTCGAGGGTCTCATCATCGTCCACACGCGCGACGCGACGCTCGTTTGTCGCGCGGAGGACGCTGAGCGCGTCAAGGAGCTTGCGGCACGGATGCCTCCGGAACTTCGGTAGCCAAGGAGAGACCATGCGGTATCTCGCCATCGACCTAGGTGATCGCCGTACGGGAGTCGCTTGCGGCGATGACATCCTGCGGCTCCCGAGTCCGATCGAAGTGATCGAGGCCGCCAGCCGCGAGACGCTCTTGAGCCGACTCGACCGGGTAGTGCGCGAGTACGGACCCGACGAACTCGTGATCGGGCTCCCCATCAACATGGACGGGACGGAGGGAACGCGCGCGAGGCTCTCGCGGGATTTTTCCAGGGAGTGCGAGGCGCGGTTCGGGCTTCCCTGCCACCTGCAGGACGAACGACTGACGAGTTTTGCCGCCGAAGGCGCGCTTGATCGCAGTGGGAGGACGCACGCTCAGAAGAAGAAGCTCCGCGATGCCCTGGCGGCGTGCGAACTCCTCAAGGATTTCCTCGAGCGCCCGCGTGGCGACG